>NZ_AQXS01000007.1:0-327941 GCF_000376905.1 Thioalkalivibrio sp. AKL6 | reverse complement strand
TGGTTCATCGAGCATTACCGGGGAAGGCGGCGCGGATTTTGAGGAAGAAGTAGTCCTGGTCGCGGTAGCCATAGGCCCGACGCTTGATGACCTTGATCGTGTTGTTAATGCCCTCGACGACGCTGGTGTTCAGCCGGTGGCGGCAGCGCGAGACGATGCCGGGCAGGTAGGGCTCCAGCAGGCGTGCGAAGCGCTGCAGGGCTTGGATTCCGCTGTCGCGGGCTTGCTGCACCCATTGCCGCCACGCCTGGTACGTCCGCTCGGGGCTGCGCTGGAACCACAGTCGCTTGAGTTCGTCGCGTAAGAGGTAGACCGTCAGTAACGCTTGGTTGGCCTGCAGCAGCTCGTCCAGGCGCACCGCCTGGCCAGCATTCAACGACGTCCTGTTGCGCAACAGCAGCCAGCGGCTGGACTTGATCACGCGTCGGGCCTGTCGGTCGTCGCCCAGGCGCTTCGCCTCATCGACCCGCACCCGGTCGATCACCTCGCGCCCGTACTTGGCCACCACATGGAACAGGTCGTAGACGATCTCGGCCCGGGGGCACTGCGCCCGGATCTCGAGCTCAAAGGCCGTGGTCATGTCGATCGCCACCGCCTCGATGCGCTCGCACACGCCTTCGGGGAGCTGCTCGAAGAAGGCCCGCGCCGTCTCGCGCGAGCGGCCTTCGCCGACCCACAACACCTGGCGCCGGATCGGCTCGATTACCACGGTCGCGTAGCGGTGGCCCTTGTGCAGGGCGAACTCGTCCATCGCCAGATAGCGGATCGATGCCCAGTCCGGCTCCGGCAGCGCCGCCGCCAGGCGATGCCGGTCCACCGTCTTCACGGTGTGCCAGCCCAGGCCATAGAATGCGGCCACGGCCTGGATACTGGCTGAACGCAACAACTGACTGCAGGCATCCGCCAACCGGTTGGTCAGCCGCTGATAGCGCCCCAGCCAGCTCAGACGTTCCAACTGGGGACCGCCGCAGTGCTCGCACCACACCCGGCGACGCGGCACTACCAACACCACCCGATATTCGAACAGGGGAAGATCCCGCACCCGCCGTACCGTCGTCTCGTGCACCTGCCGGGTCCGATGACCGCAGCGCTCGCAGTGCATCCATTGCCGCGTCGGCTTCAGGTGCAACTCCAGCGTGCCGCCGGCCTCCTCCGGCCAAACCGCACGCTCCAGCCGATAGCCTTCCCAGCCCCCCAGCTTCTGCAACGTCTTCTTGTCCAGCATCGCTCTCTCCCGCGTCCTTCCTGGCTCCACGCGAGACTACGATGCCCTTCAGCGCACGAACACCTCCCCGGTATCCTTCGATGAACCTTTTTTATGCGTGACCGGGCCCCGTTGGGGCCTTTTTGCGTTTGGGGGTGTGGCGTTCGGCGCCGGGTACAGTCGAAGCGCAGGGGGGGGGCTATTTTGGGCGGTTTACCGGACGGGATCGACGCGGATTTCGAGGGTGAGGGTGTCGCGGTCGCGGGTGGTGCGGCGGGAGGCGAGGCCGCGTTGCTCGGTGGCGCTCTCGCTGTGGACGCCGCCGAGGGTGTGCCAGGCGCCCGGCTCCAGGGTGAGCTGGGTGTCGACGGCGTCGCGGTCCACGGCGCTACGCGGCAGGGGGCATTCGTGGCGGGGGTAATGGCGACGCGCCCACGGTCGGCCAAGTGAATCCGAAGATAGATCCCGCCCGTCTATGACGAACCTCCGCTAGGCGGGATCGGGGCAGAGTTCGAGGATCTGGTTGAGGACTGCGCAGGCTTCCCGGTAGGTGCCCTGCGGCACTTGTCCGGCTGGATGGGGTGTCGCGTTGCGTTGGCGCCAGTCGAAGGACTTTACCTGGTGGCAGAGGATGTAGCTGGTTCTTGCATCCGGCGTGGTACCCGCCACCACGGCGAAGGGGTTGGTCGCATTGTAGTTGGCGGTGGTCATGGGGAGCCCCAGGACCAGCGAGGTTCGGGCGTTGAATTGGGTCGGCGACAGGACCAGGAAGGGGTGAATATCTCGCATCTCCCGTCCTGCCTGAGGGTTGCAGTCTATCCAGATGACATCACGGCGCCGGGGTACCCAGTCCTTGGGTGCTGCGCGCTTTAGCATCGTTCATTTCCAATCGCGTCCGTGCGCATGACCTCGCCGCCGTGGATATCCGGGTCAAACGCTTCCAGCCGCTCATCGAGCGTCATGGATTGACTGGTTTCCGGACGGATTACGATTTGGTTGCCCTCCACGGACACGATGACGGATTGGTCCGCCTCCAGATGCGCTGCGCGCGCGATGGCCGCTGGAAGGCGAACCCCCAGATTGTTGCCCCAGCGCTTGATGTTCAGTCGTGTCTCGGCCATGGCTCCACCCGCAAGATGTATAGACATTGTTTAAACAACTGTATCACCCCGGTGTGGAAGTGCGCCAGACCGTTGGCCTGCCAGTTGGGTGGTCGATGCCTCGCGGTTGGAGGTGCGTTTCGCGGGGCTCAACGCACCCTACGGGCCGGTGCTACCCCGTAGGATGCCGATGAGCGAAGCGAATCGCATCATGGGGGCTGGCTAGCGGACGGGATCGACGCGGATTTCGAGGGTGAGGGTGTCGCGGTCGCGGGTGGTGCGGCGGGAGGCGAGCCCGCGCTGCTCGGTGGCGCTTTCGCTGTGGACGCCGCCGAGGGTGTGCCAGGTGCCCGGCTCCAGGGTGAGCTGGGTGTCGACGGCGTCGCGGTCCACGGCGCCGCGCGCGAGGGGGCGTTCGTGGAGCTGGGAGATAGCCACGCGCACACGGCCGTCGGGCTGGACCTGGGGGCGTACGCGGAAGCCGCGGGCGGTGTCCTGCAGGAGGGGTTCGACGCCGACGCCGGCGCGGCCGTGGATGATGCGGAAGCCGGCGGTGCGGGTCTCGCCGACGAGGATGATCGCATCGGTGCCTTCGCGCAGGCGCAGGTGCTGGGTCTGGTCGTCGCGGCGCGTGGTGCGCAGGCGCTGGGTGGTGATGCGCCCTTCGGTGCCGTCCGGGCCGCTCTCGAACTCGAAACCGCTGCCGCGTTCGGTTCGCGGGGCGTCGCTGTGGCGGCGCACGGAGATGATGAGGTCCTGGGTCGGGGCGTCAAGTTCGGTGACGACCTCGCGGATCTGCTGGAGGGTGCGGGCATCGGCGCGCACCAGCAGGCGGAAGCCGTCGCCGCGCAGGGTGGCGGTGTCGCCGAACAGGGCCTGGAGCTCGGGCAGCAGGCTGTGGGCCGGACGGTTTTGCAGCGGCAGAACGGCGACCTCGGCATGGGGTTCACGCGCGAGTGCGGCTCCGGGCAGGAGCGTGCCGGCGGTTAATGCGAGGGCGCCCCGTAGCCAGCGGCGCCGATCCACCCTGCGGGGCATGTCAGACGAGGAGGCGGCGGAGCTCGACGGCTTCATCGCTGAGACTCCAGTTGGCCTCGAAATCCTGGGCTGCGCGCTGGGTGCCGGGCCGGTCCTCGACGTCGCCGCGCAGGATGCGGCGTCCGCCGGCCTGGGTGAGCTGCATCCAGCCGCTGTGGTCGGCGATGGCGGTGACGGTGAGCGGGCTTTCCTCCGCGGCCTCCAGCCGGCGCACCGACACGGCGCTGGGTAGACGCTTGATGCTCTCGACCAGGCTTGGGAGTTGTTCCTTCAGGGCGAGATCGTCGTCCACCAGCAGGCGGATATCGGTATGGCGATGGCGGCGCGCGATGCCGGCCAGCTCGGCGCCGAGGTCGGCACCCGCGATCTCGGCCAGGAGCGCGACGCGGGCATGCAGCCAGAGGCGCCGGCGGGTGGCGGCCAGGAGTTCGGCCAGCAGGGCCTCGGCGTCGATCAGGGTCGGGTCGCGTTCGGGGGTGGTCATCGGCGTGTCGCTCGCGTGCTGGGTGCTTCCCTCAGCATAGGCGAGTGCGGGTGTGTTCGCATCTCCGGGTACGGTGGTGGTTTCGTGCGGTTCCGGGAATCACGGAATTCGTTGGTTTCGGGGCGGGCGATTCGCGTGCAGGCACGCTCCCACAGAATGCCTCGTAGGATGCGGATGAGCGTAGCGAATCGCATCGTGGGTGGGGTATGCCCCGTGGTGAGTGGTGCGTTTCGCAGGGCTCAACGCACCCTACGTTTGTGGGCGTTGCGGGGTGAGGGGTGTTGCCGATTCGCGGGCGAGTCGGTCCGCATAATGACCCTTGTAGGATGCCGATGAGCGTAGCGAATCGCATCACGAGGAGCCCGGCCCCGGGGGGGTAGGCTATAGCGGATGCGCGGCCAGGCCGTGGTTGGGACGGCTCCAGGGTTGGCTGGGTCGTGCGATCGGGGAGTGGATGCGGTGGAGCATGCGGCGGTGGGGGATGCCGGCGTCTTCGAAGGTGTCGCTGATGACGAAGAAGTCGTGGCGGGCGTAGAAGCCGATGCGGGTGCTCTGGGCGTTCAGCCAGACCTCGCGCCAGCCGTGGCGGGCAGCGGCCAGGAGGGCACAGTCCAGCAGGCGCGAGCCGATGCCGTGTCCGCGCCAGGGTTCGCACACGGCCATGCGGCCGATCTGGCCGGAGGGCAGCATGCGCAGGGTGCCGACCGGTTCGTCCTCTGGCCCGGTGGCCAGCCAGTGCAGGGCGGCGGCGTCCAGGCCGTCGAACTCCAGTGGTTCGGGCACGCCCTGTTCCTCGACGAAGACCTCGCAGCGAACTTGGGACAGGGCCTCGGCGTCGGCAGGCCAGGTGGCCTCCCGGAAGGCGATGCGGTGTTGCATGGCAATCCTCCGTCGGGACGCCGTGAGGGAGAGCCCCGATCCGTACGCGAGCGGACGGGTGGATGAATGGCTCCCCGGCCTTCCTGGCCCTGGGTCCCGAACGGAAAAGTTTAGTCTACGTTGGGGCATTCTTCCTGTGAGTTAGTTAGCGGATCGTGAGCCTCGCGAACCAATCACTGTGCATGAACCGGAGGTGCCTTTTGTCGTTGTGCGCGCCGCGCGGCCATCCATGGGCGCGTGCGGGTGGCAGGGCGGGGCGATCGCCACGGCGCTTCGCGCCTCGCGATGACCGGTGAACGTTTGGCGCCTGGTTTGAGCCTGCGATGCACTTGCGCGAATGCAACTGCGGGCAACCGGGATGCGACGGATTCAGCGTTGGCCGATCAGGGTGTCGCGGAAGCGGCGGGAAAGGGGTTCTTCCGGGTGCAGCCAGATACCGAAGTAGGCCGTGGCGAAGTCGTGGCCGGGGACCTCGACCAGCGGTGTGCCGTTTTGCAGCAGGCGGGTGCCATGGCCCGGGCGGTATTCCAGGGCGTAGCGGTCGCCCGCCTCCATGTCGCGGTAGGCGGCGTTGAAGGTCTCCAGCCGGTCGGACAGGGCCGCAAGGGTGTCCGGGGTCTGCTGGTCTTCGAGCAGGCGGTTGCCGCTCTTGCGGAAGTCGTCGGCGCTAATGGCGCGCAGGTATTCCAGTTCCAGGCGCTTGGGCACGTCGGCCGTCAGCACATCGTCCGGAGCGACGTCTTCCGGGACGTAGAGCGCGCCGACGTAGACGCGAAAGATGGTGTAGCGATAGAGCCGCCCGGCGCGCAGCGGGACGGTCGTGTCGTCGATCGTGACCGTGTCGGCAAAGCGGACGCCGTCGATCTCGGTCGCGGCGCTGGCGGGTGCGACGGTCAGGAACAGTGCAAGCAGCAGCATGGATGCGAGCAGGGTCCCGCGGCGGGTGGCGTGGCTATTCATGGGGTGGTTCCTCCGGGCTGGGCTGAAGGCGCGGCGCGTTCGCGCGCGTGGATGCGTTCGCGCAGGGCATGCTGGGCGTCGGCGTCGATGGGGAAGCGCCAGATCAGGGCCATCGCCGCGAGCTTGAACAACACCGGCAGGCCGGCGTAGGCCAGCGCCAGCACGAGCAGGGCGGTGGGGCCGTTGTCGCCGTCGGCCGAGAAGCCGGCCAGGCCCAGCAGCGGGAAGCTGATGCCGACGGCCAGGGCCAGGGCCAGCTTGGTGGCCATGCCCCACAGCCCGAAGAACAGTCCGGCGCGTTCGCCGCCGCCGTCGGCGGTGTCCTGGTCGATCACGTCGGCCTGCATCGCGGCCGGCAGCGCCAGGTCCACACCGAGGCTGAGCCCGGTCAATACGGTGATGGCGTAGAACGCGAGCACGTCGCCGGAACCGAGGAACGGAACCCAGATAAAGAAGGTCGAGGCGAGCAGCATCGAAAGCG
This sequence comes from Thioalkalivibrio sp. AKL6, assembly GCF_000376905.1. NCBI lineage: Bacteria > Pseudomonadati > Pseudomonadota > Gammaproteobacteria > Chromatiales > Ectothiorhodospiraceae > Thioalkalivibrio > Thioalkalivibrio sp. AKL6. Next base: position 321,795 of record NZ_AQXS01000007.1, on the reverse strand, counting down.
TCCACACCCGGTGCTTGGGCAGCCGGCGGGCGAGGCGCAGCCACAGGGGCAGCGCGAGGATGCCGGTGGCGAAGTAGACCAGCAGCAGTGGCCCGGCGTGTCCGGGGGCCTCCAGCACGTGGGTGATGAACAGCAGGAACAGGGTGGCCGGGATGGCGTTGGCGGTGCCGTTCAGGACCCAGGCGAGGACCAGGCGGCGGAACGGCTGGTTGGACCGCAGCAGGGTCCAGCCGGCGCGCCAGGGCACCGGCGCCAGGCGCCCCGGGCGCTCCGGTACTCGCCAGAGCAGGACCACGAAGGCGATCGGCAGCAGCACCCACAGCAGGACTGCAAGGGTGGCCAGGGCCGCGCCGGCATCGTCCTGCAGGCCCAGGACCGCGGGGAGCGCGGCGGCCGTTGTGCCCAGGACGACGAAGCCCTCGCGCGTGGCGGTGATGCGCGAGCGCTCGTGGTAGTCACCGGAGAGCTCGGCGCCCCAGGCGGCGTAGGGCAGGGCGACCAGCGTCCAGCCGAGGTAGACCAGGGTGCTGAAGATCAGCAGATACCAGGCGCCGGCATCGGCCGGCGGGCGGAACAGGAAGGGCGCGGCAATCAGCAGCAGCGGGACGCCCGCCAGCATGACCGCGCGCCGCCGCCAGGCGCCGGGGATGCGGTCGGACAGATGGCCGATCAGCGGATCGGTGACGACATCGAGCAGCCGTGCCAGCAGCAGGAAGACGCCCACCAGGGTGACGCCCAGGCCGGTGTGCTCGGCGTAGTGCGCGGGCAGGAAGACATACAGCGGCAGGCCGAGGACGGCCAGGGGCATGCCCAGGCCGCCGTAGGCGAACAGCCGCGGCCAGCGAAGGGTGCTCACCTCATTGGTTCGCGGGGTCGCGGCCCGGCGCGGCGGACTGGACCGGGCTTTGCAGAACCGCCTGCATCAGGTTCACGCGGGCGGTGTCGAAGCCGACCTCGCAATAGGCGAGGTAGTAGCGCCACATGCGCAGGAACGACTGCGAGTAGCCCAGCGCCTCGATCACCGGCTCCGCCTGGCGGACCTCCCGGTGCCAGTGGCGCAACGTGCGCGCGTAGTCTTCGCCGAACAGGGCCTGGTCCTTGACTGCGAGCCCGGCGCGCTCGGCCTCCGCGTTGAAGCGCGGGACCGAGGGCAGCATGCCACCGGGGAAGATGTAGAGCTGGATGAAGTCCGCGTTGCGGCGGTAGTACTCGAAGGCCTCCTCCGCGATGGTGATGACCTGCAGCGCCGCGCGGCCGCCCGGGCGCAGGCAGCTGCGAACCTTGGCGAAGAAGGTCGGCCACCAGTGTTCGCCCACGGCCTCGAACATCTCGATCGAGACCACGTGATCAAAGGTGCCCTGCAGGTCGCGATAGTCCTGCAGACGCAGCTCCACGCGGTCGCTCAGGCCGGCGCGTTCGATGCGGGCGCGGGCATAGTCGAGTTGCTCCTGCGAGAGTGTCACGCCGGTGACGCGGTAGCCACGCTGCGCGGCCATCTCGGCAAAGCCGCCCCAGCCGCAGCCGATCTCGAGGATGTGTGCGCCGGGTTCGGCGTTCAGCTGATCCAGCAGGCGCGTGTACTTCTGCGCCTGGGCCAGTTCCAGGGCCTCGTCGCCGCGGGTGAACAGTGCCGATGAATAGCTCATCGTGCGGTCCAGCCACAGGTTGTAGAAGTCGTTGCCGAGATCGTAGTGGAAGCGAATATTGGCGCGGCTTCCGCGGCGACTGTTGCGGTGCATCCAGTGGCGCATGCGGTCGATGGCACGCTGCCATGTCGGGCGCTCGGCCATCGGCGCCAGGGCCTGCTCGTTGTCGGTGGCGAAGCGCAGCAGCGTCTGCAGGTCGGGGGTGATCCAGTCGCCACTGATGAAGCCTTCGGCGAAGCCGATATCGCCGTGGCGCAGCAGGCGCAGGATGGCCCGCCACGGGCGGCGGAAGTGCCATACCGCCTCGACGCCGGCCTTGCGCCCGCGCACGGTGATGCGGTCGCCGGACGGACCGATCAGGGTGATCTGCCCGGTGTCGATGTCTTTCAGGGCGCGGGCGACCAGGCGCAGGGCCCAGTCGCGCCGGGCCGTGCCTTCCTGCGGGGTGTCGATGTGGTCGAGGGCCATTAGTCGATCTCCTGTGCGGGGGGTGCGGGCCGTGGGTGATAGCGCCCGCCGCGCCACCAGATTCTGAGAGCCTGCCAGTGGATCAGCGGCAGGATCTTGAGCGTCATCCAGGGTTTTTTCAGGAAGGCGGCCAGCAGCGCGCGGTCGCTGAACGGGCGCAGGCGGCCGTGTTGCGAGGCCACCAGCATCAATTCCTGGTCCTGGTATTCGTTAATCGCGATGCGCAGCGATGCGCCGGACTGCAGGCGCGGCGGCGTCAGGGTGAAGGCGTAGCGCGCGTGCATGTCGATGAACGGTGACACGTGGAAGGCCTTGTTCTTTTCCTGGCGCACGGGGAGGGCCATGGGGGCGCCGTTCTCGTGCAGCAGGTAGTGGTGGTGCTCGCCGAAGGTATTGCGTACCTCCAGCAGAATGGCGCGCAGGTCGCCGTCGGCATGCCGGGCGTACCAGACACTGAGAGGGCTGAAGGCGTGTCCGAGGACGCGCGGCATGGTCAGCAGGTGAATCGGGCCACCGGCCAGGTCGATGGCGTGTTCGGCCAGGTGCGCCTCGATCCACGGGCGCCAGGCGCGGCCGTCGCGCGGGCCGTGGTCCCGGGTGCGCAGGCTGAAGAGGTTGAAGCGATTCAGCGAGAACAGACGGCAGCGCCGGGTGGTCTCCGCCAGGCGATCGATATCGAACAGCGCGCTGGTTACCGGGTAGCGAAAGCGATACTGCTGCGGAAAGAACCGCTGGTGCAGCACCGTGCCGTGGACCAGGGCGGCGTCCATTCAGGCGCTCCGGGATTGCGCAGGCGGCGCGTGCGCCGGTGCCGCTACGCCGCCGTGAATGGCGGAGCCCGGTTGGCGGGCGGTCTGCATGGGGGGGTCCGCAGGGCAGGACCAGGGCGGTTCGATGCCCAGCGATCGCCCGATGGAAACGGCCGAGCGCAGCCCGTCCTCGTGGAAGCCGTAGCCCATCCAGGCACCGGCGAAGTACAGGTTGTTCTCGCCCTGGGTGGCCGCGAGGCGCTGACGCGCCTTCTCCGCTGCGGTGTCCATGACCGGGTGTTCCCAGTGCTGTTCGCCGAGCACGGTGTTCGGGTGCGGCTCGCGCCAGGGGTTCAGGCTGATGATGTAGTCCTGGCGCCGTTCCAGGCGATGCAGGCGGTTCATCCAGTAGGAGACCGACACGCTGTCGCGCGCCTGGGTGGAGCGCCCGGAGAGATAGTTCCAGGAGGACCACACGCGGCGCGAGCGGGGCATCAGCGCCGGGTCGGTGTGCAGTACCGCGCGGTTGGGCTGGAAGCGGCAGGCGGCGAGCAGACGCTCGCGCGCCGGGTCGGCCTTGTTCAGCAGCCAGCGCGCGGTGTTGGCGTGGCAGGCGAACACGACCGCGTCGAACCCCGCTGCCTGATCGTGGGTCAGGACCCGCCACCGGTCGGCATCGGGGATCACTGCGCGCACCGGTTGGTGAATCACGCTGCCGGGTTCCAGGCGCTCCGCGAGCCGCTGGACGTACTCGCGGCTGCCGCCGACCACCGTGCGCCACTGCGGGCGATCACGCAGATCCAGCAGGCCGTGGTTGTGGAAGAACTGCAGGAAACTGGCGGCCGGGAACTCGCGGATCTCCTCGGGCGGGCAGGACCAGATCGCGGCCGCCATCGGCAGCAGGTAGTCCTCGGTGAAGCCGCGGCCCAGTCGGTGTCGGGCGAGGAACGCGCCGAGCGTGCCCTCCGGGCTTTCCCCACGCTCGAACAGGCCCTTGCCCAGGCGGTTGAAGCGCAGGATATCGCTCGCCATGCGCAGGAAAGCCGGGCGCACCAGGTTGCGGCGCTGCGCGAACAGGGTGTTCAGATCGGAGCCGGCATACTCGACGCCCGCGGGCTGGCGCGAATAGCCGAAGGACATGTCCGTATCCTGGGTGGGGACGTCGAGTTCCGTGAACAGGCGGGTGAGCAGGGGGTAGTTGCGCTCGTTGTAGACCACGAAGCCGGTATCGATGGCCGTGTGGCCCTGCGGATCGGGTACCTCCACCGTATGGGCATGGCCGCCGAGCTCCGGTTCCGATTCGAACAGTTGGACCTGGTGCCGGGTCTGCAGAATCCAGGCGGCGGACAGGCCGGCGATGCCTCCGCCGATGACGGCGATGCGCGAGCGTTGCATGGTGGTGGATCTCCGGGCCGCAGGGCGATGTACATCTTATACAATAACTGTACAATATTTGTAAATGGTGGCGGTAAAAAGTTCCCCGGCTTCCAATAGGAGGGCGGTTTACCGCGAAACAGGTGCAGCGGGAGACGCGGATCGTGAACACAGACAAGCAGGCGCAAGCGGGCGCACCGGAGTGGCCGGCAGAGGTGCGCGATGCACTGACGACCCACGAGATCGTGGGCATCACCTCCGGGCTGTCGGATTTCCGGGATGCCGAGGCGCTTCTGAAGGCGACGGCCCCGGGGCGCTGGCAGCGGCTGGAGTGGGGCATGGGCTCGGCCCATAACCGCGAGCAGTTCCATGCGTTGCAACAGGCCACCGGCGCCGCGGTGCTGCCGCTGTTTGTGACGCGCGAAGGGGTGATCGGCGGCCTCCCTGAACTGCGCGAGTACCTGGGCCACCGGGCCCTGCAGGCGCGCGGCGAGGGCGCGCGACCGGATACCCCGGCACCTGCGTTGCAGGTGCTCGGGTACGCCGGGCTGCTACCCTTCGCGTTCTTCGGCATCGGGGCCTGGATGGCCCAGCCCGAATGGCAGGTTTTCGCACTGGAGGCCCTGGCGCTCTATGGTGCGGTGATCCTGTCGTTCCTGGGGGCGGTCCACTGGGGAATCTATCTGGCGGATCGGCAGCACCGGGTGGGTCCGCTCTCGGCGCCGGTGTGGGCGGTGGTGCCGTCCGTCCTGGCCTGGCTGGCGGTGCTGCAGCCGCTGCCGCAGGCCTTGATGACGCTGGCCGTGCTGTTTCTTGGGGTGTGGTGGGTGGATCGGCTGAGCCTGCAACGGCGGGCGTTGCCCCGTGGCTATCTCGGTCTGCGCCTGGTGCTGACCGTGGGCGCGATGCTGGCCCTGGCCTCCGGCCTCGCGGTCACCATCGCGGCCTGAGCAGGAAAGAGGAAGAACGCGAGAATGAACGAGAACAAGGAACCATCGATGAACGCAGATGACCGCATGGCCGACGAGCCGACGGCCACCCCTGCCTCGGGCCAGCCGCTGGCCGCCCCGGAACAACTCGCCGAGCACTACCGCGAGATTCTCGCCGGGCTCGGCGAGAATCCGCAACGCGAGGGCCTGCGGGACACGCCGATGCGCGCAGCCAAGGCCATGCAATATCTGACGCGTGGCTACCAGCAGGACCTGGACACCATCGTGAATGATGCGCTGTTCTCGTCCGATAACGACGAGATGGTCCTGCTGCGCGATATCGAGTTGTACTCCCTGTGCGAGCATCACCTGCTGCCGATCATCGGCAAGGTGCATGTCGCCTACCTGCCCGATGGCAAGGTGATCGGCCTGTCGAAGATTGCCCGCATCGTGGACATGTTCGCTGCACGGCTGCAGATCCAGGAGAGCCTGACCCGCGAGATTGCCGAGGCGCTGATGCAGGTGACGGGGGCCAAGGGGGTTGGCGTGGTGGTGGATGCCAAGCACATGTGCATGACCATGCGCGGGGTGGAGAAGCAGCACTCCTCCATGGCGACCTCGGTGATGCTGGGCGCCTTCCGCGAGGACGGCCGCACCCGGCGCGAGTTCCTCAACCTGATCGGGCGTACCGGCAACTGAGGGGGACGCTGTGCTGGCGCGAACGCGTCAGCCTGTACCGGTCGGAGCGGCCACACAAAAAAATGGCCCGGCGAAGACGCCGGGCCAAAGATCATTCGGACACCCGTGTGATGGAGGGTTTGCGTCCGAACGGCGGATCACCGGCTGCCGTTGCCACGAGCCGATGATTTCCGCAACTTGTATAAGTGGACAGGGACTGTGGAAACAGGTTCCTGCCACCCGCCGAAAGAATGTGGCATGCGTCACATTTCTCCCCCCCCTGGCACCCACGGAGTCGCGATGCGCGGTCTTGAACAGATCCCCTGGCTGTATGACGGCCTGATGGCCGGTGCCGATCTTCTGGGGCTGCGTCGCTGGCGACGGCGCCTGGTTGAGGGCGCCGAAGGCCGGGTGCTGGAGGTCGGCTGCGGGACCGGGCGCGATCTGCCGCTGTACGCGGATCCGACGCAAGTGATCGGCATGGATCCGGACCTGGCCGCGCTGCGGTGGGCGCGACGCCGTGCGCCGACGGTCCCGCTGGTGGTGGCGAAGGCCGAGGCGCTGCCATTTGCGGATGGGGTGTTCGATAGCGTGGTCTCCGGCCTGGTTTTCTGCAGCGTCCAGGACCCGCCGCGGGCTCTGGGCGAGGTGCGCCGGGTGCTGGCGGACGGCGGCGCGCTGCGCATGCTGGAGCATGTGCGCCACACCCGCCCGCTGCTGGGACGGGCGCAGGACCGGGTGCAGCCGGCCTGGACCTGCGTCACCGGCGGTTGCCATCCGAATCGCGATACCGAGGCCGCGGTGGAGCAGGCCGGGTTCTGTATCGAACCCGAGGATCGCGTGGCCCGTGGCGTGATGCGGCGCTTTGCCGCGCGGGTCTGCCGAGCGCCCGAAGGTCCTGCCGGACACAACGCCGGGAAGACTGATTGAAGGTCGAGGACCTTGTTCACCACGAAGGGCACGCAGGCGGGAAGAAGGGGAAGGATCGGCGACGAGAGTTCCGGTGCTGATGGTCGTTCGTGCGGTTGTGCGTTGAAAATTCTCCCGCGTGCGAAAAAATCGTGCATGGAGGCTCAAGTCTTGCGGGATACGGCCGTCACCGGGGGCAGGTCCGTCGTCCTGAGCGCTGGCGGGCCTGTACATTCAGATTTCGGGAGTACCAGGATGGACGCAAGCGCGATTGCCGCAACGGCCACCCAGCAAAGCCAGCAGCAGCTGGCCATGCAGAAAGATGTGGCCCTGCAGAAGAAGGCGATGGAGTCGCAGGAGATGGCCGCTCAGTCGATGCTGGAGGCACTGCCCGACATTGGCGAGATGCAGGCCGCCACGCAGGGTCTGCCGGCAAACGTGGGCACCAACATCAACACGACCGCCTGACGCCCCCCCCCAGTCCTTTCGCCCTGCAAGGCCCCGGCGCGTTACTACCCGGGGCCTTTTCGTTTCCTGATTAGCAACGAGCGTCAGCCAGGCTCAAGGCCCGTGCGGGCCCGTGTCTCCAGGCGCCTCCTACATCGTCATCCCGGAAACCACGAAGCGGTGATCCGGGATCTCGCGGGGGTGCGCGGCGGCGTGGGGGTCATGGGCTGGAGATCCCGGCTCTGCGCTGCGCTACGGCCGGGATGACGCGGGAGTGTTTTGGTCCCGGGTGTCGGAGCCGCTGCGTCCGGATGCCCCCGGACCCCGCGATCACGCGGTCTTCCGTCCAGAGCCGTCGCGCCCGCCCTGCGCGGCAGGCCGGGAGCCTTCCATGCTCCGTGCCTTGGGTGCCCTCTGTGGTTACACGCCCCGGTGTTTCCTTCGTCTCTTTGAGTGTTCGTGGTGAACCCATTCAGGCGGCCGTCCGTTACTGCCGCTGCGCCTCGAACTCGATCATCAGTTCGACCTCGTCGCCAACGATGTCGCGGGTCAGGCCGTAGGTCATGCCGAAATCGGAACGATCGAAGCTGCCACGCATCGACGCCCCCAGCACGTACGGGCGGCCGAACAGGCCACCCAGCGGGAACGGGTAGCGCCCGACCTTGTTGATGGTCACGTCGAGATGGATGGTGCGGGTCTCGCCCAGCAGCTCCAGGCCGCCACTCAGGCGCCCGGTGTTCTCGCCGGTGGGCTGGTAGCGCGTGGCGGTGAAGCGCATCTCCGGGTACGCCTCGACGTGCAGGAAGTCCTCGTTGCGCAGGTGGTCGTCGCGCTCGGCGTGGTTGGTGAACACGCTGTCGGTCTTGATGACGAAGAAGCCGCCCTCCAGTTCGCCCGAGTCCGGGTCGAAGGTGAACTCGCCCTCGGCCTCCAGGAACATGCCCATGACCTTGGCGTAGCCGGCGTGATCGACCAGGAAACCGACTGCGAAGTGGTCGGGGTCGATGACCCAGCGGTCGGCATCGGCCAGGGCGGCAGCGGGCAGGGCGAAGGTCGCGGTCATCAGGCAGGTCAGGAGCGCGGAGCGCAGGCGGCTGGAAAAGCGGTGGTTGCGGGCGTCAGTCATGACACACCTCCGGTCGGTGGCGGTAGAGCCAGTGGATATCCACGGCAAAGGACAGGCCGAGGGCCAGCAGGCCGGCCAGGGCGATGGTGATGGCGGCGCTGGCGGGCAGGCCGGGGATCAGCACCAGAAGCAGCACTACGGTCTGCAGCACGCAGACGGTCTGGCGGCGGCGGCTGGGTGGCAGCGCCCCGGCCAGCCAGGGCCAGGGGCGGGCGGCCAGCACGAAGGCATAGCGCATCAGCCCGATCAGGATCACCCAGGGGCCGACTGCGGTCATCTGCCAGGCGAGCACGGACAAAGCCAGGATCATCGCTGCGTCCAATTCCATGTCGAAGCGGGCGCCGAATGCGGTGGCGCTGTCGGTGCGCCGCGCGACGGCCCCGTCGAGCCCGTCCAGCAGCAGGGCCAGACCCGCCAGCGCAATCACCCAGAGGGCCAGCAATGGGTCACCCGTGGCAGGGGGGGCGAATACCAGGGCCCCCAGGGGTGCGGTCAGGGCGGCGCGCAGCAGCGTGACCCGGTTGGCCGGGCCGGGGCCACGCCCGTCCCGGGCCAGTCCGTCCGGGGGGGTGGTGGTGGCGAGCAGGGCGCCGAGCATGAACCAGAGCACGACAAAGCCGATGATTGCGTGCGGTCCCAGTTCGGCGTGCAGCATCAGCGTTGCCGTGACGACCAGGCCCAGCAGGCCGGCGACGAGCCCGTCGGCCGCCCAGACGCGGAGACCGGTCCGTATCCGCGCCGCGGAGCGACGTTTGGCGGTGGATGATTCCATGGGGGGATTGTAGCCCTCCGTGGGAGGTCTCCGGGGCCTTGCCTTGCGACCACGCCGCGCGCCGGGAGTTGCCGCTTGGAATACGCTTCGCCCACACTGCGCGGATGATGACGCCGCCTTGCACCCTGACCTTGCAGTGCTTCCGGTGAACACGCCGGCTCCCGAACAGGCCTTCTGGGTGGTCGGTCCCGGCACGGGCGAACTGCGCCCGGAGGCACTGGCGGAGCCGGTGTCGGGGGAGGTGCGGGTGCGCACGCAGTTTTCCGCGATCAGTCGCGGGACCGAGTCGCTGGTCTTTCATGGCCGGGTCCCCGCGAGCCAGCATCAGGCAATGCGCGCGCCGTTCCAGGCGGGCGAGTTCCCCGGGCCGGTCAAGTACGGATACATCAGCGTCGGAACGGTCGAGGCGGGGGACGAAGGGGATGCGCCGCTCGGGCAGCGGGTGTTCTGTCTGTATCCGCACCAGAGCGCCTACGTCGTTCCCGCGGCCGCGGTGGTCCCGATCCCGGATGCGGTGCCCGCGGAGCGCGCGGTGCTGGCGGCCAACATGGAGACGGCGATCAACGCAGTCTGGGATGCGCACTCCGGTCCGGGGGATCGCATCGCCGTGATCGGGGCGGGGGTGGTCGGGCTGCTGGTGGCCTGGCTGCTGCGGGCGATCCCCGGCACCGAGGTGACGTTGATCGACCCCAACCCCCAGCGCGAGGCCGTGGCGGCCCGGCTGGGGTTGAGCCTTTGCACCCCGGACGCGGCGCAAGCGAATCCGGACCTGCAGGGCCTGGACGGGGTCGTGCATGCCAGCGGCAACCCGGCCGGGCTGGAGCAGGCGCTGGCGCTCGCCGGGGTCGAGGCCCGGGTGGTGGAGATGAGCTGGTACGGCGATCAGCCGGTGCCGGCGCCGCTGGGCGAGGCCTTTCACTCGCGGCGGCTGACGTTGCGCAGCTCGCAGGTCGGACGCATCCCGCCGGAGCGCGCGGCGCGCTGGGACTATCGCCGCCGCCTGGCGCTGGCGCTGTCGCTGCTGACCGATCCGGCGCTGGATGCCCTGATCAGTGGCGAGGATGCGTTCGCCGACCTGCCGACGGCGATGCAGCGTGTCTCCGGGCCTGAGGCCGAACGCACGCTGTGCCACCGTATCCGTTATTGACCCTTTTCCGATTAACGCGACCTGCGGGGAACTGCCCGATGTACAGCCTGAACGTCCGTGATCATTTTATGATCGCCCACAGCTTTGCCGGCGAGACCTTCGGCCCGGCCCAGAAGCTCCACGGCGCGACCTACGTGGTCGACGTGACCTTCCGCCGCCAGGCCCTGGATGCCGACGGGCTGGTGGTGGATATCGGCTGCGCCAGCGAGGTGGTCAAGGCCCTCCTGGGCGACCTGAACTACCAGAATCTGGACGAGCGCGAGGATTTTCGCGGCCAGAACACCACCACCGAATTCCTCGCCCATGAACTGCACCAGCGCGTGGCGCGCGCCATCCATGCCGGCGAGCTGGGCGAATCGGCCCGCGAGCTGGACGCGGTGTGCGTAACCCTGAACGAGTCGCACGTGGCCTGGGCCAGCTACGAGGCGGCACCCTGAGCCGAATGCGTGAGCTCGGCCTGGTGGTGCCGGGGTCGCTGGAGCAGCGCACCGGCGGGTATCGCTACGATGCGCGCATGGTCGCGGGCTTGAGGGCGCGCGGCTGGACGGTCACGGTGCGCGAGCTGGAGGGGGCATTCCCCGGGCCGAACCCGGCGGCCGAGTCGGCCCTGGACGCCGCGCTTGCGGGCTTTCCCGATAGGCGGGCCGTGCTGCTGGATGGCCTGGCGGCGGGTGCCTTTCCCGGGGTGCTGGCCCGCCACGCCGAGCGCCTGCATCTGATCTATCTGCTGCATCACCCGCTAGGCCTGGAGACCGGGCTGGAACCGGCGCGGGCCGATGACCTGCTGGCGCGTGAACGCGCCGCCGTGGGTCAGGTCGAGGGCGTGCTGGCCACGAGTGCCTTCACCGCCGGGCAGGTGGCCACCTGGGGGGTGTCTTCCGGGCGGCTCCAGGCGATACCGCCGGGGATCGAACCGCGCCCGCAGGCGTTGGGGCCCGGTCCCGGCGAGCGCCCGCTGCTGCTCTGTGTGGGCTCGGTCGTGCCGCGCAAGGGCCAGCTGGAACTGGTGCAGGCCCTGGCGTGCATACGGACCACGGACTGGCGGGCGGTCTTGGTGGGTTCGCGGGTGCGGGACGCGGCCTATGTGCAGCGGGTGGAGGCGGCGATCACCGAGGCCGGGCTTGGAGACCGGATCGAGTGGGCCGGCGAATGCGACGATGCGGCGCTGGAGGGCTGGTACGGGCGGGCCTCGCTGTTTGTCCTGCCCAGCGCTTACGAGGGCTTCGGCATGGCCTATACCGAGGCGATGGCGCGCGGCCTGCCGGTGATCGGTACCACCGGTGGGGCGATCCCTGCGACCGTGCCGGAGGCGGCCGGCCGGCTGGTTCCGCCGGGAGATATCGGGGCGCTTGCCGCGGCCATCGACGCCTTGTTGACCGATGCTGGAGCGCGCCACCGGATGGGGCGGATGGCACGCGACGCGATGGCGGAACGTTCGGACTGGGATGGTGCGGTGGCCGCACTGGAACAGACGCTGGAGGAGTGGCTGCAATGACGGAATCCTTCGACGCCGACTGGCTGGCCCTGCGCGAGGCAGCCGATCATGCCGCCCGGCCGGAGGCCCTGGTCGAATCCCTGCGTGCGCATCTGGCTGGGCGTCGTGTCGCCGGCCCCCTTCAGGTGACGGATCTGGGCAGTGGCACCGGCTCCAACCTGCGCTACCTCGCGCCGCGACTGCCGCCCCCGCAACACTGGCGGCTGGTGGATCACGATGCCGGGCTGCTGGCCCGCGCCGGCGCTCCCGGCGCCGGGATCGAGCTCGAGCGGTGGGTGAGCGACCTGGCCGACGATCCGGGTGCGGCCCTCGCGGGCGGATCGTCGCTGGTGACCGGTTCGGCGCTGCTGGATCTGGTTTCGGAGGCCTGGCTGGACCGGTTGCTTGCGGCCTGCGCCGAACAGGGTGCCGCGGTGTTGTTCGCACTGAGTTATGACGGGCGGATTCGCTGGTCGCAGCCGCATGCCCTGGATGCCGAGTTGGAGGACGCGGTCAATCGGCACCAGCGCTCGGACAAAGGGTTCGGGCCGGCCCTGGGGCCGACCGCCGCGCCGGCCTGTGCGGCGCGGCTCGAGGGGCTGGGGTACGGGGTGCAAACCTGCGCCAGTGACTGGCGGATTGACGCGCATCGGGCGGCGCTGGGTGTGGCCCTGATCGACGGCTGGGTGGCCGCGGCCAGCGCGATTGACCCGGGCCGGGCGGCGGATCTGCGAGCCTGGGGCAAGGCGCGCGCCGTGGCGCTCGCCCGCGGCGAGGTCGAGCTGACCGTCGGGCATCAGGATGTGCTCGGTTTGCGCTGACCCACGCCGCCCGGGTGTTTTAATCAGCATCCCCTTACAAGGGAGAATTGGCGCCGATGTGCTGTCCATTATCCTGTTCGCTCTGGAAGGCGTTTCGGTGCAGGATAGAAATAGGTAATGGAATGAACGCTTGACGGAGAGCCCGGAGAAGCGCTGATGAATGCATTCATCCGTGTTGCCCGAGTCGCTCCGCCAATGGAAAAACCGGAAAAGGTGAGGCATGGAACAGGCAGACAACAAGCAGAGAAGTTTCGTTAATCGCTACTGGATCGTGATCGTGATCGTGCTGTGGCTGATCGCCTGGTCGGCGCGCGATGTGCTGGCCCCCAGCGCCGATGCGGTGCCGGAGGACACGGATGTCGAGGCCGTTGCAGTGGCCGAGGATGCCCCGGCCCCAGCGGACGAAACGGCGCCGCGTGAGGGGCGTTTGTCGGAGGGCGACATGGACCCGATGACGGGCGAGGCCTACGAGCGTGAGGACGAGGGCAGCGCACAGCGCCCGATTCCGGACCCGCAGGAACAGGCGCAGCTCCGGGCCACCGGCGAGCCGATGAGCGAAGAAGAGGTCGCGCGGCAGGTGCAGGAGGCGCTGGAGGCCGGGCGTGTCGCCTACTGGCGGGGCGGACCCGAGGAGGCGGTCGAGGTGCTGCGCACGGCACTGGAAGACATTCCGGCCACCTCGGCGCAGCGTGCCGACCTCTACGGCGAGCTGGGCAACGCCCTGTATGCCGCTGACGATGCCGCGGGCGCGATGCGGGCCTGGGACAGCGCCCTGGGGCTGTTGCCGACGAGGGAGCGGCGTTCGATGATCGAGCGCCTGGCGCCGGTGTATGACCGCCACCACCGCGATGGCGCCCGCCACCTGCGACAGTACCGCTAGGTCTTTCGCGCCGCCGGAAGGTGCGGGCAGGGCAACCGAAAAGGCCCCGGGGGTGCACACCTCCGGGGCCTTTTCTTGTGGGGGCGGTCGTCTGCCTGCCGCAGGTTCAGACTAGCTGGTAGCGGTGCAGCTTGCGCCACAGGGTGCTGCGATCCATGCCCAGGGCGCGGGCGGTCTGTGAGCGGTTTCCGGCATGGGCGACCAGTGCCTCGCGCAGGCGCCGGGCCTCCGGATGCTCGCTGGGCTGGCCGTCGCGGGTCGGGTGGCCCGCCCGGTCGTGCGGTTGGCCATCGGGAGCGTGGGCCGGGTCATGGCGGTTGGTGCGCGGCGCATGGATCGTGTCCGCCGCATCGGCATCCATCCGGATCGGCTGGGGCAGGGGAAAGTCGTCCACCTGACCGTTGCGGGCGTGCAGGGTCAGACACTCGAAGACGTTCTCCAGCTCGCGGAAGTTGCCCGGCCAGGGGTGCTCCTGCAGCCGTTCCTTCAGATGCGGCGCGATGCGGATGCCGTGGTGCACCTCGTAGGCCTGCAGGGTGGCCGCCAGGTCCTGGGGCCGTTCGCGCAGCGGCGGGATTTCCACTGTGGCGACCGCGAGGCGGTAGAACAGGTCAGTGCGGAACCCGCCGGCCTCGACGCGGCTGCGCAGGTTTTGATTGGACGCGGAAAGGATGCGCACGTCCACTTGCCGGGTGGTGTTCTCGCCGACGCGTTCGAAGGCGCCATCCTGGACTGCGCGTAGCAGCTTGGCCTGCAGGCGCGGGCTCATCTCGCCGATCTCGTCGAGGAACAAGGTGCCGCCGTCGGCCGCCTCGAAGCGCCCGACCCGGTCGTTGACCGCCCCGGAGAAGGCCCCGCGGGCGTGGCCGAAGAGTTCGGATTCCAGCAGCTCCTCGGGGATCGCCGCGCAGTTGATCTCGACGAACGGGGCACGGATGCGGCGGCTGGACTGGTGGATGGCCCGGGCCAGGCGCGTCTTGCCGGTGCCGGATTCGCCCATGAGCATCACGCGCACGTCGCTGGCGGCCACGCGCCGTGCGAACTGCAGCGTGGGCCGGCAGCTGGCGTCGTGGGAATGGAAGTGGCTGTCCTCGAGCCCGTCCTGTCCGTCCTCGCTGACGGTTTCCACCGCGGTTGTTCGCCGGCGCTGCGGTTGCAGGGTGATCAGACGCAGCGCGCGCTGGTCATCGTTCAGGCGCAGTGGCTGGCTGATCACCTCCAGCGGGAGGGTCTCGTCGTCCAGTTCCGCCATTAGCGAGAAGTGCAGGGCGTGCGGCGTGCTGTTGGCGTCGGCATCGTGCTCGCCGGCGGCAATGGCGGCCTCTTGCAGGTGTTGTTCGAGATTCAGTGGTCCGAGGTTCGCCAAGGTGAGGCGGGCATCGGAGGGGATTTGCAGCGTCTGGTGAAAGGCCGGGTTGGCGAACAGGACACGGCCCCGGGTGTCGCTGATGAGGTGTGGGTCGCGACTGTGTCGGATGCAGATCTCGGCCAGTTCGGTTGTGGTCATCCCGCCTCCTTTTCTTGTTGGAGGGGTCGGAGGAAACGGTGCGGTGTTGCAACACCCGGGGCCGCCTGCAACACCCCCGGTATGGCCCGTTTCGCCAATCCCTGTCTCGGTTATAGCGCGAAATGGGGGTGTTGCAACAGTCATTGCTTGAATATCAGTAAATCCTAATCAAGTGATTGTTTTATAAGAAGGTCGATATATTGGCATATACGTTGCTTGTAGTCGGGCATGAGTTCATCTACATACTGGGTAATGGATACCCACTGCGGTTTTCAGCCGGCTGACCCGGGTCGCCGGATGGGCCTCGCCGCCAGTTTCCCCGGCGTCCGGTCGAGTGCGGTCCATTCCCTGCCCCCGGTCCCGTGTGCGCAGGTGCGCCGGGTGCGGGCGCCTTCTTTCATCGCGACATTCGGCGCGAGGTAGGACGATCATGCTTGCTCGAGTTTCCCGACGCCTCCTGGCCTGCACCCTCCTGGGTACCGCACTGGCCCTGCCGTTGTTCGGCATCTCGGCGGCCCACGCCGCTGGTCCGATCCTCACGGTGGAGCCGGATCAGGCGGCCACTCAGACCGTAAGTGGCACCGTGGTCCCCTATCGTGAAGTCACCCTGACCGCGCAATCCGCGGGGCGCGTGGTGGATGTGGCCGGCGCCGAGGGCGACCGCTTCGAACAGGGGGCGGTGCTGGTCGCTATTAGCGACGACCGGCTGCGCGCCCAGCGCCAGGCGGCCGAGGCCGAGATGCGCACCGCCGAGGCTGCGATCCGCGAGGCCCAGATGCAGTACGGCCGCGAGATGGTCTCGCCGCAGTCGCGCAGTATTGGCCAGATGCCGGGCATGGGCGTGCCGTCGATGTTCGACCAGATGTTCACCCAGCCGATGGGCCAGGTCATGGGCATGGGCGATCCCGCGCTGGATCGCCGTACGGATCTCTATTCCCGCTACATCGGCGTGGATCAGGCGCAGGCGCGCTGGGAGCAGGCCCGGGCCCGGGTCACCGAACTGGACGCGGCCATCCGCGACACCCGGTCCGAGGCGCCCTTCGATGGCCTGGTGATGCACAAGCACGTGGAAGAGGGCGATACCGTCCAGCCCGGTCAGCCGCTGGTGAGCTTCGGCCATGTCGAATTCCTGCGCGTCGAGGCGCAGGTGCCGGTGCGGCTGGTGAGCGGCCTGCAGGAAGGCGACTACGTGCAGGTGCGGCTGGATACCGGTGACGAAGTGGAGGCCCGGGTCGCCCGGATCTTCCCCCTGGCTGACCCGCAGCGCCACACCGTCACGGTCAAGTTCGACCTGCCGCAGGGCGTGCGCGGTGGGCCGGGCATGCATGCGGCGGTGCATCTGCCGCAGGGCGAGCTTTCCGGTAACCGGGTCGTGATCCCGCGTTCGGCATTGATCCCGGGCGGTGCCTTGCCGCGCGTGGCCGTGCTTGATGGCGAGGGCCACGTCCGCGTGCGCATGGTGCGCCTGGGTGGCGGACGCGGCGACCAGGTGGTGGTGACCTCCGGGCTGGAGCCGGGCATGCAGATCCTGGCCCGACCGGGCGCGGGTGTGCGTTCCGGCCAGGCCGTGGGGCGCGGTTCCCCGGATTCGGGCGTCGGACGCCGCGACGGTGTCACGGACCCCTGGAGCCGTATGTAGGGATCCATACCCGGCTGCAGGCCGGGACTATCAGCGCCGGTTGCTGCCCCCTGGCAGGTGCACCGGTGGCGACGCGCCGGCCGAACCGGTGCTCGGGACGCCAGACTGACAACAGGACTGTTCAAGCTCGATGGCCGAAGACGACAAACAATCCGATACCGGTTTCCGGCAGAAACACGGTGACCCCGGCATTGCCGGGCGCATGGCGGCGGCCTTCATCCATTCGCCGCTGTCGTCGCTGCTGCTGATCGCCAGTATCGCGATCGGCATTCTCGGCCTGATGGTCACCCCGCGCCAGGAGGACCCGCAGATCTCCGTGCCGATGGTGGACATCATGGTGTCCTACCCCGGCGTGCCCTCCGAGCAGGTGGCGAGCCTGGCGGCGCGGCCGCTGGAGCGGCTGATGAGCGAGATTACCGGGGTAGACAACGTCTACTCCGCGTCGCATCGCGGCGAGGCGATGGTGACCGTGCAGTTCGACGTCGGCGAGGACATGGAGTCCTCCATCGTCAAGGTGCACGACAAGCTGATCGCCAATCGCGACCTGATGCCGCCCGGCGTCAGCGAGCCAATGGTCAAGGTCAAGGGTGCGGATGACGTGCCGGTGGTTAACCTGACCTTCTGGTCGCATGAGGTGGACGACGCCTTGTTGCGCCAGATCGCGCTGGATGCGCAGCAGCAGCTGAACGAGGTCCCCGACACCAACCAGAGCTTCGTGGTCAGTGGACGCGAGGAGCGCCTGCGCATCGAGGTGTTGCCGGAACGCCTCGCGGGCTACGACATCAGCCTGGATCAGATCGCCCAGGCCGTGCAGTCGGCGAATGTCGAGGGCGCGGCAGGACGCATCGAGAGCGGGGGGCTGAGTACCGCGGTGTACACCGGGCGTTTCTTCACCGGCGCCGCCGATCTCGAGCAACTCCTGGTTGCGGTCAGCGACGGCCAGCCGGTCTATCTGCGCGATGTGGCCGAGGTAACGTACGGCCCGGGCGAGCTGGAGCGGTTCGTGCGCCACTACTCCGGCCCGGCAGCACCCCAACCGGATGCGGCACCGGAAGGCGCCGCGGCGGTCACGCTGGCCATTGCCAAGAAGCCCGGCAGCAACGGGGTGACCGTCGCCAACGACGTACTCGAACGCCTGGAGCGTCTGAAGGGCAGCGTGATCCCGGACAACGTCGAGGTGGCGGTTTCGCGCAACTACGGCAAGTCCGCCAACGAGAAGGTCAACGAGCTGCTCTTCAAGCTGTTCATCGCCACCTTCGCGGTGACCATCCTGGTGGGCCTGTTCCTGGGAGTTCGTGCCGCGGTCGTGGTGCTGATCGTGATCCCGGTGGTGATCCTGTTCACTGTGTTCAGCGCGTGGCTGCTGGGCTACACGATCGATCGCGTCAGCCTGTTTGCGCTGATCTTCTCCATCGGCATCCTGGTCGATGACGCCATCGTGGTGGTGGAAAATATTTACCGACGCTGGCTGATGAAGCGCGGCATGGATACCGAGACCACGGTGGATGCGGTGCGCGAGGTCGGCAACCCGACCATCCTGGCCACCTTCACGGTCATCGCGGCCCTGCTGCCGATGGGTTTCGTCTCCGGGATGATGGGCCCGTACATGCAGCCGATCCCGGTGCTGGGGTCCGTGGCCATGCTGTTCTCGTTGGTGGCGGCGTTTGTATTCACGCCGTGGCTCACCCAGCGCCTGCGTCCGAGCATGGCGTATCTGGAAAAGGCCACCGACAAGGAACATCGCCAGGCGGAAAAGCTGGGGCGGTTCTACCGCACGGTAATCCCGGGGCTGGCCGACAATCGGGTGCGCGGCTACGCCTTTCTGATCGCCGTCATCGTGATCTTCTTCCTGATGGTCAGCCTGTTCATGACCACGGATGTCCGCGTGAAGATGCTGCCCCTGGATAACAAGCCCGAGTTCCAGGTGATGGTGAACTTCCCCGAGGGCACGGCCCTGACCGAGACCGCGACGCTGAGCCACGACATGGCCAGCGCCCTGCGCGAGATGGACGAGGTGGTGGCTCTGCAGTCCTACGTCGGGACCGCGTCGCCGTTCAATTTCAACGGCCTGGTGCGGCACTACTACCTGCGAAACGAACCCTGGCAGGGGGACATCCAGGTGCAGCTGGTGGACAAGGGCGACCGCAGCCGGACCTCGCACGATATTGCCACCGAGGCGCGCGAACGCCTGACCCCGCTGGCCGAGGCGGCCGGCGCGCGCATCCAGGTGGTCGAGATGCCGCCGGGTCCGCCGGTGCTGCAGTCGCTCGTGGCCGAGGTGTATGGCCCGGACGCCGCCACCCGCCGCGGGGTGGCCCGCGATCTCGAGGGCATGTTCGCCGGTGCCGAGCACGTGGCCGATGTGGACAGCTTCCTGCAGGCGCCACACAACGTCTGGCACTTCGATGTGGATCGCGACAAGGCGCTGCGCCGCGGTGTGACCGTGGACACCATCAATCGAACCCTGGAGACCGCGATCGGCGGGCAGATCCTGGGCGATGTAAAGGCGCAGTCGCTGGTCGAGCCGCATTTGATCGAGATGCGTCTGCCGATGGCAACGCGCAATGACATCCGGCAGCTGGAGATGCTGCCGATCTCCACCCGGCAGGGCGGGTCGATCCCGCTGGCCGAGCTGGGCGAATTCGTCCAGCGCCCGCAGGACGAGCCGATCTACCACAAGAACCTGCGTCCGGTGGAGTACGTGACCGGCGAGGTGGTCGGGCGTCTGGCCGCGCCGGTGTACGGCATGCTGGAGGTCCAGGAACAGCTGGAGGACTACCGTCTCCCGGATGGCAGCCAGGTGCAGCCGCACTGGCTGGGGCCGCCGCCCAATGATGGCTCGACCGCCTTCGAATGGGCCGGCGAGTGGACGGTGACGTACGTGACCTTCCGCGACATGGGGATCGCCTTCGCGATCGCGCTGATCCTGATCTACATGCTGGTGGTCTGGGAGTTCGGCAACTTCGTGTTGCCGGGCATCATCATGGCCCCGATCCCGCTGACCCTGATCGGCATTATTCCCGGTCATTGGCTGATGAACGCCGAATTCACCGCGACCTCGATGATCGGCTTCATCGCGCTTGCGGGGATTATTGTCCGCAACTCGATCCTGCTGGTGGACTTCGGTCGTCAGGCGGTGGACGAGGGCCACGACGTGCGCGACGCGATGATCCTGGCCTGCCAGGCGCGTACCCGTCCGATCATCATCACCGCGCTGGCCCTGCTGGCCGGCTCCAGCGTGATCCTGTTCGATCCGATCTTCCAGGGCATGGCGATCTCGCTGATGTTCGGCACGGTGGTGGCCACCCTGCTGACCCTGGTGGTGATCCCGCTGGGCTGTATCTCCGGCCGCCGCGCCTTCTGCCCGACCAGCCTGGACGAAGACGGTGCGGCCACGGCCGGCTGTGGCAATGGCAATGGCAATGGCAATGGTCATGTTGTGCATGCCGGTGTGACGGCCAGCGCGACCCAGGGTGCGTCTCCGGGGGCATCCGGCGAGGGGAATGACCTGTTCGGCCCGCGCGAGGGCGGGCCGGTCACCCAGGTCGTGCAATACGCAGGGCTTTATCTCAAATGCCTGGTTGTGGCCTTCCTCGAGGGCCTGCGCGACCTGGCGCTCGCCCTGGGGCGCCTGATTCGGTCTTTCATTGAACGCCGCCGCAATGGCGATGGCGGCCCCCCGCCGCCCAGCGGCGGATCGGGCGGTCCCTTCGCCGGGCCTGGCGGGCCGACGGGCGGTGCCCCGGGGAGCGGTGGTGCGTCGGGCGCGGGTTCCGGCGGGGGTGCGGCGACTCCGCAGCCCCGTTCGGAAAACCCGTCGGCGGACTCGAAGCCGCCGGGCCCTGTTGCGCAGGAATCTGAGCCGACCGGCACCCCTGAGCGAGCGGCCTCCACACCGGCCACTGGGAATGCCGGAGCCCAGGACGCCGGTGCCGCGCCGTCCAGCCGCGCTCAGGCTGAGAAGCCCGACGCGGGGACCGCGAAACAGGCGGACACCTCCAGGACCACGTCTCGCGCCGGGGCAGGCAAGACGACCGCATCGACTACCCCGGTCGGGTCGCGTGCCGGGAAAGCCGGCTCCACGCGGGGTGCTGGCGATACCGCGGGGACCAAGGCTACGAAGAAGTCGCCAGCGGGCACCTCGGTAAGCGCGAAGGGCAAGTCCACCGCAGCCGCGAGAAAGACCCCCGGCGACACGTCCGTGTCCGGTGACGCCACGCAAGGACGCGCACGCAGCACCAGCAAGGGCACCGGAACCCGGAAAACGGGCAGCGCGAGCGCGAACAAGCGCGCGTCGACGGCATCCAACAAGAAGGCCGGCGGGACAAGCAAGACCGGCACCACGAGCAGCAAGACCGGCCGCAAGGACAGCGGCAGTACCCCCAAGGGGAGCGGCAAGTCGGGTACACCCGGCAAGGGCCGCACCCGACGAGGGATTCGACTCAAGTGAACATGCAAGCAAGACCTCGAGGAGGTTCGCAATGAAGAAGCGTTTCAATTCCCGAATGATTGGTACCACGCTGGCCAGTGCCGCCGTGGCATCCGTGCTGGCCCTGGGCGTCGCCCAGGCCCAGGAACAGGGCCAGGGTCAGGGCTACGGCCAGGGTCCGGCGATGGGCCAGCAGGGCCCGGTGCCCGGCCCCTACGGCCGTGCCCCGTACGGCTCCGGCATGGGCGCACATCCCGGTGGCGGGATGATGCAGCAGCGTGAAGGCTCCGGTGACTTCAGCTTCGGCATGTCCGGGCGCAGTCAGGGTCAGGGCTACGGGCGCGGCCACGGTGATGGGTACGGCCAGGGCTATGGTCGCGGCCATCAGGGCTATGGTCCGGGATACGGCCCGGGGTATGGCCCCGGTTACGGCCCCGGTCCGCAGCAGGGTGGCTTCGGCCATCCGGGCATGATGCAGCCGGGCTATGGCATGCAGCAGCGTCAGGGCTACGGCCAGATGCAGCAGTTCGATCCGGACAACCTGCCGGAAGACATGCCAGAAGAGATGCGTGAGCGCATCCAGGCCCAGCACGCCGAGCGCCAGGAGCGCATGGAAGAGATGGAAGCCATGCGCGAAGCGCGTCAGAAGGCGATGGAAGCCGGGCGTGCGGCGTACGAGGAAGAGATGGAGCGCCAGCGTGAGCGCCGCATGGAGATGATGCAGGAGCGTCGTGAATCCATGCAGGAAGAAGGCGAAGACTGATCTGCGGATCGGGGATCGCATGCCGACGGGCGCTGGTGCCCGTCGGAGTGGAAGCCAGACGGAGGCAGTTCGCCATGCAGGGCAGGCAGTCCGGTCAACCGAAACGCAGGCGGGTCAGAAACGCCCCGATACTCGGGGTATTGCTGGCCACGGGGTTTCTGTTGCCGGCCGCCGACCTGGCGGCGAGTGATCGCCACAACCCCTGGGCCTCCGGTACGCCGGAGGTGCAGCGGTCGGCCCCGGAACGCCCGCGCGGGCGTTTTCCGGACCGCGATTACGACCCGTCACGGCGGGGCGAATCGCGGGATGCGCCAGGCCCGCCGCAGCACGCTCCTGCGTACCGCGGCTACGGGCCGCAACACCCGTACGGCACACCGGGTGCTCCGTCGTTCCACACCCCTGGCGGGATGCCGGGGGGCTATCCATACGGGTATCCGGGGCAGTCCGGTTACCCGGGTATGGGCGGGCCGTCTTCGGTCTTCCCCTGGGGGATGGGCGGTTTCCCGTTCCCCTGACCAGTAAGGCGTGCATTCGAGAAGCCCTCCCCGCGTGCACGCATTCAAATTGAGGGCATGACTCCTTCAGGAGGTAGCACCATGAACAAGTTGGTCAAAGCAGCAGTTCTCGCCGTTTCCCTGGGTGGCCTGGCCGCCCCGATGATGGCCTCCGCCCAGTGGGGCGGCCCCGGCTACGGGTATGGCCCCGGTGCCTATGGCCCGGGCTACGGCTATGGCCCGAGCATGCCGTTCTTCGGTGGCCCCGGTTACGGCTCCGGTCGTAATTACGGCATGGGCGACATGATGGGCGACATGATGGGCGACGGTAACTTTGACTTCTCCGCCAGCGGTCGTGGCCGCGGCCACGGCTATGGGGATGGCTACGGCCAGGGTTATGGTCAGGGTTACGGCCATCCGGGTTATGGCTACGGCCCGGGCTACGGCTACGGTCCGGGTTACGGCCCGCAGGGCTACGGTCCTCAGGGCTACGGTCCGCAGGGCTATGGTCCGCAGGGCTATGGTCCGCAGGGCTATGGTCCGCAGGGTCAGATGCCGCAGCAGCAGGGCCAGGGCAACTAAGTCCCGCCTCTGTTCGGGCCTGCCCGGTGTCGGGCAGGCCCCTTTTTTTCGGAGCCGTGCGGATTGGTGGGTTGCGCGTAGCCGCCAATCCGCAATGCTCGAAGGAGACGCCATGCAGACCGTCGTCGCCAATCTGAAAGGTGGTACCGGCAAGAGTACCGTGGCCTTTAACCTGGCCCTGTGGTTGCTGGAGGGGCGTCGCCGCGCCCTGACCGTGGATCTGGATCCGCAGCGAACCCTCAGCGATGTGCTGGAGGTGCGCCACGAGGAAGGCTACGAACCCGCGCTGGACGGGGTCAGTGATCTCGATGCGGTCCGCTCGCGCGCGGGTGATTACGACGAGGTGCTGATTGATGTCGGTGCGTCGGACATGGCCTCCCTGATGACTGCGGTGGAGGGTGCCGACCGTGTGCTGATCCCGGTGCCGCCCAGCCAGGCGGACGTCTGGTCGACTTATCGCTTCGTTCAGCGCATTCAGGAGCAACGGGGGTCGCGTGATCGTCCCGAGATCCTGGCTTTCATCAATCGTGCCGATACGCACCAGGCCGTGCGCGAGACCGACGAGACGCACGAGGCGCTGCAGCAGATCGAGGGGGTCCGCTTGCTGAAACCGCGGCTGAAGCAGCGCATGGCCTTTCGCCGTTCCTTCAGCGAAGGGCTCTCGGTGCGCGAACTGGAGCCCCGCGGCAAGGCCGCCGCCGAGCTGGACGCCCTGGCTGTAGCCCTGTTCGGGCGCAACCGCCGCAAGAAACAATAATGTGTCGCGTCCGGTGATCACCGGGCGGCGGGCACCGAGCAGGAGAGCTTCATGCGCTTCATACGCAATGCGTTGGTCGTGATCGGATTGCTGGCACTGATTGGGGTGGGGTATGCCATTTTTGCTTTCGAGCCCTACCTCGGTCAGGTCCGCTCGCTGGATTCCCAGGCGCCCAAGGTCTATTCGCAGATGGCCCGCACGGTGCTGGAGACCGGCGACGCCGCGGAGGCCATGGTCTACAAGCGCAAGGTGGACGCGGGCCTGGCGGTCGAAGAGGTCGAGGATATTCTGCGCCTGGTGGCCAACGAGCTGAATATCCGCAACGTCGGCGAATTGCCGATGGGGGAGGAGGTACGAAGCGTTACTGGGGAGGACTTTCCGTTTCTGAAGATCTATATGTTCTGTGATGTGGCGATTGCCGCGCAGATGGTTCGCCACAGCTCGGCGATGGCTGCGTATCTGCCGTGCCGGATCGTGCTGCAGGAAGATGCCGAGGGCAATCTGTGGCTGATGACGCTGGATCTGGAGCCGATGATCCACGGAGGGCGCCCGCTGCCCGAGGATCTGCGCGAGCAGGCCATTTTTGTGAAGGAATCACTGGAGGAAATCATTGACCGCGCCGCCGTCGGCGCCTTCTGACGGGGGTATCGAACCCGTTTCCATGCATCGACCAAGGGCGTTCAATGAGCGACGAGAGCAACAGTGATTTCAACAGGGTCCGCGACGAGGCGGACAAGGCGGATGCCCGCTCCCGGCGTGTGGAGCTGATTGTGTACGCCGCGTTGTTGGCCTTCGTGGTCCTGGCCATCTACGGGTTCTGGCTGATCACCAGCCTGACCCGGGATGTCAGCCAGTTGACCCAGGAGATCGCCCAGATGACCCAGGTGGTCGATCGCGACATGTCCACCATCGCCGGGCACATGGCCTCGATGGACCACCAGATGACGGACATCAACAACACCATGCGGGTAATGAACGAGGAAGTGGCGGTGATCGCGGGCAATACGCGCTCGATGGATGCCAATATCGGCTCGATGACGCGGGATACCAGCGTGATGGCGGGCGCGATCACGGGCATGCAACAGGATATGTGGAGTCTGAATCGCAATGTGGGGGCGCCCATGGGTATGATGAACATGTTCAACCCATTCACCGATCAGAGCGGTCCGGTCCGGGGTTCGCCGGGGCCGTATTACCCGCGCTGATCACGCGTTTCGACTGACGGAGTCCGCATGTTCAATCGTCCTGGCCCTCGGGTACGCAAGCAGCTCAAGCTGCTCAGCGACCGCCTTGCCGAAGAGAATCCGGTCCTGAAAGGGGTGGTCGACCCCTTCCGTGATCTGGACCGGGTCGGCTATGCGGCCGGTCTGCTGGATCCCACCGAAGACTCCTACGCCTTCACCATCTCCTGGTGGCCGATGATCGCCATGCTGGGGACGTTCTCGGCCGGCAAGTCCACCTTCATCAACGAATACGTGGGCACCACCGTGCAGCGCAGCGGTTCGCAGGCGGTAGACGACAAGTTCACCGTGATCAGCTACGGCGGAAGCGAGCACGTGCAGGAGTTGCCGGGGCTCGCGCTGGACGGCGATCCGCGTTTCCCGTTCTATCGCGTATCCGACGAGATCGAGCGCATCACCGACGGTGGCGGGCGTACGGTGGATCATTTCCTCGCGATGAAGACCGCGCGCGCGGAGCATCTGCGCGGGCGCATCATCATCGACTCTCCCGGGTTCGATGCCGACGAGCAGCGCGCGACAATCCTGCAGCTGACCGACCACATCATCGATCTGTCCGACCTGGTACTGGTGTTCTTCGATGCCCGCCACCCGGAACCGGGCGCGATGCGCGACACCCTGGAGCACCTGGTCAATCGCGTCGCCGAACGCAATGATTTCACCAAACTGGTGTTTATCCTTAACCAGATCGACACCACCTGGCGCGAGGACAACCTGGAAGAGGTTGTTTCCGCCTGGCAGCGCGCCGTGGTGCGTCAGGGCAATGCCACCGGGCGCTTCTATTGCCTGTACAACGAGAGTGCGGCGGTCGAGATCGGCGATCCTCAGGTGCGCGAGCGCTACGAGGAAAAATCCCGGCGCGACCGTCAGGAGATCCACGCCAAGATCCAGGAGATCAGTTCCTCGCGTTCCTACCGGATCCTTGGCTCGCTGCAGGCGATCGCCGAATCCATCGAGATGGACGTCATGCCGGCGCTGCAACGTGCGCTCGCACGCTGGCGCCGCCGTGTCATGCAGTTCGACGCCGGGATGTTCGCGGTGGTCGCGGTGATCTTGGGCCTGATTGGCTACCAGTGGACTGGTGGTGTGGCCCCGTGGACCGATGGCAGCGTCTGGCAGTCCATGGGCGAGCGCCCGTTGCTGACGGTCTTTGGCATCGTGGTGCTGGCCATCGTGCTCGGCGGGATTCACTTCTTCAATCGCCGCTGGCTGGCGCGCCGCATCGCGCGGACGCTGCCGACCGAGACCCCCGCCGGTAACTGGCGCGCGGCCTTCGAGAAGAACACGCGTCCCTGGCGCCCGATGATGGGACGAGCACCGCTGGGTCTGGGACGGCGGATGATCGGCCGCCTGCATCAGCTGCGCGACCGCGCCGAGGCCTACATCCAGCGCCTGAACAACCAGTTTGTGGATGCCAGCCCGGTCTCGCGCCAGGGCGGGCGGGCCTCGGCCAGCGATGTCTACAACCCGAAGGAGCCGGAAGCCCCGGCCCCGAACCCGACGCCGGGCACGGATGCGCCCCGCGATTACGCCGAGCCGGAGGCGCCGGAGAGGCGCTAGGGGTAGGGGCAGGCATGATGTCTCCTCCTGCGCCGGCTCGCAGCAAGCAGCACGACCAGCGGGTGCGATTACCGGCCGCTAATGTTGTGCAGGAGGAGAACGATGACCATACTGGCGTGGCTTATGTTCGCGCTGGCCATGATCCTGGTGCCCATCTCGGTATGGGCCAGCATGGCAGCGCTGGGGGTTTGTGCCGGGTGTGCACTGATCCGCGACTGGCGCAGGGGGCGTCAGGCGTCGGAGCAGTAGGCCCTCCCGCCCCGACACCCACGGGCTTTAACCAACTGGGGACGGATCGTGCGCAGGGGGCTGTGGCGGATCCGATTCCTGTTACCACTGGAGGAGAAAGTAGAAATGAGTGATCAAAAGAAGATGGCCATCATTGCCACGAAGGGTAGCCTGGACTGGGGTTATCCGCCCTTCATCCTCGCCTCCACGGCGGCCGCTCTGGGGTACGACTGCGAGGTGTTCTTTACCTTCTACGGCCTGCAGCTGCTGCGCAAGAAACTGGATCTGCAGGTGACCTCGCTGGGCAATCCGGGCATGCCGATGCCGATGCCGATGCCGGTGCTTCTGCAGGCCCTGCCGGGCATGCAGAAGATGATGACCGTGATGATGAAGAAAAAGATGGCGGCGAAGGGCGTCTCCGATCTGGGCGACCTGCGCGAGCTGTGCCTGGAGGCCGAGGTACGCATGATTGCCTGCCAGATGACGGTGGACCTGTTCGACATGGACACCAGCGAATTCATCGACGGCGTGGAATATGCCGGGGCCGCCGCGTTCTTCGAGTTCGCCGGCGAGTCCGATATCTGCCTGTTCATCTGAACCGGCGGCGCGCCTGGCGCGCCCATCAAGGCCCCGCGGCGTTGCGCTGCGGGGCCTTTTTCGTTTTTGGGGTGCTTCCGGTGGGTCAAAGGGCGCTTCGTGGTGGATAAAAAGAGAAAAGATCAGTCGTGGCCGGCGTACATGGCCTCGATGGCTTTGGCGTAGTGCTTGGTAATGACCGGGCGCTTGAGCTTCATGGTCGGGGTCAGCATGCCGTTGTCCACTGACCAGGGTTCGTGCACCACGTGGACGTGGCGGATCCTGGCGTAGCCGGGAAAGTCGCGTAGCTGGTACTGCATGCGCTGGAGCAGGGCGCGCTCGGTAGCACGCGACAGGCGTCCGGCGGCACTGGGGTCGAGGTTGTGGTCCTCGGCGAAGGTCGCCCAGGCCTCGGGTTCGGGGACCACCAGGGCGCTCAGGAAGGAGTGGCCGTCGCCGACCACCATGACCTGATCGAACAGGGCGTCCAGGGCGATGGCCATCTCCATGTCCGCCGGTGGGACCTTCTCGCCATTGGTCAGCACGAGGATGTCCTTCAGGCGTCCGGTGATGAAGATGCGGCCATCGTCGTCGATTCGTGCCTGATCCCCGCTGTGCAGCCAGTGATCCTGGTCGATCGTGGAGGCGGTGGCCTCTTCGTTCTTCCAGTAGCCAAGCATGACGCTGCTGGAACGGGTAAGCAGCTCGTCCATTTCGCCGATCTTTACTTCGATCCCCGGAAGGGGCTTGCCGATGGAGGCGGGCAGGTTGTCGTCCGGGGTGTTCACGCTGACCACCGGGCTGGATTCGGTCATGCCGTAGCCATGCAGTACCGGGAGGCCGAGGCCGATGAAGAAGCGGGCAATCGGTGGCGGCAGCGGCGCGCCGCCGCACACGGCGAAGCGCAGCTTGCCGCCCAGGCGATTCAGCACCTTGTGCGCCACGATTCGCTCCAGCAGGGGCCACAGCAGCAAGCCCGGGGACCAGGATGTACGGCCCTGCTGGTATTCGAAGCGGCGCCAGCCAATGGCCACCGTGGCCTTGAACAGGCCACGGCCGATCGCGGATTTCTCTTTCAGGCCGGCCTGGATACGGCCATGCACACGTTCGTAGATGCGCGGGACCGAGATCAGCACAGTGGGCTGCACGGACATCAGATCCTCGCCCAGACCCTGGATGGAGCGCGCGAAGGCGACCTCGGCGCCGATCAGCATGGGCATGTAATAGCCGCCGGTGCGTTCCAGCATGTGGGACAAGGGCAGGAAGGAGAGGAAGCGGTCGGTATCCGACAGCGGTCCGGCGGTGGAAGAGGCCTGGGCGTTGTCGAGAATATTGCGATGCGACAGCATCACGCCCTTGGGTCGCCCCGTGGTGCCGGAGGTGAACACGATGGTCGCCAGGCCCAGGGGGTCCAGGTCCGGGCGACGCACGTGGTCGGGGTCGCCGCGTTCCAGCCAGCGGTCGAGGTGCATCACCCGCGAGTCATCGGGCTCACCCTCGGTTTGGCCCAGACACACGATGCGCTTGAGCGAGGGCATGTTTTCGAAGTGTTCGGACAGGCGCCGGTTGTGCATGCTCTCGCCCAGCAAGAGCAGGCGCGCCTGAGTCTGGCCAATGATGTAGGCGACGTTGTCGGGGCGGTCGTCGGTGTACAGCGGCACGGTAATCAGCCCCAGTTCGCTGGCGGCCTGGTCGAGGGCGACCCACTCGCGCGAGTTGCCGAGCATCAGCGCAACGCGTTCCCCGGGCTTGAAACCTTCGCGCGCCAGCGCGGCCTGCCAGCGATCCACCATCGCGGCCATTTCGCCCCAGGTGGTCTGCTTCCAGGTCTGGTCGTCGGCGCTGAAGTGGCGATAGGCCGGGGCATCCCGACTCATGGAGACCCGAGTGCGGAACAGCGCCGGCAGGGTGGGGGCCTGTTCCGGGGTGATGGTGGTCGATGACATGAGGGCCTCGCGCGCTGGGGTCGGATGACCCGGACGTTAGAGGAGGCGTCCATCCGGGGCAAGCGGGGCCCCGTGGACAACCTGTCGAGGGATTAAACCTAGCGAATCCCCAGCGGGTGGGCAACGGGCTGGTAGGCGATGGCGCCGAGGACCAGGCTGAGACCGATCAGGGCGATTACGCCGCCTCCGGCCAGGCCCAGGGACGGCCCAATGTAGGTGAGCCGGCCCATGCGCGTCGGGCCCAGCCAGCGACGGGTCCAGTCACGCGCGGAGACGGCGAGGGTCGCCAGCACCGAGACCGTCGCCGCCGTGCCCAGTGACATCGCCAGCACGGCGGCCACGCCAGCCCAGGCCAGGCCCAGGGCGGTGGAGACCGCCATGATCAGCACCGCGCCGGAACAGGGTCGAATGCCGACGGCCAGCACCGTGCCCCACCAGGTACCACGCTGGTTGGGATCCACGTGGTGCGGGGTGCCGCAGCCGCAGTGCGCGTCGTGTTCGTGCGCATGATCGTGATCGTGATCGTGATCGTGGGCTTGAGCGCGGTGGGCGCGATGCAGCCGCCAGGCATGGCGCAGGGCACGAACCATCAGCCACAGCCCGAGCAGCGCGACCAGGGCGAAGCTGGCGATCTCCAGGGTGCGTACCTGACCCAGGGTGTCGCGCGCCAGCCAGCCGAACAGGCCGATCAACACACCGACCAGGGCGATGGCGGTGACGCCCTGCGCCAGCGCGGAGGCGGTGGATAGCAGGATCCCGCGCCGCAGGTTCTGCGGCTGGGTCAGCAGGTAGGCGCTGATCACCGCCTTGCCGTGGCCGGGGCCGGCGGCGTGGAAGATCCCGTAGAGCAGGCTGACCAGGATGAGCGCCCCGGCGGTTTGTGCGGTAGGACCGTCGCGCAGGGCGTGCAGGCCCTCGGTCAGGCTGCGGTGCAACTGCCGCTGGGTCTGCAGCATCCAGCCGGTCAGGCGTTCCAGGTGGCCCGGGGGCTCAACCAGTGGGGTTGGCGCCTGATTGCCGCTGGCGGGCGCCCCGGTGGGGGCGCCCAGCGGGTGGCCGGTCTCGGCCTGCACGAGTCCGGAGCCGCCAAACAGCAGGGCCAGCAACAGAAGTAGCAGGTTGAGGGAAGGGCGGCGGAACAGGTCTTGGTCGGTGCGCATGGCGTTACTGTATAACACTCAGTCTGCGGTGTGGTGTGCGTGGCGTCCGATCGCGCGGCAGCACCAGGCTCAGTCGCATTCCAGCGTGGCGGTTTCCGCGAAGTGACGGCCCAGGTCGTTGACCGGGCTGCGGTCCGAACGTTCCAGGGTGGCGGCGTAGCGGATCAGCTGCGGGTCCGGTCGGGGCTCGGTGACGGCGACCTCGCAACCGGGCCGATTCTCCACGAAGACGATGTCGTCCGGATCGTGCCGGATCTCGATCCAGTATTCCGGATCGAAGACGCGGTAGGTGAAGGCGTCACCGGCGGTGATGTCGTGTTCGTCCAGCGGCAGCTCGAAACGCAGGTGCAGGCGCCGGTCCTCCAGGGTCAGGCGCGCGTTGCGGGCCGGCGGCACGTCCAGGCGCTCGTCGCCCAGGTTCAGTTCGGTGAAGTAGTCATAGGCAGCCAGGTTTCCGAGCATGCGTTCGGCGGCGTGTTCCAGCGCCGCATCGATGCCGGTGGCGCCGTCGAGGTCCCGGGTCAGGTCTTCCAGCAGCATGTGGCTGTAGGTCGGGTCGATGCGCCAGGATTGCTGCATGCTCGCCAGGTTGCCGGCATCGTCGAAGACCAGCCCCATGCGCAGGTCGATCCACGCATGCGGGTGGGCGAGCGCGCCGGCTGGCAGGAGCAGGCCCAGAACCAGCGTCAATCGCATGAGCCAGGGGTGCAGATGCATCGGCTTCAGGTGGCGCGCTGCCAGCGCGTGCCATCCGGCGTGTCTTCCAGCTCGATGCCGCGCGCGACGAGTTCGTCGCGGATGGCATCCGCCTTGGCGAAGTCGCGGTCCTGGCGCGCGGACTTGCGTGCGGCGATGCGCTCCTCCACCCAGGCGGCCAGGTCATCGTCCCCGGCGTCGCCCTGAAACCACGCGGCCGGGTCCTGTTGCAGCAGACCCAGCAGGGCGGCGCCCGCCAGCAGTTCACCCTTGCGGCGGGCCCGTTCGGCATCGTCGGATGCTGTTGCCAGGGCGTCGGTCATGCGGTGCAGCGCGGTGATCGCGGCGGGGGTGTTCAGGTCGTCCAGCAACGCCGTGAACACGGCCGTGTCGGAGGCAGCAATGTCGTCGGCCTTGATATCGGCCACATCGCGCAGTACGCGGTACAGGCCATTCAGGCTGTTGCGCGACTGGGTCAGGGTCTCTTCCGAGAAGTTCAGCGGGGCGCGGTAGTGGCGCGACAGCAGCGCCAGGCGCAGGACCTCGCCGGGGTAGTGCTGCAGCAGGTCGTGCAGCAGCTGAAAATTGCCCAGTGACTTGGACATCTTCTCGCCGTCGATGGTCAGGTGCCCGTTGTGCACCCAATAACGGGCGTAGTGGGTACCGTGCTCGTGGCAGCCTTCGGCCGCGCAGCCCTGGGCGATCTCGTTCTCGTGGTGCGGGAAGACCAGGTCGTGGCCGCCGCCGTGGATGTCGATCATCGGGCCCAGGTGGCTGCGGATCATCGCCGTGCACTCCAGGTGCCAGCCGGGGCGGCCCGTGCCCCAGGGGCTCTCCCAGCCGGGCTCGCCCGCCGCGGCCGGCTTCCACAGCACGAAGTCGCCGGGGTGGCGCTTGTAGTCGGCGACCTCGACCCGGGCGCCGGCCTGCATGTCCGCCAGCGAGCGCCCGGACAGGGCGCCGTAGTCCGGGTAGGAGGTCACGTCGAACAGCACGTGGTCGTCGGCCACGTAGGCATGGCCGCGTTCGATCAGGCGTTCGATCAGCTCGATCATCGGCTGGATGTGTTCGGTCGCGCGCGGCTCGAGGGTCGGCTTGAGCGTGCCGAGTTCGGCGATGTCCTCGTGGAAGGCCCGGGTGAAGCGCTCGGTCAGCGCGGCGATGGGCTCGCCGTTGTCGGCGGCGGCCTTGTTGATCTTGTCGTCGACGTCGGTGATGTTGCGGGCGTAGACCACGTGATCCGGGCCGTAGAGCTCGCGCAGCACGCGGAACAGCACGTCGAACACGACCACCGGCCGGCCGTTGCCGATGTGCACGCGGTTGTACACGGTGGGGCCGCAGACGTAGAGCGTCACCCGCTCCGGGTCCTGGGGCACGAACGGCTCGTCGCGCCCGCCCAGGGTGTTGTGCAGTCTGAGGGTCCGGGCCGCGCTCATTGCCCGGTGTCCTTGCCGTACAGCGTCTCGGGGGCGATCTCGGGATCGCTGGTCACCACGACGGTGTCCTGTTCGACCTGGAGGTAGAAGCAGCTGCGCCGCCCCGTGTGGCAGGCGGGGCCGGTCTGGTCGACCTTCAGCAGCAGGGTGTCGCCGTCGCAGTCCAGGTGCAGCGAATGCAGCTGCTGCACCTGCCCGGACTGCTCGCCCTTGCGCCACAATGCCTGGCGCGAGCGCGAGTAGTAGCAGACGCGTCCGGTCGCCAGGGTCTCGTCCAGGGCCTCGCGGTTCATCCACGCCAGCATCAGGACCTCGCCGGTGTCGTGCTGCTGGGCAATGGCGGGGATCAGCCCGCCGGCATTGAGCTTCAGGCGATCCAGGACCACTGGGGTCGGGTGGCGCTCGCCACGGGGCTCGCCTTCGAGTTGCTTGAACATCGCTGCGTCCGCTTGCGGGAGCGGCGAAGAATACCATTTTCGAACCGCGCTCCGAAGCCCGCAAACCGGCCCCGCCTGCCCTGGGTTGCGCTTGGGCCACGGGTGGTCGATGCTCGAGACAGGACAGCTGGCGGGCAGGGAATGCCGGCCGGGTCTCCGTGGCGGTCGGAGGAATGGCATGGCGGGAGGCAACAAGGAAAGCTGGAAACCCAGCGCGGGGCGCACCGCGTTACTCATCGCCGTGCTGTATCTGGTTGTCGGGCTGCTCTGGATTGCCCTGTCCGACCGGGCCCTGCTGCTGATGGTCGACGATCTGGAGCTGCTGGGGCAGTTGCAAACCCTCAAGGGCTGGGGCTACGTGGTGGTTACGGCTATCCTCCTGTTCCTGCTGGTGTATTTTCCCCTCAAGGCCCGTGACCGCGCCACGCGCGAGGCGCGCCGGCTCACCGGGATTGTTGAACGTTCCCCGGTGGTTGCCATCGAGTGGGCTACCACCCCCGGCTGGCCGGTCACCTTTGTCTCCCCGAATATCGAGCGCTGGGGCATCGCCCGCGATGCCCTGCTGCGCGGCGAGGTGCACTATGCCGACCTGATCCACCCCGATGATATCGACCGCATCGTGACCGAGGTCGCCGCGCACATCGAGCGCGGCCCGGACCGTTACACCCAGCAGTATCGCCTGAAGGACGGGTCGGGGGGCTGGATCTGGGTGGAAGACCGGACCTGGCTGACCCGCGACGAGTCCGGGCAGGTGATCCGTATCAATGGCCTGCTGGTGGACGTGACCGAACGCCGGCGCGCCGAGCAGGACCTGCGTGATTCCGAGACCCGCTTCCGCGCGATCTTCGACAACGTGCAGGAGGCGATCCTGCTGCAAGACCTGGATACCGAGGCCGTGATCGGGGCCAATGCCGCGGCCGAGGATATGTATGGCTACAGCCGCGCCGAGTTGCTGGCCTGCAGCGTGGACGACTTGAGCGTGGACGAGACCGGGTTCGACGTCCAGCGCCAGAAGGCGCTGATCGAGCGCGCCCGGCGGGGCGAACAGCTGGTGTTCGAGTGGCGCGCCCGGCACCGCGACGGCGACGGTTTTTGGGTGGAGGTCAACCTGCAGGTGACCGAGATCGCTGGCGAGAAGCTGCTGCTGGCGACGGTGCGCAATATCGAGGCGCGCAAGCGGGCGGAGGCGGCCCTGGCGCGCCAGGTGGATCGGTTGAGCCAGGCGGAGCGCCACGCCGGGCTGGGCAGCTGGGAGTACCTGCTGGAGACCCGCGAGCTGTGGTGGTCGGATCGGTTGTATGCCCTGCTGGGCTGCGATGCCCATTACGGCACGCCGACGCTGGAGTCCTTTGCGCGCGATTTCTTCGACCTCGAGTCCGAGGACGGGGCGAGTTTCTCCGAGGCGATGGAGACCCTGATCGCCGGCGGCCGTCCCGGTCCGCAACGGTTGCTCCTGAAGGCGCGGCCGGAGGTGCGTGGGGAGGCCTGGTTCAGCATCACGGTGGAGGCGCCGATGGAGCGCGCCGACGGCCGGCATTACGTCCAGGGCACGGTGCTGGAGGTGACCGAACTCAAGCGCCACGAGCTGGAGCTGCGCGACCTGAACGCCACGCTCGAACAGCGGGTGGCCGAACGCACCGCCGCGTTGCAGGCCCTGAACCAGGAACTGGAATCGTTTTCCTATGCCGTCTCGCACGACCTGAAGGCACCCCTGCGCGGAATCGAGGGCTACAGCCAGTTGCTGGAGGCGGACTACGGCGAGCAGCTGGAGGGTGAGGGCCGTACTTTCTTAAGCAATATCCGCAATGGCGTGGCGCAGATGAACGACCTGATCTCGGATCTTCTGGCCTACTCGCGCATGGAGCGTCGGCCGCTGGAGGAGCGCACCGTCCGCGTGCGCGCGCTGGTGGAGGAGGTGCTGGAGTCGGTGGATCCGAAACTGCGCGAGCGCGCCGAGGTGAGTATCGAGATCGACCCCGATCTCTGCTTCGTCAGCGATCCGGATGGCGTCGCCCTGATCCTGCGCAACCTGCTGGAGAACGCGTTCAAATTCAGTGCCGAGCGCGAGGCCCCGCGAGTAACGGTGCAGGCCGAATCTCGCAGCGCTACACTCGGGATAACGGTGCGGGATAACGGGATCGGTTTTGACATGGTGTTTCGGGATCGCATCTTCGATATCTTCCAGCGCCTGAACCGTGCCGAGGCCTATCCCGGGACCGGTGTCGGCCTGGCCCTTGTGCGGCGAGCAGTCAAGCGCCTGCGCGGCGAGATCCGCGCCGAGGGCACGCCGGGCGAGGGGGCCGCCTTCCACGTGGAGTTCCCGCGATGAGCAACGCCGGCCGTCAGCCCTCCATCCTGGTGGTGGAGGACAACCCGGTGGATATTGATCTGATGCGGCGTGCCTTCGATCGGAGAAACCTCTCCAACCCGCTGACGGTCGCGCGCGATGGTGTGGAGGCCCTGGAGTTTCTCGATCGCTGGGAGCGCGGCGAACTCGCGCCACCGGCGGTGATCCTGCTGGATATCGAGCTGCCCAAGGTGGACGGACTGGAGGTGCTGCGGCGCATCCGCGCGCACGAACGCTTCCGGCGCATTCCGGTGGTGATGCTGACCTCCTCCAGCGAGGACCGTGACATCGCCACTGCCTATGACTGCGGCGCCAACTCCTACATTGTGAAGCCGGTGGGCTTCACCAGGTTCCTGGACGTTGCCGAGCAGGTCAAACTCTATTGGTGCCTGCTCAACCACCCGCCGGTCTGAAGCCGTCGCCCGCCCTTGCAACCCGAGACCCCATGCGAATCCTGCTCGTAGAAGATAATTCGGCAGATGCCGATCTGCAGCGCCGGGCCCTGGAGCGCCAGGTGCCGGGCGCCGACGTGTCCCCGGCGGGTTCCCTGGCCGAGGCGCGCGCGGCGCTGACCGGTGCGGATGCCTTTGACTGCGTGGTGGTGGACCTGCGCCTGCCGGACGGTAGTGGTCTTGAGCTGATCAGCGAGCTGAACGCCGTGAATCGCGGCGAGGCCGTGCTGGTACTCACCGGTCACGGCGAACAGGAAACGGTGGTGGCGGCGTTTCGTGCCGGCGCCGATGACTACCTGACCAAGGCCGACGGCTATCTGGAGCGCCTGCCGGGGCGGGTGGTGGATGCCCGCGCCCGCCGCGAACTGCGCATCACCGAGGCCTGCGAGCCGCTGCGGGTGCTGTATGCCGAGCACAGCGAATTCGATGTTGGCCTGACCCGCCGCGAACTGGCGCGCGCGGCCCCGCATGTGCAGCTGGAGACGGTGCACACTGCCGAGGAGGCCCTGGCGTTGCTGCCGGAAAGTGCCGCCGGGGACGGGGACTTCGACCTGTTGCTGTTGGACTACCGGTTGCCCGGGATCGACGGTCTGGAACTGGCGCGCCTGGTGCGCGAGGAACGCGGGCTGGATCTGCCGACCATCCTGATCACCGGGCAGGGCAGCGAGGACCTGGCGGCGCGGGCCCTGCGCATGGGCGTGGACGACTACACGGTCAAGCACGAGGGCTACCTGAAGACGCTGCCGATGCTGCTGGACCAGGTGCATGCCCGTGCCCGGCTGCGGCGGGAGCGCGTGGCGCTGGCGGCCTCGGAGCGGCGCTACCGCGAGGTGATCGAACGCGCTGGCGATATCGTCTTCGAGACCGATGCCGCCGGTTGCTGGCGCTTCCTCAATCCGGCCTGGACGGCCATCACCGGCCATTCGGTGGAATCCGCGATCGGTGAGGAGATGCTGTCGTTCATGCCGCTGGAGGACCGCGGAATAGCGGCACGGCTGCTGTCCCGCGCGGCGGAGGCCGAGGATGGCCGGCTGGCGGCCGAGATTCGCCTGCTCGCGGCAGATGGCTCGCTGTGCTGGCTGGACTTGCGCGGCCAGGCCAATCTGGATGCGACGGGCCGGGCCACAGGCCTGTCCGGGAGTCTGGTGGATGTGACCCGGCGGGTGCTGGACCAGCGCGTCCAGGAAGTGCGTGGGAATGTGCTGGCGCGGCTGGCAACCGGCGAACGTGATCCGCGCCTGCTGGAGGATGTGGTCAAGGGCCTGGAGTCGCTGGCCCCCGACCTGCACGGTTGCATCATGCTGCTGGATGCCGACAGCCAGGAACTGTACGGCGTGGCGGCTCCGCGGCTTCCGGACCCCCTGCGCAGTGCGACCCGCCGGATCCGCGCTGCGCAGGGGATGGCCTCCTGCGGCGAGGCCGCGTGGGGCGGCGAGCCGATGATCGTCGAGGACTGCGGGACGCACCCGAACTGGGCCGGGTTCCGCGATCTCGTGCGTGGGGCGGGCTTTGGCGCCTGCTGGTCGTTCCCCTTCCGGGATGCCGACGGCGGCGTGCTGGGCACTCTGGGTATTTATCTCGCCACGTCACGCGGACCCTACCCCGGCGAACGGGTGCTGATCGACGAGTTCACGCAGATCGCGGGGCTGGCGGCGCAGAAGCTGCGCGTCTCACAGGCCCTGGGCGATCGCGAGCGAGCGCTGCGGACCGCCGCCGAGCTGACCGTGGAACTGTTGCGCGAGGACAACCCCGCCAGCGTGATCCACCGGCTGCTGGCCGAACTGGGGCAGGAGGCTGGCGCCGACCGTGCTTATGTGTTGGTGGCCGAGCTGGACCACGCGGTGCGCGAGGCCCTGGATATCCACCGCTACTACTGGGTGCGTTCGGATACCGAGGAGATGATTCGCCCGCCGCCGCTGCGCAACCTGAGCCTGGAATCGGTCCTGCCGCGCTGGCACGAGATCCTGCAGGGCGGCGGTGCGGTCGATGTGCTGACCCGCGAGCTGCCGGATGAGGAACGCGCGATCCTGGAGGCCTCGCAAAGCCAGGCTGTGCTGCTGGTACCCCTGTACGTGGAGGGCGAGTACCGCGGGTTCCTCGCGCTCGACCGGGTGCGGCGCGCGCAGCGCTGGACCGAGGCGGACCAGAGCCTGGCGCGCATCGTCGCCTCCAGTCTGGGGGCGGCGCTGGAACGGCGCCAGGCCTTGCTGGGCCTGCGGCGCATGGCGGCGGTATTCGAGAGTACCCGGGACGGCATCATCATCACCGACCTGACCCCGCGGATCGTCGCGGTGAATCCGGCCTTCGTCGACATCACCGGTTTTTCCGAGGCCGAGGCGATGGGTCGCAACCCGAGTTTCCTGCAGTCCGGGCGCCATGACGGAGAGTTCTTCAAGCACATGTGGGACAGCCTGCAGCGCGAGGGTCACTGGCAGGGCGAGATCTGGAACCGCCGGCACAATGGCGAGGTGGCCCCGCAGTGGCTGAGCCTGAATACCGTTTACGACGAGCAGGGCCAGGCCCTGCACTATTCCGGGGTGCTGACCGACATGTCCGAGTTGCGCCGCTCGGAGGAAGAGTTGCAGTACCTGGCTCAGAACGACGCCCTGACCGACCTGCCCAATCGCAGCCAGCTGCAGGTGATGCTGGGGCAGGCGCTGGAGCGTGCCCGCATGCATGGGCACCGGATTGCGGTGCTGAATCTCGATCTGGACCGGTTCAAGAACGTGAACGATTCCATGGGGCACCCGGCGGGCGATCAGGTGCTGGTGGAGGTCGCGCGGCGTCTGCGCGGGGAGCTTGGGCCAACCCATGTGCTGGGTCGGCTGGGCGGCGATGAATTCCTGATTGTGGCGGAGAACCCGGATAGTGACGACGAGATCGCGCGCTGCGCCCGCAGTTTGCTGGCAAGCTTCGAGCGCCCCTTTACGCTGGAGGACGGGCGTTCGGTCTATCTGAATGGCAGCATCGGCATCAGTCTCTACCCGGATCATGGCGACACCGTGACCGCGCTGATCCAGCACGCGGATGCGGCGATGTACCAGGCCAAGGCTTCCGGGCGCCAGACCTGGAGTGTCTATACCCAGGCCCTGACACGCGCGGCCGACGAACGCCTGGAGCTGGAGAACCGACTGCGCCAGGCCCTGCAGGACGACACCGGCGAGTTGCGGCTGCGTTTCCAGCCACAGGTGCGGCTGGAGGACGGGCAACCCTTCGGCATGGAGGCGCTGCTGCGCTGGCAGCCGGCACAGGGGGAGATGATCCCGCCAGATCGCTTTATCCCGATCGCCGAGGACACCGGGTTGATCGTTGCGCTGGGCGAGTGGGTATTGCGCGAGGCCTGCGATGCCGGGCGCCGATTGCTGGACCGCGGCGCCGGAGATTTCGGTCTGGCGGTCAATCTGTCCCCGGTGCAGCTGCAGCGCAGCGACTTCGTCAATCGCGTGGCGGAGATCCTGGCGCTGACCGGTTTCCCGGCCGCCCAGCTGGAGCTGGAGATCACCGAGACCGCGATCATGCAGCAGGGCGATCAGGCGATTGCACGGTTGGTGGCCCTGAAGGCGCTGGGGGTGAAGCTGGCCATCGACGACTTCGGGACCGGGTATTCCTCGCTGGCGGCCTTGAGGACCTACCCGCTGGATGTCCTGAAGATCGACCGCAGTTTCGTGGATGGCGTTGCCAGCGAGAGCGCCGACCGCGAGATCGCCGCCACCATCATCGCGATGGGCCGCAACCTGAATATGCAGGTGATCGCCGAAGGCGTGGAGACGGCGGAGCAGGCGGCCTTCCTGCAAGAGCGCGGCTGTGCCCTGGGTCAGGGGTATCTCTACAGTCGGCCGCTGGAGATCGAGGCGCTGGATGCCTGGATGACGAAGCACGCCGGCCTGCCGACACCCTGAGGGGGCCCCGCTGGTCAGTGTCGTCAGGCATGCCCGCGTGGCATCCCCTGGGCCGCTCCGGTAGCCTTTAGGCCCGTCTTTTGCCCGGAGCTGCCCCGATGTCCGATCCGTCCCGTCCCACTGCGTTGCGTTCGATCACCTTTCACGGCCTGGAGCCGGGGCCGCGTCTGATCGTGCTGGGGGCGGTGCACGGCAACGAGACCTGTGGCACCCAGGCCACCGAACGCCTGCACGCGGAGCTGGAGTCGGGGCAGCGGCGTTTGCTGCGCGGACAACTGACGCTGGTGCCGCGCACCAACCCGCTGGCCTATCAGTTGGAAAGCCGCATGGGCGAGCGCAACCTGAACCGCAATCTGCGCGTGACCGACGACCCGCAGGACTTCGAGGACCGCATCGCCAACGTGCTGTGCCCGCTGCTGGCGGCGCATGATGTGCTGCTGGATCTGCACTCGTTCCACACCGGTGGGCAGCCGTTCATCATGCTCGGCCCGCGCGACAACGACGGCGAGCTGGAAGGCTTCACGCACGCGGCCGAGGAACAGGCGCTGGCGGCCTGCCTGGGGCCGCAGCGCATGGTCGAGGGCTGGCTGGATACCTACGCCCGCGGGGTCGCGCGCCGGATGAAGAACCCGAACGCCAGCCAGCGCGCGCAGATGCTCAGTACCGACCCGAGCTACGGCATCGGCACCACCGAGTACATGCGCTCGCAGGGCGGCTACGGCGTGACCCTGGAATGCGGCCAGCATGACGACCCGCAGGCGCCGGAGGTGGCGTACAACGCGATCCGCAACACCCTCGCGCATCTGGACATGCTGGAGGCCCCGGCCACCGCGGGCCAGGCCAGTCCGGAGGTGCTGCGTCTGGTCGAGGTGATCGACCGCGACCACCCGGATGACCGCTTTGCGCGGGAGTGGAAGAGCTTCGATCCGCTGGCGGCCGGCGAGCTGATCGGTACGCGTGCCGACGGCACCGAGGTGCGTGCCCCGGAGCCGGGCTTCATCGTGTTTCCCAACCCCAATTCCTTGCCGGGCAACGAGTGGTTCTATCGCGCCGAGTTCAGTGACCGCAAGGTCGTCTGAGCCGGGATACCGCGCGGCATGGACTTTGCGCCCTCCGGCGTTGCGTTGCTGCTCCTCGCCGCCGGGTTCTTCGCCGGCCTGCTGAATGCGGTGGCCGGTGGCGGCAGTTTCCTGACCCTGCCGGCGCTGATGAGCGTTGGCGTGCCGCCGGTGGCCGCGAATGCCACGGGGACCGCGGCCCTGCTGCCCGGTTATCTGGCCAGCGTGCTGGCGGATCGGCGGCAGTTACGCGGGGCGTGGCAGGAGCTGGGCCGAGGGCTGGCCTGGGGCCTGCTGCTGGCGGGGGTGCTGGGCGGGGCCCTGGGGGCCTCCGTGCTGCTGCTGACCGGGGATGCCCGGTTCCGCGCGCTGATCCCCTGGCTGTTGCTGCTGGCCACGGTGCTGTTTGCCCTCGGCCCTTGGCTACAGCATCAGGCCGCGCGGACGCATTCGGGGCCGCTGCGGGTATTGGGGGCCGGGCTGGGCTGTGCCTACGGCGGCTATTTCAACGGTGGGGTCGGCATCCTGCTGCTGGCCATCCTGCGTGGCCAGGGGATCACGGATCTCGCGCGGGCGAATGCGGTGAAGAACCTGCTCTCCTCGGTGCTGACCCTGATGGCGGTGGGGGTCTACATCGCGGGCGGGCAGGTGGTCGCGACCGGGCTGCTGGCTGTCGGGGCCGGTGCGATCCTGGGCGCGCGGCTCGGTATCGCCCTGGTGCGCCGCGTGCCGGAGGCCCGCTATCGGCATGCCGTCACCCTGATCGGGGCGGTGATTACCCTCTTGTTTTTCCTCGATCCCGCCTGGCTCGCGTCGCCTGACATCTAGGCTGCGTCGAGCGAAGCGAAACGCATCGGTCGGCGTGACGTCTTTCCGTGTACCCGTGCGTCCTGATGCGTTTCGCGGGGCTCAACGCAGCCTGCGAAGCGTCTGCCATTGGCGTTGAGGGCCCGGTCAGGGGTTCGGGGTGCGTGCGGCGTCGAGTGTCCGGGCGAGGGCGTCCAGGGCGGCGGTATCGGATTCCGGCAGGATGGCCTCGATGCGGGGGCGCAGCGGCGTGTTGGGGGCGGCCATTGGCTCCAGCCCACCGTGGCCGTCCACGCGGTTGATGCGGTGCCAGCCTTGGTCAGTTGCCACCAGTCCTTTCAAGCGGTCGCCGGTAAAGGTATCGACCAGTCGTGCGAGCGTTGCGTGGTCGACGACCTGCCCCTCGGGCATCAGCCAGCTGCGACCGATGTAGCCATCGCCACGGGTGTCAATGGTGACCCATTCATCTGCCGCGGGAGCGGCATGGTCGTGGTCGTGGTCATGGTCATGGTCCGTGGATTCGGTCGCGGCGTCGAGGAAGGCGCGGGCCTCGGGGAACAGGGCACCGCCGCGTTCCAGCCGGGGCCGGTCCAGCCATTCGCGCTCGATGCGGGCCTGAGTCGTCTCGACCACCAGGGGGCGCGGCGAGGGCATCGCGGCGACGTAGGCATGCAGCGTCTCGCGGTCATCCTCGCTGTAGAGATCGGCCTTGTTGGCCAGGAGTACATCGGCCAGGGCGATCTGGTCCTGCCAGGTCGGGTGCTCGCGATGGCGGGGCGAGGCCAGGTGGCGTGCGTCCATCAGGGTCACGGTGGCGCGCAGATCGAGGACGCCGGCATAGGGCGGTTCGGTCAGGGTGCGGATGATCTGCGCCGGGTGCCCGAGACCGGTCGGCTCGATCAGGATGCGGTCGGGTTTCTGGCTGCGGATCAGCCGGTTCAGGCCGACGGTGAACATCTGCGCCGAGACGCAGCACAGGCAGCCGCCGGGGATCTCCTCCAGGGCCACGCCGGTATCCGCCAGCAGCCCGCCATCCACGCCGATCTCGCCGAACTCGTTGACCAGCACAGCCCAGTGCTCGCCTTCCGGGCGCTGTGCGAGCAGGTGACGGATGGCGGTGGTCTTGCCGACGCCAAGAAAACCGGTGATCAGGTTCAGCGGGATGTCGCGATGTTGGGCCATTTTAGCTGGGGTCGTCCAGTTGCGCGGGCGGTGGGCCGGTGCCGTTGTCTGCCGGCCCCAGGGTTTCGGGGCGCACGCCCTCGCTCTCCAGGCTCTGGCGCATGGCATCGTCGGCCTGTTGGGACATGACGATGATAGAGATACGGCGATTGATCGCCGCCTCCGGTTCTTCGCGGTTGAAGGGCACGCTGGCCGCCAGACCCACCACCTGGGCAATCTGGTCGGATTCGGTGCCGCCGGCGATCAGCGCGCGGCGGGCCGCGTTGGCACGGTCGGCCGAGAGTTCCCAGTTGGTGTAGTCCGGGCGCAGCAGCGGGCGCGCGTCGGTGTGTCCGGTGATCGAGACGCGGTTGGGGACCTTGTTGATCAGGCTGGCCAGTTCACGCAGGATCGCGTCGGCGTGCTCGAGGGGCCGCGCGCTGGCGCTGTCGAACATCGGGCGATTCTCGCGATCGATGATCTGGATGCGCAGGCCCTCGGGCGTGATGTCCAGGAGCAACTGGTCCTTGAAGGGCTCCAGCGCCTGGCTTTGTTCGACCGCTTCCTCCAGGGCCCTTTGCAGTGTCTCGAGGGCCTCACGGTCGCGCGCCTCGGCCAGGTCGTCGAAGGTCTGCTCGTCGATGCCCACGGGGGAGTCCATGCGCTCGGGGTCATCGAGGATCTCGGGCAGGCCCTCGAAGTCGATGATCGACGGGTCCACGCCGGTGCCGTCGCCCGGGGCCTGCCCGGGCAGGGCCGCCTCGCCGTCGAAGGCCGACGGGTTCTTGAAGTATTCCGACAGCCCGGCGCGTTCTTCTACCTCCATCGCCGCGAGCAGCCACAGGAGCAGGAAGAAGGCCATCATCGCGGTGGCGAAGTCGGCGAAGGCGACCTTCCACGAGCCCCCGTGGTGGGCCGCCTTGACCACCTTCTTCTTGACGATGATCGGCTGGGTCTTGTCTTCGACGCCCATGGATTCGGTCCGGACGGCCTCAGGCCGCCTTCACGTGCTCCTCGAGTTCGGCGAAGCCGGGACGCATCTCGCTTTCCA
Organism: Thioalkalivibrio sp. AKL6; assembly: GCF_000376905.1. Classification (NCBI taxonomy): domain Bacteria; kingdom Pseudomonadati; phylum Pseudomonadota; class Gammaproteobacteria; order Chromatiales; family Ectothiorhodospiraceae; genus Thioalkalivibrio; species Thioalkalivibrio sp. AKL6. The sequence continues at coordinate 278,152 of NZ_AQXS01000007.1, read as the reverse complement.
TGGTCTTGCGCCCGAATTCCACTGCCACCTGCGGGCTGTACCCCTGAACGTTGGCGAGGATGCAGGCCTTGATGCACTGGAGGAACTTGGCTTCTTCTTGGGACCGCGACTCCAGGGCGGCCGCGGTTGGACCGACAAAGCCATAGGCCAGGAGGATGCCGAGGAAGGAGCCGACCAGGGCCGCTGCCACGCTCATCCCGATTTCCTCGATCGAACCGCCGATTGCGCCCATGGTGTTCACGATCCCCAGAACAGCGGCCACGATACCGAAGCCGGGCAGGGCATCCGCCACGCGGTTGACCGCATGGCTGGGGCGCTCGGATTCCTCGTGGTGGGTCTCCAGGTCCACGTCCATCAGGGCGTCCAGCTCGTGCGGGTTCATCGAGCCGGAGATGATCAGGCGCATGTAGTCGGTGATGAACTCGACCGCGTGATGGTCCTTGAGTACCCGGGGATGCGCCTGGAACAGGGCACTCTCCTCGGGCTCCTCGACGTCGCCTTCGATGCCCATCAGGCCTTCCTTGCGGGCCTTGGTGAACAGCTTGTACATCAGCGCGAGCAGGTCGAGATAGTCGTCGCGCGAGTACTTGGCACCCCCCTTCAGGAGTTGGGGGAGGGACTTCATGACGGTGATCACAACCCGCAACGGGTTGGCGATCAGGAAGGCGCCCAGGGCCGCGCCGCCGATGATCATGTATTCGTACGGCTGCCAGATGACCATGATATTGCCACCGTGCAGCATGAAGCCGCCGAACACGCCGCCGAGCACGATGATAAAGCCGAGAATGTACTTCACTGATGGGGTTCCGGGATGTGGGCTCGAGTAGGGGTTCTGCGGGCCAGTTCACAGTGCCGCAGTTGCTATAGTGACGGGCATAACCATAACGACTCCCCTGCGCGAGGTACAGCATGTCCCTGGACAAGGACGCGCCCTACATGGACGAAGCCGCCCGCCTGACGGCCGTGGAATGGCCGATCCTCGAGGCGAGCGATGCGGTGTTTGCCGACCCCGACGCCCTGGTTGAGCGCTCGCTGCGCGAACTGGCGCGTTACGCCGAACGCGACCCCGGTCTGAGCCTGCGTCTGATCCTGCGTGCAAACCGTTCGCGCCGCGGCCTGCGCCAGGAAGTGCACGCGGTGGGGGACGCCATCGCCATGCTGGGGTTGCAGAACGTCCATCAGGAGGCGACTGCGGCGCCGCGCGTCGAGGATGTCGTTACCCAGCCGCAGGCTTATCGCGAGATGGCGGCGCAATCGCGGCTGGCGGCAATGATTGCGACCGAAATCGCAGGCGAGCGCCACGATACCGAGCCGGGCGAGCTGGCCCTGGCCGCCCTGCTGAATCAGCTCGGCCTGCTCGCCCTGCTGGTGGAGGGCGAGCCGCGCCTGGCCCGGCTGATGGAGATCCTCGAGCTGAATGCGCTTCCGGACGAGGCCAGTTACACCGCGCTGGGGTACGCAACGGACGATCTTTCGCGTGCGATGGCGGAACAAATGGAGCTGCCGGAACTGGTGCAGGGGACGCTGCGGGCGGTCAATGCGGCGCATCACCGGGCCTTTGAGGTGATGGTCGCGAGCGCCGTGGCCTGGCAGGTCTTTCGCGGCATGGATACCGCGCGCGGTGACCGCGACCTCGCGTTGCTGGCCGGGTTGATGGGTTTGACCGACAAGGAGGCCGCGGACCGGATCAGTGCGGTGATCGAGCGTTTCAACGCGGATGTCGCGGTCTATCATCGTGAACCGCTGGATCCGCAGATACCCGGGCGGGTCTGGCTGCGCGAGCCCCATCGGCCGCGCCTGGCCCTGATGCCGCGGGTCGACCTGCTGGAAGAGGGGATTGCCGCGCTCGAGAAAGAGCCGAACCGCGAGCTGCGCGTACGGCGGATGCTGCGGGTGATGCAGTTCGGTGTAGGCCTGAACCGGGTGGTTTTTGCCCGTCTGTCCCGGGATGGCGAGACGCTGCGCGCCGAGCACCTGGTCGGCACGCTGCACGAACCGGAGTTCAGTCACTTTGTGATCAACCGTGCGGCGCTCGGACCGTTGGCGCAGGTTCTGGATATGGACACGCCGCAGTGGTGGGACCGCAAGCGCATCCATGAGCAGATGCCCTCGGCGGTGCGCAAGCTGACCGGCGGGGTCGACTGCCTCGTCGCGCGCCTGTGCGATGGCGAGCGCGTGCTGGGCCTGGTCTACGCCGACCGGCGTTCGCGTGACCTGGAGCTGACCCCGTTCGCCTTCGAGGGCTTTCGGCGTGTGCTGGCCGCGGCAGCGCGGCCTGTTGAATCCCGGTAGGCCGCCGCCAGATGCGATTCAAGTTTGGGGCATCCGGGTCGATACATTCGTAAGAGCGAATATATTCGCCGGGGATCATCCTCGAGGGCGCGGGGCGCAGCGAACGGCCCGCGCGACTTTTGGTTGCCGGACACGTCCTGTTCGGCACACAAGAATAAGGAAGTACGGCATGCGCAAGAATCTTCCCGTCACCCAGGCGGAGTATTCGCTGGATCGGCATGGGGATCTGATCTCGGCCACGGACGAAAAAGGCCGCATTCGCTATGCGAACGACGACTTCGTCGCGGTCAGCGGCTTCGACTGCGCGGAGTTGGAGGGGGCCGCTCACAATATCGTGCGCCACCCGGATATGCCGGAGGCGGCCTACGCGAACATGTGGGAGACCCTGAAGGCCGACCGGGCCTGGATGGGGATCGTCAAGAATCGGCGCAAGAACGGCGACCACTACTGGGTGGACGCCTTTGTGACGCCGTCCTACGAGAATGGGCGCAAGACTGGCTACGAGTCGGTTCGGGCGATCCCCGAACGCGAATACGTCGCCCGCGCGGAAAAGGCGTATGCCGCGCTCAACCGGGGCCGGAGCTTCGCGCGGCGCTGGTACCACGGTCTCACCTGCCGTCTTGCGGGGACCTGGATGGTCGGTTTCCTGCTGGCGCTGGCGGTCGTGTTCCTTGCGCCCTCGCCGCTGGTCCAGGCGGGCCTCCTGGTATTGATCTTTGCCGTCGGCGGTATCGCGTCGCTGGCGTTCACCTCCGGCGTCCGGCAGGCGGTCACGCGCGCCCGGGAACAGTTCGACAACCCGGTGATGGAGGCGATCTACACTGGGCGCCGCGACGACAGCGCGTCACTCGAGCTGGTGCAGCATTTCGGCGAGGCGAAGCTGCGCACCGTGCTGGGACGGATCGAGGACAAGGCCGACGCGGTGAACGACGACGCCCACGCCATGGCCAGCAGCGTGGACCAGACTGCCTCCGGCGTGGAGCGCCAGCAAAACGAGATCGACCAGGTCGCCACGGCCATGAACGAGATGACTTCGACCATCCAGGAGATGGCGAGCAACTCCGCGCGCGCCGCCGAGGCCGCCAACAACGCCGAGAAGGAAACCGGTTCCGGGCAGGATGTCGTGAACGACACGGTTTCCGTGATCAACCGCATGGCAGCGGAAGTCGAGTCCACGGCCGAGAAGCTCGGCAAGCTGGAGGCGAGCACCGTGGAGATCGACAAGATTCTGAGTGTCATTCGCGAGATCGCCGAACAGACCAACCTGCTGGCGCTGAATGCCGCGATCGAGGCCGCCCGCGCCGGGGAACACGGCCGCGGGTTCGCCGTGGTGGCCGACGAGGTGCGCAGCCTGTCGCAGCGCACCGACGAATCCACGGTGACCATTCGCAATATGATCGAGAGCCTGCAGTCCGGGGCGCGCGAGGCCATGTCCGCGATGCGTGCCAGTCAGGAGCGGGCCGCTGACGGGGTGGAGAAGGCCCAGGCGGCGGGCGATTCACTGACCAGCATCCGCGAGGCCGTTGGTCAGATCACCGAGATGAACACCCAGATCGCCACCGCGGTCGAGGAACAAAGCGCGGTCTCCGAGGAGATCAACCGCAACGTGACGTCCATTCGCGACGTGGCCACCGAGACCGGTTCCGTCTCCGCCCATGCCCGCGACGCCAGCGCGCGGATGCAGGCCGAGGCCGCCGAACTGAAGGCGCTGATCCACCGGTTCGAACAGAAATAAGCCGAGCCTCGATCGGGCCGTTATCGACTCGGTAGGGGTTGGAACGGTGGCGTCGAGCCTGCGTGGCGATGGCGGGCGGAACCGCGTTGGCACGCAGTGGGCAGGATGCGTTGAGCGCAGCGAACCGCATCCTGCAAGTTCATGTGTCGGCAGAGGCCCTGATTTTCTCTGCGCCTCGTGGTGAACGGGAACGTCAGGCGGTCTGGCGGTAGCGGCGTTCGATGTAGGCCTCGACGCGGGCCTGGAATTCTTCGGCGATGCGGTCGCCCTTGAGGGTAACGGTCTTCTCGCCGTCCTCGTAGACCGGGGCGACCGGTTGTTCGCCGGTGCCGGGCAGGGAGATGCCGATGTTGGCGTGCTTGCTCTCGCCGGGGCCGTTGACCACGCAGCCCATCACCGCGACGGTCATCTCCTCCACGCCCGGATAGCGTTCCTTCCAGGTGGGCATCTGGTGGCGGATGTAGGTCTGGATGTCCTGCGCCAGATGCTGGAAGTACTCGCTGGAGGTGCGTCCGCAGCCGGGGCAGGCAACCACCGACGGCAGGAAACTGCGCAGCCCCATGCTCTGCAGGATCTCCTGCGCGACCAGGACTTCCTTAGTACGGTCGCCGCCGGGCTCCGGCGTCAGCGAGATACGGATGGTGTCGCCGATACCCTGTTGCAGTAGCACCGATAGCGCGGCCGTGGAGGCGACGATGCCCTTGGCCCCCATGCCGGCCTCGGTCAGGCCCAGATGCAGCGGGTAGTCGCAGCGCGCGGCCAGGTCCTGATAGACCGCGATCAGCGGTTGCACGCCGCTGACCTTGGCCGACAGGATGATGCGGTCATGCGGCAGGCCGATACGTTCGGCCTCGGCCGCGCTCTCGAGCGCCGAGGTGATCAGGGCCTCCTGCATCACCGCCTCGGGCGACAGGGGTTCGGTGCGCTCGTTGTTCGCGTCCATCATCCGTGCGAGCAGGGCCTGGTCGAGGCTGCCCCAGTTCACGCCGATGCGCACCGGCTTGTCGTACTCGCAGGCGGTCTCGATCATGGCCGCGTACTGGCTATCGCGCTTCGAGCCGCGCCCGACGTTGCCCGGGTTGATGCGCAGCTTGGCCAGCGCCTGCGCGCACTCCGGGTATTGAGTCAGCAGCTTGTGGCCGTTGAAGTGGAAGTCCCCGACCAGCGGCACGTCCAGTCCCATCGCATCCAGGCGTTCGCGGATCTCCGGTACGGCCTTCGCCGCGGCCTCGGAGTTCACCGTGATGCGTACGACCTCGGAGCCGGCGCGCGCGAGTTCCGCCACCTGCACGGCGGTGCGCAGGGCGTCCGCGGTGTCGGTATTGGTCATCGATTGCACCATCACCGGGTGGTCGCCGCCGACGGTGACGTTGCCGACGCGGACGGGGACGGTCTTGTGGCGCTTGGGAGTCGTATTCATCAGTAGGCGCGGGCGCGAGGTAACGGTGTGCGGAGTGTAACGCAGCACTGCTCGACTGCCGAGAAACTGCAGGCCCCAAGTCGTAATGCCCCCGTTGGCTGGCGGAGGGGCGTGTGGCCGAACGCCAGGGACATTGGCGCTGATGTCTCCTCTCCCCGTCATGGCGAGGCCCCGCAGGGGCCGTGGCCATCTCCTGACGCAGCCCCGACGCCGGGGCCGCTCGGGGAGATCGCCACGGCGCGGCGCGCCTCGCGATGACGGGCCTCGGAGCGCGGCAGGCGGTGGAGATCCCGGCTCTGCGCTTCGCTGCGGCAGGGATGACGGGGTGTTTGTGGCGTCCGGCGGCTCGGCGACCCGCAGGTGTGGGTCAGGGAATCAGGCCGGCCCTCCAGGGCTGGAAGGTGTTCTCGACCGCGGCGCGACTGGCCGCGTGCCGGGCCTCGACGCGCTCGGCAATGGCCTGCTGCCAGGCCAGGTGGGTCTCGGCGTGCAGGGCGTCCAGGGCCTCGTGCAGGGCCTGCTCCAGGTCTTCGCGGTGGCGGGTCTCGTCGAGCCGCAGAAGCAGCCAGTCCACGCCGATGATCGTGGCCCCGGCAGCGGTGATGCCACAGCCCAGCGAGAACGGACCGCTCCAGGCGCAGACCCCGGCACCAAGGGCGCCCGCGCGGCCGGCGCGACCGAGGCTGCGCGCCAGCCCCGCCTGCGTGGCGCGGGCGGCCAGCCGGGCCTGCACGGCGCGCGCGATCAACGGGGTCGCGAGCCCGGTGCCGGCGGCGGCCGTGGCCGCCAGGCCGGTGCGCTGATCGAAGCGCTCCAGGTCGATATCCAGCGCCGCGTGCAGGGCGTGGCCGCGTTCGATCTCGGCCGCTGAGGGCCCTCCGGCGCGCGGCGGTGGGTCCGGGATGCGCGCGTCCGCGAGGCGCTCGGCCAGCTCCAAACGCCAGGCGTCGCGAACCTGGCGTTGTTGCTCGTCCACGCCCCATTCGACGCGGGTCGCCAGGTCCCGCAGGGCGTGATCCCACAGCGCCTCGGGCAGCAGGCGCTCGCGCAGCATCCGCGCGGGGGCATCCGGTTCGGTGTCGCCCAGCCACTGGGTCCCGCGCAGCCACAGGCGCATGTATTCGGCGCCCAGCGAGTAGTACCAGTCCGCGACCTCGGGGACGCGGTCGTGCAGTTCCGCGAAGCGGGCATCGAGTTCGGCATCCACGCGGCCTTGCCAGTGCTCCCGGGCCTCGGCGTCGCCGGCCTCCAGCCATTCGAGCGTGAAGCGTTCGAGGCGGGTGAGGCGTTCTTGCTCGACCTGGTAGCGCTGCTCGCCGAGTTGCAGGGTCAGCGGAGCGGTCTCTTCCCAGTTACGGGGTTCGTGCTGGCTGGCTAGCCACAAAAGGCTGGTGCTGGCCAGTAGGGTCAGGACCAGCCAGGTCCAGGCCGTATGCCACCCCGCCGTCATCGCCATGGCCGGGTGCCGGTTGGGGCTTGCGGGATGCACGACGGCATGGCGGGGTCCGGGCTACTCGATGACGGGGGCGTTGCGCGGGTCGCCCAGGGTGTCGTTCGTCGGGCGCAGCGGCAGCAGGCCGTTGGCCAGCAGCAGGAAGCCGAGCGCCAGGAAGGCCTGTTCCGCGAGCACCAGCAGCCAGCCGAGCAGGGCCGGCAGGGATTCCACACCCTGCGGGAACCACTGCTGGCCCAGCCACAGGCGCAGGGCATCCTGGGCGGCCGCGAGTTGCAACCCGGCCTCCAGCAGATGGCTGCGCGCGGCCTCCTGATGGACCAGGAACCAGACCGCCTGTTCCAGCGTGGCGCCGGTCAGGTCGGGGTACCGGGCCTGCAGGGCCAGCGCCAGCAAGGTGACGATCAGCAGCAGGCCCGTGAGCCTCAGGGCCCCGCGGCGGACCAGTTCCGGTGCGAACTGCGGATGGGCATGGCCGCGCAACAGTCGGGCGAACAGGGCCTCGCTGATCACCAGCACGAAGCCGGCGACCAGCAGGGCGGCCCAGACCTCCTGTGTCGGGATGCGCGCGAGGGTGATCAGCAGCAGACCGCCCAGCAGCGCGCCGATGATCAGGTGACGCAGGGCCATCAGCGGCCCGCCCCGCAGGCGGCGAGGCCATTGGCTGGTCGGCTCCAGGTAGCCGCGCAGGAAGGCCGCGCGCCGTACCCGGTGGCGCCGGAAGCCGCCATGGGCGATCAGCAGGGTGACGCCGATCCACAGCGCCATCACCCCGGCCTCGGGCAGGACCCGCAGGTTCATGTGCATCAGCCACAGCCCGATTACCAGCAACGTCACAGTAAAGGCATGGCGCAGGGCGATATGCCGGCTCGGGAGTGGGCTGGACACGGCGGACGAGGATGAACGGGACACGGGGGCTCCAGAAGGATTATGCACGCCCTGATGGTAGCAGGCGCCGGGGGTGTCGCCTGGTGTTCCGGTTTCGTTCAGCCGGAGGCGCTATAACAGCGGCATGACTTGGACTCGTCTCGTTCGATACTGTTCGCCGGCCGTACTCGGTCTGGCGGTGTGGCTGATGCTGTGGTGGCCGGCCTCTGTAGCCGCAGAGGAACGACTGCGTCTGCATGCGGTGTTCGGGGATCGCGCGGTGCTGTCCGTGGGGGACGAGCGGGCCGTGGTCTCTACCGGCGAGACAGGGCCGGACGGGGTGCGGGTCCTGCGCACGCGCCCGGGCGCGGCCCTGGTGGAGTACGGCGGCCGACAGCATGAGCTGCGGGTGCAGCAACGGGCGGCCCCGGCGCGGCCGGTCGGGCCGGCGGAGGGGGGTGTCGAGGTGCGGGTGCATCGAGACTCGCGCGGCGACCACGCGCTGACCGCCGGGGTGAACGGCACGGCCGTTACCGTCGTCGTCGATGCGCAGGCTGACTCGGTGTTGCTGCGTGAGACCGATGCCGAGCAGGCCGGGATTGACGCCGATCAGGGGCGCTCGGTGCGCATCCGCGACGCCCGGGGTACGCAGCATGGGCAGCGCGTCCGGATCGAGCAGTTGCAGGTGGGCGCGCTACGCCGTTCGGGGGTCAGTGCGATCGTGTTGCCCGACGATGCGCTGCCGCGCTCGCGTCTGGGCCGCAGCTTCCTCGAGCACTTCGCGGTCGAAACGGACGGCGATGCCGTCGTGATCCGCGAGCGCTGAGGAGGTGGGTTAGCATGTGGCCCGTCATGACCCCCGAGATTCCTGCATGCCGCTGATTCGGCGCCACCCCGAGAACGCGCCCGCCCCCCGGCGCGAGATCTTCGGCTGGGCGATGTTCGACTTCGCCAATCAGGCCTACACCTTGTTGATCATCACGGTGATCTTCGGCGACCTGTTTACGCGCGTGATCGTCGGCGACGCCCCGGACTATCGCCTCGGTAACCTGCTGTGGAGCGTGGCCCTGGCGGTCAGCTACGCGATGGTGATCGTGGCCGCCCCGTTTGCCGGGGCGATCATGGATGCCACGGCCTCGCGCAAGCGCTTCCTCGCCGCCTCGTGGGTGCTGACGATCATCACCACCGCGTTGCTGTACTTCGTCGAGCCGGGGCTGGTGTTCTTCGGCATGGCGCTGATCATCGCCTCCAACTTCGGCTATGCCATCGGCGAGTCCTTCATCGCCAGCTTCCTGCCCGACCTGGGGCCACCGGAGAGGCTCGGCTGGATCTCGGGGTTGGGCTGGGGGCTCGGGTATATCGGCGGGTTGGTGGCAACGGCCTTTGCCCTGGGGCTTCTGGGCGAGGTGAGCGCGGAGAACTTCGAGCGCATTCGCTGGGTCGGGCCGTTCGCGGCCGCGTTCTTCCTGGTCTCGGCGCTGCCGACCTTCCTGTTCCTGAAGGAGCGCGGCACCCGGCGGCGCATGGCCCGCAACGTCCAGCTGGGGCTCGGCTGGAAGCGGGTGAAGGCCTCGCTGGTCACGCTGGGCGAGCGCCGCGACCTGCGCGCGCTGTTCGTCTCGATCTTCTTCATGATGGCCGGGATCTACATCATCATCGCCTTCACCTTCATCTACGGTGCGCAGGTGATCCAGTGGGACGAACCGACGCGCGTGATGATGTTCGTGGTGACCCAGATCACCGCGGTGATCGGTGCCGTGGGCTTCGGGTTCCTGCAGGACCGCGCGGGGCCGGTGCGCATCTATCGCATCACGCTGGTGCTTTGGGCCTTGGCGGTGCTGGCGATCTTCGCCACGCCGACCATCGCCCAGTGGCTGAGCGTGCTGCTGGGACGACCGGTGGAGGCGCAGATGGTGTTCCTCGGCGTCGGCATCCTGGCCGGGCTTTGCCTTGGCTCGGCGCAGTCCGCCGGGCGTGCGCTGGTGGCGCTGATGGTCCCGGCGCGCGAGGCCGGGCGCTGGTTTGGCTTCTGGGGGCTGTCGTCCAAGGCCGCGGCGATCTTCGGCCTGCTCGGCATCGGGCTGCTCCAGGTCTGGCTGGGCCTCGAGAACGCCATCCTGTTCTGCCTGTTCCTGTTCCTCGCCGGGCTGCTGGCGTCCATTCCCATCCGCCTCGCCGACCGCCGCCAGGCCGCGGCGGTTTGATTCGCCACGAAGCACACGAAGGTCCTTCTTCGTATCTTCGTGCGCTCCGTGGTGGTATTACAAAGCCACGGGTGGGCGCGGAGGGCTATTCGGTGGCGTGGTGGGTGGTGGTGGCGCCGCGATCGAAGCGGCCTTCGTAGAGGCGCAGCAGCGCGGGGATCACGAACAGCACCAGCACGGTGGCGATGGCCAGGCCGAAGACGATGGAGATCGCCATCGGGATCAGGAACTGGGCCTGGACCGAGCGTTCGAACAGCAGCGGGGTGAGGCCGGCGATGGTGGTGACCGAGGTCAGGATCACCGCGCGCAGGCGCTGGCAGGCGGCCTCGACGATCGCCTCCTGCAGGGCCAGCCCGGCCTCGCGCAGGCCCTGGTAGAAGCTCACCAGGATGATCGAGTTGTTGACCACGATCCCGGTCAGGCCGAACAGGCCGAACAGCGACAGGATGGTCAGCTCCACATTCAGGATCCAGTGTCCGAGCAGGGCGCCGAGGATGCCGAACGGGATGATCGCCATCACGATCAGTGGCCAGCCCCAGGAGCCGAACACCCAGGCCAGGGTGATGTACATCAGCCCCAGCGCCAGGATCAGGCCCGTGCGCATGTCGGCGAAGGTCTCGGCCTGGTCGGCTGCACGCCCCTCGAAGGAATACTCGATGCCGTAGCGTGCCGCGAGGTCGTCCAGCGGGCCGTCCTCCAGCGCGGCGCGGATGCGCGCGGCGTTGTTCACGCTGCGGTCGACCTCGGTGGAGACCTGGATGGCCAGGCGGGTGTCGGCATGGCGCAGGGTCTCGAAGCCCTGGCGCGAGCGCAGATCGACCACGCTGCCCAACGGGGCGAATTCGCCGCTCGGCAGGCGCAGGTTCAGTCGCTCCAGGCTCTCGCTGGAATGGCGCTCGTGATCCGGCAGGCGTACGCGCACCTCGACCTCTTCCAGCCCGTCCTGGTAGAGCTGGGCCAGGTGGCCGTCGAAGGCGTCGCGCAGCTGGGCACCGACCGATTCGGTGGTCAGGCCCAGGGCGCGGCCCTCCGGCTTGACCTGGAACACCAGCTGTTCGCGGCCGAACGGGGTGTCGTCGTTGGTGGCGAAGGTGCCGGCGAAGTCGTCGAAGATATCCGCCAGTTCCAGTGCCGCATTTTTCAACACATGCGGGTCGTCGCCGGTCAGGCGGACCTCCAGATCGCGTCCTGGCGGGCCGGTCTGGCGCTCGTCGATGCTGAAATTCTCGATGCCCGGGGCCTGGCGCACGCGCTCCTCCCAGGCCTGGATGAATTGGCGGTTGCGCACCTCGCGCTGTTCCGGCGATGCCAGTTCGACCTGGATGTTGCCGAACTGGTCGCCGCGTGGGGCGTTGCCGTCGCCGGGGTCGATCCCGCGCCCAAGCCGAGTCACCGAGGCGCGCACCAGGTCGCCGCCGAGCTCCTGTTCGGTCTCCGCCAGGGCCTCCTCGACGTGGATCAGGAAGGCCTCCACCCGCTCCGGCGGGGTGCCGGCGACGAAGTTGACGCCAGCGTTGACGATGGTGCCCTCCGGCGACGGGAAGAAGGTGAAGCCGATGCGCCCGCTGGCGGCCAGGCCGATGGCCAGGATCAGAGCGCCGACGGCCAAGGCAAGAGTGGTGCCGGAATGATTGACCGAGACCGTGACCGCGCGGCGGAAGGCGCCGTTGCGGAAGCCCTCGAAGCCGTTGTCGAAACGCTCGCGCAGGCTGCCCGGGCGCGGCGGCTTGAGCCGGTGCATCACGCCCTTGAGGTGGGCGGGCAGGATCAGGAAGGCGATCAGCAAGGTGGCGATGATCACGCAGATCACTACCAGCGGGATGTCGAACAGGATGTTGCCGATGATCCCCCCGATCAGCATCAGCGGCAGGAAGGCGGCGACCGTGGTCAGCGAGGCGGCGATCACCGGGCCGACCATGCGCCGGGCGCCGTCGCGCGCGGCGCGGCTGGCCGAGAGCCCGCGCTGGTGCAGGCTGTAGGCGTGCTCCGAGACCACGATGGCGTTGTCGACGATGATCCCCAGCGACATGATGAAGCCGAACAGCGAGATCATGTTGATCGAGCCGCCGACCACCCACAGCACCACGAAGGCGGCGGTGAACGCGATCGGGATGCCCAGTGCCACGCGCAGGGCGATGTGGCGGTTGAGGAACAGGAACAGGATCGCCAGGACGAGCAACAGGCCGCCCAGACCGTTTTTCAGCAGCAGCGTGATGCGCTCGGACAGGAGCTCCCAGAAGGCGTCGGTGACCTGCAGCTGGACCCCCGGTGGCAGGGCGGGGCGGGTCTCGGCCAGCCAGTCCTCCAGCACCTGGGCGGCGGCGAGGGAGTCGCCGGTCTCCGAGCGCAGCAGCTGCATCTCGATGGCCCGCTGGCCGTTGGCGCGGACGCGCACCTGGCCATCGCGGTGGCGCAGGTCCAGGGTCGCGATATCGCCCAGGGTCAGGCGCCCCAGCTCGCCATCGCCGCGCAGTACCAGGCGCTCGAAGCTGACGATGTCGCGCGCCTGCTCCAGGCTGCGGATCTGGCGCGCGGTGTCGTCGCGACCCACCGAGCCGGCCGGCAGGTCCTGCGCCATGGCGCGGATCTGCTCGCCGATGTCCGCGAGCGTCATGTCCAGGCGGTAGAGCGTTGCGGATGGCACCTGGATGGCCATCTCGTCCTCGGTCAGGCCGGTGAACTCGATGCGCGCGATGCCGGCATCCAGCAGTTCGCGTTCGAACTGACGCGCGAGGATGCGCAGTTGCTGCGGGTCCTCGGGGCCGGTCAGCAGCAACCGCGCCACCGGCTCGTAGCGGATGATGCGGGTGACCACCGGGGTCTCGGCGGCCTCTGGCAGGTTGCGCTGCTGGTTCACACGGTCGTTGACCTGCTCCAGCGCCAGGGTCATGTCGGTCCCGGCCTCGAACTCCATGGTGACCACGCCGATGCCCAGTGCCGAGGTGGAGGTCATGTTGCGCAGGCCGTCGACGGTGCGCAGGTCCTGCTCCAGCGGGTCGACGATGGCGCGTTCGACGTCCTCCGCGCTGGCCCCCGTCCAGGGCACTTCGACGGTCACGAAGTCGAGCTCGAAATTGGGGAAGAACTGGGTGTTCAGCTTGGTCAGGGCGAAGGCCCCGGCCAGCAGCATCAGTGCAATCAGCAGGTTGGCGGCGAGCCGATGCTCCAGGAACAGCTGGATCGGGCCGCGTGGAGGCCCGTCGTGTTCCTGCGCGCCGCCACCAGGCATGGGCTGCCCGGATTCCGGCGCGCTGCCGGTCTCCGATTCGCTCATCGGCCGGAATCCTGTTCTTCAACCTCGACCCGCAGGCCGTCCACGGCATTCGGCAGGCGGGTGGCGATCAGGGTGTCGCCAGCGGCGATCGCGTCGCTGCGGATCAGGGCGAGGGTGTTGCCGTCCGCGTCGATGAAGTCACCCAGACGGTCCACCTGCAGCGACTCCAGGCGGCCGTCGACCACGCGGAACACGCGGTCGCGCCCGAACAGGGACTCGAACGGAACGGCCAGGCTGTCGGGCTCCTCGGGCAGCTGCAGGCGCAACTCGACGAATCGATTCAGCGGTAGGCGCTGGCCGCCCGAGCGAACCTCGAACACCCCGCGCATCCCGGAGTCGCCGCTGCGGGTCTCGCCCTCCAGGCGCGCCAGCTCGGTCTCGATCTCGTGGCCGCCGACCGTCGCGTGCGCGGGGAGGGATGTGCCCTCCTGCAGCAACGCCTCCACTCGGGCGACCAAGTGCTCGGGGAGGCTGGCACGAATCTCCAGATCGTCCACGGCGTACAGCCGCAGCAGCGAATCTCCCGGACGCGCGCGCTCGCCAGTGGACACCTCGACGTCCACGATGCGGGCGTCGAAGGGGGCGCGGATGGTGGTGCGTTCCAGGTCGATCGCGGCCTGCGCCTCGGCGGCGCGGGCGCGCGCCAGGCGGGCCTCGGCCTGGGCCCGGCGCATCGGGGCATCGGCCACGGCCTGCTCGCGGCTGTCCACGGTGATGCTGGCCTGTTGCAGGCGTTCGCGCGCGGCATCGACGTCGGATTCGGAACCGAGATTGCGTCCGCGCAGGTCGCGGGCCCGTTCCAGGCCGCGTTCGGCAATCGCCAGCAGCTCGCGTTCGCGGCGCAGGGCCTCGCGGTCGAAGCGGGCGCGCAGTTCTTCGCTCTCGACCGCGCCTTCCAGTTCCTGGCGTTCGGCCTCGCGCTGGTCCAGCAGGAGCTGGGCCTCGCGCGGGTCAATGTGGACGAGGGCATCGCCCGACGCCACCCGCTGCCCCGCGCGCGCCGGCACGTCTTCGATCTCGCCCTCGACCGCGGCACGCAGCAGCGCATCGCGGGCGGACTGGCTGCGTCCGTTCAGCATGATGCCCGGGCGGTGGGTGCCGGGCTCGGCGGTCAGACCCTGCACCGGCCAGGTGCGTTCGCTGGCCTCCGGCGGCGGGGCCGAGGGCCCGGTCGCGCGCAGAATCATGAATCCCACCACCGCGACGGCGAGGATCAGGACAGGGAGGATGGCTCGGCGGAGGGCGCGCGGCATGGGTATCTCGATTTGTTCGCGGTACTGGCAAGCCGGGTATGGCTCGTCGCTTGGAGACGCGCGCGGGCCGGAGGTTCCCGCAGCGGGGCACATCATACCATCGCGGTTTGTGGGGGAACCCCCGCGGTTGCGGTCAGCCCCTATTGTGCCAATATTACGTTTTGCTTAAACGAGGATAAAGGCGATGAAGGGATCCAAGCGGTTTCTTGGCGGGCTTTTGGCGGCGGGTTTGCTGGCGGGCGGCGCCGCGGCTCCGGTCCTGGCCGAGGCGCCGCAGATCTGCGAGTGCCGCGATGGCCTGGAGATGGAGGGGACGCCGTGGATTCGTCTGATGCCGGGCGACATGACGGGGGGGTACTTCGTGCTCCGCAATAGCGGCGATCAGGATTATCGGATTGTTGCGGCGGAGGCGCCCATCGCGAAGGTGGTGGAGCTACACGAGCATGCCCATGTGGATGGCGTGATGCGCATGCGCCAGGTCGACGGCCTGGAACTCCCGGCTGGCGAGACCCTGGTGCTGGAGCCGGGCGGACTGCATCTGATGTTCATCGGCCTGCACGAGCCGCTGACGGCGGGGGACTGGATCCCGGTGCTCCTGGAGTTTGCCGACGGCGAAACCATAGCGATTCATGCCCGGGTGCAGCGGAGCGAGGGTGCCGGTGAGGGTCACCCCCGAGGGCACAACATGGACGGAGACGCTCGCGGCATGGACCACGGGGCCGGGCACGACGGGCACTGAAACGGACGCGGCGTACCCTTTGGGGGCACAGCGTTCCGGTCTTATTGGTTGGCGGGCCGGGTCGGGATCTCGACATCGGCAGCCTCGCGCAGCGCCTCCAGATACTCCTGGATGGCACGGCTTTCGAGGATCTCGATCAGCTCGGCGCGCACGTCTTCCAGTTCCGGGACCGGGGTATCGCGGGTTTCCTCCAGGCGGATGATGTGCCAGCCGAAGCGGCTCCCGACCGGTTCCGCGGTGGTCTCGCCCGGTTCCAGCGCCATGGCCGCCTCGCTGAACGCGGGGACCATCTGTTCCGGGGCGAACCAGCCGAGTTCGCCACCGCGGGCTGCCGAGCCCGGATCGGTGGAATGGGCCTCGGCCAGTTCGGCAAAGTCCGCGTCGGCTTCCAGCTCTTCGAGCAGTTCGCGGGCGCGTTCCTCCTCTTCCACCAGGATGTGCCGCGCGCGATATTCCGTACCGCGGATCTGCTCGATCTGGCGGTCGTACTCCGCCTCGAGGTCCGCCTGGGTGATGTCGAGCTCTGCGGTGATGCGTTCCATCAGCAGCGAAGCCAGCAGGTTCGTTTCGACCATGCGCAGGATGCGCCGGGTCTCGGCATCGGTATCCAGCCCGCGGGCGACCGCCTCCTGACGCAGTAGCTCAAGGCTGATGACTTCCTCCAGCGTGCCGTCGCTCGCGGCCGGGCCGGGATCCTCGTCCATGCCGGCGTAGGCGAACAGGTCGGCGCGGGTGATCGCTTCACCGTTGACGATAGCGACGGTATCGGCGTCCCCGGTATCCGTGGTGACGTCGTCACCGGTGAACTCCGGCGTGGCTTGGTCCTGCGTGTCGCAGGCGGCGAGCAGCCCGGCGAGCGCCAGGGCGCTCAGGGCTGTAGTCAGGATGCGCCGCTTCATCAAAACACCTGCTTGAACGGGCGTACGTCGACCGTGGTGTACACGCCGGCCGCCACGTAGGGGTCGGCGTCGGCCCATTCGCGCGCGGCCTCCAGCGAGGGAAACTCCGCGACGATCAGGCTGCCGGTGAAGCCGGCCGGGCCCGGGTCGTTGCTGTCGATGGCGGGGCAGGGGCCGGCCAGGATCAGCCGGCCGTCGTCGCGCAGGGCCTGCAGCCGGGCGACGTGTTCCGGGCGCGCGGCCAGGCGCGCATCCAGCGAATCGGGGGCATCCTCGCCCTGGATCATGTACAGCATCGGCATTCTCCTCGGTAAGGGCATCATTCTAACGATGTCGGCGGGCGGATGCCGTTAAGGAGACGCTGATTGAATCGCGCGCTCGCGTTGGTGCCCCCTGTTTTCCGAGACAAGGCGCGTCGAGCAGCGGGTAGTGGTTCTACCCGCAAGCGGCGCAACGCAGGATCGGGGAACAGGGGGCACCAACCCCACAAACCATTCAAAGCAGGGGCTCGGCCGCTTTTGCGCGCGCACGGCGTTGCGGCTCCCTTGTGCAGAGTGACTGCACGGCAGTCACCGCGCCTTGTTCGCACGCAAAAGCGACTCGAGCGCGAGGGCGCGATTCAATCAGCGTCTCCTTAAGGGCTCGTTCTTATGGGCGCGCCGGTGGATGCGCTACACTGCGCGGCCGATCACCGCACCGACTTGTCCCATGATCTCGATCCACCCCGATAATCCCCAGCCCCGGCTGATACGGCAGGTCCTGGACCAGCTGCAGGAGGGGGCCGTCATCGCCCTGCCGACGGATGCCTGCTATGCGCTGGCCTGCCTGCCGGGCGACAAGACCGGGGCGGATCGCATTCGCCGCATCCGTCAGGTGGACGAGACCCATCACCTGACGCTGTTGTGCCGCGATCTCTCGGAACTGGGCGTCTACGCGAAGGTGGACAACACCGCCTTTCGCCTGATGAAGGCCCTGACCCCGGGGGCTTACACGTTCATTCTGCCCGCCACCCGCGAGGTCCCGCGGCGGCTGCAGCACCCGAAGCGCCGTACGATCGGCATGCGCGTGCCGGCGAGCCCGATTGTCTCGGCGCTGCTGGAAGAGCTGGGGTCGCCGCTGATGTCCGCGACCCTGCAACTCCCTGGGGATGAAGTCCCGTTGAGCGAGCCCTGGGAGATCGAGGAGCGCCTGGGCAAGGTGGTGGATCTGGTGATTGACGGCGGCGCCGGGACCCTGGAGGCCACCAGCGTGGTGGATCTAACCGGCGACGCGCCCGAGGTGATGCGGCATGGCCTGGGCGACGTGGGATTTCTGGATGAATAGCCCCGGCCGACGGCGGGGATCACGGCGCGGCACGGCCGCAGGGAGGCGCAATGCGTAAGTGGGTGGTTCTTGCGGTGGTGGTGCTGGCAGTGGCGGCCATCTGGCCGGTGGTGGTCGGCACACAGGTCGAGGGTACCGTCGCCGAGACACACGAGGCTCAGCTTGGCGAGGTGTATCTGCGTCACGAGATGCTCGAATACGAGCGCGGCTACCTGGCCGCCAGCGGTCGCAGTCGGCTGATCCTGGAGGATGCCGACGGGCGCTTCGAGATCCCCCTGGTACACGCTGTGCGCCATGGCCTGCTGGGGGCGCGCGGCGATTCCTTCGTGGATCTGGATACCCTGGCCGCCGCGGACGACTCGCTGCTCGCCCACCTGTTGCGCTCGCTGGATCTGCAGGTGCATTCGCGCTCGGGGATCGGCGGTGGCGTGACCACCCGCATTGCGTTCGACGATCTGCGCATGGACCTGATGAGCGTGCCCGAGGTGGCCGAACACGCCGCTACGGTGGGCGGTCCGCTGTGGCTGGATCTTGCGGCGGGCCAGGGGCGCTTCGCCTGGTCGTCCGAGCAGATCCTGGTGAGCCTGGACCTGCCGGAAACGAGATTGTCCGATGACAGCTTCTCGTGGGAGGCGCGCGAGGCGCGTTATGCCACGGTTTTCGAGGCCGATGCCGACGGGGTCTTCGGGCGGCTGCCGGACTACGAAGGCGGCCTGGCGGCGGCCGTGATCGAATTGCGTGAGGGCGAGGCGACCCGCCTTCACCTGGAGCGCCCCCGCCTCGACGCCTTCCAGCATACGAACAACGACCGCATGGATTCGCGCCTGCGGCTGCAGGTCGATCACGCCCGGGTGGATGACGGCGCGGGGGATGCCCTGACGCTGACGGCCCTGGACCTGCAGGCGGGGATCCTGCGCTGGGACCGTCCCAGCATGCTGCAGTTTCTGGCCGAGCTGGAAGCGGTCGACGCGCGTGGCATCGAGGGCGAGCAGCGCAATGCCCTGATCGGCTCGGCCATGATCGATGCCCTGGGCGGCATGATTGAGCACCAGCCGGCGATCCAGTTGCGGGCGTCGCTGAACGACGAGCCGCCCCGGCAGGTCGCGCTGGACGCCGAGCTCGGCCTGCATGGTACGCAGCAAAGTCTGACGACCCGCCCGCTGGAGACCCTGCGGCTGGACAGCGATCTGCGACTCGGGCTGGAATGGGTAGCCGAATTCGACGCCGCGTATCCCGATATCGATCTGGACGCGCAGTTGCATGCCCTGGCTGCGGATGGCTGGGTTCGTCGCGATGCCGAGGCCGGCTACTGGCACGGCACGCTGGCAATGGCGGACGGCCGCGTGCGCATCAACGATGTGGATCGCACGGCGATGCTGCTGGCCATGCTGTTCGCCTTGTCCGGCGGCATGTTCTGAGACGACTGACCGGGCGTGGACGCGCCCGTTTTATTCTGAGAGGAAGGGATAGATTCCGTGAGCAGTAACCAGGGTACCAACCAGCGCGTGATCTCCGGCATGCGCCCCACCGGGCGCCTGCATCTGGGCCACTACCACGGTGTGCTGAAGAACTGGATCGAGTTGCAGCACAACTACGAGTGCTTCTTCTTCGTCGCCGACTGGCATGCGCTGACCACCCATTACGAGGATCCGGGTGACCTGCAGCAGCACGTGACCGAGATGGTCATCGACTGGCTGGCGGCCGGAGTGAGCCCGGGTTCCGCTACGCTGTTCGTGCAGTCGCGCGTGCCGGAGCACGCCGAGTTGCATCTGTTGTTGTCGATGATTACCCCGCTCGGCTGGCTGGAGCGGGTGCCGACCTACAAGGATCAGCAGGAGCAGCTGCGCGAGAAGGACCTGGCGACCTACGGATTCCTCGGCTATCCGGTGCTGCAGAGCGCCGACGTGCTGGCCTACCGCGCCGGCATGGTCCCGGTGGGCGAGGACCAGGTATCGCACCTGGAGGTCACGCGCGAGATCGCACGGCGCTTCAATCACCTCTACGGCCGCGAGCCCGGCTTTGCCGAGAAGGCCGAGGCGGCCGCCGACAAGATGGGCAAGAAGGCCGCCAAGCGCTACCGCGACCTGCGCAAGCGGTTCCAGGAGCAGGGCGAAGAAGAGTCCCTGGAGGTTGCCCGGGCCATGCTCGATTCGCAGCAGAACATCTCGTTGGGGGATCGCGAGCGCCTGTTCGGCTACCTCGAGGGTGGCGGCAAGATCATCCTGCCGGAGCCGCAGCCGCGCCTGACCCCGGCCTCGAAGATGCCGGGCCTGGACGGACGCAAGATGTCCAAGAGCTACGGCAACACCATCAGCCTGCGCACCGAGCCGGCCGAGGTGGAGAGCCTGATCCGTACCATGCCGACGGACCCCGCGCGGGTGCGGCGCACCGATCCGGGGGATCCGGAAAAGTGCCCGGTATGGGATCTGCACAAGGTCTACACCGACGCGAGCCAGCGCGAGGAGCTGCACGCCGGCTGCACCACGGCGGGCATCGGCTGCCTCGACTGCAAGCGCCCGCTGATCGAGGCGGTGCAGGCCGAGCTGGAACCCATCCAGCAACGCGCGAAGGAATACGCCGAGGATCCGGCGCTGGTGCGCTCCATCATCGTCGAGGGCTCCGAGGCCGCCCGCGAAGAGGCCCGCGAGACCCTGGAAGAGGTGCGCCGGGCCATGGGCCTGGACTACCTGCGATGAGCCAGAGTCTGAGGCATGGACCCGTACGCTGACTCGAGCGACGACCTCGAGCGCCCCGCGACCGTCGAGACCGGCGCGCACGGGGAGGTGCTTTATCGTGTGCATGGCGAGCCGGTGGCGGAACTGCCGGCCGATCTCTATATCCCGCCCGACGCCCTGGAGGTCTTTCTCGACTCCTTCGAGGGGCCGCTGGATCTGTTGCTGTACCTGATCCGTCGCCAGAACCTCGACATCCTGTCGATCCCCATCGCCGAGATCACTCGGCAGTACATGGGCTATATCGAGGTAATGCAGGCCCTGCGCCTGGAGTTGGCGGGGGAGTATCTGGTGATGGCCGCCCTGCTGGCCGAGATCAAGTCGCGCATGCTCCTGCCGCGGCCGAAGGAGGCCGAGGCAGACGAGGATGCGGACCCGCGCATGGCGCTGATCCGGCAGCTGCAGGAATACGAACAATTCAAGATCGCCGCCGAACGAGTGGATGCCCTCCCGCGCATGGATCGCGATGTGTTCGCCGCCGGCGCCAGCGTCGAGGCGCTCGAGGGCCCGCCGCCGCCCGGGCCGACGCTGGACGAGCTCATGGAGGCGCTGGCGGCGGTGATGCACCGCGCCAGTCTGATGGCGCACCATCATGTCTCCACCGAGCAGCTGTCGGTGCGCGAACGCATGTCGAACATCCTCGACAGCCTGCATCCCGAACGCTTCACCGATTTCGTGGCTCTGCTTCTGGCTACCGAGGGGCGCCAGGGCGTCGTGGTGTCGTTCCTGGCGGTGCTGGAGCTGACCAAGGCGGGCCTGATCGAGTGGGGCCAGAGCGAACCCTACAGCCCTATCCGGTTGCGCCGGCGTGGGGCGCCCGTGGGAGACGAAGGGGGAGAGCCGGCGTGAGCGAAACCACTGTATCGGACGTGCAGGTGTCTGCCGCCGCCGTTGATGACGAGCAGTTGCGGGCCGTCGAGCTGGCGGTGGAGGCCGTGCTGTTTGCGGCCGCGGAACCGGTGGGGTCGCGCGACCTGAAGGCTGCCTGCGAGGACCTCGGCGAGATCGATCAGGCCTTGCTGGAACGGGCGCTTGGTCGTCTGCAGGAACGCTATAACGATCGCGCGATCGAGCTGGTGCGCTCCGCTGGCGGGTATAGGTTCCGCGTGCGTTCGCGCTTCTCCGCGACCGTGCAGGCCGCCCAGCCCGAGCGCCCGGCGCGGCTGTCACGGGCCCTGCTGGAGACGCTGGCGATCATCGCCTATCGCCAGCCGGTCACCCGCGCCGAGATCGAGGCTGTGCGCGGGGTAGCGGTCAGTACCGGGATCATGCGCACGCTGCAGGAACGCGAGTGGGTACGGGTGGTAGGGCACAAGGAGGTGCCGGGCCGCCCCGCGCTGTACGCGACCACCCGTAGCTTCCTCGACGACCTGGGTCTGCAGCGCCTCGAAGAGCTGCCGCCGCTCGATCAGATCCGCGACCTGGCGGATGTGGCCTCCGACGCGGGCCTTAGCCTGTCGCCACCGGACGCGAAAGAAGACGCTGGTCCGGGCACGAACCAGCGTCTCGATTTCGATGACGGGGATGCCGATCCGGATCCGGAGCCGGCACCCCCGACGCACTCACTCTGAGATCAGCACTGGGCCGTTTCGGCGGTCTTGGGGCAGTCGTGCTGTACCAGGCGATCGTCGTCCAGCCATTCCATGATCCCGTCGGTCACGTTGTAGACGTTCTCGTAGCCAAGGCCGTCGGCCAAAGCGCGGGCGAGGGCGCCGGTGCGGTTGCCCACGCGGCAGATCAGCACGACTTCCTCGTCCGGCTTGACCAGGTTGGTGAACTGCTCGCCAAAGGTCGGGTTGAGCTCGCCATTCTCGTCGAAGGCGGTAATGCGGTAGCTGCCCTCGATCACGCCGGTCTCCGCCCATTCGTCCGGGCGGCGGATGTCGACGATGGTTGCGCCCTCGCGGATCTTCTCGGCCAGGCCTTCGTTGTCCAGCCCGCTAAACGGTGCGCGTTCGACGTCGAGGATCTCGACCTCGAAGCGCAGGGTCGCGTTGGACGGGATGATGTTGCCGGCCCCGCGTTCGCCATAGCCGAGTTCCGGCGGGATGACGATCTCGCGCTTGCCGCCTTCGCGCATGCCCATCACGCCCTGTTCGAAGCCCGGGATCACCTGACCCGCGCCCAGCGTGAGCGCAAATGGCGCGCCGGACTCGCGGCTGGAATCGAACACGCTCCCGTCTTCTTCCAGCGTCCCGGTGTAATGCAGGATGGCCGTGTCATGCCGCACGATCCCGGGCCCTTCGCCGGCTTCGATTTCGTGGATCTCGATGGATGCCGCGGGCTCCGCACTGGCAATGCCGCCTGCGAGCAACGAGCCGATCAGCGCCACTGTAAATATAATAAAACCGGAATATGCGGAATGACAAAAAGTGATCTTCATTGTGTAGCTTCCGTTTATATTAAAAAAGGTTAATAAAAGCTTGTGATCAGCAAGTTGCGAGATCCAATGGGGCCCTATTCTACACCGCATATCGATGATCGAATACAGGCGTTATGTAGAAGTTTCTGGATCTTGTAAAAAATCCCCATTTTTTATTGCAGGCTTTGAAGGCGTTTGCTACAACTCCAAGTGGCTGTCCCAGGGAGAGAGGGGCAGTACATGAGATTTTGTTCCGAGAACAAGCCGGAGGCAGGCAAATGACTGACCACAAGAACGATGGTTCCGAGATGGACCGCAAGTCCGAAGAAGAAACCCGGGAGACCGAACAGCTGACCGAGACGGGCGCCGCCCGTCGCGGTTTCCTGGGTCGCCTGGGCAAGGGCGGTGCCGCCCTGGCCGTGATGGGTCTGGGCGCGGAAACCGCCATGCAGACCATGTTCAACCGCAGCACCCTGTCCAGCGCCGTGGCCGCCGGTATCGATGGATTCAGCGTCGAGGGCAAGGTGGATGGCTTCATCTACTTGAACGATCGCCCGATCAACGGCGAGCTGCCGCCGCACCTGCTGCACGACGAAGTCACCCCGTTCCCCAACATGTTTATTCGCAACAACGGCGTCCCGCCGGCGAAGGACGGCATTGATCCCTCGGAGTGGACCCTGACCGTGAGCGGCGAGGCGGCCAATCGCGAGGTGACCTACTCGATCGACGAGCTGAAGAACAAGTTCGAAAACGTCGAAATGCAGATCTGGATCGAGTGCGGTGGCAACGGCCGTGCCGCCTTCGAACCGTCCCCGCGCGGGAACCAGTGGGATCTGGGTGCCATCGGCTGCCCGACCTGGACGGGCGTGCGCCTGCGTGACGTGCTGGAAGATGTCGGCTACGACGAGGACAAGGCCGTCTACATCGGTTACCAGGCGGGTGATGCCCACCTGAGCGGCCGCGACGACCTCGATGCAATCTCCCGTGGCTGCCCCATGCGCAAGGCGGTGGAAGACGAGACCCTGATCGTCTGGGCGATGAACGGCGAGGACATCCCCGAGCAGCACGGCTATCCGCTGCGCCTGATCACGCCGGGATTCCCGGGCTCCGCGAGCGGCAAGTGGCTGCAGGGCATCCTGATTCGCGACCGCGAGCACGATGGGGCCAAGATGACGGGGCAGAGCTACCGCGTGCCTGCCTACCCGGTCGAGGCCGGAGCCGAGGTCCCGGAAGAAGACATGGTGATCCTCGAGGAGATGCCGGTGAAATCCCTCATCACCTCTCCGGAGACCGGCGTTCGTGTTTCTCAGGGCGACGGCCTGAAGGTCCAGGGCAAGGCCTGGGACGGCTGGGGTGATGTCGAGGAATTGCATGTGTCCATCGACCATGGGCAGACGTGGCAGGAGGCCGATCTCAAGCGGCCGGTCAACAAGTTTGCCTGGCAGCTGTGGGAGGCCGACATCGAGTTCCCGACCACCGGTTTCTACCAGGTCTGGGCGGTGGCGACGAACAGCAAGGGCGAGCGCCAGCCGATGGTGCTTCCTGGCTGGAACCCGCGGGGTTACGGCAACAACAAGGCCCACCACATCGATGTCCACGTAGAAGCCTGAGGAGCTGAAATGAAGTCGAAGAGGGTCCTGCTGCTGCCGGCCATCCTCGGCCTCCTCTGGGTGGTGCCCGCGACTGCGGGCGACCACGTCGAGGCCGCCGAGGAATACGAGACCGATTCGGAAACCGGACTGATCAAGGCGCCGGGGTTCGATACCGTCAAGAACAACTGCACGGTTTGTCACTCGGCCCGGTTGTTCACGAGTCGTGGATACACCCGCAAGATCTGGCTGGAACAGATCCGCTGGATGCAGGACACGCAGGGGCTCTGGGAGTTTTCCCCCGAAGTGGAGGAAGAGATCCTGGACTACCTGGAAACCTTCTACCCACCGAATTGATCGTGACACGGTGAAGACAAAACGCCCCGGGTTTTCCCGGGGCGTTTTTGTGTGTGTGCCCTGTGCAGGGCTGGGCGACGTTGCCCTCGGCGCCCCGCCTCTTTATTCGCGGCCTTCGTGCGTGATGGCCCAGCAGCGATGGGGCGGGGGCGGGCGGCGGTAGTCTTCGTCCAGCGTCTCGCGGGTGATGTCGCGGGCCTCGAGTCCGGTCAGGGCCTCGTGGTCCAGTTCGAAGCGGCGGCGGTTGGTGGAGAAGTAGAGCACCCCATCCGGGGTGAGTAGGCGCGCGGCCAGGAGGATCAGGTGGGCATGGTCGCGCTGCACCTCGAAGTCGTCCTCGGTGCGCTTGGAGTTGGAGAAGGTGGGCGGGTCCAGGAAGATCCGCTCGAACACCATGCCAGGCGTGTCGCTGGCCCCTTCCAGCCAGTGGATCACGTCCTCGCGCAGGAGGGCGTGGGTGCCGGGCTGGCGACGGCTGCGGCCATCGCGGATCTCGGCCTCCAGGCCGTTGGCGCGGAAGTTGTCCTCGGCCCACTCCAGGTAGGTGTTGGACAGATCGACTGATACGGTCTGGCGTGCGCCGCCCACCGCGGCATGCACGCTGACCGCGGCGGTGTAGCAGAACAGGTTCAGCAGGCGCAGGCCGCGGCATTCCTGTTGCAGGCGCAGTCGCATCGGCCGGTGGTCCAGGAACAGCCCGCTGTCGAGGTAGGCATCCAGGTCGACCCACAGGCGGCAGCCGTGCTCGTGCACCGGAAACGGAGCGGGCTGGGCGGTCTCCGCGCGCTGGTACTGCGAGCGTCCCTTCTGTGCCCGGCGCTGCTTGTAATGCAGGTGGGCGGGCTCGACGCCGGTAACCTCCAGCATCGCGGCCAGTGCGCCGCGCAGACGCGCCTCGGCGCGTGCGGGATCGACGCTGGCGGGCGCGGCAAACTCCTGCACATGCAGGTGAACCGTGCCGTCCTCGGCCTCGTAGCGGTCGATCTGCAGGGGGTATTCGGCCAGATCCGTGTCGTAGATGCGATAGCAGGTGATCTCCTGGCGCCGCGCCCAGCGAGCCAGGTGACGCAGGTTCTTCTGCAGGCGGTTGGCGAAATCTGGCGCCGGGGCCGCGGCCGGCTCGTCGCGCCGATGGATCTCGAACTGCAGCAGGTGGCAGGCAAGGGTGCCGTTGTAGAAGCGGTGCTTGTGGCTGGCGCGCAGGCCCAGGCGTTGCGAGTCGGTGGTGTCCGCCACCAGCAGGGCGACATGCCAGCCGCCGAAGGCGCTGCGCAGGCGCTCGCCCAGCAGGCTGTAGAGCTTGATCAGTTCCGGGGTGTTGCCGATGCGCTCGCCGTAGGGCGGGTTGCTGACCAGCATGCCGTGGTCGGCCGGGGGCTCCAGGGCCAGGGCATCGGCCTGTTCGAAGCGCGTGCAGTCGCGCACGCCGGCGGCCTGGGCCGCCTTGCGGGCGGCGGCCACCGCCCCCCGGTCGCGGTCGCTGCCCAGCAGCGGCGGGCCCTGCCAGGGGCGCACCGCGTCACGCGCCTTGGCCACGCAGCGGTCCCAGAGTCCGGCGTCGTGGCCGGACCAGCCGTGGGGGCGGAAATCCTCGCGCAGCAGGCCGGGGGCGGTATGGGTGGCCATCAGGGCGGCCTCGATCACGAGGGTGCCGCTGCCGCAGAAGGGGTCGAGGAACTGCGCGTCGGGATGGGTCTCCAGGTGTTCCGGCCAGCCGGCACGCATCAGCAGCGCGGCGGCGAGGTTCTCCCGCAGCGGGGCCTCGCCGCCGCTGCCGCGATAGCCGCGACGGTGCAGGCCCCCGTTGCCGAGGTCCAGGCTGATCTGGGCCTGTCGGCCCTGCAGTTGCAGCAGCACGCGCACGTCCGGATCGGCGGCGTCCACGTCGGGGCGTTCGCCGGTGGCGTCGCGGAAGGCGTCGGCGATGCCATCCTTCACGCGCACCCCGGCGAAATGGGTATGCCCGATGTGCGAACTCTTGCCGGTTACGTCCACCGCAAAGGTGGTGTCGAGTCCGAACAGGGCGGGCCAGTCCAGGGCCCGGCTGGCGACGTAGCAGGCATCGCCGTCGGGTTCGTCGAAGCGTACCAGCGGCAGCAGGATGCGGCTGGCCACGCGGCTGCCGAGCAGGCAGCGGTACAGCGTGGCGAGATCCGCGTGAAAGTGGATGCCGGCGCGGTCTTCGCGCAGGTCCAGGGCCCCGAAACCCTCCAGCTCGCGCGCGACCAGCGGGGCGAGTCCGCCGGCGGCCGTGGCCAGGTATTCGCGGTGGTCGGCCGTCGGGTCGAAGGGGGCAATCGGTTCGCCGGAGGGAGACTCGGTCATCGTGGGCTCGGGCTGGCTGGGAAGCCCGACATTCTGGCACAACCGGGTGCCGTGCCGGAGCGGGACTGGGGACTCGCGGCGTTCAGCGCAGCAGGCGCCGGCGGATCAGGTAGGTGGCCAGGATGATGGCGCTCCCGCCGTAGGCGGTGATCACGGCCAGGTGCGGCAGCCAGGCCGCGGGCCAGGTGCCGGTCATCAGCGGACGCACGATCTCCAGTACATGCGCCAGTGGTAGTGCCAGGGCCAGGCCCTGCACCCAGCCGGGCAGTTCGGTCAGCGGAAAGAACACCCCGGACAGCAGCAACATCGGCGTGACGGCCAGGGTGAAGTAGTAGAGGAAGAAGTCGTAGCTGCGCGCCAGGGCGGTAATCACCAGGGCCAGCGCGCCGAAGGTGAACGCGGCGAGGAAGATCACCGGCAGCGCGAGCAGGGCGCGGGCATCGGCGACCAGCCCCAGCACGCTGGCGACGATCAGGATGGTAATGGCGCTGATCAGGCCCTTGGTCGCGGCCCAGACGGCCTCGGCGAAGACGATGTCGTCCAGCGTGAGCGGGGTGGCAAGCATGCCCAGCCAGGTGTTCTGTTCCGCCATGCGGGTGTAGGCGGAATACATGCCCTCGAAGCTCGCGGTGAACATCGCGGACGAGCAGATGATGCCGGAGGCAATGAAGACCATGTAGCGCATGCCGTCGAGATCGCCCACCAGGCTGCCGAAGCCGTAGCCAAAGGCCAGCAGATACAGGATCGGCTCGCCGAAATTGCCCAGCATCGACGGCACGATCAGCTTGCGCCAGACCAGCAGGTTGCGCCGCCAGACGGCGACGAAGCGCAGGCTGGGGCGGGGCAGGATGGGGTGGCCGCCGGACATGGGCTCAGTCCCTCAGCTCGTGGCCGGTGAGCTTGAGGAAGACGTCTTCCAGGTCCGCCTCGCGCAGGGTGGGCTCGTGGCCGAGCGCGCGGAGGCGCTCGCGCAGCCGGTCCGGCTCCGCGGTATAGACCAGCCAGGTGTCGGCGACCTGGTGGGCCCGGTCCTTCGGGCCCAGCTCGCGCTGCAGGACCTCCCCGGCGTCCGTGCCGCCGACCGTCAGGACCCAGGGCTCGATATGCTCGGCGATCAGACGGCTCGGGGCCTCACAGGCGATGATGCGGCCGTGGTCGATGATCGCGATGCGGTCGCACAGTTCCTCGGCTTCTTCCATGTAGTGAGTGGTCAGCACGAGGGTGACGCCCGAGGCGCGCAGCGCCCGAAGCTGGCGCCACAGATGATGCCGGGCCTGCGGGTCGAGACCGGTGGTGGGCTCGTCCAGCACTACCACCTCGGGTTCGTTGATCAGCGCACGGGCCAGGGTCAGGCGCCGCTTCATTCCGCCGGACAGGGCATTGATGCGCGCGCCGCGCTTGTCGTTCAGGTTGACCTGCGCCAGCAGCCGGTCGATGCGCGACTCCACCTCCGGCCCGGACAGGCCGAAGTAGGCGGCGTAGGTGCGCATGTTCTCGATCACCGTGAAGTCGGGGTCGAGGGTGTCGAACTGCGGCACGATGCCCAGGCGTTCGCGGACCGCGCGCTCGCCCTCGGGCATCGGCAGGCCGAGGACCTCGACCTGCCCGCCATCGATCGGCGTCATCCCCAGCAGCATGCGCAGGGTGGTGGTCTTGCCGGCCCCGTTGGGCCCCAGCAGGCCGAAGAATTCGCCGGGGGCGATTTCGAGGTCCACGCCGTCCACGACCGCAACGCCGTCGTACGCCTTGTACAGCTGCTGAATGGAGATGGCGGACACGGCGGGACTCGTGGCGGATGGAGAATGCATACCATACCGATTCGCGGCGGCACCCCCAATGTCCCCCTGTGATGCCATGAAAAAGGCCCGGATCTCGCGATCCGGGCCGATCTTTCGGCACATTTTCGGAATCTGTTAGGGCCGGCTGTAGGTAAAGCCCTGGTGCTGCAGCCAGGAGATGTGGGCCACGCCGCTCGGGATTACGTCATCCTCGGAGGCGTCGAAGAGTTCTTCGAGGGCGATATTGCGTCCGCGCAGGGTGTTCGCACAGACCTGGAACTCCACGTTCTGCATCTTCAGGTTCTCGATGCGGCCGCGCAGGTTTTCGTTGGTGTTGGCGGTTTGCAGCAGCCCGAGGCCGTCCCCGTGCATCACCACCTTGATCTCCATGTTGTCGGCGCCCACGGCGTTGATATGGTTCTGGATGTTGCCCATCGCGGCCATGTAGCGCCGCTCGTCATCGTAGTTCACGTGGTAGATCACTTTGTGCGTGCCATAGTCGAAGTCGCTCGCGGCCGCCAGGCCGGGGATGCCGAGCACCATGGCGAGCAGGGCGGGAAAGAGCAGTTTCATTGCGTTCATTGCACAGGTTCCTTCTGAAACAACAACGAACCCGGGCGGGTTGCGGTACGCCACGGGGCCTTGCGCCGGGGTTGGCGCGCTGTGACCGGGGGCTTCGCAGGGAAGGCGGTCAACAGGTATGAATAAGACGCCCTGCGCACGCGCCTATTCCCGTCTGCAGCGCCACAAAAAGGGTCATGTGCCGTGTGGGGCGGGTTTACGAGTGGAGTCTAGTTGCACAAAGAAAAGGGCCCGGGAAGACCCGGGCCCGAAGCGACGACCGGGAGATGGCGGTCGCCGGGTGCTTGCTGCAGGGGTATTACGGACGCACGTAGGTGTAGCCCTGCTGCTGCAGGTGCGACAGGTGGGCCACGCCGCTCGGGATGATGTCGTCCTCGGAGGCGTCGTAGAGGTCGTTAGCAATGTCGATGTTCCGCCCAACGACGGTGTTGTTGCACACCTGGAAGTCCACGTCCTGCATCTTCAGCTGATCGACGAAGGCCTTCAGGTCCTCGTTCGATTTGGCGTGCTGCAGCAGGCTGAGCCCGTTGCCGTGCATCACGACCTTGATGCTCATGCGGTCGGCGCCCACGGCGTTGATGTGGTTCTGGATGTTCCGCATCGCGCCGATCTGCCGCTGTTCGTTGTCGTGGTTCACGTGATAGACGACTTTCTGCTCGGAATAGTAGCTATCCGCGAGGGCGGTACCCGGCAGGGCGAATACGGCGGCGGCCATGGCCAGCGGAAGGATGAAGCGTTTGTTCATGATCGGGCTCCTGCGTTTGTTCCCGTGTTTTGTTTTCGATACGCCCGGGGCGTATGCCGCGTTGCAATCAGAGACCGGATCCAGGCGGCGTCCATGCCTCTGGTGTCCGGTTATGGGTAAGACGGGAACCGTTGGCGATTATTCCGATCAAATACAAGATAAGCATTTGATATAAAGTCGAAAATTAGAATATTAGGGTGAGCTTTTTTGGTGCATGCCCCAGGTTGCATGCACGGCCAGGGTGAGCAGGACCAAGCCGCCGGCCAGTAGCGTGAGGGTGCCGGGGGCCTCGGCCAGGAACAGCCAGACCCAGAGGGTGCCGAACACCGCCTCCAGCACCAGGAACAGGGCCACCTCGCCGGCCGGCAGAAAGCGGGTCGACAGGGCGATCAGGGTCAGCGCCAGGGGGAGCTGGAGGAGGCCCATGATCGCCAGGACCGCGAGGCTGTCGAGCCCGACCGCGAGTGGCGTCGCCAGCGGCCATGCGATCAGCGCGGCCAGCATCCCGCCCGCCGCGATCACGGCCAGCCGGTCCACTCGGGGCGAGCGGCGCAGCAGGGTCAGGTTGATGCCGACCACCAAGGCCGCCAGCAGCGCCAGGGCGTCGCCCAGCCAGCCCCCGGCCTCCAGCGAGCCGGCCAACACCCCGACGATCCCGCCGATACAGATCAGCATGGCGATCCAGGTCCGCAGCGGCACCCATTCGCGCAGCAGCAGTCCGGAGAACACGGCCGCGAACAGCGGCGAGGCCGCCAGGATGACCACCACGTTGGCGACCGTGGTGTGCAGGATGCCGAGCACGAACAGGATGGTGGTCGCCGCGAACCCGGCCGCGACCCAGCCGGCATCGCGCCCGCCCAGTCGCAGGTGGGTCCAGGCCCAGCGCCCGTCGAGGATACGCAGCAGCAGGGTCAGGGCGAGGGCCATCAGCAACCCGCGCCAGAAGACGATATCCATGCCCTGGGTGTCGGCCAGGCGCACCAGCAGTCCGTCGAAGCTGAGTGCCATCACGCCGGTGAAGGCGAGCAGGGAGCCGTGCAGGTGTTCGCGTTGCATGATCCGGTTCACCCTCCATGTGCCGCTTTTCCAGCGGGGTTGTTACAGTGCGTGGGTACCGTTTTCGGAGTGCCGTATGTCCGCATCCCAGATCCCGCGCGAACTCCAGCCGATCGGGGCCATTGGCCTCGGCATCATGGGGGCGCCCATGAATCGCAACCTCCTCGCCGCCGGGGCTGACGTCCAGGTCTGGGCGCGCCGGCCGGAGACGGCGGAAGCACTCGCGCAGGATGGGGCGCAGCCATGCACGAGCCTCCCGGAGCTGGTTCGCGGCGTGCGGGTGCTGGTGCTGAATGTCTCCGATACGCCGGATGTCGAGGCGCTGATGCTGGGGCCGGACGGGGTCCTGGAGCATGCCCGTCCCGGACTGGTCGTGATCGATCACAGCACCATCGACCCGATGCGTACCCGCGCCATCGCCCGCGCGGCCGCCGAACGCGAGGTGACCTTCGTGGATGCCCCGGTTTCGGGCGGGGAGCCGGGCGCGCGGGCCGGGACGCTGAGCCTGATGGTGGGCGGGCCGGTCGATGTTGTCGAGAGGCTGCGGCCGATCTTCGAGGTGGTGGGCTCCACCCTGACCCACGTGGGCGACAGCGGCGCGGGACAGATCGCCAAGGCCTGCAACCAGCTGGTGGTGGGCGAGACCCTGGTCGCGGTGGGCGAGGCCTTTGCCCTGGCGGAGCAGTCCGGTGTCGACCCGGCGCGGGTGCGCGAGGCGCTGATGGGCGGGTTTGCCTCTTCGCGCATCCTCGAGGTGCACGGGCAGCGCCTGCTGGACGGCGACTTCGAGCCCGGGTTCCAAGTCGGCCTGTACCACAAGGATCTGGGGATTATCGCCGACCTTAGCCGCGATCTCGGGCTGGCGACGGAGGGGCTCACGCCGGTGCGCGAGGCCGTGGATGCGGCGCTCGAGGCCGGACAGGCGCGGCACGACGTGGCCATCCTGGCGCGATTCTGTGTGCGCGCCAGCGAAGCGGCTTCCTGACGGCTTGCGGCGCTTCAGAGCCCGAAGCGCCAGACCAGCCAGGCCAGCGAGAACCCGCCGAGGAAGACGAGGCCGGCCCAGGCCAGGCCACGCAGGCCGGGACCCGGTTTCGCGGCGGCCGGCACGTCCGGTGACATCACCGCGCGGAAGGTGAGCCAGGCGAGGATCGGAGCGGACAGGAACGACAGGGTGGTGGCGATGTCGACGAAGCGCGTGAACTGCTCGCCGGCCAGCCAGATCAGGGCCAGCGCGCCGGCCGCGACGATCAGCAGGGCGATGCGATAGCCCCACCAGTCCAGCCCGCGCTCGCCCCGGGGGGCGGGTTCCATGTCCTGCGCCTGGTGGCCGTTCTCTCGCAGGGTGCGGATGATCGCCATGATGACCCGCGGATAGGCGTCGGTGACCGCCAGGGTGGTGGAGAACATGGTGGTGAGTGCCGCGATGGCGATCAGCGAGCGGCTCCACTCGCCCAGGCTCTGGGCATAGAGATCCACCAGCTGCGCCGAGAACGCGGCCGCCCCCGGGGCGAAGCCGATGCCGGTGCCGTACATCAGCAATGCCCCCAGCAACATGAATGCAAGCGCCAGCAGGGTGGCGCCGATGAAGCCGAGGCGGAAGTCGAACACGGCCTCGCGCACGCTGGGATGGTGCCCGGTCATGCGGGCGCGTTCCTGGGTCCAGACCGAGTGCCAGGCGGCGACATCCAGCGGGATCGGCATCCAGCCGAGCAGGGCCAGCACGAAGGCGAAGCCGGCGAGGGTCCACAGGCTCGACCATTCCGGTGCGCCGGAGAGGGTCTGCCAGTCCGGGGCCTCCTGGAAGGCCAGGGCGACCGCGACCACCGTCGAAACGCTCAGCGCCGCCATGATGATCTTCATGCCCAGGTCCAGGCCCTTGTAGGCCTCGACCATCAGGAACCCGATGCAGGCCGCCAGGATCAGCGCGGACAGCGCGACCATCGACAGGTCCAGCCCGAACACCAGTGCGAACAGCCCCGCAGTGGTCAGGGTGACCACGGCCTGGATGATGAACAGCGTCCCCAGGGTGACGGCGATGTAGAGTCCTAGGGCCCAGTTGCCAAGGCGGTGGTAGCCGGTGAGCAGGTTATGTCCGGTGGCCGCGGCGTAGCGCGGGCCGAATTCCAGGAAGGGGTACTTGAACAGGCAGGCCAGCAGCACGATCGGGATCAGCAGTAGACCGTATTCGGCCCCGCCCCGGGTGGCCTGGACCAGATGCGAGACGCCCACCGCCGCTCCGGCCATCAGCAGGCCCGGTCCGATGGCGGCGCGCAGGGAGGCGCGGGTGGTAGCGGTCATGGGCCTGGGTCCGGGGGTAAGGGTGTGGGGGTACGGATTCTAGGGAAACACTGATCAATGTACACGTGCGTTTGGGTGTCCCATGTTCCCGATCCTGCCTTGGGTCTGATGGATGGGCAGCGGATCGCAGGACGCCAAGGCCCGCACAGCGCGCCTTGTCTCGAAAAACTTGGGGGATCAACGCGACTCATCAGCGTCGCCCAGGGAAGACGAGGGCGTGCGCTGACCGCGCCCGCCACGCTTCAGAGCGATAGCGGGACGCGACGGTAGACTTTCGGTGCGTTGGGGATATGGTCGCTGCTTGCGGGGAAGCGCTGGATCAACTTGTCGTAATAGCTGCGAATGTTCTGCACGTAGAGCACGGGCTCCCAGCCGCGGGCGTAGCCATAGCGGGTTTGCTCGTGCCATTCGCGTTCCGCCAGGCGTGGCAGCCACTGCATTACGTCCAGCCAGCGATTCGGATCGTCGCCGTTGGCATCGGCCAGGCGCCGGGCGTCATGCAGGTGTCCCAGCCCGACGTTGTAGGCCGCCAGCGTCATCCAGGTGCGATCCGGTTCCGGGATGCGTTCCGGTAGACGCTCACGCAGGTCCAGCAGATAGCGGGTGCCGCCGTCGACGCTGGATGCCGGGTCGGTGCGGTCCTCGACGCCGAGGCCGGACGCGGTGTTCTGGGTCAGCATCATCAGCCCGCGCACCCCGGTGGGGGAGATGGCCTCCGCGTTCCAGTGTGACTCCTGGTAGGCCACGGCGGCGATGAAGCGCCAGTCCAGGCCGTATTCGGCGCCGGCGCGTTCGAACAGGTCGCGAAAGCGATCCAGCTGGTTATCCACGCGCCGGGCGAAGGTCAGGGCGTCCACCAGGTCGTGGGTCTCCAGATGGCCCAGGTAGCGGTCGATCATCAGTTCCAGGTCACGGTTCCCTCGCAGGCGGTCAATGTAGGCCTCCGCCGCGTCGATCAGGCTGCGGTCGAAGCCGGCCGGGAACAGCCAGGTGACGGCCACCCCGCGCTCGAATTCATAGGCGGTACGCAGGTCGGGATGCAAGCGTTGCAGCCGGCCGAACTCCAGGGAGCTCATCAGGGCATAGTCGATTTGGCCCGCGGCCAATGCCTGGCGTTGCGCTTCGGCGGTCCCGATGGGTACCAGCTCGACCGGCGGGTCTCGCGGCTCGTACCCGAGGGTCTCGAACAGGCCCGGATTCGGGGTCTCGGACTCCGGATCCCCTGCCCGGACCGATACCTGTTGCCTCGCCGCGTCGGCGTGGGCCAGATGGGCCCGCAGGCGTTCCGGCAGCGGCGACTGTGCGGTGAGTCCCAGTCGGGTTCCGGCGGGCAGGCTGGCGAGGGCGGGCAGTGCAGCGGTGGATTCGTTGCCGCGCCAGAAGGCGAGAACCTGCTGGATGGCGAGGATCTCCGGACCGCGTTCGATCGTCGGTTCATCGGGGTCCACCAGCAGCCCGGCGGCCAGGTCCGCCCGGTGTTCGCGCAGGCGGCGGTGGGCCTCGGCGGCGGTCTCCACGCGGGTTACGCGAATGCGCGTGCCCAGTTCCTTCGCGAAGCCATGCAGCAGGGCCAGTTCCAGTTGGTCGTGGCCCTCAGTGGCCGCCAGCTCCGAACGCCCCAAAGGCGCTTCGACCAGCACTACCTGCAGTTCCTCGCGGAAGGTCAATTGCTGCAGGGCCGAGGGCGGCTGGAACCAGACCCGCAGGCCGATCATCACCAGCAATACGATGAACACGCCGAGCTCGATCTGGCGCCAGGTCGAGCTCGGGGGGCGAAGGTGGAGGTGCGGGAACATGAACCGATGATACCCAATCGGCCGTGCAGGCAGTGCTAGCCGACGACCGGCGAAGGGCGAGATGGTGACCCTATCGCCAGTTCAGGACCAGGCCCTGGGCGCGGAGGATCTGCAGTGCGGGGTCGACACAGGTATCGATGAAGGCGGCCCGGCGTGGGTTGTCGCGCGCCAGACGGCGGTAGTGTGGGCCCGCGGGCAGGCCCGCGAGCTGGTAGATATCCGCCGTGGGGTAGTAGAAGGCGTGCACGAACTGGCGGAACACCCGCCGCATCAGCGGGCGATAGGCCGCCTTCTGCCAGGTCGGCAGGGTATCCAGGTAGCTTTCCAGCGTGTCGCGGGCATGTGCCATGTGGCGCGCTTCGTCGATCATGTGGGTGGAGACGACGTCATGCACCGTGGGGCTGATCTGGTCACGGCGCTGGTGGATCAGACGGTTCATCCGATCCGGGACCTCCTCGCCGATCATCACTGCGATCCAGAAGATCGAGGACTCGAAGGGGGCAAAGCGGCCGACCAGGGTGGCGAGCCTTGGTTTCGGGAAGCGCCGTTCCGGCAGCTCCAGCCCGCTGCGACGCATGAACTCGATGAACATCAGGCTGTGACCGGCCTCTTCACGCAGCTCGTGCAGGCGGTAGTTCAGCCGGTCCAGGCGGCCGGTCGAGTGCATGGAGATGCGCGAGATGCGTTCCATGAACAGGCCTTCCAGCCACAGCGCGCCACTGATGAAATAGAGAAATTCGTACTGCGAGAGGCGCCGCTTCTGCTCGCCCGACAGCGCGGAATATTCGGGCGTGCCGAACAGCGAGATGGCCTCTTCCGGGATCCAGTAGTCCTCCGAAGACAGCGCATCCCAGCGAACCCGCATGAGCGGATCCTGGTACGGCGAGCTGTTGCGGCTCAAATGATCGAGCAGCTCCTGGGAGGAATTCATCGTTGGCGTGCCGGGACCCATGCGGATAACGCCCGGAATCATACCGACTCTGGCGCTCCGGACCAACGCCAACCCGTTGCAATCTGCGGTTGCTCCCCCATGATGGAGCCCATGGACAAGAATCTGCGGTACCGAATCAATTTTCTGAACAACGGAAAAACGTACGAGCTGTACGCCCGTGACGTTTACCAGGACGAGCTTTACGGTTTCGTCACCATCGAGGGCCTGCTGTTCGGCGAGCGCACACAGGTGGTGGTGGATCCCTCGGAGGAGCGCTTGCGTACCGAGTTCGAGGGTGTGGAGCGCTTCCATGTGCCGATGCATGCGTTGATTCGGATCGACGAGGTCACGGCAGTGGGTACCCCGCGCATTCACGATGCGGGAACTGCCGGGGGCAATGTGCACGCTTTTCCCGGTCTGCCGGGCAAGGGCGGTTCCTGATCCCGCAAGCTGCTGTTTTTCGTCCCCTCCATTGCGCCGCTGCCGCGCCTGGTTTAGGATTCCGCGCTTCGTGACCGTCCAGCGGTTGCGGAAAACGGAGAGGTGGCCGAGCGGTCGAAGGCGCACGCCTGGAAAGTGTGTATACGGTAACCCCGTATCGAGGGTTCGAATCCCTCCCTCTCCGCCAGATTCAAGCAAAGGGGCCAGGTTGGCCCCTTTTGCATTTCCAGCCCCTGGCGTATCGGGATTCGAACCCTCGATCGATCAAGATGATGGTTCGACCGGTGGCGCGAAGCGACACCGGAACGCCGAAGCAGAGCGGAGGCGGCCCGGAGGGCGGCGACCACGTCGCCGTAATCCCTCCCTCTCCGCCAGATTCAAGCAAAGGGGCCAGGTTGGCCCCTTTTGCATGTTTGGCTTTGACGTCTTGTCGTTGCCTTGTCCCGGTTCGTACTCCAGTGTTTACGTGCCTTCGGTCCGCCGCCTGCCAGGCGCTGAACTCGCTGCGCCTTCGGCTCCGCTCAGACATCCAGCGTCTTCTCCCGGCCCGAGGACCCTTCCGCAAGGGGCTCCATACGGGAGGAGAAGGTCAAAACAGACGGTATCTCGTAGGGTGCGGTTGAGCGCAGCGAAACGCACCATCTCCAACGCCTAGCGAACCCCTGATGCGATTCGCTGCGCTCATCCGCATCC
Source organism: Thioalkalivibrio sp. AKL6 (assembly GCF_000376905.1). Lineage (NCBI taxonomy): Bacteria > Pseudomonadati > Pseudomonadota > Gammaproteobacteria > Chromatiales > Ectothiorhodospiraceae > Thioalkalivibrio > Thioalkalivibrio sp. AKL6. The sequence continues at coordinate 241,005 of NZ_AQXS01000007.1, read as the reverse complement.
TACGTCCCCGGCACCCGCTTCGCGGGTGCGGCACGCAACGGCCACAGGCCGAGCGTGCCGAAGATGTCCGAAGACCTAGCCATCATCCACTGGCAAGAACGCTGGGATAGCCGTTGTTTGGACCTTCACCCCCGTTGTCGTCGCGCCGAGTGGAGAGGCTTTTCGCGGGATTCAAGGCGCTGGATGTTTGAGCGGAGCCGAAGGCGCAGCGAGTTCAGCGCCACCCGCGAAAAGCCTCGGAGCGAGGGAAACCCCGGCCCGCACAGCGGGCCGGGGTCGCGGCAGTCGGGCGTGTTTCTTGGGTACTTCTTTGCACGAGCAAAGAAGTACCTCGCGGCGCGCTGGCGAGTCAGCGCATGGCAGGTGGCGGACCGAAAGTACGGAAACACAGAGGACGAACCGGGGCCAGCCTGACCCGGCAGGCGGCCGGACGGAGGCACGTAAAGACTGGCGACGGACCAGGGCCAGCCACCGCAGGCGCAGGCGAAAGAGATCGGGGCTCGAAAAATGATGTCCAGTGTCCGCGGGGCCTAGCCGTGGGGTTTGAAGCTGGGTGGGTGGCGGGCGATCTAGGTGACGAAATCGTGGATGACTGGTTCGGCGAGGAGTGCCTCGCGCGTGTTCAGGCGTTCCGCAAGGGTTTGTTCGTCGAAGTGTTTGTGGATGTGGTCATGGCAGGGGCGGCAGATCCACAGGATGCGGGCTTCGCGTTCGGCGCGGCTGAATCGCCGGCGGATGCGCTTGCGCCGGTGCTGCTTGCGCGGGATCAGGTGGTGGCGGGTCAGCGCGTCCATCGTGCGGCCACACAGTTCGCAGGCGGCCGCGGGTCCCGGTTCAGGCTCGTCGGATCCGATCACGGCATCTGCAGGCGGCAGCGCGGCGGCGGCCGGGTGATGGCGTAATCGGGTTCGGCCAGGTCCATGAGGCAGGGCGCACCCTCCGGATCAATGATGCGCGTGGCGATGGCACGGATCGCGTCTTCACGCGGGCCCGTCTCGCGGACCTGGCGGCTGGTGATGGGTTGCCAGTCGCCCTCGCGTTCCTCGGCGATCTCGAAGCCGAAGGGGAAGTAGCCGGGTGCGCCGAGGCGCAGGTCGGTGACGACCAGCCGGTCGGGGCCGTCGGTGTGCTCGGCCCGGTGGAAGCGCAGGAAGTCGCCGGCGAACCATTGCAGGCGCCGGCCATCCTCCAGGGCCAGGGCCTCGTGCTGCAGGTGCGCGCCGCGCTCGAAGGCCTCGAAGTCCGGGCGGATCGGCTGGTCGAGGATGCCCACCCATGCCTCCAGAAAGCGTTCATTATCCACGACGGTGACGCGCCACAGCAGCAGGTTGAACGGGGTAGGCTGCACCATGCGCGGCTGGTCCTGCAGGTCCATCGCGATCAGCGCGGGCTGGATGCGGTGGTCGATCCAGGCCTTCAGCGCCAGGCCCGAGCCCGCATAGGCGGTGGAAAGGACCAGTCCGGCCACCAGCAGCCGCGGCGCGAAGCGGTAGAACAGCGCGCCGATCGCGGCGACCAGCAGGGGCAGGGTGTAGAGCGGGTCGATCACGAAGATCGAGGCTGTCCCCACAGGTCCGGCGAAGGGCCACAGGATCTGGGTGCCGTAGGTGGTGAGCGCATCCAGCAGCACATGCGTGGACAGCACCAGGAACAGGAACCACCACCAGCGTCCGAAGCCGATATCGCGCGTGGCCGGGATGCGTGCGAGCAGGCCCGCTATGCCCGTCGCGACCAGTAGATGCAGCAGCAGGGAGTGGCTGAAGCCGCGGTGATGGATGAAATCGGAGACGTCATCCCCGTAGGCTATGAGCACGTCCAGGTCCGGGATAATGGCCACTACAGCGCCCAGCAGGATGGCCTTTCGGCCCAGGCGTGATCCGAGGGTCAGGCCGCCGACAACGGCGCCCAGGCTGGCTTGGGTGACGGGATCCATGCGGGAGCATTTCCTATTAGGTGACGCGCTTGCGACTGGCGCGCGGCGCCCGAGTTCACGGGATCAGACCAGAGCGGCAAACATGACTCAAGCCCGAACCGACAACCAATGGCAGTTCTGGGTGGATCGCGGCGGCACCTTCACCGACCTGGTCGCACGCGACCCGGAAGGCCGCCTGCATACCCGCAAGCTGCTGTCGGACAACCCGCAGGCGTATGCCGACGCCGCGGTGCAGGGCGTCCGCGACCTCCTCGGGCTGGCCGCCGGCGCCGCGATACCCGCCGGGGTGATCCACGAGCTGCGCATGGGCACCACGGTGGCGACCAACGCGCTACTGGAGCGCAAGGGCGAGCCGACCCTGCTGGTGATTACTGCGGGGTTGGAGGACGCAGTGGCGATCGGGCACCAGGCGCGGCCCGACCTGTTTGCGCGCATCATCCGCCTGCCGCAGCCGATCTATGCGCGGGTTGCACCGGTGCGCGAACGGGTGAACGCGGACGGGGAGGTCCTCCAGCCGGTGGATCTTGATGAGCTGCGTCCGCGCCTGCAGGCGGCGCTGGATGAGGGCATTCGTTCGGTGGCGATCGTCTGCATCCACGGCTATCGCTATCCGGCGCATGAGCAGGCCATCGCGGCGCTCGCGCGGGAGATGGGCTTTGCCGAGGTAGCGACCAGCCACGCGACCAGCCCGCTGATCAAGCTGGTGCCGCGTGGCGAGACCACGGTGGTGGATGCCTACCTGTCGCCTGTGCTGCGCCGCTATGTCGATCAGGTGGCCGGCGAACTGGGGGATGTGCCGCTGCGCTTCATGCAGTCGCATGGCGGGCTGGTGGACGCGGTGCATTTTCGCGGCCGCGACGCGATCCTGTCCGGGCCGGCCGGCGGCATCGTTGGCGCGCTGAAGACCGCCGCGCCCCTGGGGTTCGAGCGCCTGATCACCTTCGACATGGGCGGGACCTCCACCGATGTCGCACACCTGGCCGGGGAGCTGGAACGCCGCCAGGAGAGCGAGGTGGCGGGTGCGCGTCTGCGCGTGCCGATGCTGGATATCCATACCGTGGCCGCTGGCGGTGGGTCGGTCTGCCGCTTCGACGGGATCCGCTTGCGGGTCGGGCCGGAGTCCGCTGGGGCCCAGCCCGGTCCGGCCTGTTACGGCCAGGGTGGGCCGTTGACGGTGACCGATTGCAATGTGCTGCTGGGGCGCTTGCGACCGGAGTATTTCCCGGCCGTGTTCGGCCCCGAGCGCGACCGTCCGCTGGACCCGGAGCCGGTCCGGCAGCAGTTCGATGAGCTGGCGGTTCAGGTCATGTCGATGACGGCTGAACGGGTGACGCCGGAGGGGCTGGCCGAGGGGTTGTTGCAGATCGCGGTGGAGCACATGGCCCAGGCGATCAAGACCATCTCGGTGCAGCGGGGCCATGACGTGTCGCGCTATGCCCTGGTCTGCTTTGGCGGGGCGGGTGGGCAGCATGCCTGCCGGGTCGCGGAGCAATTGGGCATGCGCCACATCCTGTTCCATCCGCTGGGAGGCGTGCTGTCCGCCTACGGGATGGGGCTGGGCGAGCTGCGGGCCCTGCGCGAGCGCAGCCTGGAGTGGCCCCTGGACGAGGAGCATGTCGCAGCGATCGAGGCCGCACTGGACGATCAGGCCACGGTGGCGGCCGCGGCCCTCGCGGAACAGGGGGTGGAATCCGGGGACATGCGCATCGAGCGACGGCTGCATCTGCGGCTAGCCGGCTCGGATACGGCGCTGGAGGTCTCGGCCGGATCCACCCCTTCTCTGATGGAGGCCTTCGCTGCGGCTTATCGCGGGCGCTACGGCTTCGCCCCGCCGGATCGCGAGCTGGTGGTAGCGGTCGCGGCGGCCGAGGCCATCGCGACCGGGACCGAGTGGCCGCTGGATCGGGTACCGGATTCGATGGTCGAGCGTCCCGCACCGGAGGCGGATACGGTCGCGATGGTCGTGGCGGGCGAGATGCGCGACGTACCCCTGTACCGGCGCGAGGCCCTGAGCCCCGGGATGACGCTGGCAGGGCCGGCACTGGTGATCGAGGACACCGCAACGCTGGTGCTGGAGCCGGGCTGGCGGGGTCGGATCGAGGACGAGGGCACGCTGTGCCTGGAGCGCGAGGCGGGCGCCGGTCGGCGGGGGGCAGCCGAAACCACCGATGTGGACGCGATCCCGCGCGACCCCATCCTGCTGGAAGTCTTCAACAATCGCTTCATGGCAATCGCAGACCAGATGGGGTTCACACTGCGCAATACCGCCCATTCGGTGAACATCAAGGAGCGCCTGGATTTCTCCTGTGCGCTGTTCGATGCCAGCGGGAACCTGGTCGCCAATGCCCCGCACATGCCAGTGCATCTGGGCTCGATGGGCGCTAGCGTGCGCGCGGTGATCGCGGCGGCGGAGGGTGATCTGCGTCCCGGAGACGCCTGGGTGCTGAACGATCCCTACAACGGCGGCACCCATCTGCCGGACATCACCGTGGTCACACCGGTCTTCGTGGGCCCCGGGGATGCAGTGACGGAGGATCCGCAGGCCGGGATCGCGCAACCGGCGTTTTTCGTGGCCTCGCGCGGCCACCATGCCGATGTCGGCGGCATCACGCCGGGTTCGATGCCGGCCTTCTCCCGTCGGCTGGAAGAAGAGGGCGTGCTGATCCCGCCGACCCTTCTTGTGCGCGATGGGCGTTTCGCGTCTCCGGCGATGCGGGCGCTACTGGGATCGGGCGAGTGGCCGGCACGCAACCCGGAGCAGAATCTGGCCGATCTGGAGGCCCAGGTGGCGGCCAACCGCAAGGGGCTCGAAGAGCTGGGCCGGCTGCTGGACGAATATGGCGCGGCCACGGTGGCGGCCTACATGAGGCATGTGCAGGACAACGCCACCGAGGCGGTACAACGGCTGATCGCGGGCCTGGAGGGTGGCACGTTCACCTATGCGTTGGACAACGGGGCCGAGATCCGGGTGGCCGTGACACCCGATCCGGGAGCGCGCCGCCTGCGGATCGATTTCGCGGGGACCTCGCCGGCCCGCGAGGATAACTTCAATGCCCCGGGCTCCATCGTCCGTGCGGCGGTGCTGTACGTGCTGCGCACGCTGCTGGAGGACGAGATTCCCCTGAACGATGGCTGCCTGGCGCCGGTGGACCTGGCGATCCCGGAGGGGTGCCTGCTGAACCCGGCCCCACCCGCTGCCGTGGTGGCGGGCAACGTCGAGACCTCGCAGGTCGTGACCGACGCGCTGTTCGGCGCCCTCGGGGTGCAGGCCGCGGCCCAGGGCACGATGAACAACCTGACCTTCGGCGATGCCGAGCGGCAGTACTACGAGACCATCGCCGGGGGTGCCGGGGCCGGACCCGGCTATGACGGGGTCAGCGCCGTGCAGACCCACATGACCAATTCGCGCCTGACCGACCCGGAGGTCCTGGAGAGCCGTTTTCCGGTGCGGGTAGAACAGTTCGGCTATCGCCACGGCTCCGGTGGCCGGGGGCAGCGCCGGGGGGGTGATGGCGTGATCCGGCGGCTGGGTTTTGATGCGGCGATGGAGGTGGTGCTGCTGGCCAATCGGCGCCGCGTACCCCCGTTCGGATTGGCGGGTGGCGAGCCGGGGGCGCTGGGCGAGGATGCCATCCTGCGCGCGGATGGCACGCGCGAGCCGATGGCAGGCTGTGATCGCCAGTCGGTGGGTCCGGGGGATGCGGTGGAGATCCGGACTCCGGGGGGTGGCGGCTACGGGCGCGTCAGGGATTAGGCTCGCCGCAGCACGGGGACGTCAGTCGTCCCAGCGCTGCGGGACGCGCTGGATCGCGTCGGTGTCGTAGCCGAGTTCGTCGAGGTAGGCGAGGATGGCCTGGTAGTCGTCCTCGGGCATCGCCGGCTCGCGCGCCATGATCCAGACGTAGTCGCGCTTGCTGCGGCCGATCACCGTCTGGCTGTAGTCCTCGTCGAGGTAGACGATCAGGAACTCGGCCTTGAACGGCCACAGGAAGCGCATGCCCCATTCGGCGTTGTCCTCGCTCTGCACGAAACCCGTCGGGTTGTACTCGCGGCGCGGCCCGTCAAAGCCGCCCTTGTTGAACGAGAAGGTGGTGGCGATGGTGCCGTCGTCGTTCAGCGCGTACTGCTCCAGCGCGTTGTAGGCATCGCGCTCGAGGAAGGTGGGGATATTCGCGATCACGTACCAGTCGCCCATGTAGCGGTCGAGGTCGACGTGATCCACCGTCGGCATCTTCTGCGGGCTGCTGCATCCGGTCATCAGGATCCCCAGTACCAGGCCCGCGAACAGGGCCGCCAGTGAGCGTGTCATCGATGCATCCCAAAGGGGTTCGAGAGATGGACCGCTTCGCGGCGGAAAAGGTCCGGCTGGGGTGGCAGGTCGCGTGCCGAACCGGGCCAGGGTTGGACTCAGGCGGTCTGGCCGAGGCGCTGGTCCATCAGGTGATCGAACAGCGATTCTTCCGGAATGATCTGGGCGCGCCCGCTGCGGAATTCGTGCGCCAGACCCTGAATGCTGTGCTGGCGCTTGGCGCGTCCCGCGGCATCGGTGAACAGCAGGCGTCCGGCGTGACTGCCGCGCCAGACCAGCTTCATGCGCGTGACCCGGGTGCCGGCGGGGGAGGTGAACTGGATCCAGGTGCCGGAGATCAGGTTGTCGGCATGCTCGACATGTTCGTCGTCATGGTCGCGCATCAGGGACGGGTCGTCGTCCGGATGGCGCGGTGAACTGCCGAAGATGGAACCCGGGCGGGCGCTGGCTCGCTTGCGCGCCGGCTCGGACCGTTCTTCGCTGGTGCCAGCCTCGCCGGTTGGCCCAGTCGGCGCCTGTTCGGCTGGCGACTGCCGATCGGCGGTGGCGGAACGGCGTTTCCCGGCGGCGACCAGGTGGGCACTGACCAGGTCCTGCTTGATGCGGGCGCGCTCCTCCTTCGACAGCGGGGCGCGATCGAGGAAGGCGCGGATACGGGCCAGGAGCGGGGCGGAGGACTGGAAGTCCGGCTCTTTCTGCATCAGCGCCAGCAGTTCGTGCAGCAGAGCCATGCCATCGTTGTCCGGGTTGGCCGGGTCCGGGGGCGTATCGCCGACCGCCGAAGTCTCGGCGTCAGCGGTCTTCTGGGCCGTCATCAGGGGTACCCAGGCATCCATCAGCTGCTCGCGGGCCTCGTCGGGGATGTCCTGGCCCATGGAGATCACGGTGCGCTCCACCGTGGATTCGACGCTGTAACGGATCTCCAGCGTGCGTTCTTCCTGCTGTGCATCGGCCTGCTCGCTCGCGGCCTGGTGGGCGATCTGGTCCTCGGCCGTCGCGAGTTCGTTGCGCAGTCGATCCAGGGCCTCGTCAAAGGCTGCGCTGTCGCTGAGGCCACCGTTGCGCACGCGCTCCACGTTCTCGAACACCAGGCGGGTGAGCGGCAGTTGCCGAGCCTCCTCCAGGGGCAGGTCGGGGTCGATGCGCAACGCGATGTTCAGTAGCAGGCCTGTCATCTGGCGCGCCGGGTGGGTGCGATCGCGAAAGAAGTGGGTCTCGCGCATCGCAATACGCACCAGTGGCAGCTGCAGGTCGGCAAGCGGTTCGCGCAGGGCCGGGTTGAGGTCGTCCCGTTTCAGGATCAGGTCGAACAGACCCTGCAGCAGATCCATGATGAACGGTTCCAGCGTGCTGGCCGGGGATGTGTTCAACACGGTTGTGATGGCCTCGACCGGGCTGCCGGCGGGCATCTGTCCGGTTGCAGTCATTACCTGGCCGGCGAGCGGTACCTGGTACCCGAACTGGCCCCAGTTGCCCGATGCGGCGCCGGTCCCGGGCAAGTCGGTCCCCGGCGGGGCGCCGGTGGGGGCGGTTTGTCCCGCGTTGGTGTCGCTGCGACCGGCCGGCCTGCGTGTCGTCTGGCGCACCTGGGGAACCGTGAAGCCGGCCTCGCGGAAATCCTGCAGCAGCGCCTGCATTTCGGGCTGCATTTCCCTGAGCATGTCACGATCGAACCAGTGCAGGAGCAGCAGGCATTCGTCGGCGGACAGCGGGACGGCCTCCATAGCCTCGAGGAACGCCTCGCCCAGTGCGTGGGGGTGCCAGGGCGCGGCTTCGGGCGGCGTGGCCAGGTCATAATCCCGAGTGACCGTCTCCAGCGCGTCGATCTCCTCGGACAGGCTGGAGCGCGCGCTGTTGACGAGCTTGCGCAGGGCAACTTCACGTTCGGTGTCGGCGTCATCCATCAGGGACAATTCCAGGCCGTCACCGGTGAGGTCGCCTGCGCCCTCTGTTTCGTCAACAGAGATCAGGGCCGCGTGTAGTCGCTCGCGGAAGTGTTGCCTGATCGTCGAGCTCCCCATTCGAACCTGTCGCGACAGGGCGAAATTCTGGGCCGCCCGCTGCGAATCGATGGCCCGTTCGGAGGCCTCCATCAGGCGGTCGTCGAGGTCATTCAGAAAGGCGTCATGTCGCTCCTGGACCGCCTTGAAAAAAGGTGCCCAGATGCGGTGGAGGGTGCGGGCCGGGATCCGTTGGGGTTGCGCCATGTCGGTTCAGTAGCTGAGATCAAGGTTGCCAATCTAGCACCCCGGCAAGCAAAGGTGTCAGTCACCCGCGACGTTTCCCTGGCTTGACGGGGAACCGCATATCGGGCCCCGGGTCAACGAGGTTGATGTTGATTCATTCGCACGTTGGCGTTGATCCTTCTATCTTTCTACAAGCCCCGGCGCGGCGGGTGCCGGGGCTAGCACGCAAGGCCGACTCGAACGCCAAAGTGCGAACGGGTCAGTGTCTCCCTGAATATTGCAACAGAGGCCGACAGATGCAGCGGATGATCGAATGGGCGGAACAGGGACGGGTGCCGGACCCGCTCGTGCGGGCGGGGATTCGTCGGCTGCTGGCCGAGCGGCTGCGCGCGAGTGGTGCCCCGGCCGAGGAAGCAATGGAGCGTCGCTATGCGTTGATCGAGGCGATGCGCGCCGCGCCCGTGGCGTTGTCCACCGAGGTGGCGAACGAGCAGCACTACGAGGTTCCGACCGAATATTTCGAGCGTTGCCTCGGGCCGTGGCTGAAATACTCCTGCGCCTGGTGGCCGGAGGGCGTGGATGACCTGCGCGGGGCGGAGGCGGCCATGCTGCAGCTGACCTGCGAACGGGCGGGCCTCGAGAACGGGCAGCAGGTCCTGGAGCTGGGCTGTGGCTGGGGTTCGCTGTCGCTCTGGATGGCCGAGCAATACCCGCGGTCGCGCATCGTCTCGGTGTCCAACTCGGCGACCCAGCGGGCCTCGATCGAGGCCCGGCGGGATGCGCGCGGGCTGGAAAACCTGACGATCATGACCGCGGACATGAACACCTTTGCGCCGGAGCAGACCGGGTTCGACCGGGTGGTGTCGGTGGAGATGTTCGAGCACATGCGCAACTGGCCCGAGCTGTTGCGGCGCGTGGCGACCTGGTTGCGTCCGGGCGGGCAGTTGTTCATGCATGTCTTCGCCCATCGCGAGTTCGCCTACTTCTTCGAGAGCGAGGGCGAACACGACTGGATGGGGCAGTACTTCTTCCGCGACGGGTTGATGCCATCGGATGATCTGGCGCGGCATTTTCAGGAGGATCTGCGCGTGGTGCGCCAGTGGCGGGTGAACGGCCACCACTACGCGCGCACCCTGAACGCCTGGCTGGCGCGCCAGGACGCCGCGCGGGACGAGCTGATGCCATTGTTCGAACAGACCTACGGCGCACAGGATGCCGCGCTGTGGTTCCAGCGCTGGCGCATGTTCTACATGGCCTGCGCCGAATTGTTCGATTATCGCGGCGGGAACGAGTGGTTCGTGTCGCATATCCTGTTTCGCCGGCCCGAGGCCTAGCGGATGGCCGGTTGGGTGATGTTCTTGGTCGGGTTCGGCGCGGCGCTGGCCCTGATGACGGGGGTCTGGGCGGCGAGCGTGCTGCGGCGCGACGCGAGCCTGGTGGACCGCTACTGGGGTCTGGGTTTCGTCCTGGTCACGCTGGTGTGGTGGGGGCTGGCCGGGTGGCCTCTGCTGGGGCTGTGGATCGTGATCCCGGTGCTGTTGTGGGGGCTGCGGCTGTCCGCCTTTATTACCTGGCGCAATTGGGACCACGGCGAGGACGGGCGCTACACGGACATGCGTGCGGGCCGGAGCGAGGGTGCCTTTGCCGCGCGCAGTCTGGTCACGATCTTCTGGTTGCAGGGCGCACTGGTGGCGGTGATCGGTCTGCCCATGCTGGCCGTGGTGCGGGCCGAGGTGGTGTGGTGGCCGCTGGCCGTCGCCGGGTTGCTGTTCTGGGCGGTGGGGCTTTTTTTCGAGACGGTGGCGGATGCGCAGATGGCACGTTTTCGCGCCGATCCGGGCAATCGCGGGCAGGTGATGGATCGTGGCCTGTGGCGCTACAGCCGTCACCCCAACTATTTCGGGGAGATTGTGGTCTGGGTCGGGTTCGGCCTGCTGGCCCTGGCGGCGGGCGGCTGGTGGGCCGTGCCCTCGGCGGTGCTGATGATCCTGCTGATCCTGCGTGTGTCCGGTGTCACGTTGCTGGAAAGTCGTCTGCATGAATCCCGCCCCGGTTATGCCGACTACGTGCGCCGCACCAACACGCTGATCCCGGGCCCGCCGCGCAGCTGATGTGGCGGCAGGAGTGATCCCGCACCCTTGCTGTGCTTTCCCCGTCCGCGCTATAAAGCGCACGTCCTGTCCGGCGCCCCAGATTGCGGACGCCGCCTTTTTTGTGCACGTCACCGCCAGCGAGCCAGCCGATCCGATGAGCGCGTCCCCGAGTTCTGTCCAGGCCATTGAATTGAAAGGCCGCATGATGCTGGTCTCGGTGCTGCGCGTGTACCAGACCGATCCGAAGGTTCTGGGCGAGGTGCTGGCCGCGCGGCGCGACCAGGCCCCGGATCTGATGCGCGACATGCCCATCGTGCTCGATTTGGAGGCAGTGGCCGAGAGCCCGGAGTCCGACCTGCAGGCAACCATCGAGCGCGTACGCGCCGAGGGCTTCAAGCTGATCGGCCTGCAGGCAGGCGCCGCCGCCGAGCGCCTGCAGAGCTATGCCGAACTGTTCGACGTCCTGCCGGTGCTGCAACTGGGCGGGCGTGGCGGCGCACCCTCCGGCGAGGTGCCGCTGGAAGACGAGCCCCCGGCGCAGGACAAGGCCGTCGAGCCCGAGCAGGAACGCCCGCCGACCGCCGTGGCGGCGGTCCACAGCGCGACTCGTATCGTCGATCAACCGGTGCGTTCCGGGCAGCAGATCTACGCCCGCGGGGGGGACCTGATCGTGACCGGCGCAGTCTCGCCGGGCGCCGAACTGCTGGCGGACGGGCATATCCATGTGCTGGGTCCGTTACGTGGGCGTGCGCTGGCCGGGGTGCGCGGTCTGGTGACCGCGCGTATCTTCTGTCGGCGCTTGGACGCCGAGCTGTTGTCCATCGCCGGACACTACCGGATCGCCGAAGACATCACGGAAGCCGAACGCGGCGAGAATCGGCTGGTGACACTGGACGACGAAAGCCTCAAGATCGCGGAGATCTGACCGGCCACCTGCCGGTCACGAATGACAGGAACCCGTCCGCACGCCCCGGGAACACCGGGCGCGTGCAAGACGACAAGGAGCTACCGCCAACATGGCACGTATCGTAGTGATTACCTCCGGCAAGGGCGGGGTGGGCAAGACCACCACCTCGGCCGCGATTGCCACTGGCCTGGCCCAGCGCGGTCACAAGACCGTCGTGATCGATTTCGACGTCGGTCTGCGCAACCTCGATCTGATCATGGGCTGCGAGCGGCGCGTGGTGTACGACTTCGTCAACGTGATCAACGGCGATGCGAACCTGAAGCAGGCCCTGATCCGCGACAAGCGTGTGGACAACCTCTACATCCTTCCCGCCTCGCAGACCCGCGACAAGGACGCCCTGAGCCAGGATGGCGTGGAGCGCGTGCTGAACGAATTGTCCGGCGACTTTGACTTTATCGTCTGCGACAGCCCGGCCGGGATCGAGCGCGGCGCACTGATGGCCGCCTACTTTGCCGACGAGGCGATCGTGGTGACCAACCCCGAGGTTTCCTCGGTGCGCGACTCCGACCGCATCCTCGGCATTCTGGCGAGCAAGACGCGCAAGGTGGAGCAAGGCGGTGAGCCGATCGAGGGCAAGCTGCTGCTGACGCGTTACTCCGCCGAGCGCGCCGAACGCGGCGAGATGCTGAGCATCGAGGATGTCGGCGAGATCCTGGCGATCGAACTCCTGGGCGTGATCCCGGAATCCCAGGCGGTGCTGAATGCCTCGAACGCCGGACAGCCGGTGGTGCTGGACGAGGAATCCGACGCCGGGCAGGCCTACCAGGACGCGGTGGACCGGTTCCTGGGCGAGGAACGCCCGCTGCGCTTTGTCGATGTACCGAAGAAGGGCTTCTTCGGGCGCCTGTTCAAGGGTTGATCATGGGGATTTTCGATTACTTCCGTCAGCCGCGGCAGAAGAGCGCCAGCGTTGCCAAGGAGCGCCTGCAGATCATCGTGGCGCGCGAGCGTGCGGCGCGCTCCGGGCCCGACTACCTCCCGGCCATGCAGCAGGAGCTGCTGCAGGTGATCCGCAAATACGTTCAGGTAGACGACGAGGCCGTGCAGATGAACGTGGACCGCGAAGGGGACTGCGAGGTCCTCGAGCTGAACATTACCCTGCCGGACGACCAGGACTAACGCGATGAAAGTTCTTGTGACCGGCTCGGCCGGCTTCATCGGCAGCGCCCTGAGCCTGCGCCTGCTGGAGCGTGGCGACCAGGTGGTCGGCGTCGACAATCTGAACGACTACTACGACGTCTCGTTGAAGGAGGCGCGCCTGGCGCGCACCCAGGACCACCCGAACTTCACCGAGGTGCGCGAGGACATCGCCGATCGCGCCGCGATGGAGCGGGTGTTCCGCGAGCACCGGCCGCAGCGGGTGGTGAATCTGGCGGCCCAGGCCGGCGTGCGCTATTCGCTGGAGAACCCGGCGGCCTATGTCGACACCAACCTGGTCGGCTTCGGCAACATCCTGGAGGGCTGCCGCCATAACGGCGTCGAGCACTTCGTCTATGCCAGCTCGAGCTCTGTCTACGGCGCCAACACCACCATGCCGTTCTCGGTGCACGACAATGTCGATCACCCGCTCTCCCTGTACGCCGCCAGCAAGAAGGCCAACGAGCTGATGGCGCATACCTACAGCCATCTCTACGACCTGCCGGTGACCGGACTGCGCTTCTTCACTGTCTACGGCCCCTGGGGCCGCCCGGACATGGCGCTGTTCATGTTCACCAAGAAGATCCTGGCGGGCGAGCCGATCGACGTCTTCAACTACGGCCACCACCGGCGCGACTTCACCTATATCGACGACATCGTCGAGGGCGTGATCCGCACCCTGGATCACGTGGCCCCGCGCAATCCCGACTGGAACGGGGCCGAGCCCGACTCGGCCACCAGCGCAGCCCCCTACCGCCTGTACAACATCGGCAACCACGAGCCGGTGGAGCTGATGCGCTACATCGAGGTGCTCGAGGACTGCCTGGGCAAGAAGGCCGAGAAGAACCTGCTGCCGTTGCAGCCGGGGGACGTGCCGGACACCTATGCGGATGTCGAGGCCCTGCGTCAGGACGTGGGCTATGCCCCCGCGACCGCGGTGGAAGACGGCATTGCGCGCTTCGTCGAGTGGTATCGCGAGTACTACCGCCTTTGATTCCCAGCCCGCGGCCATCCGGCCGCGTGGTTCTTCGGCTCTCTCGTTTGCTTGATCCTTCCGCGTCTGTTTTTCGCCGTCAGACTCGCTGCTCGTTCACCCAAGCCTTGCACACCAGGAACCTGTAGCCGGCCGGCGAGTCCACCGGAGACATGGATGCAAGGAGACAAGGGATGAGCCAGACGATCCTGATGGTAGTAACCAGTCACGGCGAGATCGCTCCAGGCCAGGCGACGGGCGTATGGTTCGACGAGTTCGCCGAGCCCTATGATCGCTTTCGCAAGGCGGGTTTCGAGGTCAAGGTGGCCAGTCCGAAGGGCGGCCCCGTGCCGCTGGATCCGAAAAGCCTGGAGGCCAGTCATGCGGGCTCCGCGGCGGTGGCCGCGCAGGAGGCCCTGGATGACACCATCGCGCTGAATGACCACACGAACCATGGGGCCTATGCCGCGATCTTCTTTCCCGGCGGTCACGGCACCATGTTCGATCTGCCGGACAACCCGCATGTCCAGCGCCTGGTCGCGGAATTCATGGACAACGACAAGGTGGTTGGCGCCGTCTGTCACGGGCCGGCCTGTCTGGTCGGTGCGATGCTGGCGGATGGCACTTCCGCGGTGAAGGGGCGCAAGGTGGCGGCCTTCACCAACAGCGAGGAGAAGGCGGTGCAGCTGGACACTGCGATGCCGTTCCTGCTGCAGGACAAGCTGCAGGAGCTCGGCGGCGAGGTGGATACCGCCGACGACTGGGCCGATCACGTGGTGGTGGACGGCAAGCTGGTGACCGGGCAAAACCCGCAGTCCAGCAAGAGTGTCGCCGACGCGATCGTGCGGCTGTTGCGCGAGACGGGCTGAATACTCGAATCGGGGGGCCGGGGCATGCTGTCCCCGGCCTTTTTCGGGACCTAACTCGAATCGGGTTCAAAAAACGTAGTGGGTTCGATATGCTGAGCGCCATGACTACCGGGGATCGCAAACGCCGCGAGCGCGAGACGCGCGAGGCGCTGTTCATCGAGCGGGCGCACGAGCGCATCCGCGAGGACGGCCTGCTGGCCCTGCAGATGTCGAAGCTGGCGGCGGACTGCGAGTACGCGACCGGTACGCTGTACCAGCACTTCGAGTCGAAAGAGGACCTGCTGGCGGCGGTCGCGGCACGCACCACGCTGCAACGGGCGGCGCTTTTCCGGGCCATCCCCGAGCTCTCCCTCGGCACGCGCTCGCGCATGCTGGCGATCGTGCTGACCGACATCGATTTTGCCGCGCAAAACCCCGACTACTATCGCCTGACCCAGTACCTGGTGACCGAGGTGGTCTGGGCCAATGTGTCGGCTCCGCGCCGCATGGCATTGCTGGAGGCCGGGAAGCCGATCAGCGAGGCGGTGCATGCGGTGGTGGCCGAGGCGCGTGACCGCGGCGACCTGCCGCCGGCCCGCGAGATCTCCGAAGACGAGATGGGGCTGGGCCCCTGGGCGCTGAACGTGGGGATGCAGAGCCTTGCCAATGCGCAGGGGTTGCTGGATGCCTACGACATCCATCGGCCCTATGACCACCTCATCCGGCATTTCCATGCCCTGATGACCGGCTGGCGCTGGGAGCCGCGGCTGGATCCGGACGAGCCCACGGTGGTTCGGGCGGAGACGGCGCGCGTGCGTGCCGCCCTGCGCGATGCAGGTCTCTGCGACCCGGGCGCTGTTTAGAGTCCGGCGACGGGCGAGTCTGTTGAACTCATTTCATGATGCCGGTGGGAATGCCCCCGCCGGTGTCTCCAGGAGACCCTGATGAAGCGTTTTATCCTCATGCTGGTGGCGGTGGCCATCGTGCTCGGCGGTATTTTCGGCTTCAAGGCCTTTGTCGATCAGCAAGTCGCAGAGTACTTCGAAGACATGCCGGAGCCGGTGGTGACCATCAACGCCGCCGAGGTCACGACGGACTCTTGGACTCCGCAGGTGCGTGCGATCGGTAGCCTGGAGGCCGTGCAGGGCGCGACCCTGAGCTTCGAGGCGCAGGGCATTGTCCAGGCGATTCACTTCGAGAACGGGGCGCGGGTCGAGACCGGCGATCCACTGGTCGACCTGGATACCACCCTGGACGAGGCCGAGCTCGAAAACTTGCGGGCCGGCGAGCGCCTGGCGCGCCGCGAGCTGGAGCGCGCCAGGGGCCTGATCGAGCGCAACGACATCTCGGATTCGGAATTTCAGCGCCGGGTCGCCGAGGCCGAGCAGGCCCAGGCCTCGGTGAGGGCGCAGGAGGCGCGCATCCGGCAGAAGAGCCTGCGCGCGCCGTTCGCTGGCGAGCTGGGTATCCGCGAGGTGAGCGTCGGGCAGTTCGTCGGGCCCGGGGATCCGATCGTGGTGCTGGAGGCGTTGCAGCCGCTGTATGTGAATTTCACCCTGCCGGAGCGCCGCCTGGGCGAGATCGCCCTGGGTCAGGACGTCCGTGTGGAGGTGGATGCCTTTGGCGAAGAGTTCACCGGCAATGTCACGGCCATCGAGCCGCGGGTCCGCGCGGCCTCGCGCATGTTCCGCGTGCAGGCCGTCCTGGGCAACGAACAGGGTCGCCTGCGTCCGGGGCAGTTCGCCCGGGTGACGCTGGATCGCGGCGAGTCCGAGGAGGCGGTGGTCGCGCCGCAGACCGCGATCCGGTTTGCGCCCTGGGGGCAATCGGTATTCGTGATCGCGGAGGATGACGAAGGCCAGCTGCGGGTGGAACAGCGCCTGATCGAGACCGGCGCGCGCCGCGGTGATCTGGCGCAGGTCCTTGACGGGCTGGAGCCGGGTGAGCGTATCGCGGCCAGTGGCCTGCTCAAGCTGCAAAACGACTCCCCGGTCGAGATCACCGAGGATGCCCAGCCCGACGCCGAGCGCGACCCGCGCCCGGCGAACCGCTAGAGCGGGGTCGCTGGCATGCGCTTTACCGATATCTTCATCCAGAAGCCGGTGCTCGCCACGGTGGTGAGTCTGTTCATCCTGTTGTTCGGGGTGCGCGCGGTATTTGACCTGAACGTGCGCCAGTTCCCCGAGGTGCAGAACGCGGTGGTGACCGTCAGCACCGCGTATATCGGCGCGGATGCCGATCTGGTGCAGGGCTTCATCACCACGCCGATGGAGCGCGAGGTGGCCGAGGCCGAGGGGATCGATTACCTCGTCTCCACCAGCCGCGCGGGGATCAGCATCGTCGAGGCCCATCTGGAGCTGGACTACGACCCCAACGTGGCCCTGACGCAGATCGCCGCCCAGGTGGACAAGATTCGCAGCGACCTGCCGGCGGAGGCCGAGGACTCGGTGGTGGATCTGTCCGTGGGCCAGGACGTGGCCGCAATGTACATGTCGTTCTACTCCGAACGGTTGTCCAACAACCAGACCACCGATTACCTGATCCGCGAGGTGCAGCCGGAACTGGCGACCATCAACGGCGTGCAGCGTGCCGAGATCCTGGGTGCCCAAAGCTTTGCGATGCGCGCCTGGCTGGATGCCGATCGCATGGCCGCCTTTGGTGTGACCGGGCGCGATGTGCGCGAGGCTCTGGAGCGCAACAATGTGCTGTCCGCCGTGGGGCAGACGCGGGGTTCCATGGTTGGGCTGGATCTGACGGCGGATACCGATCTGAGTCGTCCGGAGGAGTTCGAGCAGCTGATCCTGTTCGAGGCCGACGGTGACCTGGTGCGCCTCGGCGATGTCGCCGAGGTCGAGCTGGGCTCGGAAAGCTACGACACCTCGGTGCGTTTCAATGGCCAGGCCGCGACCTTCGTCGGCATCGAGCTGGCGCCGGACGCCAATGCCCTGGACCTGATCGCCGAAGTCCGCGACGTATTCGACGAGCGCATCCTGCCGCGGCTGCCGTCGGGGCTGGAGGGCGAGATCGTCTATGACTCCACCGACTACATCCAGAGTGCGATCGACGAGGTGCTGGTGACCATCGGCCTCGCCCTGGCGATCGTGCTGGTGGTCATCTACCTGTTCCTCGGCTCGCTGCGCAGCGTGATCATCCCGGCCGTGGCGGTGCCGCTATCGCTGGTGGGCACCTTCATGCTGATGCTGCTGATGGGGTTCTCCCTGAACCTGCTGACCCTGCTGGCGATGGTGCTGGCGATCGGCATCGTGGTGGATGACGCCATCATCATGCTGGAGAACATCTCGCGGCATATCGAGGAGGGCATGTCGCGCATGGACGCGGCGATCCAGGGTGCGCGCGAGCTGGCCTGGCCGATCGTCGCCATGTCGACCACGCTGGTGGCGGTGTTCCTGCCACTGGGCTTCATTGGCGGGTTGACCGGGACGCTGTTCATCGAGTTCGCGTTCACCCTGGCGGCGACCGTCGTGATCTCGGGGATTGTCGCGATCACGTTGTCGCCGATGATGTGTTCGAAGATCCTGCGCGATGGCGCCACCGAGAAGCGCGGACGGATCGAAGGCTGGCTGGATGCACGCTTCGACTCCCTCCAGCAACGCTATCGTCGGCGCCTGCATGGGGCGCTGAATGACCGCTTCACCATCGCGGTGTTCGGTGCCATCGTGCTGGTGTCCTGCTACTTCCTGTTCGTCACCTCGCAGAGCGAGCTGGAGCCGCCGGAGGACCAGGGCTTCGCGTTCTCCATCATGGAGGGCGACGCCTACATGGGCCTGGACTGGCTGGAACGCAACACCGAGTTGACCGACCGCTTCTTCGACGAAATCCCGGAGCTCGATAACATCTTTATCGTGAACGGTTTTGGCGGCGGCCCGGGGATCGCCGGTGCCGGCAACCAGGCCCTGGGCGGTTTCGTCCTCGCACCCTGGGATCAGCGTGATCGGGATACCGAGACCATCCTGCAGGAGGAGCTGCAGCCACGCCTGGACCGCATCCCGGCGCTGGAGGTGTTCGCGATCCAGCCGCCGCAGCTGCCCACTCCGGGCGACGGTGCACCGGTGAGTGTGGTCCTGGGTTCCACCGGTTCGTTCGAGGAGCTGGAGCAGTTCGCCAGCGAGATCATGCAGCGGGCGATGGCGACCGGGCGCTTCATCTTCATGGACTCCGATCTCGACTTCGATCAGCCGCAGGTGGATCTCAAGATCGACCGCGAACGCGCCGCCCAGCTCGGGATCGACATGGCCACGCTCAATGCCGATCTGGCAACCATGCTGTCTGGCGGGTTTGCCGGGCGCTTCGCGATGGAGAACCGCAGCTATCGCGTGATTCCTCAGGTGCAGCGCAGCGAGCGCCTGAATCCGGAGCAGCTGGAAGAGTTGTTCACGCGTACCCGTGACGGCGAGCCGATCCCGTTGTCCAGCATCGTGACACTGGAAGAAACGGTGACCCCGCGCTCGCTCAAGCGCTTCCAGCAGCTGAATGCCGTGACCCTGTCGGGCGTGCCGCGGCCGGGGGTGACCCTGGGCGAGGCGCTGGACATCGTCGACGAGATTGCCGCCGACGTGCTCCCACCGGATGTCAGTGTCGACTATGCCGGACAGTCGCGTCAGCTGAAGGCCGAGGGCAGTGAGCTGGTGGTCACCTTCTTCTTTGCCCTGTTGGTGATCTTCCTGGTCCTGGCTGCTCAGTTCGAGTCCTTCCGCGACCCGTTGATCATTCTGACCACGGTGCCGATGTCGATCGCCGGGGCACTGATCTTCATCAGCCTTGGGGTGACTTCGCTGAATATCTATACCCAGGTGGGCCTTCTGACCCTGATCGGCCTGATTGCCAAGCACGGCATCCTGATCGTGGAGTTCGCCAACCAGCTGCAGCGCCAGGGGCGGACGCTGCGCGAGGCGATCGAGGAGGCGTCGGCCCTGCGCCTGCGGCCGATCCTGATGACCACCACCGCGACCGTGGTGGCGATGGTGCCCTTGCTGATGGCCGCCGGGGCCGGCGCCGGCTCGCGTTTCGCGATGGGCCTGGTGATCGCGAGCGGTATGGCGATCGGGACCCTGTTCACCCTGTTCGTGGTGCCCGCCATCTACCTCTACCTGGCGCGGGATCACCATGCCGCCGGTGACGGAGAGCCTGCCGCTGCCGCCACGTCCTGATGCCCGGACTCGTGGGCTGTGTGACGGGGCGTTCCCGGCGGCCCGTCACAGGGCCTGTGCGGTGGGTCGCGCCAAAGGCATGCACAGGCTACGGTCTTCGACTACAATCGACCTCCGCAATCCGTCGCGGTCGGTGTTTCGATGCCTGGCTGCACCATTGCGAACCCGAACCCCTGCCGGTCAGTGGCCCTCCCGCTGTCCGGCTTTTATATAAACGATTGTCTATCGGTCGCATCTAGATTATTTATTTGTTATTAGTGATTGCCCTCCCTAATCTAGGCGACCATCACGATTAACCAACGCGTAGGAGAAGGCCACATGTCTGCCGCCAAGAAGTACTCCGCGGGCGTCAAGGATTACCGCGAAACATACTGGATGCCCGAATACACGCCGCTGGATACTGACCTGCTGGCGTGTTTCAAGATTACCCCGCAGCCCGGTATCGACCGCGAAGAAGCTGCCGCCGCTGTGGCAGCCGAGTCCTCCACCGGTACCTGGACCACGGTGTGGACCGACCTCCTGACCGACATGGATTACTACAAGGGTCGGGCGTACATGATCGAGGACGTCCCGGGTGACGACGAGTCCTTCTACGCGTTCATCGCCTACCCGATCGACCTGTTCGAAGAAGGCTCCATGGTGAACGTGTTCACCTCCCTGGTCGGTAACGTGTTCGGCTTCAAGGCCATACGGATGCTGCGCCTGGAAGACGTGCGCTTCCCGATCGCCTACGTGAAGACCTGTGGTGGTCCGCCCATGGGTATCCAGGTCGAGCGTGATCGCCTGAACAAGTACGGCCGCCCGATGCTGGGTTGCACCATCAAGCCGAAGCTGGGTCTGTCCGCGAAGAACTACGGCCGTGCCGTGTACGAGTGCCTGCGTGGCGGTCTCGACTTCACCAAGGACGACGAGAACATCAACTCCCAGCCGTTCATGCGCTGGCGTGACCGCTTCGATTTCGTCCAGGAAGCGACCGAAAAGGCCGAAGCAGAAACCGGCGAGCGCAAGGGTCACTACCTGAACGTCACCGCGCCGACCCCGGAAGAGATGTACAAGCGTGCCGAGTACGCCAAGGAAATTGGCGCGCCGATCATCATGCACGACTACATCACCGGCGGTTTCTGTGCCAACACGGGCCTGGCCAACTGGTGCCGCGACAACGGCATGCTGCTGCACATCCACCGTGCCATGCACGCGGTCATCGACCGTCATCCGAAGCACGGTATCCACTTCCGTGTGCTCGCCAAGATCCTGCGCCTGTCCGGTGGCGACCACCTCCACACCGGCACGGTGGTCGGCAAGCTGGAAGGCGACCGCGCGGCGACGCTCGGCTGGATTGACCTGCTGCGTGAATCCTTCATCCCGGAAGACCGCTCGCGCGGCATCTTCTTCGATCAGGACTGGGGTTCCATGCCGGGTGTGTTCGCCGTGGCCTCCGGTGGTATCCACGTCTGGCACATGCCGGCCCTGGTCGCCATCTTCGGTGACGACTCCGTGCTGCAGTTCGGTGGCGGCACCCTGGGCCACCCGTGGGGCAATGCTCCGGGCGCGACCGCCAACCGCGTGGCCGTCGAAGCCTGCGTCCAGGCGCGCAACGAGGGTCGCGAGATCGAGAAGGAAGGCAAGGAGATCCTGACCCAGGCCGCCCAGCACAGTCCCGAACTGAAGATCGCCATGGAAACGTGGAAGGAAATCAAGTTCGAGTTCGACACCACCGACAAGCTGGACGTCCAACACAAGTGATCGTCCGTGTGCGGGCGGCCTGAGTGGCTGCCCGCACCTTCAGAGAACAAGCGCATAGGATTAACGACATGTCCGATATTCAGAACTTCAAGCCGGTGCAGAAGTACGAGACCTTCTCTTACCTGCCCGAGATGAACGCCGATCAGGTTCGCCGTCAGATCGAGTACACGATTGCCCAGGGCTGGAACCCGGCGGTCGAGTACAGCGAAAAAGAACACGCCATGTCCAACTACTGGTACATGTGGAAGCTCCCGATGTTCGGCGAGCAGTCCGTCGAGGCCGTGCTGAGCGAGATCGAGCAGTGCCGCCGTGCCAACCCCGGCATGATGGTTCGCTTCCTCGCCTACGATAACTATGCCCAGAGCCAGGGCACGGCCTTCGTGGTCGATCGCGGTCGCTAATTAGGGCCCGGTACCTGCCGGGTCCGCCTTCGGGCCCGGCAGTTCAGTAAAGCGTTATTTACCGTTGCTGCCGCCAACTGTAAGGAAGTGCCATGAGTAATCCGACATCTGCGTCTGAAGGTCTCTCGGGGCGTGAACGTGCCCTGGAACGGCGCAAAGCCATGTCTCGCAATGGCAAGGCTGCCGTGAAGTCGACCGACCAAACCAAAGGGAGCAGCCGCTCCGCTGGGGCTGCGCGAGATGCGCGCCAGGCGAAGGCGGACCCTGCCCCGGCACCCCAGGCGCGGGAGCCGGAGATGCACTCCAGTGAATCCTCGTCGCAGGTCTCCGTCGAGACCCGCGAAACCACGCCCGAGCGCCGCCCGGAACCGGGCGCGCACACGGGTGTCTCGAATGGGCGCCAGGCCGCCCTTGAGCGGCGCCAGAAGATGGCGCGCCAGGGCAAGAAGGCTGTGGGCCGAACCAATACGCGTGCCCAGGCCGCGGGTGGCATGGCCCCCGCCGGCGCCGAGCGTTCGCGCCAGCTGGAAGCCCTGGCCCAGTCGCAGAACGTCGAGGTCGACTGCTCGAACATGAGCGGTCGCGAGATCTGCCGCCTGCGGCGTCAGGCGCTCTCCACGGAAGGCAAGAAGGCCGTTGCGCCGGAACCGCGCCGTGGGGATCGCATCAAGGGATCGGAGCCGGTGGCTGCGCCCACCCAGGAATCCAAGAAGGATTGTGGTTGCGGCTGCAAGGGCGAGAAGGCCGAGCGCGATGCGTCGGTCAACACCGCCCCGAGCCGCGACGCCGCGGTGGTCGAGAGCGGCTTGGACCAGCTGTGCCACAAGGTCGACTCCGGGGGCGAGGCCGCCGGCCCGCATCCGATGATCTCGGAGGTTCGCGCGATCTGCATGGCGCGCCGGGATGCCATGGCGCAGAGCGGCAAGAAGGCCCAGCGTCGGCGTTTTAACGGCGGTCAGGCTCGCGGCACCATGCCGCAGGAAGGCGCCTGGAAGGCCGCCAAGCGCCAAGGGATGTCCGCCCGCGAAGTCGCTCGGCAGCGCCGTGAAGAACTGTGCAAGCTGGGCCGTGGCTCGGCCGAGCCGGGGCGTCCCTGTGGCCGGCCGCGGCCCGTCGAGGGCGATGCGCCGCCGAAGGTTGAAGAGGGCACCACGCTGGCCGGCAGCCATGTAAGTGGCACGCAGGTCGAGCGCACCTCGGGCGTCACCGGCACGGAGGCAGGCAGCTGCTCTTCGATCACCGGCACCGAATACCTCGGGGTGGAGCACTACGAGCGGTACTGTGGTGCGCGCCCGGCCGGCAATCCGCCGAAGGTTGGCACGTCGCACACCGCGCACGGTCAGTCGGTCAGTGGCACCGAAGTTGGGCGGTCGAACCGTGTGACCGGCGACGAGCGTGGGTCCTGCGAGACGATCACCGGCACCGAGTATCTCAGTACCGAACAATACGAAGGCTTCTGCGGCACGCGTCCGCAGGCCGGTCCGGCCCGCACGAGCGTGATGGTCACCCGTCACGGTGAGGGCGTGTCCGGCACTTCGGTCGGGCGCAGCCCGAGCGTGACCGGCGACGAAGCCGGCGCCTGCCGCGATGTGACCGGTACCGAATACCTGAACACCGCGAACAGCGAGGTTCCCTGCAACACGGGAAAGTCGAACGGGGCGCCGGCCAAGGTTGGCGTAATGCATACGCTTCGCGGTCGTGAACTGACCGGGTCCGAAGTCGGACGCTCCGTCAACGTCACCGGCAACGAATATGGCGGCTGCAAGCCAGTGACCGGAACCGAATATCTCGGCACCGAGCAGTTCCAGGGCTTTTGCGGCACGCGCCCGGAACCCGCAGCGGCCAAGGTCCAGGAGTCGCACACCATGGAAGACCAGAGCGTGACCGGTGTGGCCGTGGGACGTAGCCGGCATGTAACCGGTGACGAGCGCGGGTCCTGTGCCTCGCTGACCGGTACGCCGTATTACAACAAGTCCGACTTCGGCGATCTGTGCGAGCGCCCGGACGCCGGTGGCGTCCCCAAGGTGGGCGTAATGCACACCCTGCGAGGTCGCGAGGTTTCCGGTACCCAGGTGGATCATTCGATCCACGTGACGGGTGACGAATATGGTGGTTGCAAGCCGATCACCGGCACGGAATATGCCGGCTCCGAGCACTATGACGCCTTTTGTGGCGGTCATCGCCCGGAAGCCAGCCCGGAGAAAGTGACTGTGGGCCGTACCTGGAATCAGCAAATTGTGTCCGGCTCGGCGATCGGGCGTTCCTCGCGCGTCACCGGTGACGAATATGGCGCCTGCAAGCCGGTGAGCGGCACGGCCTATATCGGTCCGGATCAGTATGACCAGTTCTGCGACACGCAGGATTCGAACGCGGCCGGTACGCGGGTGGCCGAACGGCACTCCACGCCGGGGCATTCGGTGTCCGGCAGCCAGCCGGGTTACGACAAGCGCGTGACCGGTACCGAACGGGGCGCCTGTCAGGACGTGTCCGGTTCCCCGTATGTGGGCGGTAACGAATTTGCCAAGAGCTGCGCCAGTGCCGCGAGCAGTCTCCATCCGCGTCTGCGCCCGGAAGGGATGGGCATGCAGGCCGCGCCGGCCCAGCCAGTGGCGCAAGCCGCTTCTCGCCCGATGCCCAACGCCGGCTTCAGCGTGGACACCCCGGCGCGGGTCGCCGCAGAGCGTCGGGAGCGCGTGACGGGGACCGCCTACGGCAGTAGCGGGAGCGTGACCGGGTCCATCAACAAGGCGATGGGTCTGGTGTCCGGCACCGAAGAGTTCCGGTATGGCGCCAGCAAGCAAGCAGCGGTCGTCGAGCCGGTGGAAGAAGGCGAGAAGGTCGGCGCCAACCGGGTGACCGTGAACGGCAGCAGCAATGGCGTCTCCATTACCGGCGACGACTGGGGGCGCGGTGACCACGTGACCGGGACCGAGGGCCTCTCGACGCGGCGCAACCAGACGCAGAAGGGCAATCCGCGTGGTGAAGGCCGCAGCGCGTATATCAATCGGGAACTCGAGCGCAAGGAAGTGCCCCCGAGCAGGATCACGGGTTCCTCCGGGAACAGCGACGCCGGTTCTCTGGTGACGCTGTCCGGCGGGGCGCGCGGTTAAGGACAGGCGAGGACTCTGAAGAACGTCATGGTGCGTGGTCGCCGCAAAAACAGCTCCATGGGCTCACGCTTCGCGAAGTCCCGGATTGCGGCTGCGCGCGCAGCGGCGCCGAGCACTGCGGACCCGGTGTCCGCGGTGCCGGCCTGCGGCTCGTCGTGTCCGGACATGACGCGTGAACTGACCGCGGGGCATGCGTTGGCGGATGTCCCGATGAACGAACGGCTGCACGCCTTCGAGCAGGGGTTCCGCGAGCGCTTTGCGCAGCTGGTTCCAGTGCTCAAGGAAGTGCATGCGCTGCAGCACGAGCGCGACTTCGAGGCGCGGGCGCAGGCGATCGTCGAGGAGCGCCTGGGGTACCAGCTGCCGCAAAAGGCGCTGGAGGATGCCTGGATCAACGATCTGGATACGCGCGAACTGTATCTGCACGGAACGTTCGAGCTGTTCGATCAGGTGGTCAACGAATACTGGGCGGGACGGGATGACCTGGTGGCCGAAGCGGATAGCGCGATTGCGTATTTCCTCGACTGCGACTTCCACGAAGTGGACATCTCGCCCTGCTCGGACGGGCGCCTGCTGGGCCTGCGGCGCTTCATCCTGCGCCTGCCTGATCTCGCGGTACGGGTAAAGAGCTACGCCGGGGCGCAGTTCGACATCGAGGAGGATGTGCGTCACTGGACCAAGCGCGAACTGCTGCGCTTTCGTGAGGGCCGGCCGACCACGGCCGATGTCCCCAGTCGCTATCTAAAGATTGCGGCCTACCACTACAGTGGCGCGGATCCGCTGCACCAGGGCTGCGCGGCGCACGGCAACAGCGAGCGCGATGCCGCGGACGGTGCCTTGCACCAGCTGCGCGCGTTTCGTCAGGCGATCGAGAACACCTACTGCTGTGGGGCCTCGGTCGACACGCTCCTGATCGGGGTGGATACCGATACGGATGCGATCAAGATTCACATCCCGGATGCGGACACGCGCATGAGCCTGTACCGCTTCGTGGAAAGCGCGGAGCTGTACCGGGCGACCCAGGGACTGGACGAACAGACCGCATCGCTGCGGGTGTATCAGGCGATCCAGGATGCGATTCACCAGCAGGGCTGGGGACGCGGTAACGGCGCGCCGCATGAAGGGATGCTGCGACTGATCTCGCGGCTGCTGTTGAGCAACATTTCGCAGCTGGATTATGTGGCGCGCTATCACGGCGGCCACTACGCCGATGTCGGCCACCGCGAGCGCGTGATCATCGTGGGCCAGGAGATCGAGGAGATGCAGGTTCGCAACTTCGCGTACTTTGCCCACCTGGAGACGATGGAAGAGGGCGCCGAGGGGATGGATGTCGGCGTGAACAAGATTTTTCGGAAGCTGAATGTCGAGCGCGGCCTGCCGATTCCGGTAGTGGTGCATTATCGCTACGACCGCAAGGTGCCGGGATCGCGGGAGCGGGTCGAGGCGCGTTGTCGCCGGATTCGCAACACGATCATGGATCGCTATCGCGACCTGGCTGAAAAGGGCCTGATCGGCTGCCACATGGTGATCCGCGACAAACGCAGCGGTAGCCGTCTGGAACCACTGGCCGCCTGACGCACACGGGAACGGGAATGAAGATCTGCAAGGTTGAGAAGACGCTGGTTTCGACCAACCGCATCCGCGATCTGGGGCACCGGCCGTTGCTGGTGGTTCAGGAAAAGGCGGGCGGGCCGCGCACCGTGGCGGTCGATGCGGTCGGCTGCGTGCCCGGGGACTGGGTCATCGTGGTGGGCAGCTCGGCGGCGCGCGAAGCGGCCGGTGACAAGTCCTACCCCAGTGACGCGACGATCGTCGGGATCATCGATTACTGGGAGGAGCAGTAGCTCCATGGAAATCATGCAGGTGCAGGATGAACTGGTGGTAACCCGTCGCGTCGACGGGCTGAGCACCATTTCGCTGCGCGTGCTGGTCGACCAGAAGGGCGCGCTCAGTGTGGCCGTGGACCCGGTCGGGGCGCATCCGGGCAACTGGGTGTTCACCATCAGCGGGTCGGCCGCGCGGCTTGCGCTGGACGACAACACTATCCAGACCGATCTCACGATCGGCGGCATCATCGACCACTGGGACGATGGTGGTAAGAAGACGGAAGGGTCGAAGGACGAGGCAGGACAAGACCAGACCGATGCACAGCGCTCTGCTGGTTCCCGCAAGGCGGCGTGAGCGTCATTTTTGTTTTAAAAAACCGTAAATCCAGGAGAGAAGACAATGGCAACTGAACGTTTTGGTGTGGCGCTGGGCATGATCGAGACCCGTGGTCTGGTACCGGCGATTGAAGCGGCCGATGCAATGACCAAGGCCTCCGAAGTGCGTCTGATCGGTCGCCAGTTCGTGGGTGGCGGCTACGTGACCGTGCTGGTCCGTGGCGAAACCGGTGCCGTGAACGCCGCTGTGCGTGCCGGTGCGGATTCCTGCGAGCGTGTGGGTGACGGCCTGGTGGCCGCGCACATCATCGCCCGCGTGCATTCCGAAGTGGAAAGCATCCTGCCCGAGCAGGTTGAAAAGTAAATCATCAGTAACGCTTGATAGGAGTTGAGTAATGGCTAGCGAAAACTTTGGTGTGGCCCTCGGCATGATCGAGACCCGCGGTCTGGTCCCGGCGATCGAAGCCGCGGACGCAATGACCAAGGCTTCCGAGGTGCGTCTGATCGGGCGTCAGTTCGTGGGCGGTGGTTACGTGACCGTGCTGGTCCGTGGCGAAACCGGTGCCGTGAACGCCGCTGTGCGTGCCGGTGCGGATTCCTGCGAGCGTGTCGGTGACGGCCTCGTGGCTGCCCACATCATTGCTCGCGTCCATTCCGAGGTGGAGAACATCCTCCCGGAAAAGCCGTAACTCACGGTAGTCGAACGCCGTCGGGTCCGTAATGGGCCCGACGGCTTTTTCAAGAAGAGGTAGATGATGGCTAACGAAATTTCTGGTGTGGCCCTTGGCATGATCGAGACCCGCGGTCTGGTCCCGGCGATCGAAGCCGCGGATGCGATGACCAAGGCCTCCGAAGTGCGTCTGATCGGTCGCCAGTTCGTCGGTGGCGGCTACGTGACCGTGCTGGTCCGTGGCGAAACCGGTGCCGTGAACGCGGCGGTGCGTGCGGGCGCGGATTCTTGCGAGCGTGTGGGTGACGGCCTGGTGGCTGCGCACATCATTGCGCGTGTGCATTCGGAAGTGGAAGGCATCCTGCCGACGGCCCCGACCGCCAGCGGTTCGGCCAGCTGAGGCGACATCCATGTCCGATCCACGGATCGTGGGGTACCTGAACCGGGCGGTGGCACATGAGCTGTCGGCGGTCCAGCAGTACCTGGCCCAGGCGCGGTTGACCGCGATGTGGGGAATGACCGACGTAAGCGACTGCCTGCGTCGGGACGCCCAGGAAGAGCTGGATCATGCGGATCGCTTCATGACTCGCATGTTTCACTATGGGGTGGCGCCGAACGGCAGCCAGCTGGCGCCGGTGCGGCTTGGCCGCTCGATGGCCGAACTATTGGCGCGCTCGCGCGAGCTGGAGATGGAGGCGATTCGTCTGTACGACGAAGCAGCCGTCTATTGCCGGCGCGTCGGTGCGGTGGATGATGCGGCGCTGTTCGAGAGCATCCTCGAGGATGAACTGGAACACGTGCGCGAGATCGATGCCCAGGGCAGCACCGCGTGACGAGCGCGGACGCGGCAACACAAGCGGAGTAGGCAATGGCGGATACCGATCTCGTGGTTCCGGCCGGGTGGGAACCCGGCAAGGGGACCTCGGCGTCCATGAGCAAACAGTTCACGTTCGACCGCTACGGCATCACGCGGAAGTTTCTAGACCACGTGGCCGACCTGTCGGAGCAGGATGGTTATCATCCGAACATCAGCTTCGGCACGACCTACGTGAATATCACCATCGACGCCCGTGATGGCGAACAGCTTGGGGAAGGCGACAAGGCCTTTGCCCTTGAAGTCGACCGCCTGGCCGATGCCACCACCGGCTGAGCCGGGGGATTCTTGATGGGCCGGGTCGAGCCCGGTCCCCTTCCGCAGGAGGCTGTTGCGTGGGTTCGAGGGTAATCGCGGTAGTCAATCAGAAGGGCGGTACCGGCAAAACCACCCTGACCATGAACCTGGCGGCCGGACTGGCCCGGCGCGGGCGTACGCTGGTGGTCGATGCCGACCCGCAGGGTTCGGCCGGTCAATGGGCGCGCATGGCCTCCGAGGATCGTCCGTTTGCGGCGTCGGTGTTCGCGGTTGCCGGGCCCCTCGACCGCGAGTTGAAGGCCCTGCGCAAGGACTATGACCACATCGTGGTGGATTGCCCGCCGACGCTCGAGGGCGGGGCTGTCACCGGTGCCCTGGCAGCCGCGGACGAGGTCTTGATCCCGGTGCTTCCGTCGCCGGTGGATCTGTGGGGTAGCGTCCGTATGGGGCGCGGGCTCGAAGAGGCCAAGCTCAGGAATCCCGCCCTGCGCCCCTTCATCGTCATTAATCAGCTCGAAGTCCGCAGTGCGCTGTCGCGTGCGATGAAACACGCACTGATGGAGATCGACATCCCCGCCCTGGAGCAGTCACTCCGCCGGCGGGCCATATATCGGCGTTCTGCGCTGGAAGGCTGTTCCGTCTTTGATCTGGGCAAGCCGGGCGAGGCGGCGGCGGCGGAAATCGAAGCCATCATCGAGGAGGTGTCGCAATGAGCAATCTGCAAGACAAGCTGGCAGCCGGCGTGCGCAGCGCGCGCGAGGACCAGGACAAGGACCAGACCCCGGACAGCACGGCCAAGGCCGACGCGCCGGCCGCGGCACAGAAGGACACCAGCCAGGAGCCGGCGAGCAGTAGCCCGCGGGCTGCCGCGAGTACCAAGGCGGCCGCCACCAAGAAGGCGGCGACCAAGACCCGCAAGGCTCCGGCCCGCAAGGCGGCCACGGCGCGCAAGAAGCCGGCAGCGACCAAGAAGACGGGGACGACCGCCCAGTCGGCCCAGGCCAAGGCAACTCCGGCCCGGAAAAAGCCGGCTGCAAAGAAGGAGCCGAAGGCGAACAAGGGCGGCAGCGCGTTGCATCCGGATCGGGTCTGGCCTGACTGAGGCCGATGCGTGCCGGTGGCCGGGGCCTGCGCCCCGGCCTTTCTGATTGAGGAGTCGAAACATGCAGGACGAACTACGCGATCACCTGATCACCGAGGAGCCTTACTATCAGTCCACGGCGGATGAGGTGGAGCTGTACGAGGCTGCCTATTCGGTGCGCATGCCGATGATGCTCAAGGGCCCCACGGGTTGCGGCAAGACGCGCTTTGTCGAGCACATGGCCTGGAAGCTGCGCAAGCCGCTGATCACCGTCTCGTGTAACGAGGACATGACCGCCTCGGATCTGGTGGGGCGCTATCTGCTGGATGCGAACGGCACGCGCTGGCAGGACGGCCCGCTGACCCAGGCGGCACGCCACGGGGCGATCTGCTACCTCGACGAGATCGTCGAGGCGCGCCAGGATACGACCGTCGTGATCCACCCCCTGACCGACAATCGTCGCATGCTGCCGCTGGAGAAGAAGGGCGAGATGGTCGAGGCGCATCCGGATTTTCAGGTGGTGATCTCGTACAACCCGGGCTATCAGAGCCTGATGAAGGACCTGAAAGAGTCGACCAAGCAGCGCTTCGGCGCGCTGGACTTCAACTACCCGGATCACGCAACCGAAACGCGGATTGTGGTCCACGAAGGCGGGGTCAACGAGGATATGGCCAGCAAGCTGGTCAGCGTCGCGGAGCGCGCGCGCAATCTGAAGGGCCACGGGCTGGACGAGGGGATCTCGACCCGCATGCTGGTGTACGCCGCGTCGTTGATTGCCAAGGGCGTCGCGCCGCTGGCCGCGTGCCGTATGGCCCTGGTGCGTCCGATCACGGACGACCCCGATATGCGCGACGCGCTCGACTCTGCCGTCACGACGTTCTTCTAGGCGCATGCGCCGAACACGATGAGCATCCATCTGGAGGAATACCAGGACCTCCTCGAGGACCTCGGGGGGCAGGCCGCCGAGGTCCTCGAGGCCTCGTGGCAGGAGGCGACGCGGGCCTTCAGTACAGGTGGTCTGAAGCGCTACTACCTGGAAGGCGCACGCAGCCTGCACTCTCTGGGGCGAGGTTCGGAGATGGTCGTGGCCTTCGTCCAGGAGGCGCCGGATCTGGCGCAGGAACTGGGCGAGGATGCGGTCGGCGAGCTGGTGAGCTCGGCGATCAAGATGTACTCCAAGACGAGTGGGGCGGTCATTACCCTGCTGATCTCCACCAGCCCGATTGCGGCGCGACGCCTGGGTGACCTGCGCCTGTTCGGGGGATATCTGCGCCTGGTCGACAACCTGCTGGGGCAGGCGCCACGCGGCGTTCGGCCGATGCTTGAACACCTCGACGAGTTGCTTTCGCAACTGACGCTGGGTGGGTTGCGCCGTTGGGCGACCTGGGGCGCGCAGGCCCACCGTACCGACCTCGAGGAACAGATCGCCTATTTTGGTCTGGAATCGCCCGAGTCCCGTTCGGTATTCCAGAAGGAGCGACGCGGCACGCTGTTCGTGGATGTGCAGCGGCGCATCAACCTCTACCTGCGTTCGCTCTGGGCGCGCGATTTCTTCATGCGGCCGACGAGTGGCGACTTTGAGTCCCGCGAGGGTTACAAGCCCTACATCGAGGGCTTCACGATCTTCCTGCCGGATGCCTTCGACGACTGGGAAGGCCTGACCGGGCTCGATCTCTACCGTGCGGCGGCGGCCCATGCCGCGGCCCATGTGGTCTACACGCGGGAAATGCAGCCAGAGGAGGCGCCGCGCGGCGTGACCGGCGTGCTGACCGAGTTGTTCGAGGATGCCCGCGTGGAGGCCCTGGCAAGCCGGGGTTTCCCGGGTTTGCGCAACCTCTGGACACCCCTGCATACCGCGACGCCGGACGACGGTGAAGCGCCGCAGGCCCTGCTGGCCCGCACCGCACGGGCCCTGCTGGACCCGGACTACCGCGACGACCATCCGTTCGTGACCAGGGCCCGTGCGGCGCTGGCCGAACGGACGGAGGATCTCGAGGCCCCCGGCCTGGCGCGCGCCCTGGCGGAGGCCCTGGCGCCGGAGTTTCCGGAGCAGGGCTACATGAACCCGCGGCAGGTCGCGCCGGATGTGCTCTACCGTGACGACAATCGCTACATGTGGGCGTTCGGGCGCGAGGAAGACGACTTCGAGACGCTGATGGCCAGCGGTTCGAACCAGGAACGCGTCTACGTGACCCCCATGGAGATGATCAACACCCTCGATGTCCCTGGCGCTGGGGACGATGCCCAGATGATCATGGTGCTGGCGACCGAATGGTTCCGGGACGGCGAAGAGGAAAGCATCAACCAGCAGGAGGGCAAGGAGCCGATCTCGCTGCCGTATCACTACCATGAGTGGGATTACCAGATGCAGCTGGAACGGCCGCACTGGGTCACCCTGCTGGAGCGGCGTCCGCAGAAGGGTGACGTGGCAGAGATCGACGCGATTAACGAAAAGCACAAGCCGCTGATCTCGCGCCTGAAGTTCCTGATCGAGGCGATGCAACCGCAGGGTGTCCAGCGCCTGCGCAAGCAGGCCGAGGGCGACGAGCTGGACTTGAACGCGCTGGTTGATGCACAGATCGATCTGCGCATGCGGCGCCAGCCGGACGAGCGCATCTACGTGCGCAATATCCGCCAGGTTCGCGATCTGTCGGTGCTGGTGCTGCTGGATCTGTCGGAGTCCACCAACGAGATGGTCCAGGGTACGGAGACCAGTGTGGTACAGCTGGCGCGCGAGGCCACCGCTCTGCTGAGCGGGGCAATCTCCAAGATTGGCGATCCCTTCGCCATCCACGGCTTTGCCTCGGATGGTCGCCACGATGTCGAGTACTACCGCTTCAAGGACTTCGGCGCCCCCTACGACGATCACGCCCGGGCACGACTGGCCGGGATGAAGGGTCAGCTTTCCACTCGCATGGGCGCGGCCGTTCGGCATGCAGGGCATCTGCTGCAGCAACAGGGCACGCAGAAGAAGCTGCTGCTGATCGTGACCGACGGCGAGCCGGCGGATACCGATGTGCGCGATCCGCAGTACCTGCGTCAGGACGCGAAGCGTGCGGTGGAAGAGGTGGGCAAGAACGGCGTCTACAGCTTCTGCATCAGCCTGGACCCGAACGCCGACGAGTACGTCGAACGGATCTTCGGGGCGCAGCACTTCATGGTGCTGGATCGTATCGAACGGCTCCCGGAAAAGCTGCCGATGCTGTACGCCGGTCTCACCCGGTAGGGGTCACGGGTACTAGCATGGCCAGGAAAGGGACCGGCACGACACCGCAGAAGGAGTCCGGCCTTCCGCAGGTGATGCTGAAATCCGAACTGCCGGCGCACCTGATCCGGCACGCCACCCTGCGCCAGCTGCAGGTGTTCGAAGCGATCGTGCGTCTGGGTAGCTTTACCCGTGCGGCGGAAGAGCTCTACCTGACCCAGCCCACCGTTTCCATCCAGATCAAGAAGCTCTCCGGCGCCCTCGGCCTGCCGCTGTTCGAGTACGTTGGGCGCAAGGCCTTCCCCACCGAGGTCGGGCTGTTGCTGTACGACACCTGCCGCGAGATGCTCGGCGCGCTGACCAACCTGGAGATGAAGCTCGCGGAAATGCACGGGCTCAAGCGGGGGCGGCTGCGCCTGGCGGTGATCACCACCGCGCAGTACTTCGCGCCGACGATCCTCGGGCAGTTCGCCAAGCGCTATCCGGACATCGAACTGTCGCTGGAGGTCAGCAACTTCGATCGTGTGCTGCAGCGCCTGGCCAACAACGATGACGATCTGTACATCATTGGACACGTGCCCGAGCGGCTGACCGACATCGCGGTGTACCCGTTCGCGCCGAACCCGCTGGTGGTGATGGCCAGCCGCGATCACCCGCTGGCCGGACAGCGCAATATCCCGATCGAGCGCCTGGAACAGGAGACGTTCCTGATGCGCGAGCCGGGCTCCGGGATCCGCGAGGCAACGCTCAAGCTGTTCCAGGAGCACGGGATCAGCCCGACGGTGCGCATGGAGCTCGGGTCCAACGAGGCGATCAAGCAGGCGGTGATTGGCGGCCTGGGGATTGCGGTGCTGTCGCTGCACACCCTTAGTGCAGAGGGGGCGGGCGGGCCGGTAGCACTGCTAGATGTGGAGCACTTCCCGATTCACCGCCAGTGGCACATCGTTCACCCCAGACAGAAGGTCCTGTCGGTGGTCGCGCAGACCTTTCTCGACTTCGCGATCCAGGACGAGGCGCGCGTGCGCGGCCAGGTCGAGGATCTCCTTGCGGCCTTCAAGGCCCAGGCGAGCTGACCACAAGCGGTCATTGCGAGCGCAGCGGTCCAATCTGCAGGGGTTGGCTGAGAGCGGCGGCATGCGGGGCGGGTCCGGAATGACAGGCCCGGGAGCGTACCTTACAATTCACGGATTACCCGGCCGCTAACGGCCGAACTCGGAGATCAGTCAGTGACCACGAGCAGCCGACCGCGTATCAGCGGCACCCAGTTCATCAACGCCGACCAGGCGCCGCGCGCTCGCCTGAGCCTGAGCGCCTCGCACCGCGATCAGCACCATCCGGTGACCGGGACCGGCGGTGACCTCCGGTTCGGCGCGATCGATACCCCAGCCAACGAGAGCTGCGTGGTCTGTGCGCCGGCGACCCGCCGCCTGGCCGAGGAGCTGTTCGAGGGCTGGAACGCCGCCCTGCAGACGGGTGACGCGCGCAAGGTCGCCGAGCGCTACGCCGAGGACGCTGTGCTGCTCCCGACCGTCTCCAACGTCCCGCGCACCACGCACGCCGAGATCCAGGACTACTTCGAGCACTTCCTGGAGAAGAAGCCCTTTGGGACGATCAACACCCGCAACGTGAAGCTTGGCTGCAACAAGCTGACCGACGCCGGTACCTACACCTTCCGCGTCACCGACGGTGGCGAGACGAAGGACGTCCCGGCGCGCTACACCTTTGTGTACGAAAACCGCGACGGGGAGTGGAAGATCGTCCACCATCACTCGTCGATGATGCCGACCGACTAAACACGCCGATAGCGACGGTTCGAACCTCGTTCGGATCGGGGGCTCCCGCGGGGGGCGGCCCTCAGCCCTCCTTGTCTCGCTTCAGCGCCCGACCCAGCTTGATGCCCGAGGCGATCAGCCCCACGTGGCTGAACGCCTGCGGGAAGTTGCCGAGGAATGCCCCGCTGGCCGGATCGATCTGTTCCGGCAGCAGGCCGAGGTGGTTGGTGCGTGCGCACAGGGACTCATACAGGGCCTCGGCCTCGTCCAGGCGGCCTTGCCCCAGCAGGTTGTCCACCAGCCAGAAGCTGCACAGCACAAACGCGCCCTCGTGCCCGGGCAGTCCGTCCGGGGATTCCTCCGGCAGATAGCGGTAGAGCAGGCCGTTGCCGGCACCCAGGCGCCGGACGACGGCCTCGGTAGTGGCCACCATCTTCGGGTGATCCGCAGGGATGACGCCGCGTCCGGGTAGTGCCAGCAGGCTCGCGTCGATGCCGCCACCGCCCAGGTGTTCGGTCAGGCTCTGGAGTTCGGGGTCCCAGGACTGTTCCAGGATCGCCTCGCGGATCTGCCGCGCCTCGGAGCGCCAGAGGGCACTGTCCCCTTCCATGCCATTGTGCTCGGCCAGCGCGGCACCGCGCTCCAGCGCCACCGCGCAGAGGGCGGCGGAGTAGGTAAAGGGGCGTCCGGCCGTGCGCACTTCCCAGATCCCGTGGTCGGGGTTCTTCCACTCCGTGTTGGCGGATTCCACCAGACGCCGCAGGCGAGCCCACAGGTGATCGTCCAGCGTGCCGCCCCAGCGAACCCAGCGATAGGCGCAGTCGAGGATCTCCCCGAACACGTCGTGCTGACGCTGCTCGACCGCGCCGTTGCCCCAACGCACGGGACCCGAGCCGCGGTAGCCCTCCAGGTCCGGGTCGCTGCGTTCCGGTTGCGGGAGGTGGCCGTCCACGTCGTACAGCACTCGGGGCCAGCCCGCGCGATCGACGGCGTCCAGGGCCCAGCCGATAAACCCGGCGGCCTCGTGGGTCATGCCGATATCGCTCATCGCGTAGACCGAGAACGCCGCATCGCGGATCCACGCGTAGCGGTAATCCCAGTTGCGCGGGCCGCCGATCGCCTCCGGCAGGGAGGATGTCGGTGCCGCGATCATGGCCCCGGTCGCGGTGTAGTCCATCTGCTTGAGGGTGACCGCCGAGCGGCGGACGAGGTCCTCGCGAGGCCCTTCATAGCTGAAGTGCGTCATCCAGCGTCGCCAGACCAGCAGGGTGGCCTCGAGCAGGTCCTGCGGGGTGCGGGGCTGGAACCGATGCGTATGCGGCCCCCACCCGAGGAGCACGTGATGCTGCTCCCCGGCCTCCAGTTCATGCAGGCTGTCCGCGTCCTCCAGCGGCAGGGACGAGCTCAGGGCCAGTTCCAGGTCGGGCTGGCGGTGCAACGCCAGGCCCAGCCCGGCCCCGTGCGGATACACATCCGCACCGCCCCGGGGTGTGACGCGGACCCGCAGGTGTACCCGGCCCTCCAGCACCTCGATCCGGCGAAGCAGCTCATTCCGTCCGGCGGGTGCGTCCTCGGAGAGGTCGGCCCCTGCGCGCAGGGGCAGGCAGTCGGTCACCCGGACGCGCCCCTCTGGTCCGGTCATCTCGGTAATCAGGACGGCGGTATCCGGAATATAGCGCTGGTGCGAGGTGACCAGGGGTTCCGGGGCCACGGTGAAGGCGCCGCCGCGCTGGTGATCCAGCAGCGCGCAGAACAAGGGTTCGGAGTCAAAGCGGGGGACGCACATCCAGGGGATGGTCCCGTCGCGACCGACCAGGGCGGCAGTCGTGCAGTTCCCGATCAGGCCGTGCTCCTCGATCGGCAGGTAGCCCTCGATGCGGTGTACGGGGCGGTCGGATACGGTCACTGGATCACTCCTTCGACATGGACGGTTGGCAGGGCAGGCAGGAGGGGGCAGGCGCGTCCAGGATCACGACGGACTCGCCGGGCAGCTCCAGGGTGTCCGGACCCACCACGATACCTGTATCGGACTGGAGCAGGAGGTGACCGGCCGCGGCACCCGGGCACGCCAGCCGTTGCGGGGCAGGGTGCAGGTTGCACACC
Organism: Thioalkalivibrio sp. AKL6; assembly: GCF_000376905.1. Lineage (NCBI taxonomy): Bacteria > Pseudomonadati > Pseudomonadota > Gammaproteobacteria > Chromatiales > Ectothiorhodospiraceae > Thioalkalivibrio > Thioalkalivibrio sp. AKL6. The sequence goes on along the minus strand of NZ_AQXS01000007.1, from coordinate 204,012 downwards.
ACCCGCAGTCCCGACCGGTGCACGATCAACCAGCGTGCCGCCTCGTCGAAATGCGCCTCGATCGCCTCCAGACGGTCGTCGCCGAACGCCGAGTGGGCATGCCTCAGGGCGATCAGGGCCCGGTACCACTGCAAGATGTCGGCATGCGGCTCGCGTTCGAGCTCGTCCCAGTCCAGGCGGGATTGTTCGAAGGTCTCGATGGATTGCGGGTCCGGGACGTTGCCGGGATCGGTGCCCCGGCGGAAGGCCGCGAACTCGCGCTGGCGGCCTTCGGTCACCGCGCGCCCCAGGTCGGCGTCCGTGTGATCGGTGAAATACAAAAACGGCGTCGCGGCCGCCCATTCCTCCCCCTGGAACAGCATGGGCACGAAGGGACTGGTCATCACCAGGGCTGATCCAATCTTCAGTAGTCCCGGCGAGACGCCTTCACTGATTCGGTCCCCCTGGGCCCGATTGCCAACCTGGTCGTGGTTTTGCAGGCAGCCGATGAACCGCCGGCCGGGCAGGTCGGAGGCCGGTCGCCCGTGGGTACGCCGGCGATAGTGGGAGTAGCGCCCGTCATAGACGAGGCCTCGCGTCAGCGCCCGGGCGACATCCGCCAGGCGTCCGAAGTCCGCGTAGTACCCGTCGGATTCCTCGGTCAGCAGGGCATGCAGGGCGTGATGGAAGTCCTCGTTCCACTGCGCGTCCAGCCCGTAGCCGCCGGCCTCGACCGGCCGTGCCACGCGCGGGTCGTTGCGGTCGTTCTCCGCGATCACCGCCAGGTGCCGCCCGAGCGCGCGCCCGAGGCGCTGCACCTCGGCGGCGAGCTGCTCGAGGAAATGGGTGGCCGAGGTATCGACGATCGCGTGCACCGCGTCGAGGCGCAGGCCGTCGATGTGATAGTCGCGCAGCCACATCAGGGCGTTGTCGACGAAGAAGCGGCGCACGGGGTCACTGTCCGGGCCGTCGAGGTTCACCGCGTCGCCCCAGGGGGTTTGGTAGTGGTCAGTGAAATAGGGGCCGAACTGCGCCAGGTAGTTGCCGTCCGGCCCGAGGTGGTTGTAGACCACGTCCAGCAGCACCGCGATGCCGCGGCGGTGGCAGGCATCCACCAGCCGTTTCAGGCCATCGGGGCCCCCGTAGGCGTGGTGCGGTGCGTACAGGTCGACCCCGTCGTAGCCCCAGCCGCGCGCGCCGGGGAATGCCGCCACCGGCATCAGCTCCAGGTGGGTGATGCCGAGGTCGACCAGGTGATCGAGGTGGTCGATCACGCCGTCGAAGCTACCTTCCGGGGAAAAAGTGCCGACGTGGATCTCCTGGATCACCGCCGCGGCCAGCGGCGGCGCCTGCCAGCCGGCGTCGTGCCAGACGAAGCGGGAATGCTCCAGCCAGCGCGACGGGCCGTGCACGCCCTGCGGCTGCCAGGCGGAGCGCGGGTCGGGGAACGGGCCGTTGCCGTCGACGCGGAAGGCATAGTCGCTGCCGTGCACCACCCGCGAGGTCTGCAGCGACCACCAGCCGTCCGCGCGGCGGTCCATTGGCATGCGGCTGCCACCGCACTCCAGTTCGACCTGATGCGCCTCGGGGGCCCACACGCTAACGGTGGTCATGACGTGGCCTCCTCGCGTTCGAGCAGGGCCACCGGAAACGCATCGAGGATCTCCGCGACCGGGTAGTCGCCGCCTTGCAACGTCCCGCCGGACAGGCGGTTGTGCCAGGTGCCGGGTGGAACCGCAAGCCGGGTGCCGCGCCAGTCGCCCGCCAGCCCGAGTATCAGGCGCGGCACCAGCACCAACGCCCCTTCGCCGCGCAGGTAGGCGACCGCGTGCCCGGCGCGTTCGCCGCTGGCGCGCAGCGGGGTACAGGCCGCATCCGGGCGGAACCACTCCGGGTGGCGGCGGCGCAGGGCCAGGGCCTGGTGCACCACCCACTGCTTGGGCAGGCCCTCGTCGCCGCGGGCGTTGATCTGTGCCGGCGAGAGGTGCGCGAGTTCCTCCAGCAGGCGGGTCCGCGGGTCGAAGTCCACCGGGCGGCGGTTGTCCGGGTCGACCAGGCTCAGGTCCCACAGCTCGCTGCCCTGGTAGATGTCCGGGATGCCCGGCGCGGTGAGCTTGATCAGGGTCTGCGCCAGGCTGTTGGTGCGGCCGGGACCGACCAGCGGCTGCAGGAACGACTCCAGCGATTCGCGAAACCCCGGGTCGTCCAGGGTGCCGGCCACGAAATCGTGCAGGGCCTGCTCGTAGTCCTCCTGCGGATGGGTCCAGCTGGTGTTCTGCTTGGCCTCGCGGGCGGCCTTTTCCATGTAGGCCGTGATGCGCTCGGCGTCGATCGGCCAGGCGCCGACCAGCGTCTGGTAGTACAGGTACTCGGTGGCCGGGTCCGGCCACCCACCACTGCGGTGGCGGGCGTTGTGACGCATCCAGCGACGCACGCTCCTGGCCCAGGCCTCCGGCATCTCGGAGAGCAGCAGGAGGCGGGCGCGTACGTCCTCGCTGCGCTTGGTGTCATGGGTCGAGGTGGCCAGCATCGCCTCGGGGTGCAGCGCCCGGGCCCGGGCGCTGGCCTCGTGGAATTCGTCCACCGACAACCCGAAGCTTCCCGGGTCGCCGCCGACCTCGTTGAGTGCCGTCAGGCGGTGGAAGCGGTACAGCGCGGTATCCTCCACGCCCTTGGCCATCGCCGGGCCTGTCAGCTGCTGGAAGCGCAGGGCGAGCTCGGTCTCGCGCTCGCCAGGGATGCGCAGCAGGAGCAGGTTGCGCAGGAACTGCAGCAGCTCGCTGTCCAGCTCCGGGCGGCGCTCGGCGGCCTGCTGGATCGCGGTCTCCACGCAGCCGACGTCGGCCGCCGTCACGCCGCCTTCGCGTGGGGTGACGTAGGTGCGGTAGACCGGGAAGCAGGCCGCCGCCTCCAGCAGGGCGAGGTACAACTCGTGGCGGGTGTAGTCGCGGTGGCGGCGGTGGCGTTCGCAGATATCCACGAACAGCGAGCTCAGGCGATTGAGTTCGCTGCCGAGCAGGTCCTTGAGTACCTGCCGCTTGGATTCGTAGACCAGTCCCGGGTAGTCGGCCCCCTCGCCGGTGAGCTCCTCGAACAGCCGCGTCAGCGGGGCCTCGCCGGCCGGGTCCGCGAACAGCCCCTGCACGCGGTTGAGGAAGTCGTAGCCGGTCGTACCGGCGATTGGCCAGTCGCCCGGCAGCTGTTCGCCGGGCTCGAGGATCTTCTCGGCGACGATCCAGGTGTCCGGACAGGCGCGATGCAACTGGTTGAAGTACTGTCCGGGGTCGCGCAGACCGTCCGGATGGTCGACCCGCAGGCCGTGCACCGAGCCTTCCGTCACCCAGCGGACCGGCAACGCATGCACGGCCTGGAAGACCTCCTCCTTCTCCTGGCGCAGCCCGGCCAGGTCGTTGATGTCGAAAAACCGCCGGTAGCCAAGGTCGCGGCCGGCGGTGCGCCACCAGGCCAGCCGGTAGTTCTGCTTGTCGATCAGCGCGTCCAGGGCGTCGGGGTCGGCGTTGATCCGCTCGACCTCGGCCGCGATTGCCTCGGCGGCCGCCGGGTCCTGGCGGGTCGTGTCGTCCAGAAGCTGGCGGATCACGTCCTGGTCGCGGTGGCGCCGTGCCACCGAATGGTGTGCGATCAGATGCGGCTGTGGCAGGCGGGCACAGGATTCCGCGAGAAAGCCCAGCAGTTCGATACCGGTGGCGCGACAGGCGCGGTCGAGCAACTCGTTGAGCGAAGAGGGGTCCAGCGGGAAGCGGTGTTCGTAATGGGCGAGGTCGAACAGCCCGGCGCCATAGTGCAGGCGGATCTCGCCGGCCTCGAGGACGCGGCCGTAATGATCGCCCAGCACCGGGAGCAGGACCTTGTTCGGCCAGCGCTCCTCCGAGGACTCCCAGTCCACGTCGAAGTACATCGCGAATCGGCTGGACGGGCCGTTCTCCAGGACATCCCACCACCATGGGTTCTGGTCCCCGGCCACCGCCATGTGATTGGGCACGATGTCCAGTACCAGCCCCATCCCGGCGGCGTCCAGCGCCGCGCACAGGCGCTGGCGTGCCGGTTCGCCGCCAAGCTCTTCGTTGACGCGCGAGGGGTCGACCACGTCATAGCCGTGGGTGCTGCCGCGCACCGCCTGCAGGATTGGCGAAAGATAGACATGCGAAACGCCCAGCCGCGCGAGATAGGGAACAATCGCGGCAGCATCGTCCAGCGTGAACCCCGCGTGCAGCTGCAGGCGACAAGTCGCGATTCGCTCGGGTTGGGCCTGTTGCCCTTTGCGGCCGTCCGCGTAACCCGCGCTTCCTGTACTGCCGAAGGATCCCTGCATCGCCCTCCGCCCCGAAGGCAGACCGGCCGGACAATCCGGCCGCTAACCCGAATATGGACCACATCCCGAACGAAGGGAATCCGCATCGCCGGCCAACGCCCAGAAACTAGGGCACTGCCGTCGGGATGGACCGCATGGCAGGAGGCAGGAGCTTCGCGGGGTGATGGGGTAAGCTTCCGGCATACCCCCACCCATGTGAAGGAGCTCCCGTATGCGTCGAGCGCTGGTCCTGCCCGCCTGTCTGGTCTCGTTGTTTTCCGTTGCGCTGGTTTCCGGGAATGCCCACGCGGCCGGGGCCGCGACACTGGTCCTGGAGGGCGATGAGTACGTGCTGGAGATGGAGGTCTGTGATTTCTCGGGTGAGTCGGATGACCGCTACCAGACGCTGGTGGCGCGCGCGGATACGGATCGCGGCCCGCTGCGGGTATTCGCCTCGCGCAATGCGGTTGCGGGGATGCTGACGCACTCGGTGTCGCTGCAGTTTGGGGACTTTCGTGCGGGGGGCGAGGTGCTGGAGGCGAATCGGACCCGCATGGGCCAGCAGTGGATGAGTGCCGCCGGAGGTGCTGCCGAGCCGCTGCTCCAGATCGACGGCAGCGAACTGCAGGCCGATGGCCGATTCGTGGATATGGAGATGACGAGGGAGCCGGTGGACGGGCGCCTGACCGCGACCTGCGATCGCCGGTAGGGTTGGCGGGCCCATCGCTGCCGTTGCATTATTTTCGGTCTGTTGGGCGCGCACTCGCCTGACCAGCTGACGTGTCGAGTTTCAGGAGGCGGCCGGAATGATCAAGGAGGCGGACTGGAAGCGGTTCAGCCGGTTGAAGGAAACCGCGCTGGATCGTTACTGCGAACGAGCCCTGGCCGATTGTCGGGCGACGATGGAACAGGAAGACCGGTCGAATCACGAACGCTTTCTGGACCTGTACGAGCAAGTGCGCGAAGCGGACAAGCGGCTTGCGTTCATCTTTGATGGCCACGCCCGCTCGAAGGCGCTTGACCAGTTCACGTGCATGCGGCGCGAAGGGCTGATCGAGGATTCGGAACTGGCAGCGTTTACCGAAGAATTTGTCGAGAACACCCGGCCGCGGGGCGGGTAGTCTCTGGCTGGGTCGGGCTCCCAACGCGCAGGCGTATGCGCTGTATGCGAAGCGTCTCGGACCACCGGGCCGCATGGGCCCGCGCGTCCTTCACACAGCAACGCTTTGACTCCGGCGCCTCGCAGGTGACTGGAGCCGGTACCCAGATCGTCCCACAAACCGCTCGAGCCCGCTCGCCGTGATGTTCGATTGGGCGGTGAGCTCCGAGCCGATTGCCTGCCCCCCCTGGTTTGCCGTGGTGGCCCTTTGCGAGCCGGGACGCTTTCATGGGATCGCGTAGGTGAAGGGCAGAAACCAAAAGGCCCGGCGGGTGCCGGGCCTTCGGGGTGGATCAGGAGGCGAGTCGCTTGTACTTGACCCGGTGCGGCTGGTCGGCCGCGGCGCCCAGGCGCTTGTGGCGATCCTCCTCGTACTCCTGGTAGTTGCCGTCGAAGAACACCACGTTGCCGTCTTCCTCGAACGCGAGGATGTGCGTGGCGATGCGGTCGAGGAACCAGCGATCATGCGAGATCACGATCACGGAGCCGGGGAAGTCCAGCAGCGCCTCTTCCAGTGCGCGCAGGGTCTCCACGTCCAGGTCGTTGGTCGGTTCGTCGAGCAGCAGGAAGTTGCCGCCGCTTTGCAGCAGCTTGGCCAGGTGCACGCGGTTGCGCTCCCCACCGGAGAGGTCCTTCATGCGCTTTTGCTGGTCGGTGCCCTTGAAGTTGAAGCGGCCGACGTAGGCGCGTGACGGCATCTGGAAGTTGCCGACCTGGATGATGTCCTGGCCGTTGGAGATCTCCTCCCAGACGGTCTTCTCGTCCTGCAGGGCATCGCGGCTCTGGTCGACATAGGCCAGCTGCACGGTTTCGCCCAGCTCGATGGTCCCTTCGTCCGGTTGTTCCTGGCCGGCGATCATGCGGAACAGGGTGGTCTTGCCCACGCCGTTCGGGCCGATCACGCCGATCAGCGCACCGCGCGGAACGGAGAGAGACAGGCCCTGGTAGAGCACGCGATCGCCGAAGTGCTTGGACAGGTTGTCCACCTCCAGCACCTTGTCGCCCAGACGCGGGCCCGGCGGGATGTAGATCTCCTTGGTCTCGGAGCGCTTCTGGTAGTCCGTCGAGGCGATCTCCTCGAAGCGCTTCAGGCGGGCCTTGCTCTTGGCACCACGGCCCTTCGGGTTGGAGCGCACCCACTCCAGTTCGGACTCCATCGCCTTCACGCGGGCCGCCTCGGACTTTTCTTCCTGCTTCAGGCGCTTTTCCTTCTGTTCCAGCCACTGCGAGTAGTTGCCCTGGAACGGGATGCCCTGGCCACGGTCCAGCTCGAGGATCCAGCCGGCCACATTGTCGAGGAAGTAGCGGTCATGGGTCACCGCAACCACGGTGCCCTGGAACTCCTGCAGGAAGCGCTCCAGCCAGGCCACGGATTCGGCGTCCAGGTGGTTGGTCGGCTCATCGAGGATCAGCATGTCCGGGTTGGACAGCAACAGCCGGCACAGCGCCACACGGCGGCGTTCCCCCCCGGAGAGGTTCTTCACGTCGGCATCCCATGGCGGCAGGCGCAGGGCGTCGGCGGCCACCTCCAGCTTGCGTTCCAGATTATGCCCGTCGGCGGCCTCGATCTTCGCCTCCAGCTCGCCCTGCTTCGCGGCCAGGGCGTCGAAGTCGGCCTCCGGCTCGGCATAGGCGGCATACACCTGATCCAGCTCGGCCAGGGCCTCCTTGACCGCGGCCACGGCCTCTTCCACGTTGCCGCGGACATCCTTGTTCTCGTCGAGCTGCGGCTCCTGCGACAGGTAGCCGATGTGGATGCCCGGCTGCGGGCGCGCCTCGCCGACAATGTCGGTATCCACGCCTGCCATGATGCGCAGCAGGGTAGATTTGCCCGCGCCGTTGTAGCCCAGCACGCCGATCTTGGCGCCCGGGAAGAAATTCAGGTTGATGTCCTTGAGGATGTACTTCTTCGGCGGGACGATCTTGCCCACGCCGTTCATGGTGAAGATGTACTGCGCCATGGTGCTCCTGCGACGAATTCGGTTTGGATGAGGGGGCCGGCCACTCGTGGCCCGCGCTGGGTCGGCACTTTACCATCCCAAGGGGGTCAGGGGCGTGTCTCGCGGACTGCCAGGGTTCCACCGCGGGCGGTCCCCGCAACTCCGCGATCCTTGTAGGTGTGTGTCGAATGAAGCGATCAAGCCGTTCAACGAGCGGGTGGGGGGGGCTGGTACGCCCTGGAAAGCTCGGGTCGTCCCATGAATCGAGCAGCGCAGCGGCCCTGCGACGGTGCCACATGCGACTGCGCCTCCTTTCTGCCATCCGGGACTGGACCCGGAGGCATCAAGCCGGGGCTCGAGGAATATCGGCGCGAAAGCCCCAATACTCGGAATGCTGGACGGCACAGGCTCGGCGCAAGCTGCTACCATTCATGCAATGAGAAGGTATCAAAGGGGACGCGCGCACCAGGCCTTGCGTAGGGGCACGGTGCCCGCGCACAAGGCGCTGGATCAGCACCGGTTGATGCAGCGGCTGACCGGTAGCGAGCTTACCCGCGAGCAGTACGCGGAATCGCTTGCGGCCATGTGCCGACCGCATGCCCGACTGGAGTGGCAGGTTCATGCAAGCCGCCATCATGCGGAGTCGGGATTTGAGCTGTTACCACGTCTCGCGCGACTGGAAGCGGACCTGGTCGCGTTGGGCCAGCCCGTCCCTCCGGTCTCGCAGACGCCGCCGGACCTTTCGGATGGACGTGCGGCCTGGTGGGGCCGGGTTTACGTACTGGAGGGATCGCGTCAGGGCAGTGCGGTGATTGCCCGGTGCATCCATTCCAGCCTGGGCGATACGGTGCCTTGCCGTTTTTTCGGTGAGACGATCGTGCCCGACGACTTTGGTCGCTTGCTGGCGACGCTCGAGCGCGAGCTGGAAGTCGAGGACGCTCTCGCGCGGGCTGTAGCAGGCGCCCGAGAGGCGTTCGTCGACTACAAGGCCGAGCTGGATGCCTTCGACAGCAGGAAACGCGCTGTCGAATTGCGATAAATTCATTGCCCGCTGTCACTCCGCGAAGGAGATGAAGGATATGGACGAGCCGGAACTGGATGCCGCGCTCGAGGCTTGCGACCGTGAGCCGGTGCATATCCCGGGAGCGATTCAGCCGCATGGTGCGCTGGTTGCCATGGACGAGCAGCTCCAGGAGGTTCGCCAGGTCAGCGCCAACCTCGAAGCCATCCTCGGTGTGGCGCCGGCCGATGCCCTTGCCATGACACCCGAGCGGATGTTCACTCGCCGCTGGCTCGATCAGATCCGCATCCAGCTCGATTCACGGAACCGTTACGGTGCGCTGATCGTGTCGCTGCGTAGCCGTGGCCGGTCGCAGCGTTTTCGCCTGCTGTCGTATCGCAGTGGTGCGCGCGTGGTGGTCGAACTCGAACCGATTTCCGGCAATCCCGAACGCTGGCTGTTCGGCGCGATGGCCGACTGGCAGACCGAGCTGTCCGGACACACGACCCGTGACGGGCTGCTGCGCGCGCTTACCGCCCTGGTGCGCGAACTGGCCGGCTACGATCGGGTGATGATCTATCGGTTCGACGAGGACTGGAACGGCAGCGTCGTCGCCGAAAGCCTGGCCGACGGTGCCGACACCTACCTGGGTCACCACTTTCCGGCCAGCGACATTCCCGCCCAGGTGCGGCAGCTCTACAGCATCATGCGGGTGCGCGACATCCCGGATGCTTCGGCGGCAGCCGTGCCGCTCGTCCCGACAAGCGACCCGGCCGACGCTTCTCCCCTCGATCTTTCGTGCGGCATCCTGCGGGCGGTCGCACCGATCCATGTCACCTACCTGGCCAACATGGGCGTGGTCGCCTCGATGTCGATCGCCCTGCACCTCGATGGACGGTTGTGGGGGTTGCTGGCCTGCCATGCAGCGGCACGCAATATCCTGTCGCCGGCGTTGCGTGATGCCCTGCGCGCCATGGTGCAGACCACCTGTGTTCAGCTCGAATTGGTCCAAGCCCGCGAGGAGGCCGCGCTGATTCAACGGGCCAACGACAGTCGTGACGTCCTGGTCGATCAGCGTGGGGAGTTTCCCGAACCGGAAGAACTGCTGGCAAGCCACGGCAAGGAATGGTTGCGGATCTTCCGGGCCAGTGGCGCGGTTCTGGCCGCCGGTGATCAGAGCGCCGGCGTGGGCACGGTGCCGGATGCGGAATCGATCGACGGGATCGTCGCCTGGTTGAACAGGCATCACTCCGGCGATCTGGCCTGGTCATCGCGAGAACTCGGCCGGACCGAACTGGGAAGGTTCTGCGAACCCGCCCGGGCCTCGGGCTTGCTGGCGGTACCGCTGCCGATCCGGAACCCGCGTGACGCCTGGCTGCTGTTCTTTCGATCAGAGAAGGCCGAAACGCGCATCTGGGCGGGCAACCCCGAAAAGACACTCGACCGACAAAGTGGGCGAATTTCGCCGCGCGAGAGCTTCGCCTCCTGGAAGGAAATCGTGCGCGGACAGAGTGTCCCGTGGCAATCGGCGGAGCTGCGTGCGGCGACCGACCTGGCCAGCGATCTGGCCGTGCTGATCGCAGCCGGCGAGATCAGTCAGCTCAACCAGCGGCTCGAGCGCCTGGCCACCCGTGACCATCTCACCGGCCTGTGGAACCGCTACCGCATGGAGGAGGCGATCGACCAGGAGGTCGCCGTGGCCGAACGCTACGGGCGACCTTGCGCGCTGGTCATGTTCGATATCGACCATTTCAAGCGCTTCAACGATACCTGGGGTCACGATGCCGGTGACGAAGTGCTGGTCACGGTGGCGCGGACCGTCTCGACCTTCATGCGCGATGCCGATCTTGCGGGTCGCTGGGGCGGTGAAGAATTCCTCGTACTGGCTGCCAATACCGGTCTCGAGGGTGCAACCCGCCTGGCAGAACGGCTGCGCGCGGCGATCGCGGGCCTGGAGATCCGTGACTACGGCAGTGTGACCGCCAGTTTCGGCGTGGCGGTATACCGGGAGGGTGATCAGAGACGCGGAATCGTCAAGCGTGCTGATCTGGGTCTGTATGCCGCCAAGGAGGGCGGGCGCAACCGGGTAGAAGTCAGCGCGGGTTGAAGCCGCAATCCCTCCAGATCGGATTTCCCCTAGTTATGGCGTTCCTGCGCAGCACCGGGATTTACTGGTGCGGGTTGAAGCCGCGGCGGCGCAGGAAGGCCTTTTCCAGCTCGACGAGGGTGAACAGGACGATCCCAAACACGAGGATGCGGCCCCATTCCTCCAGGCCGATGGCGGTGGTGCCGAACAGGAACTGCAGCGGTGGGGCGTAGGTAAACATGCCCTGTAGCAGGATCAGGGCGCCGACGGCGATCAGCACGGGGCGGCTGCCGAACAGGCCCTCGCGATTGCAGGACGGTTCCAGGATGTAGCGGCTGTTGAACAGGAAGAACAACTGGCCCATGACCAGGGTGTTGATCGCCACGGTGCGGGCGAATTCGGCGGCCACGCCCTGTTGTTCCAGCCACAGGAAGTGGCCGAAGGTGCCGGCGACCAGCAGTGCCGAGACGAACCCCACGCGCCAGATCAGGAAGCCGGACAGCAGGGGGGTGCGCGGCGGGCGTGGAGGGCGTTGCATCACGCCGGGTTCGGTCGGTTCGAAGGCCAGCGCCAGCGCCAGGGTCACGGCGGTGACCATGTTCACCCACAGCACCTGCACCGGGGTCAGCGGCAGCGTCAGGCCGAGCAGGATGGCGGCGACGATGGTGAAGGCCTGGCCGCCGTTGGTGGGCAGCAGAAACAGGATGGCCTTCTTCAGGTTGTCGTAGACCGTGCGGCCTTCTTCCACCGCGTTGGCGATGGAAGCGAAGTTGTCGTCGGCCAGCACCATCTCGGAGGCCTCGCGCGCGGCCTCGGTGCCCTTGATGCCCATGGCGATCCCGACATCCGCGCGCTTGAGCGCCGGAGCATCGTTGACGCCGTCGCCGGTCATCGCCACCACCTCGTGGTGGCTCTGGATGGCGCGCACCAGGCGCAGCTTGTGCTCGGGCGTGGCGCGGGCGAACACGTCCACGTGGCGGACCTGCTCCTCCAGCTCTTCGTCGGTGGCGTTCTCCAGCTCGTGGCCCACCACCACGCCGCCCTCGGTGTTGATGCCGAGTTCGTCGGCGATGGCGCGCGCGGTGACGCCGTGATCGCCGGTGATCATCTTTACGCGGATGCCGGCTTCCTGGCAGTGGGCCACTGCCTTGATGGCCTCTTCGCGGGGCGGGTCGATGATGCCGCAGACGGCGACCAGGGTGAGACCGCCATCCTCGATGTCGGCGAACTCCAGCTCCCGGCGATGATCCTCCATGCTCCGCGTGGCCAGGGCGAGCAGGCGCTGGCCGCGCGCGGCGACGCCGTCCATCCACTGCTGCCAGTGTTCGGCGTCCAGGGGTTCTTCGCCGTCGGCGGTGCGCTGGTGGCTGCAGACGGCCAGCACGCGTTCCGGCGCGCCCTTCAGGAAGACGAATGCCCCGCCTTCGTGATCGTGATGCAGGGTCGCCATGAACTTGTAGGACGACTCGAAGGGGATCACGTCGTCGCGTACATAGCGCTCGTTGATCGCCTTCGGGTCCAGCCCGCCCTTCATCGCCGCAGTGATCAGCGCCCCCTCGGTGGGGTCCCCCTCCATGGTCCAGGCGTCGTCCTTCGGGTAGACCTCGGCATCGTTGCACAGCAGGATGCCGCGCAGGATCTCCGCGAGCAGCGGGTCGGATTCCGGATCGGCCTCCTGGCCGTCGCGGGTAATCCCGCCGTGCGGCTCGTAGCCCACCCCGGTCAACTCGTACTCCGCGCCCGTGGTGACGATGCTCTTCACCGTCATCTCGTTGCGGGTCAGGGTGCCGGTCTTGTCGGAGCAGATGGTGGTGACCGAGCCGAGGGTTTCCACCGCCGGCAGGCGGCGGATGATCGCGTGGCGCGCGGCCATGCGCTGTACCCCGATCGCCAGGGTGATGGTCATGATCGCCGGCAGGCCCTCGGGGATGGCCGCGACCGCGAGGCTGACCGCCGCGAGGAAGGTCTCCACCAGGTCGTAGTCGCGCACCCAGAAGCCAAAGGCGAAGGTGGCCGCGGCCAGTATGCCGATCGCCACCGACAGCCAGCGGCCGAACTGCGCGATCTGGCGCAGCAGCGGCGTCGTCAGGGTCTCCACCTCGCCGATCATGGTGGAGATGCGCCCGATCTCGGTATCGGCCCCGGTGCCGATCACCACGCCGCGCCCCTGGCCGAAGGCGACGAGTGTGCCGGAATACGCCATCGAGACGCGGTCGCCGAGGTCGGCCTCTGGCTCCACCGGGGCGGTCTGCTTCTCGCTGGCGACCGATTCGCCGGTCAGCGCGGCCTCGTCGATGCGCATGTTGTGCGCCCCGGTCAGGCGCAGGTCCGCCGGGACGCGGTCTCCCGCCTGCAGGTAGACGGTGTCGCCGGGGACCAGCTCTTCCGCAGGGATACTCCGGCGCTGGCCGTCGCGCAGCACCTGCGCCTTCGGCGAGAGCATCTGGCGGATCGCATCCAGCGCCTTTTCCGCCTTGCCCTCCTGGATGTGGCCGATGATCGCGTTGATCAGTACCACCCCCAGGATCACGCCGGTATCCAACCAGTGCCCGAGGAAAGCGGTGCCGATGGCCGCGGCGATCAGTACGTAGATCAGCACGTTGTGAAACTGCAGCAGGAAACGCCGGATGGGTCCGGTGCGTGCGGTTTCCGGCAGGCGATTGGGGCCGACGTCCTGCAGCCTTTGTTCGGCATCCGGAGACTTGAGCCCGTGCTCGTCCACCTCCAGGCGCTTGAGGACCTCGTCGGTCTTCAGGGCGTGCCAGTCGAGGGATGGGTCACGATTGCTCATGCGTCTACCGTCAAGGTGGCGGCGGCGGGGCCGTTCCGGATTTGCCTATCATGCGCTGCGCAGGCCGCGCTGTCAGGACTACGCCCGCCCGTTCGGGAGGAATTTTCCCACCGCTACTGAGTCTATTGGATCACGCTAACCACCCAGGAGGTTCCCCATGTCCCGTTGGATCGCCACGGCCGCCCTTGCGGCCGCAGCATTGTTGGTGGCCCCGGCCGCGCTGGCCGCGGAGAAGGTCACGCTGGAACACGATGATCTGACCCTGGTCGGGCATATGAAGGAAGGCATGGGGGCGAGCCCCTCCGACGGTGTGGTGCTGATGCTGCACGGCACCCTGGCGCACGGTCGCATGGAGGTGATGGCGGGGGTCCAGGACCTGCTGGCCGAGCACGGACTGAACTCCCTGTCGATCAACCTGAGCTACGGCATCGATGCACGTGAAGGGATGTTCGAGTGCGACGCCCCGGTGCGTCACGGGGTCGCTGACCACCTGCAGGAGGTCAGCCTGTGGCACGAGTGGCTGCAGGACGAAGGCTACGGCCCGGTCACCCTGTTCGGTCACTCCCGTGGCGCCAATCAGGTCGCCCGCTACCTGACCGAGCACGACCCGGACGGCATCCGCGCCCTGGTGCTGGTGGCGGCCTCCACCTTTGACGAGGATGAGGCTGCGGCGGATTTCGAGGAGCAAAGCGGCCTGCCGCTACAGGTGATGCTGGATCGTGCCCGCGAACTGCAGCGCATGAACCAGGAAGAGACCCTGATGGAGGACGTGCGCTTCCTCTATTGCGAGGAGCTGGACGTGACCCCGCGCGCCTTCCTTGGCTACTACGAACCGACTCGCCAGAACGACACCCCCTCGGTGATCCGCGGCATGCAGATCCCGACGCTGGTGATCGTGGGGTCCGAGGACGACGTGGTCCCGGATCTGCCGCAGAAGGTCGAGGCGGTGAAGGACAGCGGCGACATCACCCTGATGACCGTGGACGGTGCCGATCACTTCTTCCGCGACTTTTTCGCGGATGACGTGGCCGACTTCACCGCGGACTTCATCGATCAGAACTGATCGGCAAGGGACCTAGGGAGACGCAGGCTAACGAGCATCTACGGGTCCGCAGCACCTTGAGGCCGGCCCGGGGTTTCCCGGGCCGGCCTTTTGCGTTTCCGGCGTGGGGGAGGACTACCCTGCGAGCAACGTCAGGTAGAGCCCGAGCATCGCGGCGGAGAACAGCAGCCCGATGGTCTCCCATCGGGTCAGGATGCGTTCGGCGTCTTCCAGGTGCTGGCGCAGTTTCAGGCGCAGTACCCGCAGGCGTGCCGGCATCCGGTGCGGCCGGGGTGGTGGCACGGCCAGGCTTCGGTGGGTACGGCGGGCGGCACTCCAGGCGGCCTCGGCCAGGACGGCCAGATCGCCCTCCGTCACGCGCGGGGTCTCGCGGTCGCGGATCAGCCGGTAGGCGATACCGGCGAGGACGAGCCCGAGGGCGATCGGCCACAGCAGGGCCAGGCCATACAGATCCCGTAGCTCGACGGGCAGGCCGCCGGGCCCGACGACCAGGACCCCGAGCGGGAGCAACAGCCCCATCAGTGCAAGACTGCCCCAGGCCCACCACCGTTGCCGGTCGAGGCCGTCGGCGGGTGCTCGCAGTCCGGCCTGCCAGCGCCACAGGAAACGCAGCAGCAGCACGGTGGTGCCCGTCGCGGCGAGGGTCAGCAGCAACTCCGTATGCGCCAGCCAGCCGGGCAGGGCGTCGGGGGCCAGCGGGCCCTTTAGCGTGTTCTTGGCCAGCGCGCCGCTGGTGAACGGCAGCCCGGCCAGGGCCAGGGCCGGCAACAGGGTGAGCAGGACAAACGCGGCCCGGGCCAGGCGCGTACCCGGCCACTGGTTCTGCATCCCCGCCGTCAGGAACAGGGCCCCCTTGGCCAGGCCGTGATGCACGGCGTACAGCGTGACGGCGGCCAGCAGCCAGCCGCGCGCCTCCGGCAGCAACAGGGCCAGGCCTATGCCGACCGTCATCAGTCCCATCTGCGAGATGCTGGAGTAGGCGAGGATGGTCTTCGGTCGTAGCTGCAGGACGCCCACCAGGACCCCGAGGAAGGCCGCTGCCAGGCCCAGCAGGACCAGGGTCTCGCCCAGCACTGCATGCCCGGTGGCGTCGAGCGGCAGCAACCGCATCCAGCCCAGCAGGCCGGCCTTGATCATCGCCCCGGACAGCACGGCGCTGGCCGGTACGGGGGCCGCCGGGTGGGCCAGGGGCAGCCAGAAGTGCAGCGGCAGCATGCCGGCCTTGATCCCCAGACCTACGACCAGCAGTGCCAGCGCCCAGCCCTCGGGGCGTGCCGCTGCCACCGCGGCCAGGCTGGATTGCCCGGCGGCGTGGACGGCCAGGAGCAGGCCCGCGAGCAGCAGGACCTCGCCCAGTACCGCGAGGATCAGGTACACCCGCCCGGCGCGCCACGCCTCCGGCTTTCCGGAGTGGACCACCAGCCCGTAGGCGGAGAGGCTCATCAGGGAGAAAAACAGGTAGAACGATGCCGCGTCCTGCGCGAGGACCAGGCCCAGATTCCCGGCCAGGGCCAGAAGCCAGAACACGTAAAAGCGCTCGCGCCGGGCGTCGTCACGCCGCTCGCCGAGGGCGAATAGTCCGGCTGCCAGCCAAAGACCTGCAGTCAGCGCCAGAAACGCCCGCCCGGTTGGGTCGACGGCCAGGTGGGTCCCCATCAGCAGGCTATCGAAGGTCGCCTCCAGCCCGGTCGGGGCCAGGGCGGCGAGCAGCAGCCCGGGGAGCGCGGCCCAGGGGACCAGGCGGTTCAGCCGCGCCTGCCCCGGGCGCAGGCCGATGAATACCGCCAGCAGCAACGGCAGCAGTGGGACGGCGAGCAGGAGGACGCTGCTCACAGCCCGAACTCCGGCAGCGAATAGTCGCGCCGCACGATCAGGCTGACCCAGCCCAGCGGGCTCAGCCCCAGCCCGGCGAAGAGTCCCACCAGCAGGCCCAGCGCAGCGGTGAAGACCACCGGAAACAGCAGCATCCAGTGGGTCTCGAAGCGGGTCGGCCCGGCATGCGCCTGCAGCGGTTCATGCCACGGCTCGCGGCGCTCACCGAGCCAGCCACGGATCACCGGCGGCAGGAAATAGGCGGCGTTCAGCAGGCTGCTGAGGACCAGCACGCCCAGCACCCAGGGCATGCCGGCCTCCAGCGCCCCCAGCCCGAGGTGCCACTTGGTCACGAATCCCGCCAGCGGTGGCAGGCCGATCATGCCCAGCGCCCCGAGGGTGAAGGCGAGCATGGTCAGCGGCATGCGCCGGCCGACCCCGTCGAGCTCGCTGATGCGGTGGATGCCGAGGGTCTCGGCGAAGTTGCCGGCGCAGAAGAACAGGGTGATCTTGGTGATGCCCTGGTGCACCAGGTGCACCAGTCCGCCGATGATGCCCAGCGGCCCGGCCAGCGCCACGCCGAGGATGATGTAGGAGACCTGGCTGATGGTGGAGAAGGCCAGGCGCTGTTTCAGGTCGTCCGTGCGCAGGGCCTGGATGGAACCGTAGACAATGGTGATCGCCGCCACCACCAAAAGCCCGGCGGTCAGGCCCAGTTCGATGGCCAGCTCGGTTCCATAGACGTCGTTGACGACGCGGATGATGCCGAAGGCGCCGGCCTTGACCACGGCCACGGCGTGCAGCAGCGCGCTGACCGGCGCCGGCGCGACCATCGCGATGGGCAGCCAGGAGTGCAGCGGCACCAGCGCGGCCTTCACCCCGAAGCCGATCACCAGCAGCACGAACAGGACTTGCAGGGTCGTGGCGTGGGTCTCCGCGAGGCCGCCCAGGTACCCGCCCGGGGTGAAGCCCTCCGCTCCCGCCAGGAGCGTGAGCCAGACGATGGCGGTGAACAGCACCAGCCCGCTGGTCAGGGTGTAGGCGAGATAGATCCGGCCGGCCCGCAGCGCCGCCAGGGTGCCCCGGTGGACCACCAGCGGCCAGGTCGCCAGCGTCAGGATCTCGTAGAAGATCAGGAAGGTGATCAGGTTGCCGGACAGGGCAATGCCGACCGTGGCACTGACGCACAGCGAGAAGAACCCGAAGAAGCGACTGCGCCGGGGCGATCCTTCCAGGTAGCCGATCGCGTAGATCGTGGTGACGAACCACAGCACCGCCGACAGGCTGGCGAACAGCAGCGACAACGCGTCCGCGGCCAGGACCAGATCGATGCCCGGCATCAGCGGGAGGCTGAAATAGTACTCGTCGCCGCGCAGCACCCCGTCCAGCAGGACCGCGATCAGCGCCAACTTGGTGCCGGCCCCACCCAGGTTCAGCGCGGTGCGCAGGCCCCGGCGATGTTCGGGCAGGAAGAAGATCGCGATCCCGGGCCCGAGGGAGCTGAACAGGATCGCGAGCAGCAGCCAGCCGCCATCCATCAGGGGGCTCCCGGCGTCAGTGCGAGCGTGTTCAGGGTCAGCGTGCCGGCCAGCCCGGCCAGCGCCGCGATCGTGGCCAGGCCCAGAGGCACCCAGTCCATCCACGGCGAGACCGCCTCGCCGGCGTCCGCGCGTCCGCGCTGGAAGGACGGGGCCACCATGCGCAGCACGTAGGCCGCCGCGAGCAGGCCGCCGCCGGCGATCGCCAGCACCCACAGCACGCCGATGACGCTACCGGCCAGGACCGTGCCCAGGCCGGCCTCCAGGAGCAGGTACTTGGCGATGAAGCCACCGGTGAACGGCAGCCCCATCAGGCTGACGCCGGCCAGCCCCAGGGCGAAGACCGTGCGCGGCCGCGCCCGCAGTACATCGCCGAGATCGGCCAGCCGATCATGCCCGGCGGCGTGCTGCAGCGTGCCCGCCGCGAGGAAGACCGAGGCCTTGGCCAGCGCGTGGACAACCGCGAAGAACACCACCACCCGCCAGGCGCCCGGATCCACCAGCATCAGCGGAAAGGCCACCAGCAGATAACCGAACTGGGCCACGGTGGAATAGGCCACAATCGATTTGAGGCGGCCGGCGCGCAGGGCCTGCAGCGAACCCCAGACCAGCGCCGCCACGCCCAGTAGCCCGACGAGGATGCCGAAGGCCGGGGTGGCCAGCGGGGCGAACACGCCTATCCAAAGACGCAGGATCAGGTAGAACGACCCGGTGACCACCAGCCCGGAGAGCACCGCGCTGACCGGCGCCGGGGCCGAACCGTGGGCCGGCGCCAGCCAGACATGCAGCGGGAACAGTGCGGCCTTGAGCATCAGCCCGGCGGTCATCAGCACGGCCGCCATGCGCTCGGTCGGGCCCGCCTCGGTGCGTGCCTCTAGCAGCACCAGATCGAGGACCCCGTGCTCCCCGAACAGCAGTACCACGCCCATCAGGAAGCTCAGCGAGCCGAGGATGTTGACCAGCAGGTAGCGCACCGCGCCGGAGACCGCGGCGGCCGTTCCGGTGAAGGCGACCAGGGCCACCGCCGACAGCGAGACCACCTCCAGCGTGATGTACAGGTTGAAGACATCGCCGGACAGAAACAGCATGTTCAGGCCAGCCCACAGCCAGAGCCACAATGGCCAGAATTGGCGCCGCTCGATTCGATCATGCACATAGCCCAGGCTGTGGAGGCTGGTCGCAAGCCCCACGACGGCCGTCAGCACCAGCAGGGTCATGGACAGTCCGTCCAGATGCAGCATCAGGCCCAGCGGGGCCTCCCAGCCCCCCAGTGCCACCCGCGTGGCCGCGGCCTCCGGATCCGGCCCGGCGTTCAGGAACAGCGCGCTCAGACCAAGCACCCAGGCCGTGACCGCGAGCGCCCCCAGCAGGCCGACACGATGGGCCTGGCGCGGCCAGGCCGTCGCCAGGATCGCCACGGCCAGCGACAGCCCCACCAGCCCGGCGACTCCCGCCGGGAGCCATGCGGCGCTGTCGGGACTCACGAGGGCCGGTCCTCGCTGGAGGCGCGATCGGCCGGGCCGCCATCGGCGTGGTGTTCCTCGCGCGAGATGTCCTCCACCGGGGCGTCGTCATCGGGCGGCCCGGGCAGCATCACCGCGTGGCCGGTCAGGCGCGTCAGATGCACCACCAGGGCCAGGGCGAAGGCGGTTGCGCTGACCGCGACCACAATGCCGGTCAGGGTCAGCGCCTGGGCCACCGGGTCCGGCGGGCCCTCGCCACGGGCCGCCACACCCAGCAGCACCATGAATACGCCCGAGCCCATGATGTTCAGGGCCAGGATGCGCAGCACCAGATGGTGGCGGCGGATCAGCCCGTACAGGCCCAGGGCGAACAGGATCGCTCCCCCGGTGGGATACAGCAGGCCCGGGGCCAGGGTGTGGGCAACCGTCTCGAGTAAGCCGTTCATGCGTCGTCCCCGGCCGGGCGTCCGGCCACGAACAGGGCCACCAGGGTCAGGGCGATGGAGAGCGTCGCCGCGACCTCGATCAGGATGATCAGGGGATAGGCCCAGGCCTCCGCGTAGCCGAGGAAGCCATGCCCGGCGGCAAGGCCGTACAGCCCCACCAGCAGGAACAGGGCGACCCCGGCGGAGATGCCCAGGCGCAGCGGCCCGCCCGGCGCCATCGGCAGCTGGCGCGGCCGTGCCAGGACCAGCAGGATGCCGGCCGCGCCGAGGATTGCCCCGGCCTGAAAGGCCCCGCCGGGGGCGTGACTCCCGGCCCACAGCACATACACCCCGGTGACGATCGCGACCGGGACCAGCAGCCGCAACGTGCCGGGCAGGATCGGCCCCGGGGCCGGACGCGCCGGGATCAGGTCATGTCGCCCAAGGGACCAGGCGCCCAGCAGCGCGATCAGCACGATGGCCAGCTCGAGGAAGGTGTCGTAGGCGCGGAAGTTCAGCAGCACTGCGGTGATCGGGTGATCGACGCCCGAGACGTCCATGTGCGCATCCACTACCGGTTCCAGCCCGGTGGAATGCGGCTGGTGCCACAGCGCCGTGACCAGCAGTCCACCGACCACCAGGGCAAAGGTCAGCGCGGGGATAAAGGTCCGGCGTTCGGGCGGTGGGTCGTGCAGCGCCCGCAGCAGGGCATGCGGCCCGGTGGGGTCGGGCGGGGGTGAATGCGGGCGGCCACTGCGCCGCTCGGCCATGATGCTGCGCAGGCGTTCCAGCGTGACCAGAAGCAGGGCACCGGTGATGCCCGCGCCGATCGCGGCCTCGGCGAGCGCGATGTCCGGGGCCTCCAGCCGCACCCAGGCCAGCGCCAGCAGCAATCCGAAGGTAATGAACAGCACCACGGCCCGAAACAGGTCGGTACTCGCCAGGCAGCGCCAGGCCACCCCGACGATGCCGGCCAGCAGGACCAGATCGAAGAGGACCAGCAGCCCGTTCATCGATCCGACTCGAACTCCCCGTGGGTCCAGGTTCGTTGCGCCACCATGTGCGCGGCGGTGGTCCCCGCGGCCAGGACCAGAAGCCAGATCAGCAGCAGCTTGAGGATGTCCGCCGGACCGCTGGCCTGGAACATCAGTCCGAGTACCACCAGCCCGAGTCCGACGTTGTCGGCCTTGGTCAACGCATGCAGGCGCGAGTAGACGTCGGGGAAGCGCAGCAGCCCGGCAGTGCCGGCGGCAAAGAACACAAGCCCGGCCAGGACCAGGAGTACGGTCAGGGTATTAGCGATCATCGTTCGACTCCCTTGATTCCGTGGACTCGGGATGCTGGCGGTGGGTCGGGGTATCCGGCGGTTCCGGCAGGCCGTGCTGGCGGACGAAGGCCACGGCCGCGACCACCGCCAGTAGCGCAAAGACCAGCGCCACATCCACCAGGGCGGAGTCCTCCAGCGTCATCGACAGCAACAGCAGGATCGTCACCCCGGTGGTGCCGAATAGTTGCGCGGCCAGCATCCGGTCCCCGGAACCCGGCCCGCGCAGTACCCGAACGAGACCCAGCAGGATGGTGCCCAGCAGGAACAGCGCCGCGGCCAGGTAGAAGACGCTCACGAGGTTTGCCCGTTGCGTTTGTCGCGGTGGTCACGCGGGTCGCGGAAGGCGGCCCGGATGCGTCGTTCCAGAGCGATCAGCGCCGCCCGGGTGTCGGCGTCGCGATCCAGCACATGCAGGGTCAACAACCGGCCCTCCAGCCGAATGCTGAGCGTGCCGGGCAACAGGCTAATGACCGCCATGAACAGGGTCAGCGGCGGCCCATGGGCCAGTTCGGTTCGGTAGGTGACGAACGCCGGCTGGATTGGCAGGCGCGGATCCAGGGCGCGGCGCGCGACATCCAGGCCGCCCAGAAACGAGTTGCGAAGAAAAAAGCCCAGCAGGCCGGGCAGGGCGCGCAGGCGTAACGGGAGCGGCCGGCCGGTCGGCAGCAGCAGGCTGGCGCTACCGGCCAGAACGATCGCCAGCAGGGCCAGCGGTTCCAGCAGGGCCTCGTGGCCCGCGAGCACCCACCACAGCAGTGCGGCCGCGGCCGCAGTCCCGATCGCCCGCCTGCCACGTGACCGCGCGCGGCCGGGGAAGCCGGGGCTCGGTTGCGAGGAGCGAGACGCGGGCGTCATCGAGTCGCTGCCTGGCGAAGGTGTCGAGGTGATCCTGGCGCTCTTATCTCAGTTCGTTGCTGGCGTCGGTGAACCCCATCAAGGACACGTCAAAGACGAACGGTTGCTCCTGGTGCAGGGCGCGGAAGGCCACGGTCAGGGCCTGCCCGCCTCGGAGCGCGCTCATCTGACTGTCATTCAGTTCGCGTCCGGCGACACAGCCCTGCTGCACGCAGGTCACGTAGTCGGCATCCATTTCCTCGCCCGCGTCATCGACCTGCATGCGGATACCGGGTCGCAGATCCACGCCCAGCGGCACCAGCACCTCGATCACATGCTGGTCACCCTCACGGCGGATGGTGGCCTGCAGAAACAGTCCCTGCGCCTGTTCGTCCTGAATCTGCAGGGTCTGCTGCATCTGGCAGCGCTCGCCGTTCGGGGTGTCGATGCAGGCGACCTCCCAGTCCTGGTAGACGGTGGTTTCCGGCTCCTGCTGCACGGGCTGCTGCGGTTGGCCGGGTTGTCCCATGTCCTGCGCCGCCCCCGGGGCGGCGAGGCCCGCGAGCAGCAAGGCAAGCAGGGCGATGGAGGGACCGCGGCGGACGCGGCGAACACACTGGATGGCCGTATGCATGAGTCGAGGTATCTCCGGTATTGAAATGACGCCCCTACTCTAGCGCGCCGCACAAGTCGGTGCCTCGAACCGGCTTCGGTTTCGGGGACGCGGTAGGCGCATTTCCCTCCCGTCCGTGGGTCAGCGGGTGTAGCGCTCGACGAAGTCGCAGCGGCCCTCGGGCAGCCAGTCCGGGAGGTCGTAGTAGCGATCGAGGACTGGCTGCAGGACCTGGTCGTGGTAGGCGGCGTAGTCGAAGCCGCGGCCCTCGGCGAGGGTCCAGGCGACGCCGCGGATGGTGACTTCGCGTACGCGCACCTCGTCGAAGAAGGGCTCCACATGCGCCGGATCCAGCTCGCCGCGGGTGGGGACGTAGAGCAGGTTGGCGCCGTCAAGGGCGCGGAAGTCGGTAAGCAGGTCGTCCTGGCGGCCATAGTGCGAGCCGGGGCCGAACACCCCGACCTCGCGGCCGGCGTAGTAGCCCAGTACCGCCGAGCGCGAGTAGCTGCGGGTGAAGACGTGCCAGTCCGCGTCGTATTCGCCCACCACCCCGGCCACCGATTCCGGGGCCAGGTAGAACACGGCGTCGGCGTAGCGGTCCTGGCCCTTCAGCCATTCCACCGGCATCAGCGCGAGGGTCAGGATCGCGACGGCGTGCAGCACCGCGAGGGCCCCGGAGAGCCAGACGCCGAGCGTCAGCGAGCGTCGGGCCAGGAACAGCGCGGGCAGCAGCAGGAAGGGCGCGAAGGCGGCGAGCCAGTGCAGCCCGATGCTCTTGAACGGGGCGAGCAGGGCAAACAGGATCAGCGGGATCAGCCCGGCGGAGAGGAACACGCCCAGCTGGTGCTCGCGGATGCCGGCGGCCAGGGCGCGCCACTGGCGGGCGTAGAACCACAGCAGCCAGGGCGTGAACAGGTAGACGAGCAGGATCGCGTAGGTGAGCCAGTTGCCCGGGTCGAAGCCGCCGTCGCCATGCCGGTTCACGACGTTGAACATCACGTTGTACCAGCAGTTGTCCCAGTTCCAGTACAGATTGAGGGCGACCGCCGGCACCACGCCGAGGATGATCAGCAGGAGCCCGCGCCAGTGCTGTCGCGCGAACAGCAGGATATGCAGCCCTAGCGCGATCCCCAGCAGGACCGCGAAGTACTTGGACAGGAACGCCAACCCCAGGGCCAGGCCGGCGAGCAGGAACCAGTGTGCGGCCCCGGTGCGCAGCGCCTGCCAGGCAAGGGCGGTGGCCAGCAGGCTGAACAGGATCAGTGGGGTGTCCGTCGCGGTGATCACGGCGATGAAGAACAGCGGCATGAACAGCGCCAGCAGGGAGACCAGGCGTGCCCGGACCGGATCGGTATGCCGCCACCAGAGAAAGACCGCGAGCGCCGGGGCCATGGAGGCGAAGATGCCCAGCGCGCGGATCGCCAGCGGGTGGTCCGACAGGGGCAGGATGGCGCCGAGCCACCAGCCGATCATCGGCGGGTGGTCGTAATAGCCGAGATCCGGGTTATGGCCCCAGATCAGGAAGTAGGCCTCGTCGCCGGTGATCGGCAGGGCCCAGGCCATGCCGATCTTGACCAGCAGCACGGCCAGCAGGATCGCGCCGTAGTGACGGGCGAGCCAGGGACAGGAGGGGGTTGCCGTGTTCACTCGGGGGCGCCCTCCAACGCCGGCCCGTGGACACGCCGGAAACGGCCCCGGCGCAGCCGGTAGCCGCTGCCGGCCATCTCCAGCATCGGCTGGTCGGCTTCGCTGTCGCCGTAGGCCGCGACCAGATCGACCGGCTCGTCCGGGGGCAGGGTCGCGAGCCAGGCGGCGATGGCGGCCGGCTTGGCCGCGCCCCGGCAGTTGGTACCGTCGAGGCGCCCGGTCACGCGTTCGCTGTCATCGACCGCCAGGCGCGAGCTGACTACGCCGGCAAGGCCGTGGCGCTCGGCCCAAGGCTGCAGCCAGAGATCCAGCGAGGCCGACACCAGCACGCAGTCATGGCCCGCAGCCTGGTGGGCCTGGAGCGCGCGCATGCCCGCCGGGCGCAACAGACGGTCCAGGCGGCCCTCGGCGAACTCGCGGCCCTTGGCCTGCAGGTGGGCGAGGGTCTCGCCGGCCAGCATGCGGGTCAGCACGGCCTCCTTCGCATCCTGGTTGGAGAGGCGCTTTAGCGCCAGGCCGGTCAGGGCGGGGAGGCAGTCCGGCAGCCGGCGCAGGAATTCCACTGTCCCCAGCGCGTGGCGCAGGAAGGGGAACAGGCTGTCGCGCCGGGTCAGGGTGCCATCAAAGTCGAACAGCACGATCTGCCGCGCGGGGCCGGGCCGGGTGGAGGCGGACATGGCTAGGGAAACACTGATCCATGTACACGCTCGCTGCTTCGTCGCTTTTGCGTGCGTTTAATGCGCGGTGACTGCCGTGCAGTCATTCTGCACGAGGGAACCGCAACGCCGTGCGCGCGCCCGTTTTTGATAACAACGGGCGGCCGAGCCCCTTCGTTCATCATCTTGTGGGGTTGGTACCCCAGGTTCCCCGATCCTGCGTTGCGGCGCGAAATCATCAAAAACGGGCCGGTAGAACCACTACCGGCTGCGCACCGCGCCTTGCCTCGGAAAACCTGGGGTACCAACGCGAGTGTGTACATGGATCAGTGTTTCCCTAGAGTTTGAGGCGCTTGAACAGGTATTCGGGGATCAGGCGGATGATGGTCATGATCACCCACCACTTGCCGGGCAGGTAGGCCACGTCACGGCCACGGTGCATGGCGCGGACGATGCCCCGGGCGACCGTTTCCGGTTCGGCCCACAGGGCGCCGGCGCGATTGAAGCCCTCGGTCATCGGGGTGCGCACGAAGCCGGGCTTGAGCGTGACCACGTCCACGCCGCTGAAGAACAGCCGGTTGCGCAGCCCTTGCAGGTAGATCGCGAGCATGCCCTTGGCCGTGCCATAGGCGTAGTTGCTCTGGCGCCCGCGGTCGCCGGCGACCGAGCCGATGGCGGCGATCACGCCCCGGCCGCGGGCTTCGAAGTCCGGCGCGATGCGGGCGAGCAGGGCGATGGCGCTGGTGCCGTTCACGTGGATCGCTTGCAGGGTCTCGTCCACCGAGGCGTTGCAGGCCGCCTGGTCGGGCAGGGTGCCCCAGGCCAGCAGCACGCTGTCCACCTCGCCCAGGGCCTCCTGCGCCTGTTGCCAGATGGCGGCGTGGCCGTCGACGTCGGCC
Source organism: Thioalkalivibrio sp. AKL6 (assembly GCF_000376905.1). Taxonomy (NCBI): domain Bacteria; kingdom Pseudomonadati; phylum Pseudomonadota; class Gammaproteobacteria; order Chromatiales; family Ectothiorhodospiraceae; genus Thioalkalivibrio; species Thioalkalivibrio sp. AKL6. The sequence continues at coordinate 178,468 of NZ_AQXS01000007.1, read as the reverse complement.
AGATCCGTCGTGGCGCCGAGGATGCGGGCGCCGTCCGGGTCGTCGCCACGCACCCGCAGGTCGGCCAGCAGGGCCTCCAGCGCCTCGCCGTCGCGGGCCACGCAGAACAGCCGTGCGCCGGTGTCCACCAACTCCCGCGCCGCCGCGGAGGCAATGGCCGAGGTCGCACCAAAGAGGACAACGTTCTTCATTGGGTTCATGCCGTCACCCTGCGCCAGAAGCCGGAGGAGAATTCGGGGTCCACATACTCGGCGAAGGCCTCCCAGCGGGGGAACCCCTGGCGGAAGACGTCGGCCGGCATGCGTGCGTCCTTCGCAGGGTACAGGGCACCGCCGGCCTCCTGCACGATCGCGTCCAGGCGCGTGAACAGGCGTTCGGTGTCGCGGCCCTTTTCCGGGAAGTCCAGCGCGAGCGTGGCACCCAGGCGCGGGAAGGACAGCAGGCCCGGCGCGGCGCGGTCGCCGAAGGTCTTGAGCACCGCGAGGAACGACCCCTGGCCACTGGCGGCGATGGCATCCAGCAGGGCCTGCACGCCGTCCTTTGAAGCCGCCGGCGGCAGCACGCACTGGTACTGGTAGAACCCGTCGTGACCGTAGATCCGGTTCCAGTGCCGGATCGCGTCCAGCGGGAACAGCCAGGGCAGGTGATGGACCGCGCGCGGGGTCGCGTGCACCGGCTGGCGGTAGTAGAGGTGGTTGAACGCGCGCAGGGTCAGGCGGTTGACCAGCGACACCGGCGGGTCCAGCGGGATGCTGCGGCGGCGTTCGTGCCAGGCGTCCTTGCGCGGCGCGGTGGTGGCATGGCGCCCGCCGCTGTAGATGCCGCGACCGACCCGGCCGCCCGCTCCCGGGTTCAGGCAGTCGATCCAGGCCACGGTGTAGGGCCACTCGCGCTCGGACTGGGCGTTCAGCTCCCAGAATGCGTCCAGCGAGTCGAAGCGCTGCGACCAGGCGCGCATCCAGGCACTGCGGATCGGGGCCAGTTGCAGGGTCACGGTCTCGATCAGGCCGGTCAGGCCCAGGCCGCCGACGGTCGCGGCGAACCAGTCGGGTGTGTTCTCGGGGGTGACCTCCAGCACCTGGCCATCGGAACGACGCAGGGTCAGGGCGCGTACATGGTCGCCGAAGCTGCCGGCCTGGTGGTGGTTCTTGCCGTGCACGTCATTGGCGACCGCACCCCCCAGGGTAACGAAGCGCGTGCCGGGCACCACCGGCGGAAACCAGCCGCGCGGCACGGCGAAGCGCAGCAGCGCATCCAGGGATACTCCGGCCTCGGCCGTGAGCTCTCCGGTGGCCGCGTCGAAGGCCACGAAGCGATCCAGCCCCGGGGTGTGCAGCAGCGAGGCCTCCGGGTTCAGGCAGACATCCCCATAGCTGCGTCCCAGGCCGTGGGCGAGCAGCGGGCGCGGCACGTCGGGCAATGCCCGCCCGCGGCGACCGAGCGCGACCTCGGCCGCATGTTCCGCCTGCGGGATGCGGTTCCAGCTGGCGGTCATGCAAGGCCTCCGGCGCCTTTCCCGTACCCGTCATTGCGAGGCCCCGCAGGGGCCGCGGCACAAAAGCGCGTAGCCCGTTGAACGGCCGCAGGCCGGCCCGACGGGCGAGCGCAGCGAGTGATCGCCGTCTCCTGCCCCCAACGCCCGGAACAGCCTCGGGAGATTGCCACGGCCCCTGCGGGGCCTCGCAATGACGGGATTGGCATGGCGAGCCTAGCCATGGTGCTCGTCCGGGAGTTCGTGGCCGCGGGCCTCGGGGTTGGTGCCCAGTGCGATCAGGCCGAGGATCACGGCGAACCACAGGGTGGTGAAGCGGATCAGCATGGTGGCCGCGACCGCGTCGGCCGGGGGCATGTCGGCCCACAGCAGCAGGGCGACCATCACCGCCTCGGTACCGCCGAGCCCCCCCGGTAGGAAGCTCAGCGCTCCAGCGAGCATGGCCAGGGCGAAGACGAAGGCGGCAAAGGCGAAGCCGACCTCGAAGCCCATGGCATTCAGGATCCACCAGAAGGCCAGGGCCTCCGCGCTCCAGGCCACCACGCTGAGCACGGTGGCGCCGGCCAGCAGGGCGGGCCGGTGGCAGCGTCGCGCCTGCAGCAGGACGGTAACCAGATGGTGCAGGGTGCGCCACAGGCGCTGGCCCGGGCGGTCGCTCACGGTTTGCAGCCAGGCCAGCGGCCGGCGCCAGGCGAGGACCACCAGCGCGGTCAGGACGCAGGCGGCACCGATCAGGATCAGCCAGGTGCCCTGCGCGACCAGGGTCAGCCCCAGCATGGACAGCAGCACCACCGCGATCAGGTCGGACAGGCGTTCGGAGACGAACGCCGCGAAGCTGTCGGGGTAGGGTACGTGGCGACGTTTCAGCAGCACCCCGCGCAGGGCCTCCCCGGCCTTTCCGGGGGTGGTGGTCAGGGCAAAGCCGGCCACGTAGATGTGCAGGCTGGCGCGGGCCCGGACGGTATGGCCGAGGGTGCGCAGGTACAGCTGCCAGCGGGCAAAGCGCAGGCTGTAGTTCACCAGTGACAGCGCCAGGGCCAGCAGCAGTCCGCCGAAGCCCACCAGCTTGAGGGCGCGCCAGACCTCGTCCGCACCGGCCCACAGGGCGACCCCGAGATACAGGGCGACGGCCACGATGACCGAGAACATCACCGCGCGCAGGCGCCAGCCGGAGAGCCGTACCGCGCTCATGCGAGCACGGCGATGGTGACCCCGAGCCACACCGCAACGGTGGCCAGCAGGTGGGGGTCGGTGACCAGGTCGCGCGAGGTGTCGTTGCCGCCGCCGCGGGCGTGCAGCAGGAACAGGTAGCGGAAGATACCGTAGATCACGAACGGCAGGGTGTAGATCAGCCCGTCGGTGCCGTGCAGGGCCATGGTCTCCGCGCTGACGGTGTACAGGCCATAGGCGAGTACCGTGCAGGCGGCGCTGATGGAGGTGAACTGATCGAGCAGGCTGAGGCTGTAGTCGTCGAGTACGCGCCGCGGCCGATCGGCGTTGCCGCGGCGTTCGATGGTGTCGTCGGCCAGCTCCGCACGGCGTTTGGCGAAGCCGAGAAACAGCGTCAGCATCAGGCCGCACAGCAGCAGCCACTGCGAGGGCTCGATCCCCAGGCCCAGGGTGCCGGCAAGGATGCGCAGCATGAAGCCGGCCGCGATGCTGAATACATCCAGGATCACGATGTGCTTCAGCGACCAGGAATAGGCCACGTTCAGCACCAGGTAGGTCAGGATCAGCGCGATGACCCAGGTGCTGACCATCGCCGCGAGGACCAGCGCGAGGATCGCCGCGGTGGCGAAGATCGCCCAGGCGGTGGGGACGCTGATCGCGCCACTGGCGATGGGGCGGTCGCGCTTGGTCGGATGCTGGCGGTCGGCCTCGACGTCGACGATGTCGTTCAGCACGTACACCGCGCTGGCGATCGCGCAGAAGGCGAGGAAGGTGAGGCTGGCCGCCAGCACGGTGCCGGGCTCGCCCCACTCGTGCGCGAACACCACGCCGAGGAACACGAACCCGTTCTTGATGTACTGGTGCGGGCGCAGCAGTTTGATCAGCGAATACAGCATGCAGGCGTCGGTCGTGAAGGTCGTTGCAGTCTACTGACGCACTCGATGCGTTACCATCGGCGGCGCTAAACCGCGCCCGTGCTGCGCGCTCGATTCCATATTTTGATTCGCAGGAGAACTGTCATGTCCCGTATCGCCCGATCCTTCCTGCCCGCCGTCCTGCTGGCCGCGGCCGGGCTTGTCGCCGGTTGCATGTCCGGCGGTGGCCCGGAGCCCGAGTTCGCCGAGGGCCAGCCCTTTCCCGAGCGCACCCTGAACGACCAGCACGGCAATCCGGTGGAGCTGCCGGGCGATGCCCGCGTGATCCTGAAGACCGTGGAGGCCGCGCCGGCTGGTGTGGCCAATGCGGTGCTGGATGGCATGGGCGCCGAGGCGCGCGATGCGCTGGGCATTATCTACATCGCCGATATCCACGAGATGCCGCCGCAACCGATGCAGAACGTGGTGCTGCCGCGCATGCAGGCACGGGACTACTCCATCGTGGTCACCTCCAGCGCGGCCGATGCCGGCTTCCTGCCGCATCAGCGCGAGCAGGTGACCGTGATCCTGCTGGACACCGAGGGTGTGGTGACCGGCGTCGGCCATGCCGGTAGCGAAGAGGCCCTGAAGGACATGCTCGACGGCGCGCACGAGTAAGCCCGCGCATGATGGGTTCGAACCGCGGCAGGGTCTGAGTTGGCGTTCTTTCTGGGCCTGCTGACGGCCCTGGGGTTTGGCGCCGGCGATTTCTTCGGTGGGCTGGCCTCGCGACGCATTCCGGCGCTGGTGGTGGCCTGCTATTCGCAGATCCTTGCGACCGCAGCCCTGTTGGTGATCGCCCTTCCGCTGGCCGGGCTGCCTGGAGCGCAGGCCCTGATCTGGGGTGGCGCCGCGGGGCTTGCCCTGGCGCTGGGCCTGCTGGCGTACTACCACGGCCTGGCCCAGGGTTCGATGGGGCTGGTCGCTGCGGTGACCGGGGTGATCTCGGCGCTGGTGCCGCTGCTGGTCGGACTCGCGCTGGGTGAACAGCCGGGGCTGCTGGCGTTGCTCGGGATCGCCGCGATCGTGATCGCGATCGGGATGATCTCTGGCGGGGCGCGCAAGGCGAGTCCGCGCAACCTGGATCAACCGGTACGTGGCCTGATGGCGTTGGCGAGGGGGGAGCATCCGGTTCGTGGCCTGCTCGACGCGGCGATCGCGGGGGCCTGTTTCGGTCTGATATTCGTGTTCCTCAACGAGGCCGAGGCCGGCTCGCCGCTGTGGCCGGTGGTCGCAACCTCGGCAGTGGGTGCCCTGGCCCTTCTGGTGGTGATGCTGATCCGCCGTCCGCAGCTGGGGATGAGCCGCTCGACCCTGGTGTTGCTGTCGCTGGCAGGTCTGTTACAGGCGGCGGCGACCGTAGCCTTCGTGGTCGCGGTGCGCATGGGCCTGTTGTCGATCATCGCGGTGGCCGGGGCGCTGTCCCCGGCGCCGACGGCGCTGATGGCGCGATTGTTCCAGGCCGAGCGCATGTCACGGGTGCAACTGGCCGGGTTCTTCTTTGCCCTTGTCGGTATCCTGCTCATCGTGCTGGGCGGGCCCGGATAGGCATCGGGCGAGTCTGATAAGTTGGTCCCCGTCATTCACGCCACAGGAGGTGCGAAGTGTCCGAAGATCCGAAACCGGAAGTTGTGCGCAGCGACGTGAGCGAGCCCACGCTCGGCCCGCGCAAGGATGGCACGATGGTCACCGTGGTATACGTGCTTTATCTGGTGAGCTTCCTGACCGCGCTGACCGCCATCGCCGGCCTGATCATCGCCTATATCAAGCGCGGCGAGGCCGATACCGTCAGCGTCTCCCACTTCACCTACCAGATCCGCACGTTCTGGATCGGGCTGTTGTTTGCCGTGCTCGGGGTCATCACGACGCCGATCGGCATTGGCTTCGTGATCTTCCTCGCCCTGGTGATCTGGCTGCTGGTGCGCTGCATCAAGGGCCTGCTGGCCAACAACGACAATCGCGCCATCGAGCAGCCCGAAACCTGGCTCTGGTAAACGCCTTGTGTCGTGCCCGAGCCGCCTTCGCGGATGCGTGAGCGGCTGGAGCAGTACCAGGTCCTGATCTACCTGGTGACCATCGTCCTGGGGCTCTTCCTGGGGGTGGCCGCGCCGGGGGCCAGCGAGTGGCTGGATGTGGTGCTCTGGCCCGTACTCGGGGTGCTGCTGTACGCCACATTCACGCAGACGCCGCTGATCCACCTGGGTGCGGCGTTCCGCGAGCCGCGTTTGCTGGTGGCCGCGGTGATCGGCAACTTCGTGGTGATCCCGCCGCTGGTCTGGGCGATCCTCCAGGTGGCGCCGGGTGATCCTGCGATCCTGCTGGGGATCGCCCTGGTGCTGCTGGTGCCATGCACCGACTGGTTCATCACCTTTACCCATCTCGGCGGCGGCGATACCCGCGGGGCCATCGCCTTCTCCCCGATCTCGCTGCTCATGCAGCTGGCGCTGCTGCCGTTTTATCTGTGGCTGTTCTTCGGCGGCGAATTCACCCTGGCGCTGGCCGGCGAGGACGTGCTGAAGGCCTTTGCCGGCCTGATCCTGGTCCCGCTGATCCTGGCGTACTTGACCGAACGCTGGGCCAACGACGACCCCGGCCGCGGGCATCTGATCTCGGGCCTGGCCTGGCTGCCGGTCCCGTTGCTGGCCGTGGTGGTGTTCGTCATCGCGGCCTCCCAGTTCAACACGGTGCTGGACGGTGCCGGTGTGCTGTTCCCGCTGTTGCTGATCTTCGCCGGCTTCCTGGTGGTCGCGGCCCTGCTGGCGCGGGCGCTGGCCCGGGCCTTCGGCCTGCCGGTGGCCGATGGGCGGGTGCTCGCCTTCAGCCTCGGCTCGCGCAACTCCTTCGTGGTCCTGCCCATCGCGCTCGCCCTGCCGCAGGGGCTGGAACTCGCCGTGGTCGTGGTGGTGTTCCAGTCCCTGGTCGAGCTGATCGGAATGACGGTGTACCTGTGGTGGATCCCTCGCCACCTGTTCCCTGATCGCCCTGCTGCCTGAGGCGGCGCTTCCGAGCCCCGCATCGCCGTCCGGCCTTTCGTGTCGGGTCGATCATCAAACACGTGTAGGAGTGCCGTCCGCGGGCCGATGCGGCCCGCCGTGGAGGCGGCCGCGTGTCGAGCACTTCCTGGGGAAGGGTGCGGTAGCGGGGCGGATGGGCCTCGTGCTGGGCCAGGGGCAGGCAAAGAGATCGTTCCCCAGGCGGTGCATCGCCTAAACGCGTGCCTCGCCCGGGGCTGAGCGGCTGACGGGTACCGGTTCGACCGGGGTCAGCGCTCCAGGTACTGCAGTTTGTTATCGACGCCGTCCCATTCCTCGGCGTCGGCCGGCGGGTCCTTGCGCGCGGTGATGACCGGCCAGGTGCGGGCGAGTTCGGCGTTCAGTTCGATGAACTGAAGCTGGTCTTCGGGGACATCGTCTTCCGGCACGATGGCTTCGGCCGGGCATTCCGGCTCGCACAGGGTGCAGTCGATGCATTCGTCGGGGTCGATGGCCAGGAAGTTCGGTCCTTCATGGAAGCAGTCGACCGGGCAGACCTCGACGCAATCGGTGTACTTGCACTTGATGCAGTTATCGAGAACGATGAAAGCCATGCTTGTCTCCCTTTGAATTCAGTCAGTTGACCGGGATTTTTGAGGCCCGGTCATGGTCGCGGCGGCACGTGTCCCTGGCCCTGCCGACAGGATATGGCGGCATTGTAACGCCTCCACCACCGGAGTCGTGAATCCCGGGCGCGGGCCGGCGTCATTTCGGGATTCGATGGGCTGCAACAGCCTTTACGGGATGGGTCGGTGGCGTCCCCGTGTGGCCCTCGTGCTGGCGGGCTGTGCGGTGGGGCCGGACTGCGAGCGCCCGGAGGTCGCCCTCCCGGAGGCGTGGCCGGGGGCGGTTGGCGAGCAGATGGACCAGAACTCCGCCGATGCCGAGTTCTGGTGGGAGAGGTTCGAGGACCCGCAGCTCGACCGCCTAGTGCGCGACGCCCTGGAGAACGACCTCGACGCTGGGATCGCCGCGGCCCGTGTGGTGCAGGCGCGGGCCGAATGGTTGCCGAGCCTGAATCTGGCGGCCCTGTTTGGGCAGGAGGCGAGCGGGTGGAGGCACGCCAGCGCGAGATGCGTGCCCGGATCGAGGTCCTTGACCTGGCGGAGCGGCGCTATCTTGGCGGCTTCGTGGGCTATCTGGAGGTGCTGGACGCGCGTCGCGCCCTGCTGGATGCGAGGCCTGACCCTGACCGAGGCCTCGCGCGATCGGCTGGCGGCCACCGCGACGCTATTCCGTGCGCTGGGTGGCGGCTGGGACAGCGCGGCGATCCCGTCGGATGTGCTGGAAGATGGCGATCCGGACGATGCCAAGGAAGAGGCGGTCACGCCCGCGGATCCGGACGACTGACCCCCGACGCAGCGGCTACTTTTCGCGCAGGGTGTCTTTCATCCGATAGAGGGCATCCAGGGCCTCGCGCGGGGACATGTCGTCCGGATCCAGCGTGTCGAACAGGGCCTTCAGGGCGCGTGCCTCCGCTTCGTACGGCTCGGGTTCGGGTACGGCCACGTTGGCCGGGTCGGGCTTGGGCGTGAACAGCCCCAGTTGCGGCGAGTCGCTCTCGGCGGCGCGGTCCTCGAGCTCGCGCAGGTGCTGGCGCGCGAGCTTCAGGACATCGGCCGGTACCCCGGCCAGTTGCGCTACCTGCAGGCCGTAACTCTGATTGGCCGGCCCCTCGCGGACCTGGTGCAGGAACACGATGCTGTGCTCGTGTTCCATGGCATCCGTGTGCACGTTGGCGACCGCCGGTTCGCGTTCGGCCAGCGCCGTCAGCTCGAAGTAGTGCGTGGCGAACAGGGTCAGGGCGCGATTGTGGCGCGTCAGGCGTTCGGCGCAGGCGAGCGCCAGGGCGAGGCCGTCGAAGGTGCTGGTGCCGCGGCCGATCTCGTCCATCAACACCAGGCTCTCGGGGCCCGCGTTGTGCAGGATGTTGGCGGCCTCGGTCATTTCCACCATGAAGGTGGAGCGCCCGGAGGTCAGGTCGTCGGAGGCCCCGATGCGGGTGAAGATCCGGTCCACCGGCCCGATCTGCGCGCGCGCGGCCGGCACGAAGCTGCCCATGCAGGCCAGCAGCACGATCAGCGCGGTCTGGCGCATGTAGGTGGACTTGCCGCCCATGTTGGGGCCGGTGATCACCAGCAGACGGCGCTCTTCGGGGTCCAGCGCGGTGTCGTTGGCGACGAAGGGCGCATCCAGGCCGGCCTCCACTACCGGGTGGCGGCCCTGTTCGATGCGGATGCCGGGCGTGTCGACCAGTTCCGGGCAGTGCCAGTCCAGGCGCCTGGCCCGCTCGGCCAGGCAGGCCAGGGCATCCAGTTCGGCCAGCGCGTCCGCAATCACGCGCAGACGCGGGGCGCGACCCTGGAGCTCGGCGATCAGGCCATCGAACAGGGCGCGTTCGCGGGCCATGGCCTGCTCGCGGGCGGAGAGGATCTCGTCCTCGAAGCGCTTGAGTTCCTCGGTGGTGTAGCGCTCGGCGTTCTTCAGCGTCTGGCGGCGCATGAAGCGCCCGGGTAGCTCCGCCGAGCGCGTGCGCGAGACCTCGATGTAGTAGCCGTGCACCCGGTTGTAGGCGACCTTCAGGGTGGGGATGCCGGTGGCCTCGCGCTCGCGCGCCTCGATCTCGCGCAGGAACGAGTCGGCATCGTTCTCCAGTGCGCGCAGGCGATCCAGCTCGGCATCGAAGCCGGCGCGGATCATGCCGCCGTCGGTGACGCGCAGCGGTGGCTCCTCGACTAGGGCGGCGGCCAGGGTCGCGCTCAGCTCGTCTTCCGGCGCCAGGGCCTCGTACAGCGCCTGCAGGGAGGCTGCGCTGGCGGCCAGCGGAGTCAGGGTCTGGTGCAGGGGCGGCAGGCGTTCGAGACTCGCGAGCAGGGCGGTCAGATCGCGCGGCCGGGCGCTGCCGAGGACGATACGCGACAGGATGCGTTCGACATCCGCGCTGCCGGCCAGGGCCTCGCGCAGGGGCGCGGTGGCCCCCGACTCCAGAAGTCCGGTGATCGCGGTCTGGCGCTCGCGGATGATGGCGCGGTCGCGCAGTGGCTGGTGCAGCCACTGCAGCAGCCGGCGCGAACCCATCGCCGAGCGGGTGGTGTCCAGCAGGGCCAGCAGGGATCCGTGGCGTTCGCCGCCCAGGGTGCGGGTCAGCTCCAGGTTGCGGCGGGTGGCCGGGTCCAGCACCAGCATCTGGCTGCGCAGCTCGTGCGCCAGTCCGGTGATATGCGCGAGATCCCCGCGATGGCGGTTTTGCACGTAGGCGAGCAGGGCGCCGGCCGCAGCGATGCCCAGGTCCAGGCCGTCGCAGCCAAAGCCGGAGAGGTCGCGGGTGCCGAAGTGGGTGGTCAGGACCCGGCGGGCCGAGACACCGTCGAAATGCCAGTCCGCGTGGCGCTGGGGGGCGAAGCCCTCGATCCCGGGGATGGGCGCGGCCTGGTCGGGGATCAGGCATTCCACCGGGTCCAGCCGTGCCAGCTCGGCGGCCAGTTCGGTCGCGTCGCGCACCTCCAGCAGGCGGAACTGGCCGGAGGCGAACTCCAGGCTGGCAACCCCGTAGCCCTCCTTGCGGCCCTTGATCGCGGCCGAGCCGGCGGGGCACACCGCGACCATCCGGTTGATGCTGCGGGCCTCCAGCAGGGCCTCTTCGGTGACCGTCCCGGGGGTGACAATGCGCACGACCTCGCGCTTGACCGGGCCCTTCTGTTCTCCGACCGCGCCGGTCTGCTCGCAGATGGCCACGCTCTCGCCCAGCTTCAGCAGGCGCGCGAGATAGCTTTCCAGGGTGTGCACCGGGATCCCGGCCATGGGGATCGGTTGTCCGGCCGATTCGCCACGCCGGGTCAGGGTGATATCGAGCAGTCCCGCGGCGCGCTCGGCGTCATCATGGAACAGCTCGTAGAAATCACCCATGCGGTAGAGCAGCAGCGTATCCGGGTACTCGGCCTTGATACCGAGGTACTGCTGCATCATCGGGGTGTGTGCGGAAAGTGGCGTCTTGTCAGTCACTTGTTAGCGGCTGTCCAGAAAATCGGGATTCGCAATCAGACATTTGTCCAATACTCGGCGGTTCGCCGCGCACGGTATCACGCGCGCGGCGGCATCGGTTGGCAATCCCCCGTGCTCCCGTGCGGGCTCCGTACCCCAACGAGAAACGCCCCGGCCTCAGGGGGGGAGGCACGGGGCGCCGAGCACACAGGGGGGCGGTGCTCTTCAGTCACGCTATCCCGCGCCCATGCGGACCGCAAGCAGGCCAACTAACGCTCCATACCCCTGCCTGTAACGCCCTCAAGCAGGGGGCCGGCGCTCGCGCGGCTGGCATGGCCCTGTGGCGTGGCCTGCCCGCGATTTGCCCGGCTAATGCGACATCTGATCGGCGTATGGGCGGCGGCGCTCATCGGTCCGGCGGCGCTCGATCCGGGCAGACGCGCAGTATACGGATGCAGTGCCCGACATGGCAGCTGGGTCAGGTGCGGGAGTTGTGCCACACTCGGGACAGCGCAAGCGACGCGATGTCAGGGAGGAGGCGAGCATGATCGGGGAAGAGGATCGGCGCGATCACCGGCGGATGCAGGTCAGCACGGCGGCGCGCGTCACCTGGCGCTCCAGTGGCGAGTCCATCAGCGTGCAGTTGGAGGACCTCTCCGCCATGGGTTGCGCCTTTGTGGCGCAGCGCGAGACCGATGCCGGTGTGGGCATTACGGTCTCGGTGCCAAGCCCGGACGGTCGCCTGGAGGGTCTTGAGCGCCACGGCCGCGTGGTGCGCTGCGCCCCCGTCGAGGGCGCATCCGGCAACGGCTGGCGGGTTGCGGTCGCCTTCGATCCGGAGGGATGATCGCGCCATGACGGCAGAATCGAGCACTACCCTCCTGACCCTCCGCGAGTCCGACGCCCCGAGCCTGTCGGCCCTGGTTTATGACCTGAGCGAGCGCCTGATGGCGAAGGGCGAACGCCTGTGCACCGTGGAATCCTGCACCGGCGGCGGCATCGCGCAGGCGATGACGGATATTCCGGGTAGCTCGCAGTGGTTCGAATGCGGCTGGGTGGCGTACTCCAATGCCGCGAAGACTGCGATGGTCGGTGTCCCGGCCGAACTGATCGAGGAGCACGGTGCGGTCAGCGAGGCCGTGGCCCGCGCGATGGTCGAGGGCGGCCTGGCCCGCTGCGACGCGGATCACGCCCTGTCGGTCACCGGCATCGCCGGGCCGGGCGGCGGGATGCCCGAAAAGCCGGTGGGCACCGTCTGCTTTGGCTGGCAGACGCGCGGCGGTCCCGCTCGGGTTCAGACCTGCCATTTCGACGGCGAACGCCATGCCGTTCGGCTGCAGTCGATGCTCCACGCCCTGGGCGAGCTGCTCGCCCACGAGGCGGCCTGACGCTCGGCGAAAGTCCCCTGCATCCCTTCCCGGAGGGGTGCTGGTTGCCGATTTCCGCCGGATCGTCAACGGCAAGCCGAAAAAAGAGCGCCCCGGCCTGTTGGGGGAAGGCTCGGGGCGCGGAGCACACAGGGGGATGGTGCTCGCGGGTAACGCTATTCGCTCCCCGGTCCCATTACAACGCAATTCCGTCACAGACTCCGCCTGCGCGTACGGCCTTGGCACCGGAACGTGATTGGCTGCAACTTCCGGGTCGTGCTCCTGTGCCACCCGTCACCGTCCAGCATGGCGTTCCCCACTGCGCGGATCGCAAACGGGCGAAACGGTGCCGGGCGGTATATGTTGGTGGTTTGGAGATCAAGACCCCCGACAGGCCGGTATCACATGCGGCGTATGGCCGCCGCGCGGGGCGGTTCGGGCTGGGCGAACCGGCAAACGGGCGAGGGAACGATGAACGGGAATCACGTATCCGGTAAACGCCGCGGGTTCGGGAGGCGGGCGATCCATGCGCTGGCCCTGCTGCTGTGGATCACCTCGGGCGGTCCCCATGCCTGGGCGGAGGAGGCGCCATCGCCGGACACGCCGGAGGCGGTCACCCCGGCGGAGGTGGATGCCCTGGAAACCGATCTCGCGGCCTTTCGTGACCGCCTGCCCGAACTGCTGGATGCGGTGGATACGCAGGAGGCGGAGGCGTGGCTGGCCGCCAGTCCACTCGCGGAACTCGAGCAGCGCAGCGCCGATGAAGAGCGGGCAGAAGAGGAACGAGCCCTCTGGGATGAGGCCCGCGAGGTCGAGCAGGCGGGCGTCGAACGGGTACAGGGGGCAATCGATCGCGCGGCGACCGCCCGGGCGCTGCCCGAACGCCTGGATGAACTGGAACAGGCGCTGGAGGGGGTTGGCGCATTCCCCCGGGGGCTCGGCGAGGAGGTCTCGATCCGCCGTCTGGAGGAGGAACTGGGCCGCCTCGGGCGGGACCGCGAGCGTTTGGAGACGGAACTCGAGGATCAGCGTGTCCGTCTGTCGCAACTGGAGGAGCAGGCCGAGGTTCGCGCCGAGACTCTGGAACGCCTGCGCCAGGAGCGCCAGGAACTGGAGGACGCGCCGCGCCCCCTGGCCGAGGGGGGCGAATGGGAGGACGCACGAGAGGCGGTGCAGCAGGCCCGGGTGAGGCGGGCGGATGCCGCCCTGCTGGCCGCCCGGATGGACGCCAATACCCTGCCGCCGCGCATGCAGGCCCTGCGTCTGCTGGTCCGCGGCCTCGAACTCGAGCTGCGCTGGCAGCGCGTCCTGCAGGGGCGGCTGGAGCGGCGGCTGACCGAACTTTCCAGCGAGGAGCTACAGGAGCTGCGGGGCGCGTTGCGTTCGCTGCTGGAGCGCGAACCGGAGGCACAGCGGCACTACGAGTCGGAGATCGAGGAGCTGCATGCGACCTTCGACCACATCGCCGAGGCCCAGGCACGCATCCGAACGCTGCAGCGGGAACGCGACCGTCTGCTCCGGGTGGAGCGTGAACTCGAACAGTCCCTTGGTCATGTCCACGAGCGGCTGGAGATCAGTGGCCTGACCGAGGCGCTCGGCGGGGTCTTCCTGGAGGAGCAGCGGCGACTGCGGGACCTCGACCAGGTGCGTTTCCAGTTGCGCGATCTGGAACGCGAGTTGGCGCGTTCACAGTTGCGCACCATCAGCCTTCGCGAGCGCCTGGCAGCCATCCCGGACGCCCGCGAGATGGAATGGGAAGCCCCGGTCCGGTCAACGCTGCGCGACCTGCGGCGCCAGGCGCTGAATGTCGAGCTGCACACCGAGGAGGCGCGGACCGAGCAGCTGCGGCAAACCGACCTGCGCCTGCGGTCGGTGCTGGAACTGGTAGAGGAGCTCGACCGCACCCTGAGCGAAGCCCTGCTGTGGTGGCCGAGCCACTCCCCGGTGGGGGGCGAGTGGCTGGAGCGTCTGCCGGCCGCGAGTCGCGCGCTGCTGGATCCGGACGCCTGGGCCGACCTGCGCGAGACCTTCCTGCGCGAGACGTTGCACCGTCCGCTGGTGATCGGATTCCTGCTCCTGGTGACGGGGCTGCTGTACCTCGCGGGGCGCAACATCCACCGCCACCTGGAACGCCTGGCGGAGGCCACTCAGCATCGCTACACGGATCGCATCGGCGTCACCCTCAGGGCCCTGGGGTGGAGCGTGCTGCGCGCGCTGCCGGTGCCGTTCCTGTTGCTGTCCGTTGCATTCCAGCTGCATGCGGTGCCGGAAACGGGATTCGGGGTGGAAGTCCTGTCCCGGACCCTGATTACCGTCTCGGTATGGTGGCTCGCGGGCCACCTGCTGCTGCTCTTCATCGGTCGCAATGGTGTTGGAACCACGCATTTCGGCTGGTCCGAGCCGTTGATCACCCGCCTGCATCAACACCTGCACTGGTTTCTTCCGCTGCAGACGTTCCTGTTCCTGCTGGTGGCACTGACCTTTGGCCATCCGAGCGATGCGGTGTTCGATCTCTACGGGCGTCTCGCCTTGCTGGCGGTCATTGTGAACTTCGGGGTGCTGGCGTGGCTGCTCCTGGCACCCAACCACGCGACCGGCGAGCCCCTGATGGACGAGCGCCGTCGCCTGCTGCTGCGCGGGGTGGTCGTGATCGGGATGCTGGGTCTGGTCACGCTCGCCCTGGCGGGCTACCTCTATACCGTGGCTGAGCTGCTGAGGCACCTGATCGGTACCGTGGTCGTGCTGATCGCAGTGGGCCTCGGCTACGGGCTGGCGGCCCGCTGGCTGCTGCTGGGCGAGACCCGGCTGGCGCTGCTGCGGATCCGGGAACGCCGCGAACAGGAAGAGACTACCGAGGGCGCGAGTGGTGGCGAGGCCGGGGTCGATGTACCCGAGCCGCGACTGAGCATGGAGGATGTGAATGCCCAGAGCCGCACGCTGCTGCGGGTGGCGGCCCTGGGCGGAACCCTGGTGGGCCTGCTGTGGGTGTGGTCGGATATCCTGCCGGCCCTGGCCTGGCTGGACGGCATTACGCTCTGGTCGCGCACCATCGAGATTGGCGAGAGCGAGATCACCACGAGTGTCTCGCTGCAGGATCTGCTGCTGGCAACTTTCCTTGGCGTATTGTTCGTGCTGGCCGCGCGCAACCTGCCGGGGCTGGTCGAGATCCTGCTCTCCCGTAGCACGAAGATGGATGCCCCGGGGCGCTATACGTTTACGGTGCTGCTGCGCTACCTGATGGCCGTGGTGGCGGTGATCGTGGTTTTCTCGCTGCTGGGCCTGCGCTGGAGCGAGATCCAGTGGCTGGTGGCGGCGCTGACCGTCGGTCTGGGTTTTGGTCTGCAGGAGGTCGTGGCCAACTTCGTTGCCGGGCTGATCGTGTTGCTGGAGCGCCCGGTCCGGGTGGGCGATACCATCACCGTTGGCGAATACAGCGGGACGGTATCGAAGATCCGGGGCCGTGCTACCACGATCGTTGACTGGGACAACCGCGAGATCGTCGTTCCCAACAAGACGTTCATCTCCGACCATCTGATCAACTGGACTCTGAGCGACACCACCACGCGGCTGGTGATCCCGGTGGGGGTCAGCTATGCGTCCGATGTCGATCTTGTCCGGGAGACCCTGCTGGAGGTCGCCCACGACGACCCGCACGTCCTGGAGGATCCCGAATCGGTAGTGTATTTCCTCCGGTTTGGCGATAACGCGCTGAATTTCGAACTGCGGGTGTTCGTCTGCCAGATGGCGGATCGGCTGGTCACGCTGAGCGGGCTCCACACCGCGATCATCAAGCGCTTCCGCGAACAGGGTATCGAGATCGCTTTGCCGCAGATGGACGTTCACCTGCACGACGACGAAACCCGGAGGCGTCGTGCCGTGCCCCCCGCGGCGGGCCCCGACGAACCCGGAAACCCCATGGATCGGTGACGGGTGCCCGGTTCGTTGGCCCGGGGCCGTGACCCGGGCCAACCCAAGCGTCCTGCCCGCAGGCCAGGCGGCTTGGCTCCCGCGCCGCGTGTGTCTTGTGCAAGTCCTTTGTCCCTGCACGATCACGGGTTGGGTCGCTCTCCGCCCTGTGGGATACTGCGGCCCCGTATCCGCCCCGTCTTGGGCAACGGGTCGGAAACCATCGCAGCAAGTATCGGGAGGCATACCGTGGACGACAATCGCAAGAAGGCCCTGACCGCCGCACTCGGGCAGATCGAACGCCAATTCGGCAAGGGCGCGGTCATGCGCATGGGCGATCAGGAGGCGGTGGACGTCCCCGCAATCTCCACGGGCTCCCTGGCACTGGATATCGCGCTTGGCATCGGCGGTGTGCCGCGCGGGCGCGTGGTCGAGATCTACGGGCCGGAGTCCTCGGGCAAGACGACCCTGACCCTGCAGGTGATCGCCGAGGCGCAAAAGGCCGGCGGTACGGCCGCGTTTGTCGACGCCGAACACGCACTGGACCCGACCTACGCCGAGAAGCTGGGTGTGAACGTGGACGACCTGCTGGTTTCGCAGCCGGATACCGGCGAGCAGGCCCTGGAGATCTCCGACATGCTGGTGCGTTCCGGCGCGATCGACGTTGTGGTCGTCGACTCCGTGGCCGCGTTGACGCCCAAGGCCGAGATCGAGGGCGAGATGGGCGACTCCCACGTCGGCCTGCAGGCGCGGCTGATGTCGCAGGCCCTGCGCAAGCTGACCGCCAACATCAAGCGTTCCAACACGCTGGTCATCTTCATCAACCAGATCCGCATGAAGATCGGCGTGATGTTCGGCAGCCCCGAGACCACCACCGGCGGCAACGCGCTCAAGTTCTACTCCTCCGTGCGCATGGACATCCGCCGCATCGGCGCGATCAAGAAGGGCGACGAGGTCATCGGCAACGAGACCCGCGTGAAGGTCGTGAAGAACAAGATGGCGCCCCCGTTCCGCGAGGCCTATTTCGAGATCCTCTACGGCGAGGGCATCTCCCGCGTTGGCGAGATCATCGAGATGGGCGTGAAGGAAGGCCTGATCGACAAGGCCGGTGCCTGGTACAGCTACAACGGCGAGCGCATCGGCCAGGGCAAGGAAAACGCCCGCCAGTACCTGAAGGACAACCCGCACATCGCCGAGGAAGTCGAAAAGACGCTGCGCGAACGCCTGCTGCCCAAGCGCAACAAGGCCACGGTAGAGGACGTGCCGGTCGATGCCCCGGTCGAGGAGCAAGGCTGACCCGGCCGACCCCGAGGCTGCGCTTGAGGTGGGCCTGCGGTTGCTGGTTCGGCGTGAACACTCCGGTCTGGAGCTGGCGCGCAAGCTCGGTGAGCGCGGCTTCGAACGGGATGCCGTGGACGCCGCGCTGGAACGTGCGCGCGAGCTCGACTATCTGAGCGATACCCGTTACGCGGACTTCATGGCCCGCCACCGTACCGAGCAGGGTTACGGCGAACAGCGCATCCGTGCCGAACTGGCCCACAATGGCATCGGCAACGACACCGTGAACGCGGCCATCGATGCCCTGGAGATCGACTGGATCGACCAGGCCCGTGGCCAGCTCGAACGCCACTTCCGTCATCCCCCCGAGACCCGCGAGGACGAGGCCCGCTATCTTCGCCACCTCGCGGGTCGTGGATTCCCCGGCGGTGTCGCCCACCAGGCCCTCGCCGCCTGGAAGGACGACGCTAGCGACTCCTGACCGAGTGCTTCGTCGCTGAGCTCCTCGCAATGACGAGGAACATGGCCGGAAACGGGGCCCGGCAATACGCGGGTGGGGCGCTTGCGTGATAGCATTCCGGGTTTGACCCCATTGCTATCGGAACCGCATGAAAAGCGCCGACATTCGCCGGAGTTTCCTCGAATTCTTTGAAGGGCACGGACACACGATCGTGCCGTCCAGCCCGCTGGTGCCAGGCAACGACCCCACGTTGCTGTTCACCAACGCAGGCATGGTGCAGTTCAAGGATGTGTTTCTCGGGCGCGAGAAGCGCCCGTACACCCGGGCCGTGTCCAGCCAGCGCTGCGTGCGCGCCGGCGGCAAGCACAACGATCTCGAGAATGTCGGCTACACCGCGCGGCACCACACCTTCTTCGAGATGCTGGGCAATTTCAGTTTCGGTGACTACTTCAAGCGCGACGCGATCCACTACTGCTGGCAGTTCCTGACCGACACCATCGGCCTGCCGCCGGAAAAGCTGTGGGTCACGGTCTACGAGACCGACGACGATGCCTACAAGGTCTGGGCCGACGAGATCAAGGTCCCGGCCGAACGCATCATCCGCATCGGCGACGACCCTGACGGCGGTTCCGACAACTTCTGGCAGATGGGCGAAACCGGCCCCTGCGGCCCCTGCACCGAGGTCTTCTACGACCACGGGCCGGAGGTCGCGGGTGGCCCGCCCGGTTCGCCGGACGAGGACGGCGATCGCTACATCGAGATCTGGAACCTGGTGTTCATGCAGTACGACCGCGATGCGGACGGCACGCTGAACCCGCTGCCGCGCCCGTCCGTGGATACCGGCATGGGCCTGGAACGCCTGGCGGCTGTGCTGCAGGGCGTGCATTCCAACTACGAGATCGATCTGTTCCAGGACCTGATCGCGGCCGCCGCACGGGTAACCGGTGCGACCGAGAAGGATTCCGCCTCGCTGCGCGTGATCGCGGATCACATCCGCTCCATCGCCTTCCTGATTACCGACGGCGTGCTGCCTTCCAACGAAGGGCGTGGCTATGTGCTGCGCCGCATCATCCGCCGCGCCGCGCGCCATGGCTTCAAGGTCGGCGCGCAGGACGCCTTCCTCTACCAGACCGTGGGCGACCTGGTGCGCGCGATGGGCGAGGCCTTCCCGGAACTGGCCGAGGCGCAGGCCCAGGTCGAGAAGGTCCTGGAAAAGGAAGAGCGCAAGTTCCTGGAGACCCTGGACAAGGGCATGAAGATCCTGGAAGAGGACCTGCGCGATCTCGAGGGCAAGGTGATCCCCGGCGAGACCATCTTCCTGCTCTACGACACCTACGGCTTTCCGGTGGACCTGACCGGCGACATTGCGCGCGAGCGCGACCTGGAGCTGGACATGGAGGGCTTCGAGTCCGCCATGGCCGGCCAGCGTGCACGGGCCCGTGCGGCCAGCCACTTCTCGATGGACGACGGCGGTCTGCCGCAGGTCGATGTCGCGACCGAATTCTCCGGCTACGAGACCGTGGACGACGAGGGCCGCGTGCTGGCGCTGTACCAGAATGGCGAGGCCGTCGATCGCCTGGAAGTCGGTGCCGAGGGGCTGGTGGTACTGGACCGCACGCCGTTCTATGGCGAGTCCGGCGGCCAGGTGGGCGATGTCGGTACGCTCAGCGGTTCCGGCGTGCGCTTCCAGGTCTCCGACACCCGCAAGCAGGGTGCGGCGCACATCCACGTAGGCCAGGTCCGCGCCGGCACGCTGGAGCGCGGCCAGACCCTGCAGGCCGCCGTGGAAGGCCCGCGCCGCGAGAACATCCGCCGCCACCATTCGGCCACTCATCTCCTGCACAAGGCGCTGCGCGATCAGCTGGGCGACCACGTGCAACAGAAGGGATCGCTGGTGGACCCGGATCGTTTGCGCTTCGACTTCACCCATATGGAACCGCTGACCGACGAACAGCTGCACTCCATCGAGGCCCAGGTGAACGCCGAGATCCTGGCCAACGAGGCCACCGATACCAACGTCATGGACATCGACTCCGCGATGGAGTCCGGCGCGGTCGCGCTGTTCGGCGAGAAGTACGGCGATCAGGTGCGGGTGCTGAAGATCGGCACCTCGGTGGAGCTGTGTGGCGGCACGCACGTGGATCGCACCGGCGATATCGGGTTGTTCCGCATTACCTCCGAGGGTGGGGTGGCCGCGGGTATCCGGCGTATCGAGGCAGTCGCCGGCGAGGTCGCCCTGCGCTGGGTGGACGAGCAGATCGGCCACCTGGACGCGATCGCCGATCGCCTGCGCGCCGGGCGCGGCGAGGCGGCCGACAAGGTTGCCCAGCTGCAGGAGCGCACTCGCGAGATGGAGAAGCAGGTCACGCAGCTGAAGGGCAAGCTGGCCAGCCAGGCCGGCGACGACCTCGGCTCGCAGGCCAAGGATGTCGACGGCATCCAGGTACTGGCTGCCAAGGTCGAGGGCGTGGAGCCCAAGGCCCTGCGCGACATGGTCGACCAGCTCAAGCAGAAGCTCGGCAAGGCTGTGGTGGTGCTGGGCACCGCGACGGGCGAGGGCAAGGTCAGCCTGGTGGCAGGTGTGACCAAGGCCGAGACCGGCCAGTTCAAGGCTGGGGATCTGGTGGGCCATGTCGCTACGCAGGTCGACGGCAAGGGCGGCGGCCGTCCGGACATGGCGATGGCCGGCGGCCAGAGTCCGGACAAGCTGGACGCGGCCCTGGCCTCGGTGGAGGCCTGGGTGCGCGAACGCGCCTGACCGCCCCGTATGCTGCGATCCCCGTCATCGCTTGGCGCGTAGCGCCGCGGCGATCTCCGCGGGCAGCCCGGGTGCCGGAGGGTTCGGCGGGATCCGGTGGTTTTGGACGGAGGCTGCCATGGCCCGGTTGGGGCCTCGCAATGGCGGGGCCCTGCGCGGGGTTCGCCGGGGCGGTGGGCTTTAATGCGGCGGCCAGTTGGTGTTTAATGCCCGCTTCTTAAGTAAACGCTAATGGATGGGGTGCGCCCTGTCCGGACGGTCGCAAGGACCGGGCACGGAACGGAATCTTGAAATGGCGTTGCTGGTACTCAAATTTGGCGGCACCTCGGTGGGCTCGCCCGAACGCATCCAGGCGGTGGCGGAACGCGCGCTGAAGCTGCGCGAGGAAGGCCATCAGCTGGTGATCGTGGTCTCCGCGATGAGCGGCGAGACCGACCGCCTGCTGGGCCTGGCGCACGCGCTGAATCCGCGCGCGGACGGTCGCGAACTGGATGTGCTGCTGTCCACCGGGGAGCAGGTCACCATCGCGTTGCTGGCGATGGCGCTGGAGGCGCGGGGCTGTGATGCGCGGTCCTACACCGGGGCGCAGGTGACCATCCGTACGGATAGTGCGCACAACAAGGCCCGTATCCGCAGCATCGACGATGCCCGGGTGCGTGGCGATCTCGAGGCCGGGCGCGTCGTGGTCGTGGCCGGTTTCCAGGGCGTGGACGAGGAGGGTGCGATCACCACCCTGGGCCGCGGCGGATCGGATACCACCGCGGTGGCGCTGGCCGCGGCGCTGAAGGCCGACGAATGCCGTATCTATACTGATGTCGACGGCGTCTACACCACCGATCCGCGGTTGGTGCCGACGGCCCGCCGCCTGCAAAGCATCACCTTCGAGGAGATGCTGGAGATGGCCAGCCTGGGCTCCAAGGTGCTGCAGATCCGCGCGGTGGAATTTGCCGGCAAGTACAACGTCCCTTTACGAGTGCTGTCCTCGTTCGAGGAAGGCCCGGGAACCCTGATTACCACGGAGGAGGATGCGCAAGTGGAACAGGCGCTGGTTGCGGGTATCGCGTTCAATCAGAACGAGGCCCAGCTGACGGTTCAGGGCGTCCCCGATCAGCCGGGGGTCGCGCATCGCATCCTCGGCCCGATCGCGGACGCCAATATCGAGGTGGACATGATCGTGCAGAACGTCGGGGCGGATAATTCCACCGACTTCACGTTCACCGTCCATCGCAATGACTACGACAAGGCCCTGGAGATCCTGCAGGCGGCCGCGAAAGCGCTGGGCGCCCGCGAGGTGTCCGGGGATACGCACATCGTGAAGATCTCGGTGGTCGGGGTCGGTATGCGTTCGCACGCGGGCATCGCCAGCAAGATGTTCGAGGCCCTGTCGCGCGAAACCATCAACATCCGGATGATCTCCACCTCGGAGATCAAGATCTCCGTGGTCGTAGATGAGAAGTACCTCGAACTTGCAGTGCGTGCATTGCACGATGCGTTTGAACTCGAACAGACCCCAGTCGGTCAACAGGAGGACGGTTAAGGATGACAGACCGTAAAACGGTTACCGGACGACCGACTCCGTCCGACACAGGCACTGCGGAGAAGAGCATGCTCATTTTGACTCGGCGTGTGGGCGAGACCCTCATGATCGGCGATGATGTGTCCGTCACCGTCCTGGGGGTCAAGGGCAATCAAGTCCGCATCGGCATCAACGCACCCCAGGACGTCGCGGTCCATCGCGAGGAAATCTTTCAGCGCATTCAGCGTGAAGCGAACGTCGCCAGTGGTGAGGGCGGCGGCGAGAATTCCAGTGGCGGTGGTACTGGGGCGGGTGGTGCCGCGGCAGGCGCACGCGACGACTGAACCTCCCGTAAGGAAAGCGAAAGGCCCGGAGGCTGCGATCAGCCTTCCGGGCCTTTCATTTGAAGGCCCAAGGCCTTATCCTGTGCCGCGTTTCCGGAGAGTTGGCCGAGTGGTCGAAGGCGCTCCCCTGCTAAGGGAGTATGGGTCAAAAGCCCATCGAGGGTTCGAATCCCTCACTCTCCGCCAAATCCTGCGAAGGGGCCCGAGTGGCCCCTTTCGTACGTCTGGCCCCCGAGATTTCCGGGATTCGAACCCGAGATACAAGAACGATGGTTCGACCGGTGGCGCGTAGCGACACCGGAACGCCGCAGCGTAGCGAAGGCGGCCCGAAGGGCGACCGGCGCAGCCGGGCGTAATCCTCACTCTCCGCCAAATCCCGCGAAGGGGCCCGAGTGGCCCCTTTCGCACGTCTGGCCCCGGCGTTCGTCCCCCAGCCCGTCCCCCATTGCTTCGTGATCCGAACCTGTTTGTGCGGCCACCGAAAGTCGGGTGCCGGTGTGTCGGGCACGTTTCGCTGCGAGGTCCCGTCGCCGGCCTTAGCTCCGGCCGAGCGGTTTCGCGAGTTCGAGGCGCGGCCAGCGGGCCGGCAGTTGTCCCGGGGCATGGGTGACGAGGATGCACTGACGGTCCTGCAGCCAAGGCAGCAGCCGTTCCACCACTCGTTGTTGCGTGGGGGTATCCAGACCGGAAAAGGGCTCGTCGAGCAGGATGACAGGCCGGTCCTGAAGGACGACCGCCGCCAGGGCGAGACGGCGGCGCTGACCGCCGGAGAGGGACGCGCCGCCCTCGCCGATGCGGTAGTCCAGACCCTCGTCGGTACCGCGCACGGCCTCGGCGAGATCGACCTGTTCCAGAGCCTCCCACAGTGCGGCATCGCTCAAAGACCTGTGCACCGGCGACAGGATGCTTCGGAGAGTCGTGTCCGGCAGTTGCAAGCCCTGGGGCAGGTAGCTGATGTGGCGGTAGCGGGCATCGGTCGGGATTCTTGCCAGATCGTCGTGGCCGAGCGCTACGGTACCGGCCAGGGGCGGGAGTTCGCCGGCGAGGGTGTCCAGCAGCGTGCTCTTGCCGTGCCCGCTGGCCCCGCTGATCACCAGGGGATAGCCACGCGCGGGTTCGAGGTCCAGGGGGCCGAGCAACGGGCGCTCGCGGCGAAAGCCAATGGTCAGGCCCTGTGCGTGTAGCGCCGGGGCCTCGTCAGGCGGGGTCGGGTCCACGTACTCGGCGGGTGCGGGGGTATGGGTGGGGGCCGCCTCCAGATGCTGCACCCGCCCGGCGGCCTCCAGGCTCTCTCCGGCACGCCACCATGCCCCGGGCAGGCTGCCCAGGACCTCGCCCAGGCCCAGGGTCATCAGCGGCAGCAGCACCGCGACCGGCGCGCTCAGTACCCCGTCGCGATACCAGCCCAGTGCCAGCACCAGCATCAGCAGGGCGGAGGCGCCGACCACGGCCTGCACGATCTGCTCGGAGCCGACCCCGAACGCCTCCTGCGTCCGTTGCCGGCGCGCGTAGGCGTCGTTTTCACGGCGCAGGCGGGCCTCGTGCTCGCGGGCACGGTCGTAGGCCAGCAGTTCGGCCAGGCCGCCGATGTAGTCAAACAGTCCGACGCGTTCGCCGGCCCGGGCCTGCACCAGCGCGTGGCTGCGGCGCTGCCCGGCAAGGGCGAGCACGGCGGAGACCGCGAGCGTCGCGACGCCGGAGGTGGCGAGTACGACCGCGGCGGGCCAGGGTGCCAGCCAGACGGCGATGACCAGCGTGACCACCAGGCTGATCGCGGCCGCGATCATGGGGCCGACCACCCGCAGGGGCATCGCATCGAGGGTGTCGATGTCGCCGGTCAGGCGCGTCTGCAGGTCGCCACTGCGGTAGGCGCGAATGCGTTCCATGGGCAGCGCGGCGAGGCCGCGGAAGCTGTGGCCGCGCAGGTCGGCCAGGCTGCGCAGCACCGCCTCGTGGCTGACCAGGCGTTCGAAGTAACGCGCCAGGGTGCGACTGATCGCGGCGGTACGGATGCCGCCGGAGGGCACGTAGAGGTCGAGTGTGGCCAGCAGGCCTGCGCCGGCCAGGGCGGTGGCGGTAATGAACCAGCCGGACAATGCCAGCAGGGCGATGCCGGCGATCCAGGTCAGCGCCAGCAGTCCCCAGGCACCCCAGTACCAGCCCCGGCGCTGGCGGAATACGCGGTGCAGAAAGGCCAGTTCCGCGCGGGGACCGTTACGCATGGCGCGCCCCCGGTGTCGCCGGCGCCAGGTCCAGGCGTTGCGGGCAGCGCTGGTGAATGGCGGCATGATGACTCGCGATCACCAGCGTCAGGCCACGGGCCTCGGCCAGCCGAAACAGCGTGTCGAGCAGGGCCTGTTCGGTGTCCGGGTCGAGTGCACTGGTGGGTTCGTCGAGCAGCCAGAGCCGATGCCCCGAGAGCAGGGCGCGCGCCACGGCGACCCGCTGGGCCTGACCGCCTGAGAGCCCGTGCCGGGCCTCGCCGATGGCGGTATCCAGGCCGTCAGGGAGCTCCGGTGCATCTACGGGCAGCCCGGCCTGCTCCAGCGCCGTGGCCATCTCCGCATCGGCGATCGTTGCATGGCGGGCGAGCTGCAGGTTCTCGCGCAGGCTGCCGTGGAACAGATGGGCGTCCTGGTCGATCCAGGCGAAGTGCCGGGCCAGAGGATGGCGCCGGACGCGGCCTTCGGCGGGTGGCAGGAAACCGGCACACACCGCGAGCAGGGTGGACTTGCCGCTGCCACTGGGCCCGGTCAGCGCGAGATGCGCCCCGGTTTGAATCTCGAGGTCGAGAGCCTTCAGGACCGGCGTGCGCTGACCCGGGTAGTGCACCGTGACGCCCTCGAGTTGCAGCCAGGGGCCGGTCACGTCCTCGCTATTGAATTCGGTGGCCTCGGCCAACGCCTCGGGGCCGGTGGGTGATGCAAGCGCGGGGGCGAGGCTCTCCGCCGCCGCCAGGGCGCCGGCGCGGTCATGGTAGCTCTGGGCGAACTGGCGCAGCGGCAGGAAGTACTCCGGCGCCAGCAGCAGGACGAACAACCCGGTGAACAGGGTGATGTCGCCGGCCGGGCCGTAGTCGATGGCGCCGAACAGGGCGAAGCCGATGTAGATCGCGACCATGCCGATCGCGACCGCGCTAAAGAATTCCATGATCGCCGAGGACAGGAACGCGACCCGCAGGGTGCGCATGGTCAGGCGCCGTTGCTGGTGGCTGCGCTCGACGACCTCCGTCTCGGTCGCGGCGATGGCACGGGCCCGGCGCAGCCAGTCCAAGGTGCGGATACGGTCGAGAAAGTGCCCCGCCAGGCGGTTCTCCTCCTCCTGCTGACGCCGGTGGATCTGTTCCGCGCCCATGCCGACGATCGCCATGAACGCCGGGATCAGCGGAGCGGCGAGCAGCAACAGGAGGGCGGCGAGCCAGTCCAGCCAGAGTGCCGCGACCAGGATGGCCAGCGGCGTCAGGATGACGGCCTGGCGCGCCGGCAGGTAACGGGCGTAGTAGCCGGTCAGGTCATCCACCCGCGTCTGGAACTGCTCCGCCCAGGCGCCCGCGGTGGTCTGCCCGGCCAGCCGCGCCGGTCCGGCTTCCCGGGCCTGTTGCAGGAGATCGGCGCGCAGCTGCTGCTTCACCGCAAAGGCGAGCCGGTGACCGGCCAGATCCCGCAGGGCCTGGGCGGCATAGCGCAGGGCGAGCAACCCGAGGCCCGCGAGCAGGATGCCCGGGAGGTACGGGGCCTCGGGGGCGAACAGGGTGCCGTGGACCGCCCAGGCCACGAGCCCCGCCAGGGCAATGGTGGCCAATGTCGCCACCAGCGTGCTGGTGGCACTTAGCACAAGCCAGCGGCGGTGCAGCCGCTGGCGCGCGCGCAGCCATGGGCCCGGCGAGGTCCGGGCGTCTGTCGCCTCCGCGTCTGTTCCGGGCACTTGCGTCATCGACTATCGCAGATAGCGCCCGCGCAGCATGTTGAAGTACAGCGGCTTGATCATGTGGACCTTCAGGCGCCACCACATCCAGCTGGGTTCCCCCTGGTCGAGGAAGCTGAAGGTCGGCACCTCCTGCAGGCTGTAGTCGAACTCCACCAGGGCGGCCTTGCCCACCTCGGTGATCAGCGGACAGGAGGTGTAGCCGTCGAACTGCCGCGAGGGCTCCCGATCCTGGATCACGTCCACCAGGTTGTCCGGCATCACCGCGCCATGCGAACGCACGGTGGATGCGGTCTTGCCGATCGCGGTCGCGACCACGTCCCCGGCCCCGAAGATGTTCGGGTAGTCCGTGTGCTGCAGCGTGCGGTCATCCACCGCCAACCAGCCACCGGCCGCCAGGGGCCCGTCCTCCACCGCCAGCCCGGCGTCGCGAACAAAGTCGTGCGCGCGCATCGGCGGGGTCACGTGAAGATAGTCGTAGTCCACGGTCTCGCGCCCGCCGTCACGGGTCTCGAACTGGGCCTGGCGGGCGTCGACGTCCACCGCCACCAGGGCGCCACCGTCGTTCACGCTCACGCCGCGTTCGGCGTACAGGTCGCGCACCATGTGGTCGAAGCGCTGCACGCTGAACAGGGTGTCCGATGCCGTGTGATAGTGGAAATCGGCCCCGTTGCGCTGACCGGCCGAGCGCAGCAGGTCATCGGCGATGAAGGTCGCCTTGATCGGCGCACCGGCACACTTGATCGGCGTATTGGGGATGGTGAAACGTGCCACCCCGCCGTTCTCGCCGAACGCATGGATCTGCTCGTAGGCATCGCGTGCGGCCTCGGCGCTGGCGTACAGGCTGGTCAGGCCGGGGCGGCCGATATCCTCGCGGCGCAGCCCCTCGATCGCCTCGTAGTCCAGGTGCAGCCCGGTCGCGACCACCAGAAAGTCGTAGTCCAGCCGATCGCCGTCGGTGGTCTCGACCCGCTGCGATTCGGGATCAATGGCCGCGACCGCGGAGCGGATCCATTCCACCCCGCGCGGGATGTAGCGTTCGTTGCGGCGCTGGACCTCGCCCACCGAGTAGACGCCCGCGGCCACCAGGGTCCAGCCGGGCTGGTAATGATGGATCTCGCTTGGCTCGACAATCGTGATCCGGGCCCCGTCCAGCAGGTCGCGGAGGCGGGCGGCCATGGTCATCCCCGCGGCACCTCCGCCCAGCACCACGATGCGGGCCTGGCTGGAGACCGCCGCGCGGGCCGGGGCGGCCTGTACGCCGGTCGCCGACACTAGGCCGGCGGCGCCAGCGATCTTCAGGAAATCGCGCCGGGACAGGCCCCGCAGCGTCTCGTCGGCCTGACGGGCCAGGGCCTTTTCAATCTCGGGATGCTTCGGGTCTTCGGGATGATGCATGGCTCTCTCCGCGTATCCGTCTGCCGCGCCGGAGACCGGGCGGGTCAGTTGCGATGGTCGCGCCGTCGACCGGGCGCTTCGTGTGACGGATTGCTTACAAGTTGCATGCCAACACCGGCAGGCCGCTCCACTGGGCCTTGTGTGCCGGTATGGGCGGGATCGAGCTGCCGGTTATGGCAGTCATCTGGGATCAGACTGCCAAATATGGCAGAAACGGGCCGGTGGCTGCTTGTGCCCGCCGGGCGGAAAACACCGGTTTGTAGCGTGCAGCCAGCCATCGTGGTGCGAACAGGCAGTCTGGCACGGTACTTGTTAGGAGGTTCATCGATACGTCATGTCGGCGTGCCCCTGACTACGGAGGAAAGGCCATGGAGCTCGACCCCATACTGCTATCGCGAATCCAGTTCGCGTTTGTCGTTTCATTCCACGCGATCTTCCCGGTCTTCACGATCGGGCTGGCTTCGTTTATCGCGTTTCTGGAATTTCGCGCCTGGAAGACCGGCGACACGCTCTATACCCAGATCTCGAAGTTCTGGATCAAGATCTTCGCGGTGGTGTTCGGCATGGGCGTGGTCTCCGGGCTGGTCATGTCGTTCCAGTTCGGCACCAACTGGAGCGCGTTCTCCTACGCCACGGCCAATTTCCTCGGGCCCGTGTTGTCCTACGAGGTGCTGACCGCGTTCTTCCTGGAGGCGGCCTTCCTCGGCGTGCTGCTGTTCGGGCGTGACCGGGTCCCGCAGGGCGTGCATCTGTTCTCCGCGCTGATGGTGGCGCTGGGCACGTTCATCTCGTCGTTCTGGATCCTGGTGGCCAACAGCTGGATGCAGACACCGGTCGGTTTCGAGCTGCAGGACGGTGTGTTCCACGTCACCTCCTGGATCACGGCGATCTTCAACCCGAGCTTCTGGCCGCGCTTCTTCCACATGGGCCTGGCCTCGCTGCTGACGGCGGGCTTCGTGGTCGCCGGGGTCTCGGCCTGGTACCTGCTGCGCCAGCGCGACGTGGTGATGAATCGCAAGGCCCTGGGCACCACCATGTGGGTGCTGCTGTTCGCGGCCCCCGCGCAGCTGGTGGTCGGCGATATTCATGGCCTTAACACCTTCGAGCATCAGCCGACCAAGGTGGCGGCGATGGAAGGCGTGTGGGAGACCGAGCGCGGTGCCCCGCTGCTGCTGTTCGCCATCCCAGACTCGGCCAACGAAACCAATCACTTCGAAATCGGTATCCCGAAGATGGCGAGCTTCATCCTGACCCACGAGCTGGATGGCGAGGTGCCGGGTCTGCTGGAGGTCCCCGCGGAGGAACGCCCGCCGGTGGGCATCACCTTCTGGTCGTTCCGCGTCATGGTCGCGATCGGCATGGTGATGATCCTGTTTGCGCTGGCCGGTGCCTGGCTGCGCTTCCGCCGCCGGATGTACGCCTCCCCGCTGTTCCTCAGGGGACTGTCCTGGATGATCCCGGCGCCGTTCCTCGCGGTGGTCGCGGGCTGGTTCGTGACCGAGACCGGCCGCGCGCCCTGGCTGGTCTACGGGGTGATGAACCACGCCGAGGGCATCACGCCGGCCCTGACCGGCGGCATGGCCCTGTTCACCCTGATCGGCTACATCGCGGTCTACGCCGCGGTGTTCACCGGGGGGGTCTACTACCTGGTGCGCATCGTGCGCCAGGGCCCGGAACCGGCCGATGCCACGCACGCGCCGGCGCACGCCAAGCGCCCGCTGTCGGCCGCCGATACCTGGATCGATGACGCCGCGGTCAGCGGTGAAAGGAGCTAAGTCATGGAAACCACACTTGATATCACACTGATCTGGGTCGTCATCATCGCCGTGGGCGTGATCGCCTACGTGCTGATGGACGGGTTCGACCTCGGGGTGGGGATCCTCTTCCCCTTTGCCCCGGGGGAGACCTCGCGCGACGTGATGATGAACTCGGTCGCCCCGGTTTGGGACGGCAACGAGACCTGGCTGATCCTCGGCGGGGCCGGGCTGCTGGCGGCCTTCCCGCTGGTCTACTCGGTGTTCCTGCCGGCGCTTTATATCGGGGTCTTCCTGATGCTGGCCGGGCTGATCTTCCGCGGTGTCGCCTTCGAGTTCCGCTTCAAGGCGCATCGCTCCAAGGGGCTGTGGAATGCGGCGTTCGCGATCGGCTCGGCGGTGGCGGCCTTCGCCCAGGGCGCGGTCGTGGGTGCCTACATCCAGGGCTTCGAGATGGACGGGTTCAGTTTCGCCGGCGGACCGCTGGACTGGCTGACGCCGTTCACCGTGCTCACCGGGATCGGACTGCTGGCGGGCTATGCCCTGCTGGGCGCCACCTGGCTGATCGTCAAGACCGAGGGTGATACTCAGGCCTTTGCCTATCGGGTGGCGCCGTGGATGCTGGCGGTCGTGCTGCTGGTGTTCGGCGCGGTGAGTCTCATCACGCCGTTTATCGATCCGAAGGTGATGGAACGCTGGATGGGGACCTGGCAGTACCTCTGGGTGCTCCCGGCGCTGGCGCTGTTCTCCGCCTGGGTGCTGATTCGTGCGGTGCGCCGCCGTGACGAGGGGATCCCGTTCGTCGCCACGATTGCCCTGTTCATCACCACCTATCTCGGGTTGCTGGTGAGCAAGTGGCCGTACGTGGTGCCGCCGGACTACACCTTCTGGGATGCGGCCTCCTCGCCGGATGCGCAGCTGTTCATCCTGGTGGGGGCGCTGTTCGTGATCCCGATCATCCTGGGTTACACCGCGTGGACCTACTGGGTCTTCCGCGGGAAGGTGACCCCGGAGACCGGCTATCACTAGGCGGGATCGCCCATCGGTTGTCACAGGGCCTTTCCGGAATGTCCGAGTCCGCCATTCAGGGCATCGAGCCACGCGTCTGCAGGAAGTCGGCGCCGTGGCACGACCCGAATGGCGGACCTTCCTCTCACGAGCTGCATACGGGGGTGATGGCATGCCGTTGAACATCGCTCGTCTGAACGTGTCTATCGGGCAGCGTGACGGCGTCGGTTCCGGTGTCGGATACGCCTTCCAGGACCCCTTTGTGCGAGGCGACGTGACGAGCATCCCGAAGAAGGAAACGGCACCCCTGGATCCCGATGCCGGGACCCTGCGTCAGGTGCTGGATGTATTCCGTGAACCGGCCATCCTGCTGTCCCCGGACTATCGCATCCTGGCGGCCAATGGCGCCTACCAGCGCATCTACGGGACCGACCGCGATGGCTCCGGCCGCACCTGCTTCGAGGCCTCGCACGGGTTCCGGCGCCCCTGTGACGAGGCGGGGGAGTCCTGTCCTCTGCGGGCGGCCCTGGGCAGTGGTCACAGGGAGCGCGTGCTGCACGTGCATCACACCGAGGCCGGGCGCGAGCACGTGGACGTCGAGTTGCTGCCGATCCGGGGCGAGGGCGGGGAGATCCGCTACCTGATCGAACGGCTGCACCACATGCCCGTCTCGGCACCGCAGGCGGGCAGTGGCGGGCTGGTCGGTCGCTCGAAGGCCTTCAATGCCATGCTGGGGATGATCAGCCGGGTGGCGCCGAGCAATGCCTCGGCCCTTCTGCTCGGCGAGTCCGGCACGGGCAAGGAACTGATCGCACGCGCCATTCACGAAGCGAGCCCGCGGCAGAAATTGCCGTTCGTGCCCGTGGAATGCTCCGGCCTCACCGAAACCCTGTTCGAAAGCGAGTTTTTCGGCCATGAACGGGGGGCGTTTACCGGGGCGACCTCGGCCAAGGCCGGGCTGGTGGAGGCGGCGGCCGGCGGCACCCTGTTTCTCGACGAGGTGGGGGATATACCGCTAAGCCAGCAGGTCAAGCTGCTGCGGCTGCTGGAGACCCACGCCTATCGCCGGGTCGGGGGTGTCGAGTCGCGGCGGGCGGATTTTCGCCTGGTCTGCGCGACCCACCGCGATCTCGAATCCATGGTCCGGGCCGGCGAGTTTCGCGAGGACCTCTACTACCGCATCAACACCTTCCCGATCGAGGTGCCCCCGCTGCGCGCGCGGGCCGAGGATCTCCCGTTGCTGGTAGAAGCGCTCGGCGAGCGCCTGGATCTGGCCGTGCCGCCGCGCCTCGAAGAGGAGGCCCTGAGAATCCTCAAGCAGTATTCCTTCCCCGGCAACGTGCGCGAGCTGCGCAACATCCTCGAGCGTGCGGCATTGCTGGCGGACGGCGAGGCGATCCGGCCGGAACATCTTCCGGATCGCGTGCGGGAAGGAGGGCAGTCCCCGAGCGGGGCGGAGACCGGCGGACTGGACGGGTTGCTGCATCCGCAGTCACTGCGCCCGCTGGACGAGATCGAGCGCGAATACCTGCGGCACGCGGCTGCGGTGTACCCCGGGGACCGCCGGGCGCTGGCGAAGACCCTGGGGATCAGCGAGCGCAGCTTGTACCGGCGCCTGAGCCAGCTCGAGGACGACGCCAACGAGCGGGACTGAAATCGCCCGTCCGGGCGGGCCTGGTAACGCGCCCCGCCCGGCTTGAAGCGGCGTCCGCCGCAGCGGTCGGACGCCCGGCACGGGCCCGTCACCAAGGATGGGGCTGCATGCATACCGCCAGACGAATCAGTAAATAGCGATAAACCGATACACCCGAAAGACTGGAGTCTCAGATGAAAAAGACCGCAATGACCCTCTCCCTCTCCCTGTCCGCCGCGCTGCTGGCCAGTCCGATGCTGGCCTCGGCCGAGCCGCTGTCGTTCGGCGAGCACCAGACCATCCGCTCGATGGCCAGTGCCGGCATCGGCCAGGCCATCGTGAACGAGATGGGGGCCGGTTCGATGGCCGTGATCAACAACCCGTCCGCGGTCTGCGGCGCCCTGGCCGGTGGGCTGGGTGCGTCGATGCTGTCGGCCGATCCGCAGGCCGGCTTCCGCATCGCCACCCTGCGCTCCGCTGACGACGCCGCGGCCGCGGTGCGCGTGACCGCGGACAAGGACGTGGCCTATCTCGCACTCGGGGGAAATCTCGCGCGTGACGAAAACGTGGCCCTGGCCCACGCCTATCTGCAGGAACTCGCGGCCTCCGAATGGGACGGCACGCTGGTGCTGCATATCTCCTCCTGGATGCAGAAGCAGGTCCAGGCCGTCGCGGAGGCAGACACGGCCGTGGCCGACTATATTCAGGGGATCAACATGGTGGCGCTCCAGCCCGACCTGGATGCGGGGCAGGCGGTGATGCTGGGTGTGAACTTCGACGGCGAGAGCTTCACGACCGAGGAGATGGGTCGCCAGGACATGCGCGAGGACCTCGTGGAGCTGTTCCGCCGCATGTGAGTCAGCGCGCGGTGGGCCGGAGGGGCGCAAACCCTGCCCGGCTCATCGTTAGGGGAAAACTATCGGGACGTTAATTAATTAGTAATTCACGAAATTCGGAAGGGCGTATAAAGTAGAACGTACATGGAGGCAAGGCCCCATGAGCTTCCGAATCACTATCTAAACCGAAAGGAGTTACATCATGGCACTGCGTTTGGGCGATACCGCACCGAATTTCCAGATTGATACCACCAAGGGCAAGATCGATTTCCACGAATGGATCGGCGACTCCTGGTGCTTCTTCTTCAGCCACCCGGCCGACTTCACCCCGGTGTGCACCACCGAGATGGGCCGCACCGCGCAACTGGCCAAGCAGTTCGCGGACCGCAACACCAAGCCGCTGGGTCTGTCGACGGATACCGTCGAGGAGCACAACAAGTGGATTGAAGACGTCAACGACACCCAGGACACCACGCTGGAGTTCCCGATCGTCGCGGATGCCGACAAGAAGATCTCGGAGCTCTACGAGATGATCCACCCGGGCGAGAGCGAGACCGCCGCCGTGCGTTCGGTCTACATCATCGACCCGAACAAGAAGATCCGTCTGATGATGACCTACCCGATGTCGGTGGGCCGCAACTTCGACGAGATCCTGCGCGTGATCGATGCGCTGCAGACCGGTGACAAGCACGGGATCGCAACCCCGGCTGACTGGACCCCGGGCGCTCGCGTGATCATCCCGCCGACGGTCAGCAACGAGGACGCGCAGAAGAAGTTCCCGCAGGGCTTCGAGGAGATCCGTTCCTACCTGCGCTACACCAAGGTCTGATCCGGACCAACCAGCCGCCTCGCCCGGTTACGGGCGGGGCCGTTCTCCCCAGGTGGGAGCAAGGGGCCGCAAGGCCCCTTTTTTGTGCCCGCCGATCGCGGGCGTGCGGGTGCCCGCGATAGCCGGGCTAGCGCCCGAGTCCGGTCAGGCGGGCGGGTTCGAGGATCTCGATCCAGTAGCCGTCGAGGTCCTTCACGAAGGCGATGTCCTTCAGGCCGCCCTCGTCGGGGCGCTTCACGAACTCCACGTTGTTCTGGTCGAACCAGCGCACGGCGGCATCCAGGTCCGGGACCGAGAAGCAGATGTGGCCGAAGCCCTGCGGCTCGGCATTGCCGTCGTGGTAGTGGAAGTCCGCGTCGTTTTCGGTGCCGTAGTTGTAGGTTAGCTCGAGGATGCCGCGCTGGCTGAACATCCAGCGGGTGGCCTCCCCGCCGTCCTTCGGCGGCTGCGGTTCGTCTTCGCCAAGCTGCGCGAGGAAGTAGAGCGTGAACTCGAACTCCGGGAAGTCCAGGGTCTTGACCAGCTGCATGCCGAACACGCGCTGGTAGAAGTCCAGCGCCTTCTGCGGGTCCTTCACGCGCAGCATGGTGTGGTTGAAGCGAAAGCCTGCGGTGGGATTGTCGCTCATGGTGCGTCCTTGTCTCGGCCAAAGGGGGTGTCCCGGAAGACTGGAACACAGGCGGCGAGGTTCCCTCAAGTGCGGCCGTCACGCGTCGGAGGTTGGGGCGGGGCGGTTGGGTTCCGTCACTGCGAGGAGGCCCCGCCGACGCGTCAGTTTGTCGGGATTACTCCGGCGCCGGGACAGCGTCGGGCGATCGCTTCGCGGCGCTCGCGATGACGGGATGCTGGACGTGGGGCGCGTGCCCGCGTCCAAAAGCACCGTCATCCCGGAAACCGCGCAGCGGTTATCCGGGATCTCCCGGGGCAGGCATGGCGTTCGTCGGTTCGGCTACTGCCGGCAGAACGGCCAGACCTGGTAGAAACGCCGGCAGCGGAACTCGGATTCGCAGCTCTGTAGCTGGGACTCGTAGCGGTCGGCGCGCTGCGCTACTTGTCGGGCGGCGGCCCGGACCTGCGGCTTGCTCTGGTAGCTGCCGCGGTTATAGCCGCCCTGGCCCTCATGGTAGGCGAGGTAGAGGTGTTCCGAGTTGTACAACGACACGCCGGTCATGCGCTGGGTGCGGGCGTTGTACCAGCCGATGAAGTCGGTCGCGTGCTTCATGTGCGAACGTCGCGCGAAGCGGCTTCCGGCATCGTCCTGGTACTCGCCCCAGACCGGGTCCTGGGCCTGGGCATAGCCCCGGGCGGAGGAGGGGCGGCTCCACGGGATGAAGCCCAGCAGGCGCTCGCGGTCCGGGCGCACGTGGCTGCGGAAGGAGGACTCCTGCTGGATGAACGACATCTGGGTCGCGATCGGCGTGCCCCATTCCTGCTTGGAATCCCGCGCATGATCGTACCAGCGCGGCTGCTCGCGGAAGATCTCGCAGATGTTGCTCTGGTCATCGGGCGGGGAGGGCGACAGCATGGAACACCCGGCGGTGATGGCTGCCAGCGCCAGCAGCAGCCCGGCCCGCAAAATGGCGACGACCGCCCGCCGCACCTTCCTTGATTCTGCCTTGTCCACCCGAATCTCCCGCCCGGTTCCCCAATGGCCCGCGAGTATAAAGCACTCGCGACGAGGGCAATGGGCGCGCCGTGCACCGAGCCTGCTTCCGGAGCTTGCCGCAGCCCCTGCGGGGCCGAGCAACGACAGGGTCGCGTCACCCGCCATCGCGAGCGGCTGTAAGCGATCTCCCGACGCGGTCCCCGGGCCGGGGTGGCCCCCGAAAGGACTGCCACTTCGGCTGCACCTCCTCGCCGTGACGGGAGCGGGGAGACGCGGTCCCGTCACGCCCACATGCCCGTCATCGCGAGGCGGGCAGCGCCGCGGCGATCTCCGTCCGGGGCCACCGGAATCGGCCGTCGTACGTGGTGTCTGGGTTCATCGAATCCGGCCGTCTTTGTGGGAGAGACCCTGCCCGAGAGACGCCAGGCCGGATCTCCCGGTAGGAGCCTGCTTGCAGGCGAAGCCCCTGCCATTGTTGGACGCGGGCAGGGGCGTTCGCCTGCAAGCAGGCTCCTACGGGCGTGTTCCAGCCGGGATCGAGGGGGGGCAAGGGTACAGGTCGTACGCCCTGGTTCGACCGGTTCGTTCGAGATGTCGCGGACGCGGGCAGGGGCTTCGCCTGCGAGCAGGCTCCTACCGGGGGGTGTTCCAGTCGGGGTCGAGGGGGCTCAGGTTCGGGTCGGTCCGCCATGGGCCTGGCTCGACCGGCTCGCGGGCGATTTCGCGGATGCGGTCGATGAACGCCTTGCGGGGCAGGGTGATGGCCCCGAGGTTGCGCAGGTGGGCGGTCTCCATCTGTACGTCGACCAGCGGCCAGCCCCAGGCGACCAGGTGGCGGCACAACCAGGCCAGCGCCATCTTGGAGCCATCCCGCTCGCGCGAGAACATCGACTCGCCGCAGAACAGCCGCCCGACCGCGACGCCATAAAGCCCGCCGATCAGGCGCGGGCCGTCCCACACCTCCACCGAATGCGCGTGGCCCGAGCGGTGCAGTGCGATATAGGCCTGCTGCATGCTGGTGGTGATCCAGGTGCCATCGGCGTAGTCGCGAGGGCCGGCGCAGGCCTCGATGACGGCCTCGAAGGCGCGATCGAAGCTCACCGTGTAACCGCGATTGCGGATCGCCTTCTTGAGGCTGCGATGCAGGCGGAAGTGGCCCGGCTCCAGTACCGCGCGCGGGTCCGGGCTCCACCACAGGATTGGCTGCCCGGCCTCGAACCAGGGGAAGACCCCGGAGCGATAGGCATTCAGCAGACGCGGCACGGAGAGATCGCCCCCGGCGGCCAGCAGCCCGTTGGGCTCGCGCAACGCCTGCGCCGGGTCCGGAAATGGCGCCTCCGGATGCTCCGGATCGAGCCAGGGCAGGGTGATCTGCGGGCCGCCATTCATGGGGCGCCTCCGTGCAAGACCCGAGATGGGAGGCCCGGGTCTTGTAGGAGCCTGCTTGCAGGCGAACGGCCTGTGGCGGAACCCGGCGCGGGCAGGGGCTTCGCGGGCGAGCCCGCTCCTACGGGGCGGTCGGGGATCCTCGTGTGTGCCCACGGTGTGGCGGGCAGGGGTGCCGCCGAGGGTCGGAGACCCCGGCTCGTCGCTGCGTTGTGCCCGGGATGACGGCTCGCCGTACCCCGGCGGCATGGCAGGGCCTGTAGGAGCCTGCTTGCAGGCGAATGGGGTGTGGTGGAGTCCAGCACGGGCAGGGGGTTCGCGGGCAAGCCCGCTCCCACAGGGCGATCCGGGATCCCGGAGTGCGGAGAAGGTCCAGTTGGCGAGCCGGTTGCCTGGGTCGGGCGATCCCGGCTCTTCGCTGCGCTACGACCGGGATGACGAGGTGGGGCGCTGTGGCCGGGATGACGGCCGCAGCGAGCCGGGCTCGGGTTAGCGGTCGGGCACATCATCGGGATGGGCCTGGCGATAGGGCGAGTGTTCGTGCAGGCGTTCGCACTGGGCGCGCATCATCTGGGCCTCGCGCTCGCAGAAGTCGCGCACGGGCTGCTCGAAACCCTCGGTCAGGATCATGTGGGCGGAGTAGGTGGGTGTGGGCAGGAAGCCGCGCGGGATCTTGTGCTCGCCCTGGGCACCCGGCTCGAAGCGGGCCAGCCCCTCGCGGATGCAGAATTCGATGCCCTGGTAGTAGCAGGTCTCGAAGTGCAGGTCGGCCAGCTCCTCGGTGCAGCCCCAGAAGCGCCCGTACAGGGTGTCGTGGCTGCGATAGCAAAGCGCCGCGGCGATGGTCTCGCCGTCTCCCTTCGCGTCCGGTTCCGTCGCATCCGGATCCGTCGCGCTGGGGCGCCGGGCCTCGAACAGCACCACCTGGTCGCCAAGCTCGGCCGCGGTCTCGACAAAGAAGGCCTCCGACAGCGTCGGGATGCCCATGTGCTTCTCGAAGGTGTCCACGTAGAAGCGGTGAAAGCGCGCCCAGTCCTCGGCCTCGCCGGTGGCGCCGGTCAGGGTGCGAAAGACGATCCCGGCCTCGTGGACGCGGCGGCGTTCGCGCTTGATGTTCTTGCGTTTCTTCGAGCTGAGCGCGCCGAGGAAGGCGTCGAAGTCCGCGTAACCGCCGTCCGGGGCGTTGGTCCAGTGGTACTGGCAGCCCATGCGCTCGGCCAGGCCCAGCTCGCGGGTCACGTCCAGATCGTCCTGGTTGGGGAACAGGATGTTCACGCCGGAGGCGTTCAGCTCGCGCCCGCGAGTGGCCAGCGCGCGCACCAGCAAGGTGCGCAGGTGATCGAAGTCCGGCGCCTCCGGGTGCACTAGCAGGCGCGGCCCGGTGGCCGGGGTGTAGGGCACGGAGACGACCAGCTTGGGGTAGTAGTTCAGCCCGTGGCGGTTCCACGCGCCTTCCCAGGCGAAATCGAACACGAACTCGCCGTAGTTGTTGGTCTTGGCGTAGGCCGGGGCCGCCGCGACCAGCTGGCCCTCGCGGAAGATCAGTACATGCTGCGGGAACCAGCCGAACTGCCGGCCCAGGCACTCGTGGCGCTCCAGGCCCTCCAGGAAGGCGTGGCGCAGGAACGGCTCGGTGCCGCCGGTCAGGGCATCCCAGGCGGCCGGGTCCACCGCGGCCAGGCCGTCACGCAGCTCGACGCGCTCCGCCGTGTTGCCCGTGGCGTCCTCCGGCGGGTCCGGTGCCTGGGTGTCGCCCTCGGCGTTCACGCGATCAACCGAGCTTGTCCAGGTACTTCTCCGCGTCCAGTGCGGCCATGCAGCCAGTGCCGGCGGAGGTGACCGCCTGGCGATAGACGTGATCCATCACGTCGCCGGCGGCGAACACGCCCGGCACGGAGGTGGCCGTGGCGTTGCCTTCCAGTCCGCTTTGCACCTTGATGTAGCCGCCCGCCATATCCAGCTGGCCCTGGAAAATGTCGGTGTTCGGCTTGTGGCCGATGGCGATGAACACGCCCATCAGCTCGAGATCCTTGGTCTCGCCGGACTCGGTGCTCTTGAGTCGCGCACCGGTCACGCCGGTCTCGTCGCCGAGGATCTCTTCCAGGGTGTGGTTCCACTCGATGGTCACGTTGCCGTTCTTTTCCTTCTCGAACAGCTTGTCCTGCAGGATCTTCTCCGAGCGCAGCGAATCGCGCCGGTGCACCAGGGTGACCTCGGAGGCGATGTTCGACAGGTACAGCGCCTCCTCGACCGCGGTGTTGCCGCCACCGATCACCGCCACTTTCTGGCCACGGTAGAAGAAGCCGTCGCAGGTGGCACAGGCGGACACGCCCTTGCCGGCGAAGGTGGTCTCGGACTCCAGCCCCAGGTACTGCGCGGAGGCCCCGGTGCAGATGATCAACGCATCACAGGTGTACTCGCCGGAGTCGCCGATCAGGCGGTAGGGCTGGTCCTTCAGCTGCACCGTGTGGATGTGGTCGAAGATCACCTCGGTATCGAAGCGCTCGGCGTGCTTCTGCATGCGCTGCATCAGCTCGGGGCCCTGCACGCCCTCGTTGTCGCCGGGCCAGTTGTCCACATCGGTGGTGGTCATCAGTTGGCCGCCCTGTTCCAGCCCGGTGATCACGACCGGGTTCAGGTTGGCGCGCGCGGCGTAGACGGCGGCGGTCCAGCCGGCCGGGCCGGAGCCCAGGATCAGCAGCGGGCAGTGACGCGGCGCCTTCTCGCTGCCGCCCTTTTTCGGCTGGGTCGCGGTGTCGCTACCGGAGGAGAGCGAGACGGCGCCGGCGGCTGCCTGCATGGCACCCGTGGCGACGGCGGCCTTGGGGGCGTCCTTCTTGCCGGCCTGCTTGCTCTTCTTGTCGGATGGGTCCTTGGCGTCGCTCATGCGGTACTCCCTGTCGATACGATGAATACGGCTGGCGTTGCCGGCCCGGCCGGCAACGCAAAAAAGCGGGTTCGATAAGGCGGGGATTATTGGGACGCGGCGGGTCTTTGTCCAACATCGCCACGCCGGACGTGGATGCCCCAAAGCGGTCCCCGCGCGCGATACCGATTCGGTAATCGCGGGCCATAAAACATTTTCATGTTCGCGTGGGCCGTGGGCACCCGGCGGGGAGTCACTACATCGGCGTTTGGTGGATAACCGGGGTGCCTCGCCAGGAATGGCGACAGGACGGGGAATGGGCGTTTTTATCCACAGCTTGCCCACGGCTTGTGCGCGGTTTGTTCTTCCGGGAGCCACTATATCTAGTGGCTATGCAGTTCTCGATCCCCGATCTATAGTATCTCACGTTCGATCCAACACCAGCGCGAGGCCCGTCATGCACAGCGATTCCCATACTGCCACAGCCCAGCAGGGCACCCAGTACCCGCCGCAAGCCGAACCGTCGGCCGAGGTCCTGGCGACCAGCCCGGGCCAGCACCAGGTGATTCGCCGCAATGGCAAGGTGACCGGCTTCGATGCCTCCAAGATCGAGGTCGCGGTGACCAAGGCCTTCCTCGCGGTGGAGGGCGGCAATGCCGCGGCCAGCCGTCGCATCCACGAGGTGTCGAAGGAAGTGGCCGGGCAGGTGGTGGACAGCCTGTTCCGCCGCGCCGGGACCCAGGGCATGACGGTCCACATCGAGGATATCCAGGACCACGTGGAGCTGGCGCTGATGCGCAGCGGCCACCACAAGGTCGCGCGGGCCTACGTGATCTACCGCGAGCAGCAGTCGCAGAAGCGCGCTGCCGAGGCCGCCGAGCAGGGTGCGGACGAACAAGCCGAGGCCGCCACGCTGAACGTGACCCGGGCCGACGGCACCCTGGCCCCGCTGGACGAGGACCGCCTGCAGGCGGTGGTCGCCGAGGCCTGCGCCGGCATCGAGCAGGTGGATGGCGAGAAGATCCTGACCGAGGCCCGCCGCAACCTGTTCGACGGCGTGGCCGAGAAGGATGTCTCTACCGCGCTGGTGATGGCCGCGCGGGTGATGATCGAGAAGGAGCCGAACTACTCCGAGGTCACCGCGCGGTTGCTGATGGACGCGCTGCGCCGCGAGGCCCTGAGCTTCGTGCACGGCCGCCCGGAAGAGGCCACCCAGGCCCAGCTGGCCGAGCGCTATGCCGATTACTTCGGTGCCTACATCAAGCGCGCCGCCGAGCTGGAGCTGGTCGACAGCGAGCTGACCCGCTACGACCTGGAACGCCTGGGCGCCGCGCTCAAGCCCGAGCGCGACCTGCAGTTCACCTACCTGGGCCTGCAGACCCTGTTCGATCGCTACTTCATCCACTCGGACGGCATCCGCTTCGAGCTGCCGCAGGCGTTCTTCATGCGCGTGGCGATGGGCCTGGCGATCAACGAGATCGACCGCGAGGCGCGCGCGATCGAGTTCTACAACCTGCTGAGCTCGTTCGACTTCATGAGCTCCACGCCGACCCTGTTCAACTCCGGCACCCTGCGTCCGCAGCTCTCCAGCTGCTACCTGACCAGCGTCCCGGACGACCTCGACGGCATCTACAGCGCCATCCGCGACAATGCGCTGCTGTCCAAGTTTGCCGGCGGGCTGGGTAACGACTGGACCCGCGTGCGCGGCATGGGCGCCCACATCAAGGGCACCAACGGCAAGTCGCAGGGCGTGGTCCCGTTCCTCAAGGTGGCCAACGACACCGCGGTGGCGGTGAACCAGGGCGGCAAGCGCAAGGGCGCGGTGTGCGCCTACCTCGAGACCTGGCACATCGATATCGAGGAGTTCATCGAGCTGCGCAAGAACACCGGCGACGACCGCCGCCGCACCCACGACATGAACAGCGCCAACTGGATCCCGGACCTGTTCATGAAGCGTGTGGCCGAGGACGGCGACTGGACCCTGTTCTCCCCGAACGAGGCGCCGGACCTGCACGACCTGATCGGTGCCGACTTCGAGAAGCGCTACAGCGAGTACGAAGAGAAGGCCGCGCGCGGCGAGATGCGCGTGTACAAGACCATGAAGGCCGTCGACCTGTGGCGGAAGATGCTCGGCATGCTGTTCGAGACCGGCCACCCGTGGGTCACCTTCAAGGACCCGTGCAACCTGCGCAGCCCGCAGCAGCACACCGGCGTGGTTCACAGCTCCAACCTGTGCACCGAGATCACCCTGAACACCTCGGACGACGAGATCGCGGTGTGCAACCTGGGCTCGATCAACCTGGCCGCGCACATAGGCGACAACGGCGAGCTGGATCAGGCCAAGCTCGAGCGCACCGTGAACACCGCCATGCGCATGCTCGACAACGTGATCGACTACAACTACTACTCGGTGCCGCAGGCGCGTCGCTCCAACATGCGCCACCGCCCGGTGGGCCTGGGGATCATGGGTTTCCAGGATGCGCTGTACAAGCTGCGCCTGCCGTATGCCTCCGAGGCCGCCGTGGAGTTCGCCGATGCCTCCATGGAGGCGGTGTCCTACTACACCATCCAGGCCTCGACCGATCTGGCCGAGGAGCGCGGGCGCTACGAGAGCTTCCCCGGCAGCCTGTGGAGCCAGGGCATCCTGCCGATCGACTCGATCGAAAAGCTGGCCGAGACCCGCGGCGACTACCTGCAGATGGACACCACCCAGCGCCTGGAGTGGGACAAGCTGCGCAAGCGGGTGAAGAAGGTCGGCATGCGCAACTCCAACACCATGGCGATCGCGCCGACCGCGACCATCTCCAACATCTGTGGCGTGTCGCAGTCGATCGAACCGACCTACCAGAACCTGTTCGTCAAATCGAACCTGTCGGGCGAGTTCACCGTGATCAACCCGTACCTGGTGCGCGATCTGAAGGACCGCGAGCTGTGGGACGAGGTCATGGTCAACGACCTCAAGTACTACGACGGCTCGGTGCAGCCGCTGGACCGCGTGCCGGAGGACCTCAAGGCCCTGTACGCCACCGCGTTCGAGCTGGACACCCGCTGGCTGGTCGAGGCCGCCTCGCGCCGGCAGAAGTGGATCGACCAGGCGCAGAGCCTGAACCTGTACATGGCCGAGCCCTCCGGGCCCAAGCTGGACGCCCTGTACAAGCTGGCCTGGGTGCGCGGGCTGAAGACGACCTACTACCTGCGCTCCATGGGTGCGACCCACGTGGAGAAGAGCACCGTGGCCGACTCCTCGCGCGCCAACAAGCTGAACGCCGTCTCCGGCGGCCAGCAGGCGTCCGAGCCGGAGGCGCCCAAGGCGTGCTCCATCCTCGATCCGGACTGCGAGGCCTGCCAGTAAGGCCCGCCCGCGAGCGGGCACCGAATACGTACGACCAAGCAAACTGAACAAAGGCCCGGCCACCGCGCCGGGCCGCCACCGAAAGAAGAGGGACACTATGCTTTCCTGGGACGATCCGATTGCCGCCGTAAAAGGCGAAGGCCAGAAACAACCCGCCGTACGCCCGGGCATGGGCTTTCAGGAGAACGAAGCCCTGATGAGCACCGCCGGTGCCGCGCCCAGCGTCCCGCCGGAGCCGGAGAACGCCGGCCAGCCGCTGGCCGAGCCGAACGAAGAAGCCCTGACCGGCACCGGCCTGGAAGACATCGAGATGGGTGCCGAGCGCATCCGCGTGGATGACAAGAAGATCATCAACTGCCACGCGGACCTCAACCAGCTCGTGCCCTTCAAGTACAAGTGGGCCTGGCAGAAGTACCTGGACGGCTGCGCCAACCACTGGATGCCGCAGGAAATCAACATGAACGCGGACATCGCCCTGTGGAAGGACCCGAATGGTCTGACTGAGGACGAGCGCACCATC
Organism: Thioalkalivibrio sp. AKL6; assembly: GCF_000376905.1. Taxonomy (NCBI): domain Bacteria; kingdom Pseudomonadati; phylum Pseudomonadota; class Gammaproteobacteria; order Chromatiales; family Ectothiorhodospiraceae; genus Thioalkalivibrio; species Thioalkalivibrio sp. AKL6. The sequence goes on along the minus strand of NZ_AQXS01000007.1, from coordinate 135,138 downwards.
GTCAAGCGCAACCTGGGCTTCTTCTCCACCGCCGACTCGCTGGTGGCGAACAACCTGGTGCTGGCCGTGTACCGCCACATCACCAACCCCGAGTGCCGCCAGTACCTGCTGCGCCAGGCCTTCGAGGAAGCAGTCCACACCCACGCCTACCAGTACTGCGTGGAGTCCCTGGGGTTGGACGAGGGCGAGATCTTCAACATGTACCGCGAGGTGCCCTCCGTCGCCGTCAAGGCCGAATGGGCCCTGCCGTTCACCAAGCACCTGGCGGATCCGAACTTCCGCACCGGCACGCCGGAGGCGGACCAGAAGCTGCTGCGCGAACTGATCGCCTTCTACGTGGTGTTCGAGGGCATCTTCTTCTACGTCGGCTTCGTGCAGATCCTCTCCATGGGCCGGCGCAACAAGATGACCGGCGTGGCCGAGCAGTTCCAGTACATCCTGCGCGACGAGTCCATGCACATGAACTTCGGCATCGACGTGATCAACCAGATCAAGGTCGAGAACCCGCACCTGTGGACCGAAGACTTCAAGAACGAGATGCGCACCCTGATCCGGGACGCGGTCGAGCTGGAGGCGCAGTACGCCCGCGACACCATGCCCCGCGGCGTGCTTGGCATGAATGCGCAGATGTTCGAGGAGTACCTGCACTTCATCGCCAACCGCCGCTGCGCCCAGATCGGCCTGGCCGAGATGTACCCGGGTGCCGACAATCCCTTCCCTTGGATGAGCGAGGTGCTCGATCTCAAGAAGGAGAAGAACTTCTTTGAGACGCGGGTTACGGAGTATCAGACGGGTGGGGCGTTGAGCTGGGATTAACCCGGCGGGGCCGAGACCCAAAGAAGCGGAGCCAGGGAAATGGCCATGCAGCAACAGAAGAGGGCGCCGCAAGACGGCGCCCTCGTTGCGCTTGGCGGCCTGGAAGCGACGACGGGTGTCACGCAATCGTTCACACTGAGGCCTTTGTATCGGGTTACACCCCCATCGTTCTTACGGCAGATGATCCAGTGGGCTTCGTACGCCCGCGAAGCGATCGCCCAGCACATGCGTGTAAATCTGGGTCGTCTCCAGGCTCTTGTGGCCCAGAAGCTCCTGCACCGTCCGAATATCCGTACCGCGCTGCAGCAACTGCGTCGCAAAGCTGTGCCGGAGTGTATGGCACGAGCCAGGACGAACCAGCCCAGCGCCACGCATCGCACGACTAACGGCGCGTTGAACCGCCGATGGATGGATATGGTGCAGCACCACTCGCCCATCGTTGTCTACGCACGGTCGGCTCGCCGGCACAAGCCATTGCCAGCCCAGCGCTGTGCCTGCGTTGGGATACTTCCGCGCGAGTGCATGCGGCAGCGAAACCGGGACTCCCGGTACCTGGCGTTCACTCCATTCCGCTTCCAGCTCCCGAATCCTTTCGCGGATGGATTCCGTGCAGCCCGGTGGCAGCAGGGTGACCCGATCCTTGTCGCCTTTGCCGCTGCGAACGGTGATGGACCCGCGTCCAAAATCGAAGTCACGCACCCGGAGACGACAGGCTTCCGTGACGCGCAAGCCTCCTCCGTACATCAGCGCCCCAAGAAGCCACATTGGCCCCTCGAGTCGCGCGAGCACCGCTATCACTTCCTGGTGCGACAGGACCACCGGCAGGCGGCGGGGCCGGCGGGCGCGCGTGACCTCGCCTATTTCGCCCAGTGGCTGCTCAAGCACATGCCGATACAGGAACACGAGTGCGTTCAAAGCCTGGTTCTGCGTGGTGGCCGCGACCTTGCGTTCCACCGCGAGAAACTCCAGGAACCGCCGAACTTCCGGTCCGCCCATCGTGGCGGGATGCTGGATGCCGTGAAACCGAATGTAGTACCGAATCCAGTAGCAATACGTCTTTTCCGTCCGCGGGCTGTACCGCCGGGTGCGCAGCGTTGTGCGCACCCTCTCCATCAATCGGGGTCCCTTCGAAGTGGCGTCCATGCCAAGCCTCCACTCAAACAGTATACTGTCGATATATACAGTACATTGCCATGTGGCGCAACGGCCCTGCGAGATATCCACGGCGTAGGTCGCACCAAAAAACCGCAAGACCCGGATTGTCGGGGAGAATCGCGGATTCCTGACCCAATCCAATATCCGAATGGACACGCGCGCACGTTCATTTCATATCCGTGCGCGCTACCCAATCACTGTTATGTTGGTAGAGGATTCTGTACAAAATGGAAGAACAATCAATTGGGCACTGCCCGCATTGTGGCAATAAGGCACCACAAGAGTTAAAAGGGTTGTGTTCTCATCTGCATAATCAGGATGGCTCCCATCATTTTTTTCTCACGCAGTGCCTAACTTGCGCAGAGGGGCTATTATACAGGCATGTTGATCCTGGCAATTCTATGCCTCGAATATCCCACGGTAATTTTGAGCTCTCTGAGTATGAGTTGGTTTGGCCTACTCCGGCAGGATTACATTCTTGCGTCCCTGACTCGGTTAAAAATGTATACCTAGAAGCGGCAGCTATAAAAAGCTTGGCACCAAACGCCTTTGCGAACCAGATTCGTCGTGCTCTTGAAGCTGTATGCAAAGATCGCGGCGCCACACAACGCGTTCTAGCTCAAAGCTTAAATGAACTAGCAGCCCGCGGAGAAATCCCTCAAACTCTTTCAGAAATGACGGATGTATTACGAAAACTTGGTAACGTGGGCTCTCATGCCGGAGATGAAACGATAGCTCCGGAGTATGTTGATGTAATTGATGAGTTTTTCAGAGCAATCATTGAATATGTCTACATAGCTCCGCACAAGGTTAATGAGTTTAAAGCTCGGTTGGCCTATGCACAGAAAACAGGGACGCAGCCAGCAACATAACCATGCCAGTCACGGCGACGTCTACTACATTGCGGCTTCGCCTCCATTTCGTAGCCGCGCGTGCTGAGCGGCGTTATGTGTGAAGCCACATGGAAGAGATGAAAGAACATATAGAGATGTATGAAGGTATTCAGCCTCCTCATCTCGCATTCTATAGTGAGGCCATTAGATTCAATTTAGTGGCTGCTATCTCGTCTGTTGAATTTCTTGTGGAGTGCTTGAAAGAAACTAATACAATGGAAGACCCTTCTGGTTTAAACAATGCAATATTAGATTCAATTCAAAATATACTTTTGCATACTGCTAGTGTTTCCAAGTATTTTTGGCCGATAAATAAAGGTGTGCACAAAGTTCACAAGAAAAGGGCTCAAACTCTACGGCGGATTTTTAAAGTCAAAGAAAGCAGTGTTCTTCAGAACAAAGAGTTAAGGAATCACCTAGAGCATCTAGACGAAAATTTGGACAAATACCTTTGGTCTAAACCAGTTGTGGGTAATGTGTTTCCGGCGTATGTTGGGCCAGAAATGCCAAGAAACGAGGTTCCATATCATTTCTTTAGAGCCTTTTTCACGGAGTCAGGTATTTTTGAGTCGCTTGGTGTACGGTTAGATCTTCAACCAATCATAGATGAGCTCTATGAAATCTACAGAAGTACGTTTAACGATGAAAACACATAACAAGGCAAATTCACACGGACAAATTTCCGCAACGCTCGTTTGTGACGTATGCCACAAGCCTCACGTTTCTCCAATTTGCCGGTGATTTGCGGCGTTATGTACTTAGAGGATGCCGAGAATGTCTTGGGACGTGGCGCTAATCTCCGCGGGTGCTGGCTTGCTGGCCGGAGCGATCGGCAGTCTCGTTGCGCCATGGGTACACTGGGCTATTGAGAAACGCCGCTCGCAGTTCCTGTATCGCCAAGAACTTGTCCGAACTTGGCGAGCGGAGATTGAGTCTTTCAGTTGGGACCACGGCGACTTCGGTGACAGCACGACTTACGCAGCAATGCGGCCGCATATGCGCGAAGAAGTGATCAAAAAATTCGAAGCACAGAGAACGCTGCACGTGCCACCCGACGGAGGCCGCGGCCAAAAACTCCACAAGCAGTGGGCCTCGGATGAGGTTGCTCGAATTGAGAAAGAGTGGGGCCTAGTGTGACCGCCGCACATAACAAAACGCCCGAGCCGACGCCGTGACACGTTGGCGTTTTTCGTCGGGCGCTTACGTCGGCGCAGCTCAGCTTATCGTTAGAGGCATGGAGGAACTGTGCCAGTATCAGAAAAAGTAAAGAGAGTAATTTGGTCTAAAGCCGCTGGGAAGTGCTCGATTTGCAGAGAGGACTTGTTGCTGGACGGTGAGGTTGAAGAGTTGACCCACTTGGTTGGTGAGGTGGCTCATATAGTAGCGGAAAGGGAGGATGGCCCACGGGGAATTTCTGATATTGATATAGTAGCTAGAAATTGTGAGCGGAACTTGTTGCTACTTTGTCTTGGGCACCACAAAGTGGTGGATGATGATCCGGTCACTTATCCTGTGGGCAAGCTTTTGGAAATAAAGAATGCGCATGAGAACTGGGTTTCCACAAATCTGGCGAGCAATCCGGTTTGGGATACCAAGCTTCATCAGATGTACTACATCAATGTACCCAGGCTTTCTTTGCTATGTGCCCGATACGGATATTCGCTTGACCTGTCTCGTTATGGTCGAATTGAAGCATTGAACGAATTAGGCTGGGAACTAAATGGTTTAATGGGCGGCTTCAGTAAGCTGTTAAGTGCAGTTGAATTAAGTGCAGTGCCGATTGAAACGGCCCTTGCTCAGCCAGATAGAATGAGGGGTATGTGCGTAAGTTTTGACCGTCGCTTCAGGACAAAAAATATATCCATGCCCGGATGTGCCTCTGAGTACAAGACGCAATTTAGAGGTGATCTCAAAAAAGACCCTCATATTTATACAAAAATCGGCGACTATAAAGTAGTCGCGTACATTGATAGACGCTGGGTGACAACTACCACCGCGTTCTGTCAGTTCCGGCCTAGTTCCGGTCAAAACGACTTTGCGGGCATTGCTTTTGTTAATAGCGTAGATGCAACTGCTAGAATAGTGAGCATAACTCCGTATGTCATTGGAATGCCAAGTAACGACTTTATTGAGGCCTTTTATGGCAGCCTCTAACAAGTGGCAGCAGTCGGAACGTTTTTCCGCTCCTGCGTCGTTCCAAAACGTCTGCTGTGCCAGGGATATCGGGGTCGGACCTCGGTAACCTACGGAAAAACAGCGGTAAACCGGTCTAGAAAGGTCGCGATTCGACTTTAAAGCGGTCATTTCGGCCATCAAATGGGCATTCCAGGGAGGGAAGCCATGCCACGGGCGAATCGCCATCATCTGCCGGGCCATGTCTGGCACGTTACCCATCGTTGTCACAAGCAGGAGTTTCTGCTGAAGTTCGCCCGCGACCGGAGGCTCTGGCGCTACTGGCTGTACCAGGCGCGTCAGCGTTACGGACTCTGTGTGCTCAACTACATAGTGACCTCCAACCATGTACACCTGCTGGTGCGGGATGGGGGCGGAGGCGAGATTGCGCGTTCCATGCAGTTGATCGCGGGCCGGGTTGGCCGGTCATACAACCGACGCAAGGCGCGCAAGGGCGCTTTCTGGGAAGACCGCTACCATGCCACTGCCGTGCAGACCGGGACCCACCTCGCGCGCTGCCTGGTGTACATCGACCTGAACATGGTCCGGGCGGGGGTGGTGAGGCGTGGCGGAAGAAGGGGACACCCATGGTTTCTTCTACTGCGCATTGATTAGGAGGTTTGCGTGGATAGGGGTAATAAGCGTTGGGGCGATGCTTGACCCGCTGCGCATTCTTTCTTCCTCAAGGCTGCGCACCGCCCAAACGTGCTGAATGTGAGAGTTAAAACAAGGACAATCCATGATCGAAGCTCATTCACTTAACGGAATTAAAAAGAAATTAGCGGCCGATCTTCCCCGGACCATTGTCGGTTTGAAGCGAGAACCTGTTCATGAGATCGGGTGGATGACATCTTTTGAGTCAGATGGCCCAACTCGCTATCAAAAGGTTCGCTTTGAAGAACAATGCGATTCGAAGCTTGTAGGGATATTGTTAGCCCATCCTAATGCGCCGACGGCCCAACAAGAAATTGTCGGTCATCTGTCTCATTTTCACCTTCGTTCGGGGGAGGCGGTCGATTTCTTTTGCGTGGGCTACGGTGCTTTTTGGCCGCGGTCCCACTATGTAGATCAAGCGGTAGTGGCCTCCATTGACGGAACGGATTGGTATTTTAGCGAAGTAGCTTTCTCTGAGGTCATTGACGAAATCGAAAGAGAGACAAAATGGAGCTATAGTGGCGAGACTGAGCTAATTTTGCTCTCGGCGCATAAGGGTTTCGATAATAAAGCCGAATTAGATTTCGGGAGTGCTATTGTGTGCAATTTGGAGAGAATGGGCGCTGACGGGGCATTTACTTCAGTTCGCGCGTTTTTTGCTCAAATATTTAGATTCGCCAAGTGCAAAAAAGCTAGGGATCCGGCTTGGGCCTTCAGTGATCATGCTGGTGTCGGAGTCGGTAAGTCGGTGATAAAGGATGGAATTCTTGGGATTTTGCCAAGTGCGTTGCGGCAGCGGTACAGGCAGGCAGAGCATTATGCCGTGCGGGACATCGGCGATCTTTAACATTCCTGCGCATAACGGGGTCGGGGCTCGGTAACCCAGTAAAGAGAAGAGGACACCCATGATTTCTTGACGGTCTGATGCGGAAGAAGGGGCACAAGGAGAGGACACCCATGATTTCTTGACGGTCTGAGGCGGGCTGTCTAGGTTTGTGGGGAGTGCATGGACCAGGGAGGGTCCGGAGATGACGCGAGCCAGGAAGGAGCTCGTCTCGATCGAGGCGACGCCGTATTACCACTGCATTTGTCGCTGTGTTCGCCGCGCGTTCCTGTGCGGCGAGGATTTCTGTTCGGGCAAGAATTACGAGCACCGGCGCGGCTGGGTGCTGGAGCGGCTGCGCGCGCTTCAGGGCGTGTTCGCGGTGGATATCTGCGCCTATGCGGTGATGTCGAACCACTATCACCTGGTGGTGCGCTTGGATGCAGACCGCGCGACGGCGTGGAGCGAGGGCGAGGTGATGGAGCGCTGGGAGCGCTTGTTTTCGTTGCCGCTGCTGGTGGCGCGGTACCGGGCGGGGCAGACGAGCACGGTGGCCGAGCGCGAGCGTGCGCAGGCGCAGATCGCCCTGTGGCGGGAGCGCTTGCAGGACCTTTCGTGGTTCATGCGCAGCCTGAACGAGCATCTGGCGCGGCGCGCCAATGCGGAAGATGGCTGCAAGGGCCGCTTCTGGGAGGGCCGCTACAAGAGCCAGGCGCTACTGGACGATGCGGCCGTGCTGACCTGCATGAGCTACGTGGATCTGAACCCGGTACGGGCGGGGATGGCGGACACGCCCGAGGCGTCCGATTTCACTTCGATCCAGCAACGTATCCGAATGTTGGCTTCCAAGTGCGACAGGCAGGAGAGAGAGGCTTCTGACGAGGCCCAACCCAGCCTGACGGTCCTGGGTCGAGAAGGCGATGACCCGCATGCCAATGTGGTGGTGTTTACGACCGAGGATTACCTGGAGCTGGTGGACTGGGCCGGGCGCGCGATCCGCGACGACAAGCGCGGCGCCATCCCGGAGCATATCCCGCCAATCCTGGAGTGCCTCCAGATCGATCCGGTGCAGTTCGTGCGGCATGTCGGCAAGGGGCGGGGTACCTACCACGTGGCGGCGCTGGGGTGTGTCGAGCGCATGCGTGCGGCGATCCGGCGGCTCGGCCGGCGAAGTATCAAGGGCATCGGGCTTGCGGGACGGATGTTCCTGGCGCCATCTGGGTGCCGTTGATTGCCTCGGTTAGCGGGAGGCCTCAATGCCGACGGTGTTCAGGGATGGACCCTACCGCTACTACTGGTTCAGCCAGGAGCCGGACGAGCCGCCCCACGTGCATGTAGACCGGGGCACGTGCTCGGCAAAGTTCTGGTTGCGCCGCGTCGCGCTGGCGCGGAATATGGGGTTTCCGGCGCACGAGCTGCGACGGATTCGAGAGGTTGTCGAGCGTCGGCAACCGGAGTTGTTGGAGGCTTGGAATGGGTTCTTTGGCCACGAACGCGGATGAGCGTGTTGCCTCCGTGGATTTCACCGAGCATGACCTGGTGGTCGGCCTGATGGACGGTCGACGGATTTCGGTCCCGCTCGAGTGGTACCCGCGTCTGGCGCACGCAACACCTGAGCAGCTCCGGACCTGGGAGATCTGTGGCGGGGGCTACGGAATCCACTGGCCTGAACTCGACGAAGACCTCAGCACCGAAGGACTGCTGCGAGGTGCTCCGGCACCCGCCCGCTGAGGCTTATTGGACCATGGGCCGGTATTTTCGACCTTTCGTCACCTTACGAGCGAGCCAGGCATGAACAAGACCAAGAAGGTCCCTGAGTTCCAGGACGAGGGAGAAGAGCGGGCGTTCTGGGAGAGCCATGATTCCAGCGAGTACGTCGATTGGAACCGCGCCGCGGCGGTTGAGCTCCCGAATCTCAAGCCTTCTACCCGGACGATCTCCCTGCGCTTGCCGGAGTCGCTCCTCGACCGCATCAAGATCGAAGCCAACAAGCGCGACATGCCCTACCAATCCCTGATCAAGGCGTGGCTGGCGGACGACGTGGACGAAGCCCGCAAAAAGGACTAACGGCGACGACAGCGGGGCGAGGAGATACGGGGGTTGTCGAGCGTCGGCAACCGGAGTTGTTGGAAGCCTGGAATGGGTTCTTTGGCCATGAACGCGGATGCTTCTCTGTCGACTTCCCGTAAATTCGGTCCATTGAAAACTGGAGGTCTCCGGGCACACTAGAGCCAAAGGAGGCCGAGATGCGCAAGAGTCGGTTTACGGAGAGTCAGATTGTTCAGACGCTGAAGCAGGTCGAAGGCGGCCGGAAGGTGAAGGACGTCTGTCGGGAGATCGGGGTCTCTGAGGCGACCTACTACCAGTGGAAGTCGAAGTACGGTGGCATGGAGGCTGCGGACGTCCGACGGCTGAAGGAGCTGGAGGACGAGAACAACCGGCTCAAACGGATGTATGCCGAGCTGGCCCTGGAGAACACGGCCCTGAAGGACGTGATCACAAAAAAGCTCTGAGCCCGGACGATAAGCGCCGTGTGGTCACTGCGTTGACGCAGGACCACGGGCTGAGTCAGCGCCGGGCCTGTCAGGCGGCAGGGGTTGCGCGGTCGGTGGTGCGGTACCGCAAGCAACCGGACCGGGACGATGCGGTGATCGCGCTACTGCAGGAGTTGGTGGAGCGCTATCAAAAGATAACGGGGTCGGACTTCAAGATAACGGGGTCGGACTTCGGTAACCTACGGAAAAACCGAGGTAAACCGGTCTAGAAAGGGCGCGATTCGAGCTTAAAGCGGTCATTTCGGCCATAAGAAGAGGACACCCATGATTCTTGACGGTCTGAGCGGGCCGGACTAGGTTTCAGGGGGAGTGCATGGACCAGGGAGGGTCCGGAGATGACGAGAGCCAGGAAAGAGCTCGTCTCGGTCGAGACGACGCCGTATTACCACTGTATTTGTCGCTGTGTGCGCCGCGCGTTCCTGTGTGGCGAGGATTTCTATTCGGGCAAGAACTACGAGCACCGGCGCGGCTGGGTGCTCGAGCACAATGACGGGGTCGGACCACGGTAACCCTCGGAAAGATCGAAGGAAAACGGTCGAGGAAGGGTGTGGTTGAGGCTTATCGTAGGCATTTTGGCTATCAAATGGGACTTCCAGGGAGGGAAGCCATGCCACGTGCGAATCGCCATCACTTGCCGGGCCATGTCTGGCACATCACTCACCGGTGTCATAAGCAGGAGTTGCTGCTGAAGTTCGCCCGCGACCGTCGGTTGTGGCGGTACTGGCTGTACCAAGCGCGGCGGCGCTACGGGCTCTGTGTGTTGAATTACATCGTGACGTCCAACCACGTGCATTTGCTGCTACGGGATGAGGGCCGTGGCGAGATCCTGCGGGCCATGCAGTTGATCGCGGGGCGAGTCGGTCAGGCTTACAACCGGCGCAAGGGTCGGAAGGGGGCGTTCTGGGAGGACCGCTACCACGCAACGGCGGTAGAGAGCGGCACCCATTTGGCGCGTTGTCTGGTGTACATCGACCTGAACATGGTCCGGGCGGGGGTGGTGCAGCATCCCTCTGACTGGGAAGCCAGCGGGTATCGGGAGATCCAGGACCCGCCGGATCGATACCGCGTAATGGACCAGCAAGCGCTGCTGGAGTCGCTGGAGATGGGTTCGTTCTCAGAGCTGAGGGAATGCCATCGAATGTGGGTGGAAGAGGCGCTGGCTTCGGATCGTGCCAGCCGGGACGATCGCTGGACAACGTCCGTCGCCGTGGGTAGCCGGCCGTATGTGGATGAAGTGCAGAGGGCGTTGGGGATACGTTCGCCGGGGCGCGAGGTGGAACAGGCGGGGGATACCGCGTGTGTTCGTGAGGATGCCGCGAGTTATGCCATGGACGGGCGGTATTGACCATGAAAATGGCGGATAGGGCATTCATGGACAGGGGGCGGGCACAATAATGTCGGTTAAAACAGTCAGGTAGCGAGGTCCGACCCCGGCCTCCGGCCTTCCCACGGCAGCGATGCGAAGCATGCGCTTCTCCCTTCAGGTGACGTGTACCCGTCACGTTAGCCCAAGGCCATAATTGGTCGCCGCAGGGCGTCAATTGTTGCAGAAGCGAAGAAGGGGAACCCATACCTATCGCCGCTTCCAGCCGATTCCACGGCGCTCCGCAACGACTGTAACCGAGGGGAGACCCGAAGGCTTTTTCGGTCAGGTAGTAACCACAAAAAGCGAGTGGACAAGTGCATTCGGCGGCGAACCGACGAAAAGTTGACACTACCTGTTGGTTCTACGATTGACACGCTCACAGGGGGATTATCCATGTCACGATCCGGTGACGACCGCACTGCTGCGGCCGGACGGGTGCGCTCGGGCTCGGCCAGCCGGCAATCAGGGAAGGTTGAATCATCGATCCCTGCGGCGGGGCAGCAAGATTCGATTGGCGCGGGGACCCTCGAATGGGAACTGGGCATGTGCGCGCTTCCGGCGTTCCGGCCGGACGCCTTGGGGGCAGATTTTCGCCCACGGAGCCAGGCGATGCGCAAGGCTCAACAGCAGGCCTGGGCGCGGCATTTCGCCTGCTACGACCTGGTGACCGGTCTGCCCCGGCGCTCGGTGCTGGCGGAACGCCTGGCGGAAAGCCTTTTCCAGGCCGGGCGCAGGGGGCGGCATGTCGCTCTGTTGCTGGTCGACGTCGAGCCGCTCGAGGGGATCCGGAACCGCTGGGGGTGGCCGGCGGCCGACGCCGTGCTGCAACACGTAGCCGAGGCGCTGGCACGATCGGTGCGCGGTGCCGATACCGTGTGCCGCTGCGGTGGCGAACGGTTCAGCATGATCCTTTCCGACGTCGACTCACCCGCCATGGCGATGGCCGCCGCGGACCGTATCCGCGAGGTGCTTGGCAGTCTTTCGTTAGACGAGATCGATGGAGGCAGGCTTGACTCGCGTATCGGAGTCGCCGTGTCCTCGCTCGACGGGGACGAGGCCGCCGCATTGATCCGCAGAGCCGAACTGGCGGCCACATACTAGGAGCCCGTGTAGCGGGCGCGGAGAAAGAGGTGGAGAAAGAGGACACCCATGGGCTTTCGGCCCGAGCGTGACGCACGGCGCTAGTCCGAGCTTGGGGGCAGGGCAGCCCATTCGTTGGCATAGAGCGGCAGGGAGTTCTGGAAGGCTCGGCAGTAAAGAAATGGAAGAGGACACCCATGACTTGGCTCTCTGAGTGGTGTGTCCGGTGCCGCATCGCCCAGGGGGCTGGGCTCCTACGCGCGCGGCCGGGGCGGGACGCCGGACCAGGTCAGACATAGCGGGGTCGGACTACGGTAACGTGCGGAATAACCGAAGAAAATCGGTCGGAAAGGGGCATAAGTACGGCTTAGAGCGGTAATTTCGGTCATCAAATGGGACTTCCAGTGAAGGAAGTCAGGCCAAGGGACAGAGGCTGACACCGGTGCCCCACTCGGACTTATTTTCCTGGCCGATGTTGCGCCCCGTGATGCCGCGGAGCTGGCAGCCCGGTTTCGGGAACGCTATATCCTGATGAAGCTGCTGCGCGCCACCGCGCGCGGCCGCGGTTAGACGCGTACTACTACGTCATTGCCGGACGCCAATCGCAGATTCGTCGACGTATTAGCGGGAGTGACTGTCCGATGCCCAGGGTGGCCCCATTCGACGCGCACCATCAGCGCTATGAGGCGTGGTTCGACAAGCACGAACCGGCCTATCTCTCCGAACTGCTGGCCCTGCGCGCGTTTGTGCCGTGGGTAGGCCGGGGGCTCGAGATCGGCGTAGGGTCGGGACGCTTCGCCGCGCCGCTCGGGGTGCAGGTGGGCCTCGATCCCTCCCCGGCAATGCTGGCCCACGCGGCTGCCCGGGGTATCGAGATCGTGGAGGGGACGGCCGAAGACATGCCCTTTGAGGCGTGCAGCTTCGACTATGCCCTGGTGGTGACAACCCTGTGCTTTGTCGACTCTCCCGCGCGCATGCTTGCCGAGGCGCAGCGGGTGCTCCGGCCTGGTGGCCGTCTGGTAATCGGCTTTATCGACCGCGACAGTCCACTGGGGCAGGAGTACCTGGCGCATCAGTCGGAGAGCGTGTTTTACCGCGACGCCACTTTTCATTCCGCGGACGAAGTGGAACAGCTGCTTGTGCATGGCGGCTTCTCGATCGATGGGTGGGTACAGACCCTTGCGGGGCCGCTTGCCGGGATGCGGGATATCGAACCCCTGCGGCCGGGGCGCGGTGAATGCGCGTTCGTCGTCGTGGCGGCTACCCGCAACGCCGGAGCGGCCGAAAGCCCCGGGCCGCCTGTGCGGCCCGGGGCTGGTGGGCGCCGGGAATAGGAGGAGCGGCGTGGGACCACGCCAACGGTGGAACAGGAAAAGAAAATCGTCGGATCAAGGCCCGAATTCGGGCTTAAAGCGGCAATTTCTGTCTTCAAATGGGTCATTCCAGGGAGGGAAGCCATTCCAATCGCCAGCACCCTCAGGGCCATATCTGCCAAAGGATAAGATTCATGACCACATGACGGGGGCGGACCTCGTTACCATCCACAGGGTCAATTCGACCGCCGCGCGATCAGGTCCGCCACCGCGCGGATGAGCTGCCATTGGCCGATAAACCCCACGCCTTGCGGGTCGATGTGGGAAAAGCCGTCGATCAGGTGCAGGTCGGCCTCGCCGATTGCACGGGCGAGGCGCGCGCTTTCGGTGTGCGGGATCATGACGTCGGTCCGACCGTGGATCAGGATGGCACCGTTGGAAAGATGCGAGAGGTCGCGGTCGGCCAGGGACAGCATCTCGATGGCCGCCTGCGCGCTGGCCGGCAGATCATCCAGGAGCTCCGGGACGCGGTCTTGGTCATCGTTCAGGATTAACGCCAATAGGCTTCGCCCCTCATCGCCGAGATCATCGGCCACGTCGTCGATGGGGGCCTTGGGGTCGCCCATGCGCCGGCGCGCGATTTCTTCGAGAATCGCGCGGTCTTCGCGGTCATTCAGCATGTGCAGATTGCCGCGCAGGAAGATCCACTTCGCCTGCGGGTCCGGCGTGCGCGTTTGCCAGTGGGCGGATCCGGGCTCCCGGAAGGCCCCTGTGGTGGAGAAGGTGATCACGTTCTTCGTGTCGTAGTAGCCGCCGATCGCGACCAGGAAGTCGATGGCCTCCTCCCCCTCCGGCGTCAGCGTCGCCAGGACTGCAAGGCCCACGGCATAAGAGATCGCCGCGACCCCCACGTCTTGTTCATCGGCTGCGCGCTCCACTTCCAGACGGGCCAGAAGGGCCGCGGCATCACCGATGGCAGCGGCATCCTCGGGGCGCACACTGAGGTCTTTCGAGCCCTGCAGGTCGGGCACCAGCACCAGGAAGCGCGCTCGCGCCAGCGTAGTGGCGAGTTGTACCAGCCGGCGGTCGTCCTTGCCCTGTGGCGTGAAGCCCGGCACGAGGACGATGCGGGCCCCCACATCCTGCTGGGGATGATAGAGGTCGGCCGCGATGTCACCTTCGCCCGTCTCGAGCGTGAGCGTTTGGCGCATGGGCTCGGGGGTGCGGGCCTTCAGCGTGCTCGGTCCCGCGCCGGCCTCGATGTCCTGGAGCACGCGCGTTGCCTCCCAGCTCTGGGTGCTGATGCAGCTGGTCAGCATCAGGAGACTCAGCAACACAGCAGCGATGCGAAGCATGCGTTTCTCCTGTCAGATGAGCGGTACCAGTCCCGCCGGTACCATAAGTCTATATCCGGAGTGGCCGGGTCGGACCTCCAGGCGTAGGGTGCAATGAACAGGTTGCGCCCTGATCGGCAAAGGGTTTTGGCCTTGGAGTGGCCATTTTCGGCCATGAGTGGGGCTGTAAGGTGCGGGGTCTTCGGCGAGGTGTGAAGCGTCCGATTCGGTGCGTACGGAGCGGTCGACGGCGCGGATATCCAGCTGTGCCTGGATCTGGCGCAGGAATGAGTGGCTTCCCAAGAAGAAGAGGGCACGCATGATCTGTTTGCGGCCGATGCTTGGTTCAGCTTTACTCGCCCGGAGGGCCAAGAAGGGGATGTGATGGATATCAATCTGGGCGGGGCATTTCTGGAGGGGATGCTGCGATTCTGGTGGGCCTGGATCCTGGTCGTGCTGTTCGCCATCGGTCGGCTGCCGATGGTCAAGGGCTGGGTGGGTGAGCGTGTGGTTCGCCTGATTCTGGCGGTGGGCCTGGACGGCAAGGCGGGGCACGCGCTTCACGATGTCACGCTGGAGACGGGCGACGGGACGACGCAGGTCGACCATGTGCTGGTGTCCCGCTTCGGCATTTTCGTCATCGAGACGAAGAACATGCGCGGGTGGATCTTTGGCGGTGCGCGGCAGGCTCAATGGACGCAACGTTTCTACCGCCGGTCGTTTCGCTTCCAGAATCCGCTGCGCCAGAACTACCGGCATGAACGGGCGATTTCCGATGCGCTGCAGGTCGAGCCCGAGAAGATCCATTCGGTGGTGGTCTTCGTCGGCGGCAGTCGTTTCAAGACGCCGATGCCCGATAACGTGGTCCGGGGCCTGGGGCTGCTCGGCTACATCCGTTCGTTCCGCACGAAGGTGTGGAGCGATGACGAGGTGCAGGCCCTGGTGGACCAGCTGAAGGGTCGCCGGCTGGAGCCTTCTCGGCATACGCACCGGGCCCACGTGCAGCAGCTACGCGAACGGCATGAGGCCCCGGCCGGGCCGGCCTGTCCGAAATGCGGCGAGGCGATGATGAAGCGGAAGGCACGTCGCGGCTCCAGGGTTGGCCAGGAGTTCTGGGGGTGCACGCAGTATCCCGGCTGCCGCGGAACGAAGCCGGTCCAGTAGTCGGACTCAATCTGGCATCGTGGAGGCGTTCGATTCGTTCCGGAAATGAAAAGGAAGGGGCCATGGCGAATACCCGGTACGTGACCGCGAATCGATTGACCGAGGAGTCGAAGGCGATTCAGGCGAAGGGGCGGAATCTGGTCCTGATCCTGGGCCTTCCGGTCGCGGTTGCGGCCTTCTTCATTCATCCGCTCGTAGGGCTCGTAGCGCTTGCGGGCGTGGCGGCCCTGTATGGCAGCATCGGTGGCAGCGCGGTGATCGAGGCGGGGGCGCGCGGCGAGGATGCGGCCCTGGACTGGCTTTCGAAGCTCCCGGATTCATTCGCGATCTTCAATCAGGTGGATCTGCCCAGCAAACAGTCCCGCACCGGGATGGTGGAGACCGACTTGGTGGTGACCGGACCGGAGGCGGTGTTCGTGATCGAGGTGAAGCACAACAACGGGGCGATCGACTGTGACGAGAGCCGGCCGCAATGGACCGTGAGCAAGACCGGGCGGGGCGGAAACCGCTATGGCAAGGAGATGCGCAATCCCATCAGGCAGGTGAAAAAGCAGGTGTGGTTGCTGAGTGAATATCTGAAGAGCCGCAAGGCGAAGCGCTGGATCCAGCCGATCGTGCTGTTCACCCACCCGGATGTCTCGCTGGGGCGTTCGTCCGACCTGTCGGTACCCGTGCTCACCGGCCCCGAGGTGGTCGAGTACATCCGGAACTTCAAGCCGGAGCGGCCGCGCCCGGTGAAGGAGAACACGGTGCAGGCCATCGCGACCCTGAAGGGCTGAATCGGCCAGAGAAATAGCGGCGCCGGACCACGCTAAGAGTTGAATATCTATGGGGTCAGACCTTGCCGTTTGCCCCTGGAGGGTTCCGGCGGGAACGAAAGGCCAGGTCTGATCCCGACGGCTGCTATGGGTGCACGGCGGTGTTCTGTCCGAACTGGATCTGCCAGCCGTGGTGATCGTGGCGTTCGAACAGGAAGCTCATGCGCGTGTGCAGCTCGCCGTCGCCGCGGTCCGGCAGGCCTTCCGGCATGGATTCAATGCCCGAAACCCGAAACATGACCTCCGCGAAGGCGGTGTCGTCGCCGAGCAGGATGATGTCCTGTACGTCGACATTTAGCGATGTTCCGGCAAAGGGGCCCTGCAGCAAGTCCGTATGCCGTTGTGCATTGCTCGAACGGTCCTCGAGGCGCGTGCCGACGAGATTGATTACCCCGGCGTTCTCCGCATAGTCGCGTGCCCAGGCCTCGCCATCGCCGGCTTCCCATGCGGCCCCCTTGGCCTCCAGGATGCGCTGGATCTCGCCGTCGTCGGCCCAAGCAGGGGCCGCCATGAGTGCGGCCAGGGGCAAGGCGATCAGTAGGAACGGTTCCCTGGACATGCAAGCTCCGGATGGTGTTTGTGACAGGCGCCCCTGTGTACAGGAGTGGCGGCCTGAGTGCCAGTGAGCCCGCGCTATGGGGTCTACTGCGGATTTGGCAGGCCGGCGTCGCCAGAGGAGCAGCCGCGGCGCCTTCCCGCACAAATAGGCCCCGCCGCGTCGGCTTGAGTGGCGCAATGGATATGCGCGCCGCGCGTGGTTGTGAGGCGTATTTGTGTGTCCCCGCACAGACGGGCGAGGGCTGGCTACGCAGAGTTTTCGGGTGGGTTGGCAATGTCACCGACCAGTCATTCATGAGGATTGCGGGATGGATTGGAGTTATACGGGCAACCAACCCTTAGCGCGCGTGGCGACGTGTCTCGAGCCCCTTCGGGCTTGGGGCCCCTATCCCGCAATGCTGCGTTGGATCCCGTGCCGGAAGAATGACTACTGGTCTGCGTGACACGTCTGGTCCCGGGAACAATGGGGCACCGACGCGGACGGGGCCGTTGATCAGGAGGGCCTTCAGGGGCTCTCAAGGAGAAGACATGAACAAACCAGCCATCCTGCAACCCGAGGCGAACTCTCGGGTGGCGAAGCAGTGCGAGTATCTCGCGGAGCAGTACGGGGCGCAGGTGTTGCGGCCGCTGTACCAATCCCTCAGGGGGTCCATCGGCGACGAGACTCTGACCGGCCTCGATGCGCCCGGCCGGGATGCCAATCCGGTGGATCAGGCCTGGTTTCTGGTGAAGCTACTCGGCGCCGATGATGCACTCCGGGCGATCGAGGGCGCGGTACGCGAATACGCCCAGGATCCAAGGGCCTCGCTGGAGTCGCATCTGCACGTGGTCGAGGCGTGGGGTGAACCCAAGGCCAAGGCGGGTTGAGCATGGATCGGCGTTGGCGGTCCTGCCTGAACTGGCGGGCGCGCTTGCCCGTCAGAAAGAGGAGAAAGAGGACACCAATTGGGAGAAAGAGGACACCCACGGTCTTCGATATGTTTGAAACCGTACGGACGCCAGCCTGACATCGGCCTATTTTTTCGAGCGTGGAAAGCGGCCCGGCATCAAAGCAAAGGTCGGAAGGCGCCCCGCACGATGGGCATAAATCTCGTGACACTGCGCGGGATATTCGGATGGAAGGAGTGACATGATGGCCAGAGACAATTTGCCGACCGTGGATTGGGAACGTGGCGAGAACACGGACCGGGTGAAGATGCAGGTAATGCGCGAGGAGCCCGTCATCCTCGAGATGCCATCGGGCATGGACTGGTCGGTGGACGGGGGTGAGTTCAAGTGCACAGCCGATCCCGACAGAGGGATGCAATGCGACTGCGAAGGCGGCCTGTTGCGGAAGCTGGCGGAGCTCAACAATATGCCAGAGCTGAAGGAAATCGCGGACGCCTGCGAGTATTCGAGTTCCCGCGTCGATATCGACCCCGCCGGTGGGCGCATCATCATCCATGACTGACTCGCCCGGCAGTCACAATGAAGAAAAGCGAGGAAGGGGCGGCCGTGTTCTGTTACTGGGTGCAATCACCGCCGCCTGGCAACAGGCGGGGTGCACGCTATAGCAGACGCAGCCCGTTAGTTGTTGTGTTCGGGCGTGGCAAAGAGGCTGAAAGCCAACGGCCGACCTAATGTGGGGTCCGGCGGTAGTGGAGCCGTTGGGAGCTCCGAAAAAATTCCGGTATCAAGGACAATCTGTTTGTGGACAGGCCCGTAATAAATGAAATACATAATCCGGGGGCACGCACGGTAGGACGCCACGATATTATCGAAGACACCTTTCGTCACGGTGGCATTAAATGGATCGAACATGTAGATGACAAGAGGGCCCTCGGGGATGGGGAATGTTGTGGCATCCGCCAAGATTGATTCCGGGCGATTGCCAAGCTTATGGCGGCCGCAGTAGGAGTCGATATTATTGTTCGCCTCGGCATGCAGCGTCGTAGAAAACTCAACGCCGACAACCCGCTTGAAGGGGAGCTCGGACGCCAGCAAAAGCGTCCGTCCGCGACCGGATCCAAAGTCAACGAATGTGAAATCCTCCGGGTTGTTAGGGAGATAAGAGAGCATCGCCATGAAAGGCTTGGCGGCCGTCGCCTTGTAGATTGTGGCGAATTTCTTGTTGGGGCTGTCCGTATCCAGATGCTCCCGCTTCACAAGACCTCCGGTCTTGATGCCTAAATGGCGATCTATGCTCGCGTCTCGCCACATGTTGATGGAATACCTTATATTTTTTGCAGCCAATTGGGCCAGGGTACGTCCTCCATGGCCTTGAAGGGTTTCCCAGCTTCGCCTGAGAGCCCACCTGAGCGAGACCACTGACTGCGTGCGAAACTCCGTTAACGGGTGTTTTTCGGTCATCTGTGCAGGCTCCATATTTATCCGAAGCGGAAGTCTGATGGGGCTGAGACTGGCCCTTTTATCTCAGGGTAAAAGTTAGGCGCACACGGCCCAAGTATTCCGACAATAGCGCCTGATTCGAGCCATTGGCGATAGCTGGGAGTCGATGATGTAGCAAAGAGCGCCCCTGCCACCGGCCCGTGAGCGGCCGAGCTCCACGGCGTTAAGTGGGAACCGTGGGGGGGCTATCAATGGGATCGTAGGTCCCACCAGATTTGTGTAGACGTACTCGGATCGCTGCACGTTCCATTGCCGCTCGTTTTCAGCGGCGTGCATGCGGAACGCTTCAGCCTTCTCCCAATCCGTGGCTTGCCGGTGTCGCAGTTCCGGTCGTAGCTGCGCTGATTCCTCGAAGCGCGCCTGTTCGGGTTCGGGCAGATTCTTCAGGTACGGATTGGGCGGGCCCCGGCTGGGGGTTTCCTCCACACCTTCTGCATTGGCAGGACCGGGTTCATCCTGCTGTGCACATGCCGAGGCGGCGAATGGCATACCGGTCAGTACCATGCGATAGCGGGTTTTTATGTGGGTTGGTTTGATCAATGGGTCCCCTGCGGTCATCCGGGCCCGGGCTTGAGCTATTCCAGCAAGCCGGAGCCACGTGCCGACGAAAGGATTCAAGCGAATCCCATGCCAAAATCGGGGAAACCCGAAGAAACAGACAGGTACGAGAAACCGGGGGCCGGAATCGGTTCTCGTGTGTGCCTTTTTGGAAAGAATCCTGACGGTCTGTGTGGCGGTCTAAAGCGGAGAACGTTAAATGAGAGCGCCCAATGAACAAGGACGATTCGATTACCGAGTTCCTGGGCGAAAGCGTCTGACCTCGTTCATTTATGCCCCATAAGACCGCGCAGCCAGCGCTGGTATATTGTGCGACTGATCGCTGGCGTTAGGCTGCAGCGTTTCGCTGACCGATCGTATAGTCAGTGCGAAATATGTTGCCGACCAGCAGATCGACGGGTCGGGACTCACTCACGACCCACGATAGGGACTGGCTGAATGGCACAGGGCGCACCGACCCCGCTGAGGTCGCTTTCATCCGAAAAAGTGGTGGGTCTGAGCACGCTGTTCGTCGCCCTGGCGGCGTTTTCCTGGGGGCTGTCCGGCGGGATTGGGGGCATTCTCACGGGCCAGGGTTGGGATCCGGTGGTGGTGTCGTTCTACCGGGGCGCGATCGGGCTGCTGTTCGTGCTCGCCTGGCTTGCGATTCGCCCGCATGGCAGCGGATTGGCCAGTGGCCGCATGTGGTTCTGGTCGGCGATCGCCGGCCTGGGGGTCGCGGGCAACTTCACCTTCTACTTCCTGAGCATCGCCGAGGGCAGTGTCGCGGTGGCTGCGACACTGATGTACTGCGCGCCGGTATTCGTTTATCTCGTCTCTTTTGCACTCGGGCTCGAAAAACCCACCCTGTTCAAGTGGGTCGCGATCGCGATGGTCATGCTGGGTGTGGTACTGCTGACGGGTATTTACGACGTCGGTGCCGGTGACGTGACGCCGATCGCCGCCGGGGCCGGTCTGGCTTCCGGGCTGTCCTACGCGGTCTTCATCTTCGGCTTCAAGTTCGCGGCACCCCACGGCAGCCCGCAGGCGATTCTGGTGATCGCGTTCGCGGTCCTGGTCGTCATCCTGTTCGGGCTGGGCGATCCCGAGCAGACCGTGGCTGTGCTGAGCACGCCGAGCTGGCCGTTGTTCGTGGTGCTGGGCGTGCTGGGCGCCGGGTTGTCGTTCATTTTCTACATCATCGGCCTGAACCACACGGCACCCGCTGTCGCGTCCATCGTGGCGATGGTCGAGCCGGTGACTGCGTCGCTGTTCGGCGTGGTGTTCCTGAGCGAGACCCTGGGCGCACTCCAGGTCTTTGGCATGGGACTGATCCTGCTGACCGTGACCACCCTGAGCGTCTATTCCAGCTCGCAGAAGCAATCGGTTCCGCCCCAGCCACGCGCGGACTAGCGCTTGGACGCGACTTCGTCGCTCTACGCGCTACCAAAGTCCGACCATGGTCCCGGGGCAACCCGGGCTGGTCATGGTGCGGGGCCCGCACCGCGCCTCTCTCCCGCCTCTTCCAGACGGCCTGTTGGTCGGTAAACGTATGATTGTTCGAGGATGCACGATGAAACCCAGGCTCATTTTGATCATGCTTCCAGCCCTGTTGGCAGGCTGTGGTGGTTCCGCCGAACCCTACAAGGACCGAGAGGCCGCCTATGATCGGTCTTCTGAATGCCATCAGGCTCGCGAAGACTCGGAAGACTGTCGGTTGGCTTACGAGGCACTAATCGAGATCGAAAGAGGATCGACCGAGGACGGCGAAATCGATGCCTACAAGGAAAAGTATTGCAGTGGGCTGAGCCACGATGATCTTCTCTGTGAGGTTGGGAAGGTGATTAGCCTAAGAATCGATCAGGAGCAGAGCGCGCGGGTTCAGGCGAGGGTCGAACATTATTTAGGCAATCGATCCGAGCTTAGAGATCAATATAACGAGTGCGGAAGTATGTACTACGAGGAGGCCGGTCTGGAACGCGATGGTGCCTGGATCGGGGCGGCGGGTGTGCGCAAGCTGCATCGAGCCAAGAGTGCGTTCAGCGAGGAATTTAACGAGGAATGCCGGGTGGCGGCGGATGCGGCAAATCGCCTTAAGATTGAATTTGCGCATTATTTCGTAAAGGTTCTATGAGGTTGCGCGCCAAGGGCGAGGGGCGCTCCGATTGCGGCGTTTGCCGCGCGCGAGATGAGGCGTCGTACGGGCGACAGCAATGGGCTCGGTCAGACTTGCGGAGCGCTGCGCGGGGTGTTGGGCCCGGGGGCTCTACTCGAGCGCGCAGAGGCAGTCGGTTCCGTCTCAAGCAGGCGCTGAGTGGTGCCTGGGCCTGGAACCGGCCCGGTGCAGTCCGGGATGGTGGCGTGGAATCACGCCAAATATTGGTTGATCTGGCTAGCGCGGGTGGTAGATGGTCACCAGGACTGACGCGTCTTCCAGCGCCTTGAGGGCATGGGGCTGACCCCCATTCAGGTAGACCAGGGCGCCGGCGGTGAGCCGCTGGAGTTGGTCTTCCCCGATGCGGAAATCGACCGAGCCTTCCAGGCATTGGACCGTGATCTCTCCGGGTACGGCGTGCTCACTGAACTCTTCGCCTTTGGGGAGCACGACGCGGAAGACTTGCAAGTGTTCCGAACGCAGCAGTGTTGCACTTTTTGATCCGCGCAGTTCTTTCCCCAGGGGGCGAACGTCCACGATCTCTCCGGGTGTGGCGTGGTGCAATGCCATGTTGTGCTCCAGCAGTTTTCTACAATGGCGGGCCGCGCAGGCCTCAGCGGAGTGGGCGCACCTCGGCAATGTCGGACAGCGCGATTGGCACGACCATGTAGCCGCTGCCGAAGCGTCGGCGCACACGGATGTGCTCCTCCTCGATTCCGAGCAGTTCGCCATCGCGGGCGCGGCCGTCGGCGAGCTGGATGCGGATATTGCGGCCGATGTGGTCGCCCAGGGCATTCAGTGCGATGTTCGGGACAGGCGATAAATTGGGTGCCGTGGCCGAGGCGGCCGGGCCCGTGTTCAAGTTCGTATTCTCGGTCGTCGTCGGTCTGGCGGGGCCCGGGGTGACGGGGCGCAGATCGACGCGACCGTAGTGTTTTCCGGCCACGGTCAGGCTGGACTCGACCCGACGTAGCAGGTGGGTCGGGGTGTCGGCGTTGGCCCAGAGGAGCGCCGGGTTGTCGATCGGGCCAATGCGCAGCGAAACGTCCTTGGGATCCTCGATGAAGCGTCCGTAGGCATCGACCATGCCGGGCCCGGGCTGCACGCCGAAGGGTCGCCAGGCCTCGACCCAGGCGCCTTTGTGGTGCTCGGTATAGTCCTCGAGAGCCATCTCCATCTCGTTCGCGCAGAATTCCATCAGTGCAGGGTAGTACCCCCGGTCCGCGTACCCCACGGTCAAGGATTGTAGCGAGGCGGTCACTAGCGCCGGAGCGAGATCGCGAACCCGGTTCGAGGTGGCCTGGATGTCGAAGTGTCCGGTGGAGGAGCCCTGGCCCAGTGGGCCCATGCCGAACGTGCTGTGCACGGTCAGGCTGTTGCGGTCCTCTTCGAGATGGTAGTGGGCGCCGAAGTCCAGCGGGATGTCGCGATAGCCGAGGGCGGCCATCAGCGCATCCGGCGGGGCGGCCTGATAGGCCCCGCAGCCGGCAGTGTCGAGCCACAGCGCAGGCGTGTCGCCCTGCGCGCCTGCGGCGATGCCGGCGGGCAGGGTCAGCCCGTGCACGGAAAACCCGAGCTGCCGCGGTAGGCGTCGGGCATCCAGCGTGTGCCGAAGCCGGGCGAGCCGCCACAGGTTTCCGGCTTCCAGGGTGATGCGGTCTGCGCGCATGCGGCCGATGGCCGTGTTGTTGGGTTCAAACAGCAGCCCGTTGACGTGCAGTTCGCCCCCGAGGCCGATACCGACGTCGGAGTAGTGCAGCGTGCCGAGCGGCTGGAGCATCTCCACCATGTCGTCGAGCTTCTGCTCGACCTGCCGGACCTCGTAGTGGTAATACCCGACACCGGCGGCGGCGACCATGAGGCCGCCCACGATCAGTTTCCCTGGCATGTTTCTCTCCCTGTTTTGACTCATCCGGGCCGTGCGAGACCAGACCCGACAGCGGGATTGCCTTGTCCCGCGCCAACAAGATACCCACTCCGGGACATTTCCGCACTGCGGTCGAGGCTCGCTACGCGTCGGGGGTCTATCTAGGGATTGAGCCCGCCGGCGGGGTGGACGGAAGTCGGGCCCCCACGGCCCTGCGCCCTCCGGGCTCGTTGATGTCCGGTCCGGGCGGCGGCAGCAAAGGGGTCATTCCTCGCGGGCGGGAATCGAGGCGAAGTAGGCCGACACGGCGGCCATCTCTTCTTCCTCCAGCTCCTGGGCGATGCCCTGCATCAAACCGGCCAGGGCGGTCTTGCGGGCCCCCTGGGCATAGGCCTGGAGCTGTGCCATGAGATAACGCGGGGGATGGCCGGCGAGCGGTGGCAGGCTGGGGTTGCGCTCGCGCCCCTGTTCGCCATGGCAGGAGGCGCAGGACTGGATGTTTCGCTCCGGCAGCCCTTCGAGCGCAATCTCGCGCCCTTTTTCTACCAGGTCTTCGGGCACCCGGTGCGGCCCTCCCGCCGGTTTCATCTCGGCGTAGTGGCGGCTGACCGCCTCGATCTCGTCATCGTCCAGATGCTGGGCGATCTGGGCCATGGTGGCATTCGGGCGCTGGCCTTCCCGGTAGGCCGTCATCTGCTCGACCAAGTAGGCCTCCGGGAGCCCCGCCAGGCGCGGGAATGGGGGCTGTCCCTGGCCCTGGCCCTGTTCGCCGTGGCACTGGATGCAGGCGGTCGCGCCGCGATCATTGCCTTCCTGCGCAATTTGGGCGCCCGGGTCGTCCTCGGCGACGGCGGCGCCGCCCAGCAGCCACAGGGCGGTTAACAGCGCGAGTGGCCGGACAGTGATTCGGTTGAAGGTGTGCGCTCGTGCCATCGGATCACCACGATTGCAGGACGTTATCTTCAGGAACATAGGGCGGTTTCAACGATGGTGCAATTGCGGTGCACATTTGGCGGGCTTGTGAGGTGTGCGCCGCCGGATATAGCCGCGGTCCGGCGTGCCGCATCCGGGGCGACCAGGAAAGGACGGAAAGAGAGCAGGAAGAGGACACCCAGCTTCCTGGGTTTCGCACGGCGCGGCGGCGCATCCGGGAATCATTCCGCCGGGAGGCAGTCCGGAAGGGAATCCTCCAGCCTGCGGGGCGTGATGCCGAGGTCGGCGAAGCTTCCCGCCGTTTCGTCGGCGACGTTGTCCTGCTGCATCAGGAAGATCTGGTCCCGGGTCAGGGGTGCGTTCGGTAGCAGCGAGCCGAGCCGGGCCAGTGCGTGCCAGAGCGCGAAGGGCACAGGCACCATCGGGCGCTGGCGTTCCAGGTGAACCAGTACCCGAGTCAGGATCTGGCGGTACGTCATGATGTCGGGACCACCGAGTTCGAACACCGGGTGTGCGGGCGGGGTGGCGGCGAACAGCCTGGCCACGGCGCGGGCGACATCGGCCACGTGCACCGGCTGCAGGCGGGTCTCTCCGCGGCCGAACAGGGGGATCACCGGCAGGCGCGCAAGGCCGGCCAGGTTGCGCAGGAAGGCATCATGCGGGCCGAAGAGCACGCTGGGACGCACGATCAAGGCGTCGGGGAACGCGCGGATCACGGCCGACTCGCCTTCGGCCCTGGCGCGTATGTAGGCGGAGCGCGACTGGCTGTCGGCCCCGATCCCGGAGATCTGCACGACTCGCGCCAGGCCCGCCTCGCGCGCCGATCGGGCGAGGCGGGCAGCGCCTTCCACGTGGATGGTGGTGAAGTGGAGGTCGCGGTGTTCCACATACAGGCTGACCGCGTTCACCACGCCGCTGGCCCCCTCCAGGGCCCGGGTGACGGCGGCATCGTCACGGATATCGGCGCTGCAGTGCTCCACCTGGGCATGTTGTTCCAGCGCGGCGGGTAACGCCGCCCGGCGCGAAGCAATCCGCACGGGGTGTCCGGCGTCGATCAGCTCGTGCACGATCGCGCTGCCGAGAAAGCCGGTGCCGCCAAATACCGTGATCAGGTCCGGGCGCATGGCGAGTCCCCTTTGTGCGCTCTAGGTAGGCGCCAGATGTGGGGTGTCAATGATCAGTCGTCCAGGTACTGGGTGAGACCGCGCAGAAGTACGAAATGTCCCGGGCCGGCGTGGATTCAAGGGCTGTGTGTGCCTTTTGGGAACGGTCAGGCGTCCAGTCAGCGCGTGCGTCGACATCCGGCCAGCTGCCCGGCCCAGGCATCAAGCAGCCGCTGACGCACACCGGCGTCGTCGCCGCGCCGCAGCTCCTCGCGGCTAGCGGCGAAGGTTTGGGTCATCCAGCCGTCCTCGGCGGCGCATTCGACCCGAATCTCCCAGCCATCGTCGTGCGGCTCGACATCGAACGTGTAGGTCGCCAAATGCAGTTCCTCCAGCAGGCCGCTGACCATCTCCCGCGCCCGGGAGAACTCCTCGACGGATAACGTCATCGTGTCGTCCCTCATGTTGCCGTGCAGCCACTGTTCGAAGCGGCGGATGGAGTGCTCGAACTCCGAGCGGTAGTGCGCTGCCGGGGGGTGATTGCCCGCACCGGCCAGCGCTTCGCGGTAGATGTTCAATGTGCGCTCGACCCATTCCCGCGTGGCGGCCTCGCCGTCACGCTTGATCAGGAAGCGGATGCGTTGCAGTTCGTCGGTCACGGTCTGCTCTGGAACGGGGCTTGTATCTGCCATGATGTAGGGTATTGCGGGCGCCTCTGCAACCGGTGGCCCTTCGAGGCGAGTCCGTTATGGGCCGCCGGAGCGGGCGGGGCCGATGCGGGTGGGGCCCGCCCCGAGTGCGCTCCGGGTTGGCGAGGCCTGGGCGGACACCAGTGGAACTGTGCAACGCCGCGGCGCGAGAGGCGGCAGACCGGGAAGCGGATGCAGGAGCGTCTTTCACACGTGGTGGGTTTCGATGATGCGCCGTTCGCGCGGCCACATCGGGGTGATGTGCTGGTGGTCGGTGCGGTATTCGCCGGCATGCGGCTGGACGGTGTGATCTCGACGCGGGTGCGCCGTGACGGAGCCAACGCCACCGCGCGTCTGGCCGAATGCGTGCTGGACAGTCCGTTTGCACCGCAACTGCACGCGATCCTGTTGCAGGGGATCACCCTGGCCGGATTCAACGTGGTGGACCTGCCGGCGCTGCACGCGCGCACCGGGTTACCGATCCTCGCGGTAGCGCGCCACGCACCGGATCTGCCCGCGATTCGTCGCGCGCTGCTCGGGCCTGTTCCTGGGGGCGTGCGCAAGTGGCGACTGATCGAGGCCGCCGGCGTCATGGAACCGCTGGCGGGGTTGTACGTGCAGCGCTGCGGGCTGAGTCCCGAGGCGGCGCAGAGGCTTCTGGAAGACCAGCGCGTCCATAGCCGGTTGCCGGAACCACTGCGGGTGGCGCACATGATCGCAGGCGGTGTGACGACCGGGGCGAGTCGTCACCGTCCCTGACCCGGGGAGCCTCACCGGCGCGGTCAGGGGCGTGCGTCCACTGCATGAGTGCAGGCGAGATTGGGGCACCCTCCGGGTAGGGCGTCAGGCCTGTGGCTACACTCGTTGCAGGCAAGCCTGAAGGAGGTCTCGATGGCCTGTGCGTATGTCGGGACGTCCGGCTGGAACTACCGGGCGTGGAAGGAAGACTTCTACCGCGGGGTTCCACAGCGCGAGTGGCTCGCCCACTGTGCGCGGTATTTCAGCGGGCTGGAGATCAATGCCACCTTTTACCGCCTGCCCGCGAGTACGACCGTGCGGCGGTGGGCGGAGCAGACGCCGCCGGATTTCGGCTTCGCGATCAAGGGCAGCCGCTTCGTCACGCATATCCACCGACTCAAGGACGCCGGGGACCCGGTTCGGCTGCTGCGCGACCGCATGCAACCGATGGGGAGCCGGCTGCGGGCGGTCGTGTGGCAATTGCCGCCGAACTTCGCGGTGAACCAGGAGCGTCTGGAGGCGTTCACCAACGCGCTGGGCTTCTGGCCGGAGGTGCGGCATGCGATCGAGTTTCGCCATCCCAGCTGGTTTACCGTGGCGGTGGCGGGGCAGCTGGACGCGGCCGGAGTGGGGATCTGCCAGTCCGATGCCCCGGACTGGCCGTGCTGGGAGGCCATAGCGGGCCCGCTGGTCTACTGTCGTCTGCACGGGCATACCCGCACCTATGCCTCGGCCTACAGCGACCGCCTGCTGGACCAGTGGGCCGACCGCGTGCGGCAGTGGCTGGCACAGGGGCGCGAGGTGCATGTCTACTTCGATAACGATGCCGAGGGCGCCGCGCCCCGGGACGTCCAGCGCCTGATCGAACGGCTGCGGGATGCAGGCTGATGGCTCAGGCATCCGCCTCCGCGCGATGGCGGCGGTACAGCCGCAGGGCCGTTAGCCCGACCAGTAGCGAGGCCAGTCCACCGATCACGAACACATGTGCGGGCGTGGCACCGGCGGGCCCGGTAAGCAGCCAGAACAGGACCGGTGCCACCAGCATGGCGGAGAAAGCCAGGAAGTTGCTGGCGGCGATGAAGCGGCCGCGCCGGTCAGCGGGGCTGTGACCCTGCAGGTAGGCGGTGATCGGTACGATGAAGAAACCGGAGGCAATGCCCAGCAGGGCCATCAGCACCAGCGTTGCGGGGTAACTGTCGGTGGCGAAGTACAGCAATGCGCTGATCAGGGCCGCCGCGATCATGCCGGCCGGGGCATGGTGCATGGCGATGCCGCCACGCGACAGGTAGCCGGCAAGGATGCTGCCGGTTCCGATGCCGAGCGCCAGCGTAGTCAGGATGATGCCGGTCGCGAGCTCGCCCAGCTCCAGATGGACCTCGGCGAACAGTGGGACGTTGAGTTGGTACAGCGTGCCCAGAGCCCAGAACCATGCGATGCCGAGGATCACCATGAACAGGACGCGGTGTGGCCGGATCTCGGTGACCGACTGCATGACGGTCGCGAACGGGTTCAGGCGGAACGGCGCGGGGTTGTCGGTGGCCAGGGTCGGGGCGATGAACAAGCTGGTCACCAGACCGGTGACGGACAGCGCCACGATCAGGGCCGCCGGGACCCACAGCGCCTCGCCGGCGAACTCCATCACGAAGCCGGCCAGCGCGGTGCCGAGGATGATCGCCAGGAACGTCCATAGCTGGATGTGTCCGTTGGCGCGCGATAGCTGCGGGTAGCGCACCAGCTCCGGCAGGATGCCGAACTTCGCCGGGCTGAAGAACGTGCTTTGCAGGCCCATCAGGAAGGTGGTCACCAGCAGGCCGGGGAAGTTGTCGGTGATCAGCATCAGCGCGGCGGTCAGCAGCACCGCGGCCTCGGCCATGCGGGTGCAGACGATCACGATCTTCTTGCTGTAGCGGTCGGCGATGTAGCCCGCCCATGGCGAGAACAGCACGAACGGAAGCAGGAACACGAAACCGACCAGGCTGTAGTAGAAGGTGCCTTCGCCCTCGGCGACGAACTCGCGGATGGCGATGAAGATGACCACCAGCCGGAAGAAGTTGTCGTTGAGGGCGTTGATGAAGACCGTCGCCATGTGGGCGACGAAGCTCTTCCTGCGGATGTCCGAGGTCTCGGTCATGGGATCTGCGGCGCGGCGGGGTTTTTGAAAGAACTATAGGTCAGGTTTGAGCGCAAAACGGGGCGGAACACGCGCAATGTCGAAAAAAATGGAGATGAAACGAGGTTAAATCGGGTGTCATTGGCGCTCGAAGCTGCAATTTCTGCCGTCGAATGGGTATTCCAGGGAGGGGCCCATGCGACGAGCCCATCGCCACTACGTACCGGGTCATTGCTGGCATGTCACCCGCCGCTGTCAGAAGCGGAAATGCCTGCTGAAGTTTGCCCGGAAACCACGGCCGGCAAACAAGAAGACACCCATGACCTTGTTTGCGGACTGCATCGTCGGTTTTTGCAGTGAGTCCCGGATGCACGCGACCCGAGGAGAAGAAGGGGGCACCCATCATCCTCCATGAGCAAGAATTCACGTGGGCCGAGCTCATATGGCACTCCCGCGCCTACCAGGCGAGCGCCAGCAAGCCGGCCCCGAGGCAGACGACGATGACCGGGATGATGGTCTCGCGGATCACCTGACCCTCGCGGGCCTGCAGGCCGGCGGCCCCGGCCGCCATGGCGATGTTGTGCAGCGAGATCATGTTGCCCACCCCGGCGCCGATCAGTTGCAGGGCGAGGACGGTTGGGAGCGCCATGCCCAGGGCATCGGCAGTGTCTGCCTGGAGTTGTGCAAACAGCAGGTTGGAGACGGTCGCGCTTCCGGTCATGAACGAGCCCAGGGCGCCGAGGAAGGCACTGAACATCACGAAGGTCCCGCCCAGTGATTCCGCCAGGCCCTGCCCCAGCACCTGTGGCATCGACGGCAGGCCGGCGGCGTTGGAGCCGGAGCTCAGCAGGAGCTGGGTGAGGGCGATGATGAACGCCAGCACGATGGCCGCCACGCGCAGCTTGCCCCAGGTGGCGGCCACCGCCTGACCCAGCGTGGCGCGGCTTACGCGGAACAGGATCAGCGCGGTGAGCAGGGCCAGGCCAAAGTAGAAATAGGGTGTGTACAGCGGGGCGAGGCTTTGCCCCAGCTCAATGCCGTGGAACTCGCCCGGTGACCAGCGCACGGACTGCAGGGCCTCGCGCAGCGGCATGATGGTGCGCGAGGCGATCAGTGCCACGGCCATGACCGCGAACGGCACAAAGGCCAGGAGCACGCGCCCGACTGGGGCCCGCTCGACCTCTGGGCGCCGTTCGTGCCGGGGTAGCAGGAAGCCGCGATGGGCCGCCAGGGCAATCACCGCCATTGCCACCACGCCGCCGATGATCGCGGGCAGTTCCGGCCCCACCAGCCAGGCAACCAGCAGATAGGGGATGCCGAACGCCAGCGCCGACAGCACGGCGAAGGGCACGAACTCGCGGAAGCGCCCGCGTTCCTCGCCGAGGGTCGCCACCCAGACCATGAATAGCGTAATGAACGGTGCGAGGACGGTGTGGATGACCGCCGTCTGCAACACGGCCGAGCGGGTGGTCTCCGCATCCAGGCCGAGGCCGGCGAAGCCGATGATCACGGGCGTTCCGGCCGCACCGAAGGGGACGGCGGTGCTGTTGCCGATCAGGGCGATGGCGACCGCCTTCAGGGGCCGCATGCCGAAATACACCAGCAGCGGTGCCGCCAGTACCGCGGGGGTGCCGAAGCCGGCGATGCCCTCTACGAAACCGACCAGCCCCCACCCCAGCAGCATGGCCAGCACCCGGTGGTCGCGCGAGACGCTGGCGATGACTGACTGGATTGCACTCATGTGCCCGGTCCCGATCATCACGTTCAGCACCAGCAGTGCCATCAGGATGATCAGCAGGACCTCCACGAAAACGATGGCAGCATCCAGCAGACTCGCTACCAGCACCGTGCCCGATATCTGCCAGACCAGAACGGCCAGCACCAGGGTGGCGAAATAGGCGATGGGCGCCGCTTCAAAGGCCGGCCGCCGCAACGGCACCAGCCACACGAACAGCAACACGAACGGCACCAACGTGAGCCAGAACAGCACGATCCCTCTCCCGTTATGCGCAAGGCGTCATCCTAACCCGGGGCTCGGTTCGGGAATAACCGAATCAGGCTGCCACAAGGCCCCTTGGCGTTATGCCCCGCGAAGAGCTCGCAGGGTCGCGCAGCGTCCTGGAGGTCAGGGCCGGACGCTCGGCCCCATGGGCCGTGGATACTTGTCTATAGTGACGCTGAATTGCTCACGTCCGGGTCTACATGATGCAGAACTCCGAAACCCAGTCATCCGGGGGCGCCGCGGATGCCCTTGATACGGACTTCTTGAAGAAACTTCCGAAGGTGGTCGATGACCTCCGGGACCGCTGGTACATCGTGCGCCAGCGCGGGTTCCGGCCACAGGACGTGATGGATGTCCGGGGCATAACGCGGGCTTTGGTGAGCGGTCTGACCGGCTCGGCCATGGTTGACTCTTTCACCACCGCTCGCCGGATTGATGAGCGGCTGGCGCAGTATGCGGCCACCACGGTGCGTCCCAACCCGGCCGATCTCGAGACCATTGGAGCCCTGGTTCTGCGGCTGCGCGAAAGTGTGCGCGGCGAAGTGCCGTTCGCCGCGGACGACGCCGAGACGGCCGCGTCGGGCCCGATGATCCAGCGGCCTCTGGTATGCCTGTTCGGGGCGGATGCTTCGCCGGAGAGCGAGACCGCCTTGCTGCTGGGAATACACGGCTATTCGGTTGTTGCGTGCGCCGATGAGGCAGCCCTGCCGCATCCGGGCGACGCGACCCCACCCGACGTGATGATCGCCGAACTGGCGGCGATGGATGACGCCGAACTGTCGCGGCTTGTCCATCTGCGTGACGCTTCGCTGCCGGGCGTGCCGCTGGTCATCCTGGCGCCAGTCAGCGGAGGAGCCGCAGGACAGGCCGAGCTGCATGTGCTCCGCGCCGGTGCCGATGCCCTGTTGAAGCGGCCCGTGACGGACCTGGACTTGGTGGGGGCCATACGCGGGCTGGTGCAGGACGACTTTCTGATCCCGTACCGGGTGCTGATGCTCGGCGCGGACACCGGGTCTGTCGAGGAGCCGGCGTCCATGTTGCGGCAGGCCGGCCTGGAGGTGGGCATCAGCGTGGACCCGCTGGAGGTGGTTGATCGAGTGGCGGATCGTCGGCCAGAGGCGGTAGTGATCGCCGGGTCTTTGCCGGGGGTCACCGCGGAGGAGATCAGCCGTCTGTTGTTGCCCCACGACATGTCTCTGGATATCCCCCTGTTGGCTTTGGATGTGCCGGGGGCACCGGATGGCTCGCCCGGCAATGGGATGCTCGACTACCTGCCGCCCGCCAGTACCGATGCGGACATCGTCTGCCGGGTTCGTGCGCGGGCTGCATGGCACCGCCGTACTCGGTCGCGGGCGCACGGCCAGGCCGAGCGTGTCCGATCGCCGACACTGGTGCATCCCCTGGAGTTCGAGCGTCTCGTGTTATGCCATCTCGACGGCCTTGATCCTGCGCAGGGGGCCGCGGTGGTCCTGCAGTGGGCGTTCGATGACCCGGGGGCGCTACTCGCCCGCCTCGGTCCGATCGACTACCAGCAGACTCGCAACCAGTTCGTGCGCCGGATTCGCGAGGCCATGGCCCCGGGTGATCTGGTGGTGAGCCATGGTGAGGCGGGCTTGATTGCGATTGCCCAACGCAAGGACATGAAGGAGATCGTCGAACTCGCGCAACGCGTGCATGAGCAGACTGCCGGTGCCGCTGTGTCCGGTCTCCCCGGTGGAACCGTTGTGGCCAGCATTGGTGTCGGACAGGTGATGTGGGAACGTCCGCTCAAGGCTCTGGACCGTGCCATCGCGCTTTGTAGCGAGGCCCGCGACAGCGGCGGCAACCGGGTGCAACTGGATCCGGAGTTGCTGACGCCGGATCTGGAGGTCGAAGAGCGCAATCACTGGCGGCGCACCATTGCCCATGCCATCAAGGAAAAGCGACTGTTCCCGGTGTTTCAGCCGATCGCGAATATCAGTGGGTCCGATCAGATCGAACGCCATGAGGTGCTGCTGAGAATCCGCGAGCCGAATGGCAAGATCCTGTTGCCGGGACAGTTCGTCGAGATGGCGGAACGGCTCGAGCTCGACCGGCATCTCGATCGCTGGGTCATCAGTAATGCCCTTGGCATCCTCAATGCCCGAACCGTGAGCCACCCGCAGTCGCGGCTGTTTGTGAAGATGTCCCGCGGCTCGCTCGGCGATTCGAGCTTTTTGCCCTGGCTGGGCAAACAACTTGCCGTGCACCCGGTATGGCCGGGAAGCCTGGTTCTGCAACTCCGCGAGGGCGATGTGCTGGGCCGGATGGATCAGCTCTCGGCCTTCGGCGATGCGCTTCGGGATCTGGATATCCGCATCGCCCTGGAACACTTTGGCGCCAGTACCGATGCCGATACGCGCCGGATGCTTGCCGAAATGCGGCCCGACTACGTCAAGATCGCGCGGGAACTCACCGTGGGGCTGCATCACTCCGCCACGCCTTCGTTACGGCTCAACGGCCTCCTGGGTCAGGCCAAGGAGGTCGGTGCCTACACCATGGCCAGCTATGTGGAGGATGCCGATGGTCTGGCCTTGTTGTGGCAGGCCCAGATCGACCTGGTTCAGGGGAACTTCATCCGGCAGCCAGAGGAAGAGCTGCGCTACGAACTCGAGTTTCCAGGCCTGGACGACGCGGGCTGATCGGCTCGGTCAGACAGGACAGTACGCCTGCGAAGAATGCGGTCAGGCCGGCAAGGCGCAGGGGGTGGTCACGAGCAACGGATGGTCCAGGACGGTAGGATCGGCAGGCGGGGTCGCCAGGCCCCGCAGTGACGGACCGTTCCAATCACATGACGCAGGGAGGCGTTCATGATTCTTCTGGTTGTATACAGTTTCGCGGTACTGGCCGCATTGGTGATGCTGTTGTCGCGACGGCGCGCCGCGCTTGGCGTGCGGGTGCTGTATGCCCTCGCGACCTTGGTGCTGCCCTTTGCCACGGTATTGCTCGCGCATGCGCTGAACGGTGGCGAGACATCCGGGGCGGGGGCTTTCGGGCTGGTGCTGTTCGCGTTCCTTGGCAGCCCGTTGTTGATGTGGTGGGTGTTTGCCTATCGCCACCCTGCAGGGGGCCCCGAGGACCCTGCTGAGAGGGGCATCGCGCCGGGCTCACCGCCGCCGGAGGCGGCCAGATCGGCCGCGCCGGATGCCGTCCAGGAGTCCGCGGTGGCCGCGGCACAGCGGTCGACTGCGCGGATGCACCCCTTTCACCGTGCGGCGCTGGTGCAGACGCCGGGGTCGCTCCTGCTGGGATTGGGACTGGCTGAAAAGCTCGGGGGTAATGACGGTCCGATCTTTCCGTTTCTGGCGAATGGCTGGCTGGTCGACGGCATGCTGGTGCTGGGGACGGTTCTGTTTGCCGTATCGCTCCGTATGATCGTCGCAGAACTGCGCCGGCCGTCCGCACCGCAACGGGATACCGAAGCGCTGGGAATCCGTAACCCGCGTCGCTGAGCCACCCGCAGACGCAGTTTGCCGCGACCGCTTCTCGTACGCCCGGTGACTGTTCCGGTGGACTGGATCTTGTGAGCTCTCTAACGGAACGGCGCTTCCGGGTATGACGGATCGGTAGCAAGCCTCTCTGGCGCGGGCTATGTTCTGGGTGGAGCCGCTGTGGTGGACGAATTCCTCGACTCGCGGGATCGGCCCTAAAATGGTCGGTCGGCGTGGACGGAGGACTTGTGTGGGGTCGTGGGTATGGATGAGTAGCGCGGTACGGAGGGTTTCGTCATGCAGAGATACGTCGTCGGCAGGGTGGAATCCGATTCGCGGGCAGGGCCTGGCTTGCGGTACCCATGACGTCGGTGGTTGTCACCGCGGCTGGCTGGGGGACGAAGGTATGACGACCGCATGGGGTGACCCCGCTTGAAGGTGCTCGTCATCCTCGGCCACCCGCGCGCCGATAGCCTGTGCGGGGCGCTGGCCGAAGCCTACAGCGAAGGGGCGCGCGCGGCCGGGACCGAGGTGCAGTCCCTGAATCTGGCGAGCCTGGAGTTTGATCCGCACGTCCACACCCCTTCGCCCAATCAGCAGCCACTCGAAAAGGACCTGGAGATCGCGCGCGGCCTCGTCGAGTGGGCCGATCATCTGGTGTTTGTCTATCCCACCTGGTGGGGCACCATGCCGGCGCTGCTCAAGGGCTTTCTGGACCGGATCATGATGCCGGAATTCGCCTTTCGCTCCTGCGAGGGCGGTACCGGGTACGAAGGGTTGCTGCAGGGCCGCTCGGCGCAATTGATCACGACCATGGATACGCCGCCGCTGATCCACCGGCTGGTGTATCGCCAGCCAGGTGCCAATGCGATGGCGCGCGCCACGCTGGGGTTTTGTGGCGTCCGGCCGGTGCGCTCGTTGATGTTCGGTTCGGTGCGCCATAGCGACGAGGCCCAGCGCGAGGCCTGGTTGCAGCGCGCAGGCCAGGAAGGGCTGCGTCTGGCCAGGGGGCGCGAAAGTGCGGGCGAGTGGCTCGCGCACAAGGCCGGTGCCTGGCTCCAGGCGTTGCGCTTGCAGTTCTATCCGATGACCTTTGTGGCCTACGCGGTGGGGGCGCTGGCCGCCGCCCCGGCAGGCGGGGTGTTCGGCAACCCGGTGTTCTGGCTCGGGTACCTGTGCCTGTTTCTACTGGAAGTGGCCACGGTGCTGGTGAACGAGCGCGTGGATTTTGGCTCGGACCGGCAAAACCGGTTCTATGGCCCCTTTACCGGTGGATCGCGCGTGCTGGTGGAGGGGCTGTTGTCCGCGCGCGAGCTGGGCGGGGGGATTGCCGTCGCATTGGTGGGCTTCGCCCTCGCGTTCGTGGCATTGCTGGCGACCGCACCCGGGGATTCGGGGCCGATCCTGGTGGTGATGGCCGTCCTGGCGGTCCTGGCGATCGGCTACACGGCGGCGCCGCTGAAGCTTAGCTATCGGGGGCTGGGGGAGCTGGACGTTGCGCTGACGCACAGCCTGGGTGTGCTGCTGTGTGGCTATGTGTTCCTGGCGGGCGACTGGACCGCGTCCTTGCCCTGGCTGCTGAGCCTGCCGCTGTTCCTGGCGATTGTGCCGTCGATCACGCTATCCGGCATTCCCGATCGCGAGGCGGACGCCGCGGTGGGCAAGGGCACCCTGGCCGTGCGCCTGGGGAACGCCGGCGCGCTTTGGGTGGCGTTGTCGTTCACCATCCTGGCGGCCGTCAGCGGCGCGTGGTCCGATGCGCTGGGATGGGTTCAGGGGGCCTATGCCGGGATCGGGTATGTGGTGGTCCCGTATGCCGCCTGGCTGGTCTGGCTCCTGTGGCGTGCGCTGCACCGCGAAGGCCCCAGGGGGCGCATTGACGGATTGATGGCGGCATCCCTGGGCTATGTGCTCTGGTTCGGACTGTTCCCCCTGGTGAACCTGGTCATGGGCTGATGGTGATATCTCCGACGAAGCCAATAGCCATGGAAGGCAACGGAGAGGACAGACAGGAACAGGATGAAGCGCCATCGACCAGGCTCCAGCAAGGATGAGGGCATCGAGCCTGGTGTGCTGGGGAAACACTGATCACGGCGTATGTTCGCGCTCGAGTCGCTTTTGGGTGTCAGCAAGGGACGGCGACTGCCGTGCAGTCACTCTGCCGCAGGTGAGCCGCAACGCCGTGCGCGCACCCGTTTTTACCAACAGCGGGCGGCCGTGCCCCGTCGTTCAAGGCGTTGTGGGGTTGGTGCGCCTAGGGAAACACTGATCAATGTACACACTCGCGTTGGTACCCCAGGTTTTCCGAGACAAGGCGCGTCGTGCAGCGGGTAGTGGTTCTACCCGCAAGCGGCGCAACGCAGGATCGGGGAACCTGGGGTACCAACCCCACAAACCATTCAATGCAGGGGCTCGGCCGCTTTTGCGCGGGAACGGCGTTGCGGTTCCCTTGTGCAGAATGACTGCACGGCAGTCACCGCGCCTTGTTCGCACGCAAAAGCGACTCGAGCGCGAGCGTGTACATTGATCAGTGTTTCCCTAGTCTCGGAAAACATGGGACACCAACGCCAACATACTCCTTGATCAGTGTTTTCCTGGCGGCCAGGTTATGACAGGCCGACCCGTTGGGGCCGGCCTCTCGTTCAGGGTGGGTTTAGTTGTCGTCTTCGTCGTCGTCGCTGTCCAGGTCGAAGCCGCCTTCGGCCTCGGCATCGCCTTCCGCGTCGACTCCATCATCGTCCATGTCGGTGTCAGCGCCGGCTCCCGCGCCGGCCCCCATGCCGCGGTCGCTACCCATGCCACGGTCGTCACCCATGCCGCGGTCGCTACCCATGCCGCGGTCGCTACCCATGCCGCGGTCGCTACCCATGCCGCGGTCGTCACCCATGCCACGTTCGCTACCCATGCCGCCGCTTGCTTCGGCTCCGGTTTCGGCAGCGCCTTCGGCAGAGGAGCCCAGATCCTGGGCCTGGGCGGCGCCCAGGGCACCGAGTGTGAACAGCGAGCTCAGGGCAATGGCAATGCCGGTCTTTCGATAGTTCCACATGGTTCTTGCTCCTACGTTTTTGGCAAAAGTCGCACCGACTGGATGCCACCCCTCGGGGGGTGCATCGGTCGCGTGCAAGCCATGGATAACGCTGGTGGGGGGTCGGATAAACCCTGTGCGTGAGGAGTTGAACGCTAGTTCACAGATGTAGGCGGCAAGTTGTGGAGGGGTTCGCGTGCAGGCGGGAAGCGGGCGGGGGCAGCCATCATTGGCTCAGGTGTTGGCTTAAGGCCCGGGGATGCGGCTTATGCGGAGGGTGGCTCGCCAGTCAGCCGCTGCGGGCTGCTGGCATCGGCGGCGCCGCGCAGTTTCCTACGCGCCTTGTCCCGCCAGTTGGGGGCCAGGGCTTCACAATCGGCGAGTTGCTGCAGGTGCTGGTGGTTCGGGCGCCGATAGACCGCGGCCATTGCGGCAGCGATGCTGAGGCTTTCCGGCAGGCGTTCGAGCCGTTCGATGGTGTCGCCCGGAGTAAGGGTGCCGGGCTCCAGAACGCGGTAGAACCAGCCGCAACGCCCGGTTTCCTGGACCCGGCGTGCCAGGCCGGGGATGTCGAAGCGGACGTCCAGCTTCCAGCAGGGTGTTCGGGGCTGGCTGACCTGCACCCGGACGGAGCCGATGCGATAGACATCGCCGATGTGCACGCTGTGCTCGTCCATGTCGCGGCTTGCGAGGTTTTCGCCAAAGCCGGGGGGCTCGAAGCGCGTGGCCCGCGCCGGGTGCTCCGTCTGCCACCAGGCGTAATGGTCGAGGCAGTAGTGGAGCAGCGCCCGTTCGGGACCGCCGTGATTGTCAGGGTCGGCCTGTTCGTCACCGGTCAGGCCGAGGCGACACACTGATACCTCGCCTGGCACGGGTTGCTTGTCGATGGCGCTGGCGCGGCCCTTGGCGTAGTCGGGGGCCACGCGGCCGGTGTAAAGGCCACTGAGGGTGGAGATCGTCATCTGGGACCTTTCCCTGTTGTCGTGACGTTGACCATACAACAGCCCGGGCGCGCCGATAGAGGCCGAGAATGAGCGATCCGTTGGGCCTTCATCGCCCGCTCAGGTAGATCAGGCGGGCGATGAAGGCGATGCCCAGGATGATCCAGCCGACCGGGTAGGGCAGTACGCCCGAGAAGAATGCGGTCAGGCTGGCGACGAGCAGGACGCCGATGACGAGCAGAGGGATATCCATCCCCTTGAGAGCCAGGATTCCGGTAGACGTTCCGCGCGGGCGGGACACGCCGGGCACTTGCGCTTACGGGTCGCCTTGCCACTGATCGAGGATCTCCAGGATCTCGTCGATGGCCGGGGGCTCGTCCGTCAGCGGGCCGGGTACCAGCAGCCCACGATGCGAGGCCTCGAGGATCAGCGGGTCCGGATGCCCGTCCAGGTGCAGGGATTCGACCGGCACCACGCCGTCGCCCAGTTCGTCGTCGGTCTGCTCCCACCATTCGCTGATGCGCCCGGCCACCGCCTCGAGGTCGATCTGTTCGTCCAGCGCGGCGAGGCTCTCGCGCATGGCGGGAGTGGGTTCGGGCAGTTTGCCGCCGATGATGCGGACCGGTATGCCGTCCGGCCAGGGGCGTGCGTTGAGTTGGGCCAGGAAGCGGCTGCCCGGGCGCAGGTCGATCTTGGCCGCGCCGGTGCCGTCGCGCAGGCCGGCAAACAGCGAGAACCGCTGCTGCTGGATGTCGGCCAGCCACTCGCGTACCTCCAGCCAGACTCGCAGCCGGGCCCACTCGGAGCCATGATTGGGGGTGGCCACCAGGATCACGCCGGCGACGGGTCGCCCCCCGACACGCGGGGTCGCATCCTCCGGATGCCGGTAGCGCGTCACGAAGTCGCGGATCACCAGACCCCCCATGCTGTGGCCAATCAGGATCAGCGGGTCGTCGCCTTCGAGCTGCGCCCAGTGTTCCGCCAGCAGGTCCGCGCTGTGGTCGATAGCCTGGTCGTTGGGATAGCGGAATTCCCAGCCATTGATTCCGGCGTCGTCCAGCGCGGGCGCCAGGGCGTCCCAGATATCGCCGGGCTCGTCCAGTCCGTGCAGCAGCAGAACGTCCGGCGGGCGCTCGTCGTCGAACCGGTCCGAACGCGGCAGGAAGCCCTGCAGATCGTCGGGCAGCTCCATGGTCTCGGGGAACCATTCGTGCAGGCGGTCCTGGACTTCGACGCGCAGCTCGCGCTCCTGTTCCGGATTCTGCTCGGCCCAGCCGACCCAGATGGCCAGGGCGAGCAGGGGCGCGCCCACCAGGATCAGGAAGGCGCCGAGGCGCCGGCGGCGCCGGTTCGAATCGGGACGGCTGGCATTCATGGACGATCACCATCGGACAAGCCGAGCTCCACGGCAAGTGGGGGGCTGGCGCGGGCGATTCGATGCCCTGTGTATCATGACGGGAAGTCCCTCACGGAAGTTTCGACATGCGACGCGCGTACTTGCTCCCCTGGCTTCTGGTCCCCCTCTTGCTGACCGCGTGCGCCGGGCTGGATGTCCGCGACTTCGGCCTCGATGGGGGTGGTGGTGATCGTGCCGAGGAGGCCATCCGCGAGGCCCTGCGGGTGGGCACCGAGCGCACGGTGGAGCGGACCGGCCGCGAGGACGGCTACTGGGGCAACGCGTTGATCCGTATCGGTCTTCCTCCAGAGCTGGAGCAGG
Organism: Thioalkalivibrio sp. AKL6; assembly: GCF_000376905.1. Classification (NCBI taxonomy): domain Bacteria; kingdom Pseudomonadati; phylum Pseudomonadota; class Gammaproteobacteria; order Chromatiales; family Ectothiorhodospiraceae; genus Thioalkalivibrio; species Thioalkalivibrio sp. AKL6. Next base: position 94,783 of record NZ_AQXS01000007.1, on the reverse strand, counting down.
CCGGCGATACGCTGCGGCGCGTCGGGTTTGCCAGCCAGGTGGACGATCTGGAGCGGCGGATGAATCGTGCAGCGGAGTCCGCAGCGCAGGAGGCCGTTTCGGTGTTTGTCAGTGCCATCCGCGGGATGCGGCCGGAGGATGTGTATGGGGTGCTGCGCGGGGCCGATGATGCCGCCACGCAGTATCTGCGCGATGCGTCGGAGTCCACCCTGCGCGAGCGCTACATGCCGATTGTGCAGGAGCAGATGGAGCGGGCCGACGTCTATCGGGTGTACCAGCCGCTGCGCGACGCGGCGGGCCGCATTCCGGGCCTGTCGGGGCTGGACGTCGATCTGGATCGCTACGTGACCGATCACGCCCTGGATGGCCTGTTTACCATCCTCGCGGACGAGGAGCGTCGCATCCGCGAGGACCCGGCCGCCCGCACGACCCAGCTCCTGCGTGACTATTTCGGTCAGTAGCGCACTGCGTGCAGATGGCCGGTGTGCGGCGTGTCGGAAAGCAGCAGGGATGGGATCTCTTCGGCCCGTAACGGGCGGGCGAAATAATAGCCCTGGATGCAATCGAATTTCAGTTCGCGGCCGATTGCCAGTTGTTCCTTCGTCTCCACGCCCTCGGCAATGGTCCGTAGGCCCAGCGACTCGGCCAGCAGGACCATGCCGCGCGAGAGGTCGTGGGCGGACGGATCAATGCCGAGTCCGGAGATCAGCTGGCGGTCGATCTTGAGGATGTCGATGGGGAAGCGGTTGAGGTAGGCCAGCGAGGAATAACCCGTGCCGAAGTCGTCGATGGCGAGCTGGATGCCGAGTGACTTGAGCTGCTTCAGGGCATCGGTGGCCGCGTCCATCGCCAGCACCGTTTCGGTCAATTCGATGTGCAGCAACTCCGGCGGTAGCCGATGGCGATCCAGCGCGGCCGCGACATGGGCCGCCATTTCGGGGCGGACGATGTCGTGCGCCGAGAGGTTGATTGCCACATACCATGCGGGGCGGCCGTGTTCGGCGGCCAGGGCCTTCCACGCACCTGCCTGGCGGCAGCCCTCGTCCAGGGCCAGATCGCAGATGCCATGGATTAACGTGGAATCCTCCGCCACGTCCAGAAACTCCGCCGGGGATAGTTCTCCGCGGATGGGGTGTCGCCAGCGGATCAGCGCCTCGACGCCGACATGGCGCTCCTGCGCCAGGGAGTAAATCGGTTGGTAGCGCAGGAAAAACTCGTTGTGCCGCAGCCCGCGCCGGATATCGAATTCCTGGCGCATGCGCCGCAGTTCCTCGGTGACCGGGTGCAGCGCGGGGATGACCAGCCAGGCCATCAGCTGGCCGATGCCGACGAAGAATCCGGTACGGGTTAGCCAGCGTTCGGTCTCCTGCGCGATGCCGGCGGTGACATCCACCGGCGTCATGGGTCCGGCCAGCACGCCGGCCACCAGGGCCACGACCAGAGCGGCGCCCGCGCCGAAGCGCGCCGCGGCGAACAGGATGGGCACGTAATAAAAGTGCGGGACGATACTGTCAGCGCCACCCGCGGTGTAGACGATCAGCCAGGACAGGGCGAGCCCGCCGAGGATCAGCAGACTAGCGCCCACGAATGACATGCCCACCCAGGCACGGAGTGTGGTGCGGGCGAGGTAGTCGGTGTAGCGGATGCCACCGGTGGAGGGCAGGGCCGAGGGAAACTTGGACATCGCGCTCTTCCTTTGGCCAATCCCGGGCCGGTTATTACACCTTTGGCTGTGCGACAAGGCGGCACGGCTTCAGGGTGGCATGTCCAGTCGTCCAAGCGACCGCGCCTGTATCCCGAGTGTAGTGCATGTGAGTCAGAACGCCGTTCTGCAACTCGGCAGCGCGGATCTGGCAAATCGGTACCCCAGGAACGCTGCGGGGTCGTTCCTGATACACCTAAAAGGAAGCGATTGCCGGGCGCGAGGATCCTTCCGTCTGGCCATTCGCGGACCTTGAGGAACTTTGGTCCGGGCTCCCGGCAGACCGTCGATAGATCGCAGGCGCACGGTGGATGCGATTCAGGCGAGCAGGCGCAGGACGAGTTGAGGTGCCAGGTTGGCCTGGGCGAGGATGGCGATTCCGGCCTGCTGGAGGATCTGGGCACGGATGAGTGCCGCGACCTCGGCGGCGTGGTCGGTGTCGAGGATCCGGCTGCGCGCGGCCTGGAGGTTTTCGCTCCCGATGCCCAGGTTGTCGATGGTCGATTCGAGGCGGTTCTGTACCGCGCCCAGGCGACTGCGGCGCGCGCTGATCCGGTCCAGGGCCTGGTCGAGCCGCGCGAGGGCGTCGCTGGCCCCCTGGGCCGTGCCCAGGTCGATCCCGGCCAGGTTTCCCTCCACGTCGGCGGTGGCGGGCAGCCCCAGGGTGGCGAGGCCGGCGGCTCCACTGATGGTGATGGTCTCGCGCGCGGTGATGTCCAGGCGTCCGTCGAGGGTTGCGGAGGCGCGCGCCGGGCTTCCGAGTTCGCGATTGATGGCCGTGGCCAGGGCCGCGACCGAGTCGTAGTCCCCGTCCGGTACGTCGACCTCCGGGGCGTCGCCGATACGGATGCGGAAGTCTCCCGCGACGGTGAACGGACCGTTCGCGAACAGCGCCGTCAGGTCCGCCGAGCGGCTGGTGGCGACCACCCCGAGCCGGCGCGTACCCATGCCGTCGCCGAGATCCACGGCGAGGGTCTGCCCGGCGTTGGCGCCGACCTGAAAGAACGCGGTGGACGCGCTTCCATCGAGCAGGGTGCGGCCGTTGAATGTGGTCTGGGTGACCACCCGGTCGGTCTCGGCCAGCAACTGCCGGGCCTCGCGGTTCAGGGCCTGGCGGTCGGAGGCGGACAGGGTGCCGTTGGCTGCCTGCAGGGCCAGCTCGCGGATGCGCTGGAGGTTGCCGCTCATGGAGCCCAGCCCGCCCTCGGCGGTGCGAGCCAGCCCGATGCCGTCCTGCGCATTGCGCATGGCCTGGTTCAGGCCACGAATCTGGGTGGTGAAGCGTTCGCTGATGGCCATTCCGGCGGCGTCGTCGCGCGCCGAGTTGATGCGGCGCCCGGAGGCCAGGCGTTGCAGGGCCACCTGCAGGGCGCCCTGGGAAAGGCGCAGGTTGCGCTGGGCGTTGAGCGTCAGGAGATTCGTGTTGATCACCTGGGCCATGTTGTCGGGTCTCACGGCCCCGTCACCGGGCCTGTCGGTACCCGGTGCCATGCAGCCGGGATCATGCAGCCGGGATCATGCAGCCGGGATCATGCAGCCGGGATCATGCAGCCGGGATCATGCAGCCGGGATCATGCAGCCGGGATCATGCAGCCGAAGTTTCGCGGCTACAGTGCGTTAACGGCGGTCTTGAACCGAACTTTAGGCCCGGGAAACCCAATCATTTCCATGGTGGCCCCAACCTGTTCGGTACGCCCCATAGCGCTTGCAGGTGCTCCTCCCGGCCGCAATGGGTCACGTAGTTGGCGTAGCGTTCCGGGTGGTTGCGGTAGTAATTCTGGTGTTTGTCCTCGGCCCGATAGAAGGGTGCAGCGTCCCGTATGCGCGTCACCACCGGTTGGTCGAAGCGGCCCGAGTGGTTCAGCTCGGCCCGTGAGGCTTCGGCGATGGCGCGCTGGGCGGCATCCTGCGGAAAGATGGCGGTTCGATAGTGGGGTCCGCGATCACAGAACTGCCCGTGGGGATCCAGCGGGTCAATACTGCGCCAGAAGGCCTCCAGGATCTCGCTGAAGCCGATGCGCCCGGGGTCGAAGAGGATACGCACGGCCTCGACGTGGCCGGTGCGCCCGGTGACCACCTGCCAGTACCCGGGATCGAGGGTATGCCCCCCGGTATACCCAAGCTCGGTTTCAAGCACGCCTTCCAGCGCGTCGAAGGGTGCTTGCATGGACCAGAAGCAACCGCCGGCCAGCACCGCCTGTTCGGGCTCGTCGGCCTGGGTCAGGGCCGGCGCCAAGAACAGGAGCAGGGCGGCGAGCCAGAGTGTGCGAGTGAAGGACATGATGCCTCCCCAAGATGCGTGGGCCGTTGGTGAGGCCCGTACCCGCGCGGATGGTGCCCGCCCCGGGAGATGCGGACTCCCGGAGCAGTCCCTACGGGTGATCGCGCGGGATGGAAGAGATGGATTCCACGACCAGGTTGGCGCCGTCGCGGATCTCGTCGACGATGCCCTGGACGGTCTGGACCTGGGCGTCGGCCTGCTCGGCGACCTCACGGACCGTGTCGATGCGATCGGCGATTTCGCGTGTGCGTTCCAGGTTGCTGTTGATGACCTCGGCGATTCGGGTGGTTGCTTCGCTGGTGCTGGCGGCGAGCTTGCGCACCTCCTGGGCAACCACGGCAAAGCCGCGGCCCTGTTCGCCGGCGCGAGCGGCCTCGATGGCGGCGTTCAGGGACAGCATCCGGGTGGTCTCGGCCACGGTGCGGATGGTCTCTATGATGGACTCGATGTTGCGTGCCTCGGCGTTGAGACGTTCGACTGCCTCCTGGGTGCTGGTCACCTCGGCACGAATCTGCACGGTGTGCTGTGCGTTGAGCCGCAGTGAGTCCTCGCCGCTGCGGGCGTGATCGGCAGTCTTGCGGGCCATGTCGTGGGCGACGGCCGAGGCCTCGCGGGTGCGCTGCGCCGTATGCACGCTGGCGGTGATGTCGGTGGCGAACTTGATGACCTTCTCCACCCGGCCTTGTTGGTCGAGAATCGGATTGTAGGTGGCCTCCAGCCACAGCTCCTGGCAGTTGGCCTTCAGCCGCCGGAACTTCCCGCTCATGAGCTGGCCCTGCGCCAGGCGCTCCCAGAAATCGGGATGATCGCGATAGAAGGTCTCGTCGCAGAAGATACGATGATGCTGGCCGCGTATGTCGTCGAGGTTGTACCCGACCGCCTGGAGGAAGTTGTCGTTGGCCTTGAGGATCTCGCCCTGCGGGGTGAACTCGATCACCGCCATGGAGCGGTCCAGGGCGGTGAAGACGGCTGCCTGGTCGCGCAGTTGTTCCTGCTTTTCGGTGACGTCGTAGGCGATCTTCGCGATCTTCTCCACCTGGCCCTGGGTGTCGCGCACGGGGAAGTAGGTGGCTTCCAGCCAGATGGTTTCGCCCGTGCGCGTCACTCGGGGGAAGGTTCCGGTATGCGATTCCCCGGCCGCCAGGCGGCGCCAGAAGTCGCGGTACTGCAAAGAGCGTGCGTACTCGGGGCTGCAGAACATCCGGTGGTGCTGGCCGATGACGTCCTCGCGCGGGTGGCCTATGGTCTTCAGGAAGAGCTCGTTGGTATCGAGGATCTGGCCGCGCGGGGTGAACTCGATGTAGGCGACGGCCTCCCGAACTGCGTCTAGCACGGCCGCGTCGGTGGTTCCCGTAGCGGGATGGGCCGTCGGCGAAACGGCGGGGTTGAAAAACATGGCGAGCTCCTTGTGACCGGGTGCGGTAGAGGCCGTTGAAAACAATGTACAGGTAATGTACAAGAAAAGTACAGATGTTTCCTGTTAGGAGCGATGCATGGTTGATTGGACAAGAATCAGGGTGCCAGCCGCCGCCCTCTGGCTGGGAGTCGCGGTCCTGCTGGCCGGGTGTGGGGGCACCTTCCCGCAGCCCGGTCCGGATCCGGAATTCGACGACGGACTGAGTGCGCAGGCCCTGTTTCAGCGAACGCTTGCGGCCCACGGCGGGGACCTGCGGGAATACCCGGGTGATCTGAATCAGGCGACCGATGGCGAGTGGGGCCGCGTGATCCAGCGCCTCCAGCCGCTGGTAGCCGACGGCGACTACCGTGGCCAGGGCGAAGAGCGTTATCGCCCCGCCGATGATCTGTATGCGGTCCACTACACCGGTCCCGAGGGCACCAAGAGCGTCTTCCGTCACGGTGACGAATTCCGCTTGTACTACGATGGCGAGCGCAGTTCGGACCGTGACCGGATTCGCGCCAGCGCGATGACCACGGACGCCGGGGAGCTGTTCCACTACGGTCCGAGCTTCGTCAAACACCGGGCGACCGACATGGAGCGGCTGGCGGACCAGCGCCAGGGCGGTGTGAACTACCGCCGGGTACTGGCCACCATTGAGCCCGGGTTCGGCGAGGCGGACGAAGACCGGGTGGTGATGTGGATCCACCCCGAAACCGACCTGCTTTATCGTGTGCATGTCACCCTGAACGGCTTTGGCCCCACCCAGGGTGCCCACGTGGATACGACCTTCCTGGAGTACGCGGAGATCGAGGGGTACACCCTGCCTACGCGCTTCGAGGAACGGGTGCGCGGGCCGCTGCGGCTGTTCGTGCACGAGTGGTGGGTGACCGGTCGGGACAGCGGACGCGACTGGGCGCCTGCGGATGTCCGTGGGCCCGGTTTCTCGGGGGCTGCGGCGCCCCCCGCGGCGGACACTGCCGCACCGTAAGGGATGTGTTCGGGTGTGCCGTCATCGGCTCGCCATGAACGACGTGAGCCGATCCAGGGCCGATCTGCCGACTCCGAACGCCCCTGCGGTTCCGGATGCGCCGGCGGTTGCAGATTGCTTGTGGGGTCGCTGTGCGGCCGAGCCCTACTGGCTGGAGGTCGCGGAAGCGCTCGAATCCGACCCCGATGGGATGGCGGACCAGCCACCTTCCTGAAGGCGCCGGACCACGGCCAGTGCCGTGCGGCGGCTGTAGTCGTGGATCTTCCAGTGATCCGGCATCCAGCCGACCAGGAAGCGGTAGAAGTCGGCCTGGGCAATGGGGAACAGCGCACGCCACTCGTGCTCGATGGCGCCGGCTTCCGTGCCCTTGCCCCGTTCGTTCAGGGCCTCGCGCAATGCCTCGAAATAGGCATCCAGCAGGTCGGCCTCCCAGTTTTCCTGTTCCCGTTCGTCCAGGCAGCTCCCGAGGAAATAGGCCACATCGCGCATGCCGCAGCCGCCTCCGACATACTGGAAATCCACGGCGGCAACGGCGTCGCCCTCTGGCGCAAAGCAGAAGTTGGCGACCTTGGCATCGCCGTGGACCAAGCTGCGGTAGCGGGCGCCGGTCAGGGCGTCGTCGAGGGCCGCTGCCGTCTCGCGAATCGCCGGGTCCTCGATGGCGGCCCACTCGTCCGGGCGGGTGGCCAGATGCCAGTAGCTGCCCTCGGGCCACAGGCCGGTGGGCTCCCGCCCCATGAAACGCGCGTGGAAGCGGGCGAGCCAGCGCAGGCAGAGCCGCGCCTCGGCGCGGGTCAGGTGGTCCCTGCGCTGCGGGAAACCGGCAGCGTCGAGGTCCTCCAGCACGATCAGGTGCTCGTCGCCGATGGTCGCGGTATCCAGACAGCGGGGCACACGGCTGGTGGCGTCGCATTGGTTGGCCCAGTCGCGGTACCAGGCCATTTCCACCTGATAGGAGCGGACCTTGCGCTGATGCGAGCGGTTGTTGCTCCAGCCGCGCGGATGGTCCAGCTCGTCGGGGAACACGATGTGCTTGAGGATGACTGTGGGGGAGTCGCCGCCTTCAAGAAGGTAGCGCACGATCTCGCCGTAGCCGCTCCAGAGGGTCTGGATGACCGGGCCGCGCACCGCCGTGCGGGCACAGGTGGCCTGCAGGACGAAACGGGTCGCTGCGTCGGTCATCCGCGGTCGGGCAGGGCGCGACAGCTCCAGAACACGCCCAGCATCTCGAGCATGGCGGCGTCGTCGCGGGTCCAGAACACGATGTCGTCGGTGGGATTGGCGTAGCGCCCGCCGTAGGCCGTCTCGGTGGCTTGTAGTCGGGCGCGGGCCCCGTTGAAAGCCAGCACGGCCTGCTCGCCCTCGAAGGTGGCGGTGAGTTCGGGGCCGTAGGCGCAGATGTAGGCCACCTCGCGCGGGGCATCATCGCCCCGCGGCAGCGCGCTGCAGCCGGCGATCAGCATGATTCCTGCCAGTACGATTGCTAGGCGCACGCGGTGGTCTCCCGTTGATGATGGATTATCGTAGCGTTCGGCCGGTCGGTACTGCATGTGGCCCTGTGTTACCGAGGGAAACACTGATTAATGTACACGCTCGCGTTGGTACCCCAGGTTTTCCGAGACAAGGCGCGTCGTGCAGCGGGTAGTGGTTCTACCCGCAAGCGGTGCAACGCAGGATCGGGGAACCTGGGGTACCAACCCCACAAGCGATTGAATGCAGGGGCTCGGCCGCTTTTGCGTGGGAACGGCGTTGCGGTTCCCTTGTGCAGAATGACTGCACGGCAGTCACCGCGCCTTGTTCGCAGGCAAAAGCGACTCGAGCGCGAGCGCGTACATTAATCAGTGTTTCCCGAGGGTGTTCCGACCGTGCGGGTCGCGTGGACCGGGCTGATTCAGGCGCTGCGGCCCGGGTGCGCTGCGGCGGACGAAGCGGGCTCGGCGAGCATCTGTTGGCAGTCGGCGGCTGGCTGCGGGCGGGCAAACAGGAAGCCCTGCAGGGTCTGGCAACCGGCCTCCTGCAGGAAGGCTTGCTGCGCCTCGGTCTCCACGCCCTCGGCGACGGATTCGAGGCCCAGGTTATCCGCGAGGCTGAGGATGGTGCGCACGATGGCGCCCGCGCTTGACTCGGTCTCCAGGTCCGCGACGAAGCAGCGATCGATCTTCAGCACATCCAGCGGAAAACGGCGCAGATAGGCCAGCGATGAATACCCGGTGCCGAAGTCGTCCAGGGCTACGCGCACCCCGCGCTCGCGAAATTGCCCCAAGGTGCGGATGACCTGGTCGGTATCGGCCATCAGCATGCTCTCGGTGACCTCCAGCTCCAGGGCGTCCGCACTCAGCTGGGTGTGTTCCAATACCCGGTCGATGCTGTGCGCCATCTGGCGATCCCGAAACTGGGGAGCGGCCAGATTGACGGACACGCGGACCGGTGGCAGCCCGGCCTGATGCCAGGCCCGACACTGACGGCAGGCCTCGGTCAGTATCCACTGGCCCAGTTCGACGATCAGCCCGGTCTCTTCGAGGATCGGGATGAAGGCGCCCGGCGAATGCACCGTGCCGGCACCATCCTCCCAGCGCAGCAGGGCCTCGACGCCGACGATACGGCCATCGCCGGCCGCCACCCGCGGCTGGTAGTGGAGGAAGAACCCTTCCTGGTGATCGACCGCGCGCCGCAGTTGGCCCTCCAGCGAGACGCGTGTCCGCACGTCGTTGTTGAGCTCGCCGGAACAGAACTGGATGGCATTGCCCTCGGTGCGCTTGGCCTGGTGCATCGCGGATTCGGCGCGGCGCATCAGGTCGGACGCATCCTGGGTGTCGTGGGGATACACGGCGACCCCGACGGAACCGGGCACATAGAGCTCGTGCTCGCCAGCCTTGATGATCTGGCGCAGCGGCTCCAGCAGGCGGGTGACGGCGCCGGCGACCGAGCCGGGAGACTCCACCGGGAGCAGGGCGCCGAACTCGTCGCCGCCCAGGCGTGCCAGCACGCCACCGACCGGCAGACGGTTTTCCAGACGCCGGGCCACATGTTGCAGGACCTCGTCGCCGGTGGCCTGGCCCATGCCTTCGTTGACGCTCTTGAAGCGATCCAGGCCGATATGGGCCAGCACCAGTGGACGCCCCAGGCGCTCGGCATCGGCGACGGCCTGGTCGGCGCGTTCGGCAAAGCGGGTTCGGTTGGGCAGGCCGGTGAGGGCGTCGTGGTAGGTGATGAAATGGAGGTGGCGCTCCGCCTCGCGCCGTTCGGTGATGTCGTGCACCACGCCGGCCATGCGTTGGGGTCGGCCCTGGGTATCGAAGTCCACGCTCCCGCGCTGGTAGACGATGCGGACGGAGCCGTCGGGGCGGACGATGCGGTGCTCGATGTCGTATTCCGGTCCTCCGGGGGTGAGGGCATCGTCGACCGCGCGCTGCACGCGCTCGCGGTCGTCCGGGTGCACCGCCTGCATGAATGCCTCGTGGGTCGCACCCCATTGGTCGTATTCGAGGCCGAAGATGCGGAATACCTCGCTGGACCAGCGGATGCCCCCGGCGTCGAAGTCCGAGATCCAGTTGCCCAGATGGGCGATCTGCTGCGCCTCCTGCAGTTCCGCCTCGCGCTGTTCCAGCGCCTCGCGCGCCGCGCGACGCTCGGTGATGTCCTGGAACGAGACCACGGCGCCGGTAACACGGTTGCGGGCATCGAACAGCGGGGCGGCGTTGATCAGTACCGGGAACCCGTGTCCCGCGCGGCTCCAGAAATACTCCTCGCAGGCCTGCAACGGCTCGCCGGTGCGCAAGACTCTGTAGACCGGGCATTCCGTGGCGGGGAAGGCTCGGCCGTCGGGCCGGCTGTGGTGCGACAGTTCGTGCGAATTGTGGCTCAGGGCCTCGTCTTCGCTGGCGAACCCGAGCAGTTCGCAGGCCGCGGGGTTGAGGAAGGTGTAGTTGCCATCGGCGTCGATGCCGAAGACGCCCTCGGCCAGGCTCCCCAGCAGGTTCTCGCGCAGGAGTTCGCCCTGCTTGCGGTCCGTGACGTCGATTCCGAGGGTCTGAAAATGGGTGATCTCGGCGGCTTCGTTGAAGAAGGCGCGGCTGGTCCAGCGGATCCAGCGGTCGGCCCCGTCGCCGCGGCGCACCGGGTTCTCGATGGTGCGCACGGGCGCGTCGGGGGTATAGCGCAGCAGGTCGGCACGGTTCTCGGGCTGCCGCTCTTCGGGGAGGTCATGGATCCAGCGGTGCCCGAGCAGGCTGCCGGCGGGCGCCGCGAAGTATTCGTGGGCCGCCCGGTTGGCATAGAAGATGGTGGTGTCGGGTCGATAACAGATGATGATGAAGGGGTGGTTTTCCACCAGGTCCTCGTACTGGACCTTCACCCCGGACGAATTGCTCATGCATTTCCCCTGTCGGACGCGTCCTGCTGGCCCCTTCCACCCGAACGCGTTGTCCCGAGTCTGTCAGGGGAATTCTGAAGGCGCAAACCGTATTCAAGAGGCAGATTTCAGGGGCGGTCAAGCGGCGTCAACGCGGCGCCGTTCAGTGGGGCGCGAGTACGGGCGGAGATGTTAGCGCGGGCGTTCGCGGGAATCGAGTTGATCCAGCGGGTCGTGGGCGTCCTCGCGCTGGCGGACGCGTTGTTCGTGTGTCCGGGGGTCGGTAAGGGAGGGATCCGCCTGCACGTTTCGCACGACCAGGAAGGTCCATACCGTCGCAAACACCCACAGGAACAGACCGATTGCCAGCGGGAAGCCGCCGTAGCCGGAGATGCCGGCCAGGCCGGTCAGCAGGGCATAGGCGATCGACACAAGGGCGGCCGCCCAGGCAATGGCGATCGGCGCGGCGCAGCTGTGGGCGGCGGCGCCGTAGCGGTACGCCGCCACCGGTGGCAACACGATGCCGATAAAACGGTAGAGCGCAGGTTCCCGCGCGGGTTGATGCAGGCTGGTCATGTCGATCCCTCTCTCCGGGGTGCCGCTTTCCCCGGAGTCTGGTCCGAATCCGGGATGTTTTCCACGTGGCCCGGCGCCCGCTGCGCGAGGACTGGACGTGGATCACGGCCCTGGCGCTCGGCCCGGCCGCGAATGGACTGCGTTCCGGCCCCTGCGCGGGCGCGGTCCGGTTGCTATCCGTTCAGATCACCGGCGATGGGGATGGTTCAGGGCCTGGGTTTGGCGGTGTCGGCCGCGGCAATGGCGACCCGGTCGCGCCCGCCGCGCTTGGCCTGGTACAGGGCGCGGTCCGCGGCCTCGACCACCTGCGTGGCGTCGCGGGTCTCGTTGGGGGTGAGGCAGCCGACCCCGGCGCTGGCGGTCAGTGTGGGGGCCACGCGGGAACTCGCGTGCGGGATCGCCTCCTCGCGGATGCGCTGCAGGCAGCGCTCGGCCAGCGCGTGGGCCGCGTCGATATCGGTGTCCGGCAGGATCAGTACGAACTCCTCCCCGCCCAGGCGTGCCAGCAGGTCCTGTTCGCGGCCGACGACGCCGGCGAGGCAGGTGGCGATCCGCTGCAGGCAGCCGTCGCCGGCCGGGTGGCCGTAGCGGTCGTTGTATTCCTTGAAATGGTCGATATCGAGCATGATGGCGGAGAGCGGGCGCTGGTCGCGCCGGGCGTGGGCCCACTCGCGTTCGAGTACGAGGTCGAACTGTCGACGGTTGGCGATGCCGGTGAGCGAGTCGCGGTAGGACAGGGCCTCCAGTTCGGACTTCAGGCGCAGCAGTTCTTCTTCCTGTTGCTTGCGCTCGCTGATGTCGAACATGAAACCGACCAGGGCCTCGACTTCGCCGTTTTTGCGCATTACGTGGACGACGTCGCGGATCCAGATGTAGTGCCCATCCCGTGTCAGGGCGCGGTAGTCCGCCTCGTGGTCGACCCCGGACTGCGACTGGGTGACGCAGAAGTTGACGACCGATTCGCGATCGTCCGGGTGCATGCGCTCCACCCAGTCGTCGATGCTGACCCAGCTCTCCGGTGTCCAGCCCAGCAACGCCTCGATCTGCGGGCCGATATAGGTGAAGCGCATGGTGGCCCAGTCGATCCTCCACGGGATGGCGCGGGTGGATTCCAGCAGCGTGCGATAGACGGTGCTGTCCGGTTCCATCTCGGGGTGCGTGGTGGGCGATTCGATGCCCGGTCCCGGGGCCGTCCCTGTGTTCTCCGGCTGGTCGGCTGCGGTCGCGTTCATGGCGAATCAAGTCCTTCTTCGGGGCGCAGGCGGTATTGCGTGGTGGTTGGATTGATCAGCTGGCGGCGAGGGGCTGGATCAGCAGCTCGATCTGCGGGGAGAACGCCTCGCTGCCGAGCGTCCTGGCCGGCGTGGTGGTGCCGAAGACGCGCAGGACCAGGCGTTCGGGGGCGACCCCGGCGTTCTCCAGGCGGCGGCCCGCCGCCATCGCATCGTCCTCCGTGCCCTCCGATGAGGTGTCGGATGCGTCCATGCCGTGTCCATGCGCGATGACGGTCACCAGGCTGGCACCAAACTCGTCGAGCAGCCGGCCGATGGTATCCAGTGCGCGGGCCTGGTCCGCACCTTCCGGCAGGGTCACGCGGATACCCGAATCCTGATGATCGATCGCGCTGGCCTGTCCGGACAACTCCTGGCGCAGGCGGGCCCCCAGGACGTCCATGTAGTAGCCCAGGCGGCCGGGGTCCAGGGTTTCGTGACCCTGTTCCCTCAGGAAGACGCGTCGTTCGCTTTCGGCACTGGACGAGCGGGCGATGTGCAGGCCCGGTGACGGTTCGGTGGGTTCCGGCGAGTGGGTTTCCGTCTCCGTATCCGTATCCGTATCCGTATTCGTACCTGCGGCCGTGTCCGTGTCCGGATTCGTTTCGGGCTGGCTATCGGTGCCTGCGGGTGGCGCCGTATCGGTTTCCGGCGCCGCGGGTTCGGAGGCGGGGCGGTCGCCAGTGGGAGGCGGTGCATCCTGCTCCACCGGCAACAGGGCACAGCCCGAGGCCATCGCGAACAGTAACAGGGGGAGCGCCAGGATGCGGCCCGAGCGACGGGTGTTCGAAGATTGGAACATGGTCTCCTCAGTGTTGGCGGCACCAGTCGAGGAAGGCCTCGGCGGACAGGGGACGGCTGAAGTGGTAGCCCTGTCCGCCTTCCACGCCCTGCGCGCGCAACCATTCCACCTGGTGGGCCGATTCGATGCCCTCGGCGACGATCTGCAGATTGAGCGAGCGGGCCATCTCGATGATGTGGCCGATGACCTGGCTGGTCACCGCTTCGTGGGCGATGGCATCGGCAAAGGTCTTGTCGATTTTTAGTGTATCGAGTTCGAAGCGTTCCAGGTAGGCAAGGCTCGAATATCCGGTACCAAAGTCGTCGATGGCGATGTGGTGGCCGCGCCGGCGCAGTTCCCGCAGGCGGGCGCGTATGGCGTCTTCGTTGAGCAGGGAGCGTTCGGTCAGCTCCAGCTTGATCGCGGAGGGTGCGACACCTGCCTCGCGCAGGGCCTTGCGCAGCGCATCCCCGAAGCGGTCGGAGGCCAGGTCGTGGCCGGTAATGTTGAGGTTGATGGTCTGCTCGGGATGCGCCCGCAGGTTGTCGCCCAGATCGCGGAGGATCGCGCGCAGGATCGCCAGGGTCAGATCGGTGGCCTGCCCGGTGTCCTCGGCGAGCGGCACAAAGACATCCGGGCGGATGGTCTCGTCGCCCTCGCGATGCCAGCGGGCCAGGGCCTCGGCACCCCGGCAATGGCCGTCCGCGAGGTCGACGATGGGCTGGTACTCGACACTCAGGCGCTCGTTGGCAATGGCCTCGCGCAGCTCGCTGGCCAGGCTCAGGTGGCGGCGCAGGTAATGCAGGACCAGGAGTAGCCAGAGGGTCACCAAGAGCAGCCCGAAGATGCCCGCCACGATCAGGGTGGAAAGGTAGCGATCCCAGAAGGCCGCCAGCGGCTGCGCGGCAATGATGTCGACCGGGAAGATCGTGTCCAGCGAGAAGCGGCTGACGATGCGCCCCTGGGCGCGGTCGACGCTCAGGCCAATGGGGGTGGTGTCGGGTGATGGCAGGTCGGCGTCAGCGGGATAGCGGCTCATGGGAAGGCCTTCGACCCACAGGCCGACCCGTTGCTTGTCCAGCATGCCGGGACGGATCAGCAGGCGCGGGTCGATCGCGACATCATGCTGGCCGAAGCGCATCAGGAACAGCTCCACACCGCCCACGGCGGTGTCCGCGCTCGGCCACCAGGCGACCACGCCGGTGTCGTAGATGCGGCTGGCACGCGGTGGTGTGAGGGCCTCGCCCTGGACAAACCCCGCACCGCACTGGCGTTCGGCCGCGCGCCAGTACCCGATGGCACGCACATGAGGCCGGGCGATGGCCGCGTCCTGAAGGCGTTCCAGGTGCTCCGGGGAGCAGGGCTCCAGGTCCAGCTGGTTGAGGCTGTCCAGCAGTTCGCGGGCGTCTACCAGCGCGGCTTCGGTCTGTTCGCCCAGACGCTGGGAGAGTTCGGCCAGGCGCTTCTCCTCGGCGACCACGGATTCCTGCCACAGAAACCAGGCCAGGGCGGCGAGCGGCAGCAGGATGCCGAGCAGGGTCGCGGCGGAGACCGAGAGCAGGACCTTGTCGCGTCGGGTGACCATATTCACCAGGGGCCGGGATCGAACGGATCGAGAGTAGCACGGGGCGCAGCTCAGGCCCGTACCCGCAATCCCACGGAGATTCGGCAACGTCTATGGTCAGAATGAGGAGTCCGTGTCGGGAGGTGTTGCCATGAACCAGGATCGGGAAGAGGGCGGAGATGGGGGCGCGACGATGTCGCACGAAACATCCGGAACGCGAATGCCGCAGGCCGTGCGCAGCCGGATCAGCATGCATGACGGTGTCACCGATTGGTGCGACTGCTGTTCCTGCGAGGCCGAGCCGTACTGGGCGGAGGTGGCGGAGGAGCTGGGAATCGATCCGGATGCGGGCGTGGCACGTGGAGGGCGCGCCCGCGGGTCAGTCGCAGCTCCCGACTGAGTCACGGGCGCAGATGCGGCCGTCGGTCCAGATGCTGCGGCTTAGGTAAGCAGCATCCAGCCGGGCACCGGAGAGGTCGGCATCGGTCAGGTTGGCGTGGGCGAGATTGGCATTCTCGAGGTTGGCATCGACCAGGCGAGCCTGGATCAGGTCCGCGCCGGTCAGGTTGGCGCCAGCGAGATTCGCGCCCTCCAGTCCGGCCAGGGCGAGGTCCGCGAAACGCAGATCCGCGTCGGTCAGCCGGGCACCATGCAGGCGCGCCCCGGCCAGGCGGGTGCTGTGAAGTGACGCGCCCGTCAGGTCGGCATCGCGCAGGTCGGCGCCGGCCTTGTCACAGTAGTTCCAGTTGACCCCGGGCCCCGCGGCCTGTTCGCAGTTGGGCCCCGGGTCGCGCTCGAAGGCAATCCCGAAGGCGAGCAGCAGGCCGACGGCCAGGGTGACTGCAAGGCCACCCGCGATCCAGGGCCGCGGCCCGCGGACCCACTGACTCCAGGGCGGCGCTGGCCGTTCCAGGATCTCGGCCCATTGTTGGCGATGGGAGATCATCGCGGGCGATTCGGGACAACGGCGGTCCCCCTTGCGGCGCTCGCGGATCTCGGCGGGCGGGTTGTCGTCGCGCCGTTCCCGCCGGCGTTCGTCCTCGCGCAGGCGGGCCTGGTTCAGGCGTTCGCGGCCCTCCGGGGTGTGGGCGTTCTGCAACTCTTCGGGGATCAGGTGAGGGCGCTGGTCGATGCGCCACCAGGTCTCGCGGTCGAGGCTGACCTGGTCATCCGGGCGCAGCCGGCCCAGGATCAGGAAGCGGCTGATCGAGCGCTGAGGGTAGGGCCCGCAGACCTGATCATCGCGTCGGGTAAACCACAGCTCATGGCGTCCGTCGCCGGTTCCCGGGGGCGGATCTTTTGCATCTGGCCGGGGATCGGGGTTATCGCTGGTCACGGTTCTTGCAGGCTCCCCTTGGCACCGCGTCCGTTACGGTGGATGCCGCGAGTATAGGGCATGAAACCGGGCTTCTGGGCACGGATTACCGGCTGGGGGCCGGGGGCTGGATGCCCCAGGTATCGAGCTGGTCGCGGAGTTCCCCGGCGGCGGGCTCCGCCTTCTCCAGGATTTCGTCGATCCGGTTGAAGTGCAGCAACCGGATGCCACCAGTATCCGGTACCAGGTAGAGATCCGGCGGGTCGAGGCGGGTCATGTGGCGGATGATGGAGCCCTGCATGATGCTGAAGCTCTTGAACAGCAGGTCGGTGATGCCGATCTCCTCGGTGGCGTTCGGCGAGCCATTGCCGGACACGTCCACGGCGATCACGTAGTCGTATTCGCCCTGCAGCAGATCATAGGGCAGCGGATTGGAGGCTCCGCCGTCGATCAGGGTCTGGCCGTCGTCGTGCCGGACCGGTTCGAACAGGCCGGGCACTGCCATGCTTGCCTCGATCGCCAGGAACAGGTCGCCCTGGTCGATCACCACGCTCTCGCCGGTGCGAAAGTCGGTGGCGACCACGGCGAAGGGGATGCGCAGGTCGTCGAAGTCGCGCGCCTCGGTGTGCTCGGCGAGGAAACGCAGGAACTCGCCCGAATCGAACAGGGCATTGCGGCCCAGGCGCAGGGGGACAAGGTCCAGCAGCTTGATCTCGGAGCGCGCCAGCCCGGTCAGGGCATCAAGCTCGGATCCGGAAAAGTCGTCGAACAGGTCGAAGATCTCGTCGGCATCGAGCCCCGCGGCGTACAGGCCGCCGATCACGGCGCCGATGCTGGTGCCGGTGATGCGGTCGGGCAGGACCCCCCGGTCGTCGAACACCTGCAGCATGGCGATATGCGCCAGTCCCCCGGCCCCGCCCGAGCCCAGCGCCAGGCCAATGGTGGGGGCGGGCGGTTCAGCGGTGTCCGCAGCCAGTGCGACCGGGGCGGTGGCCAGGAACAGGGCAAGGAAAAGGAACGACAGCCGTCTCATGGGGCGATGCGCTTCCGGGGCGTGGGGGTGTCATGCTGCTACCCTGAGCCCGAATGCACGGACGGGCAAGCAGAGGGTCGCGCATGCGGGTCACAACAGGGAGTGGCGAGAGGGTCCCCCGCGCCTTCAAGTGGAGCTATCTCGCCTTCGTGCTGGTGCTGGTTCCGGTGTATGCCGTGGTGCACGGCTGGTTCAATTTCCTCTGGTTTTCCAACGTGGCGTTACTGGGCGGGCTGCTGGCGGCCTGGCTGGAGAGTCGCCGGATCGCGAGCATGATGCTGGTGGCCGTGGTGCTTCTGGAGCTGGGCTGGGTGCTGGATTTCCTGCTGAGCATGGCGGTCTGGGGCTGGGCCCCGCTGGGAGCTGTGCACTACATGTTCAACCCCGAGATCCCGCTGTTCGTGCGCCTGCTGTCGCTTTACCATCTGCCGCTTCCGTTCGTGCTGATCTGGATGGTCTGGCGTCTCGGGTATGACCCCCGTGCCTGGCGTTACATGGTGGTGCTGGGCTGGGTCATCCTGTTGCTGACCTTCGCGCTCGCGGATGCCGACAACAACGTGAACTGGGTGCTGGGTCCGGTTGGGCAGGTGCAGGAGTGGATGCACCCTGTGGCATGGCTCGCGGTGGTCATGGCGGTATGTTCCGGGGTGTGGTGGCTGACGCATCTGCTGTCTGCCTGGCTGTTGCCGCAGCGCAGCATCGCGCGCTGCGGGCGGGCTTGGTAGGCTGACGGGCTTCCCCGAGCAAGGAAACGGGAGCGGAAATGATCGAGACTACGCCGGTAGCGCGGGTCGGGCTTGTCGAACCGGACACGTTCCTGCGGCAGTACAAGGCGGTCGCGCAACCGGTGATCCTGGAGGAGCTGACCCGAGAGTGGCCGGCACGGGAGCGCTGGACACCCGACTATTTTCGCGAGGTCGCCGGGGATGCCGTGGTGCCGCTGTACGACAGCCGGCCCGCGCGCGACAACGAGCATCAGCACGCCGCGTCCCTGTACATGCCGCTGGCGGAGTATCTGGACCTTCTGGAAGGGGGCGAGCGCGATCTGCGCCTGTTCTTCTTCAACCTGTTTGCCGCCCGGCCGACGCTGGCGCGCGACTTCGAGTTTCCCGACATCGGTTTGCGACTGTTCCGCAAGCTGCCCGTGCTGTTCATGGGCGGCAAGGACGCGCGTGTGCAGATGCACTTCGACATCGACCGCCCGGATATCCTGTTGTGCCACTTTGGCGGGCCGAAACGCGTACTGCTGGTCGCTCCCGAGTACACGCCGTACATGTATCACGTGCCTTTCTCGTTCAGTGCGCTGGCCTCGGTGGACTTCGAGGATCCCGACTACCAGCGCCATCCGGCGCTGCGGCATGTGCAGGGCCACCTGGCCGAATTGCACCACGGGGACGTGCTCTATATCCCGCCGGGGTTCTGGCACTACGTGCTGTATGACGACATCGGCTTTTCCATGGCACTGCGGGCGTTTCCGCGTGACCTGCCGAATGTCGCGCGGATGCTGAGCAACCTGCTGGTGACGCGGACCATCGAGGGCACCATGCGCAAACTGGTCGGGCAATCCTGGAACGACCGCAACGAACGCCGCGCGGTGGAACGCACCGAACACTTTCTCGCCCGGCATCCTGCGGCCTGATGGATCCATGCACGCGCTCGCGGAGTAAGATCAGGGTGCTGGCCTTTTCTTCTTCTGCCTGGAACGAGGTGCTGCTGTGAGTGAAGCCCTGCACGTGGTCTGTCCGCATTGTGACGCGGTGAATCGAATCCCTGCGACACGGCTGGGTGCCGGCCCGAAGTGTGGCCAGTGTCATCGGTCGTTGTTCGGCCAGGATCCGCTGGAACTGACCGCCACGAACTTCCTCCGCCACCTCGAGCGCAATGATATCCCGCTGTTGGTGGACTTCTGGGCGCCGTGGTGCGGCCCCTGCAAGATGATGGCTCCGCAGTTCCGCCAGGCCGCGGCGGATCTCGAGCCGACCGTGCGGCTGGCGAAGGTGAATACCGAGGCGGAGCCGGAGCTGGGCCGGCGGTTTGCGATCCGCAGTATCCCGACCCTGGCGCTGTTCCGCGGCGGACGCGAAGTGGCGCGCCAGGCGGGCGCGATGGGGGCGGCGGATATCGTGCGCTGGACCCAGAGCCAGGTTTAGCCGGGCAAAGGTGGCTTCGTCGCGGTCGTCAGCACCGTAGGATGCCGACGGTAATCAATCAGCGGCTGCCCAGTTCGCGCCAGGCCTCGTGGCCGCAGCTCATGCAGTGGTATTGCGCCTCGAAATGCCCCGGCTGGTTCGCACGTTCCCGGATCGTACCGTCCTGGAAGGTGAAGCTGCGCAGGGTGCAGCGCGGGCATTTTTCGACCGGGTCGCGGGGCGCACGTGGCTCGCTGGCCGCAGGCGTGTGGGTGCCATCGGTCCTGTCGGCGGCGTCCTCGATTGCCTGATTGAGCTCCCGGGTCAACTCGGCCGTGACCCGGTGGGCGGCCTCTGTGGTGTCCTCGCGGGCCATGGCCTCCAGCTCGGCCAAGCGGTCACGGATGTGCTTTAGACGGGTTTCGAGTTCGGTCACGGGCGCCTCCAGGGTGGTATGCCCAGCATAGTCGGTTCGCGTTCGACGGGGGTTAATCCAGCCGGACTACTGTACGGCCGCGGATCTGGCCCTTCAGGATCGACTCGCCGTAGTCCGGCAGGTCTTCCAGGCCGATCTCGCGGGTGATGGCGTCAAGATCATCCCCGGGGAGCAGCGCCGCCAGGCGCTCCCAGGTGCCCCGCCGCCGCTCGGCGGGGCACCGGACCGAGTCGATCCCCAGCAGGTTAATCCCGCGCAGCAGGAACGGCAGGACCGTGGTCTGGAGCTGCGCGCCGCCGGCCAGGCCACAGGCGGCCACCGAACGTCCGTACGCCATCCCGGCGAGTACATGGGCCAGCATGTCGCCGCCGACCGTGTCCACACAGCCCGCCCAGCGTTCGCCCAGCAGCGGCTTGGCCGGCGCGTTGGCCAGCGCCTCGCGAGCCACGATGGTGCTGGCGCCCAGTTGGTGCAGGTAGTTGGCGTTCTCCGGGCGTCCGGTCACGGCGGTGACCGTGTAGCCCAGGCGTGCCAGGAGGCGCACGGCGATGCTGCCCACGCCGCCGGAGGCACCGGTGACCAGAACCTCGCCGGTGCTCGGTTGCAATCCGTGGTCTTCCAGGGCCTGCACCGCCAGCATGGCGGTAAAGCCGGCGGTGCCCGCGGCCATCGCCTGGCGCGCGCTGTAGCCGGGCGGCTGAGCGATCAGCCAGTCGCCGCGGACGCGCGCGCGCTGGGCGTAACCGCCCCAGTGGGCCTCGCCGACACGGTAGCCGGTCAGCACGACGGGATCGCCCGGGCGGTAGCGCGGGTCCGCCGATTCGAGCACGGTCCCGGCCAGGTCGATGCCCGGTACGTGGGGATAATCCCGCACCAGGTTGCCCAGCCCCTGCAGGATCATGCCGTCCTTGTAGTTGAGCCCCGAATAGTGAACCTGGAGCAGGACCTCGCCCGCGGGCAGGTCGTCGAGGGTGAGTGTCCGGATCGTGGCCACCGGGCCGTCGAGCTGCTGTTCCAGGAGCAGGGCCTTGAAGGATTCGGTCATGCGAATCAGCGTCTCGTCAGGGAATGCAACGGCAGCCTAACAAACGGCCGTCTTTTCTGGCGCGAAGGGCGGGGAATGTTGCTAACCTCATTGAGATGGGCGAACGGGATTGCGCATGTTCGCCGGGCGGCGTTGCGCCACGCGCCGATTGTTTCCCGTTGCGAGGATCATCATGGCGGCAGACCCCTCCGGGTGTTTCCATTCACAGATCATTGAATACGCCCCGGTCTGGGTGAATACCCTGGATCCCGAGGGGCGGGTGACGCTGTGGAATCGGGCGGCGGAACGGATCAGTGGCTATAGCCGCGAGGAAGTTGTGGGGCACGCGAGTGTTTGGGAATGGCTTTTCCCCGACCCGGACTATCGCGTAGCGGTCTACGCCGAGGGGCAGGCCATCATTCACGAAGGCCGCGAGATCGCGGGCCTGGAGTCCACCATCCGCACCCGTAGTGGCGAACAGCGCACGCTGTCCTGGTATGCCCAGCGGTTTTTCGATGCCGAGGGCACGCTGCTTGGGGCCAGCGTGATGGGCGAGGACATCACCGAGCGCAAGCAACTGGAACTCAGGGCACAGCACCAGTACCGGTTGCAGGAGGTGGTCTCGGCGATCTCCGCGCAGTTTGCGGACCTGTCGGCGGACGCGGTGGACGCGGCCGTTGTGCAGGCCCTGCAACGTCTGGGCGAGTTCTTCCGGATGGGGCGAGCCTACGTGATCTGTTTTCGCCCGGACCATGAGACGATGGACCTGGTGAGCGAGTGGTGCGCGCCCGGGGTCGCCCCCTTCCTCGACGAGATGCAAGGGATACCCATGGAGGCGCATGGTTGGGTGACCCGCCAGATTCGGCAGGGACACCCGGTGCACGTCCCCGATGTGGGTGCGCTCCCCGAGGCTGCGGTGGTGGAGCAGGCCGAGTTCCGGCGCCAGGATATCGAGTCCCTGTTGCTCATCCCGTTGATCAGTGATCAGAAGGCCTTCGGGCTCTTGGGCCTTGATTCGGTGGCCCGGCACTACGAGTGGAGCCCCGAACAGATCGCCGTGCTGCAGGTGGTAGCCGATATCATCGCCGGCACCTTCGCGCGCAAGGAGGTGGAGGCGGAGCTGGCACGCCAGGCGCGGGTAGACGGCCTGACCGGCCTGGCCAACCGGCGCGAATTCGATGCCGTGCTGGAGCGCGAGTGCGGTTCGCGGCGCGAGGTGAACCTGGCGCTGTTGATGATCGATATAGACCACTTCAAGCCGTACAACGACCGCTTTGGCCACCAGCGTGGGGATGACTGCCTGCGCCAGGTCGCGGAGGTATTGCGCGCCGCGGCACACCGGCCCACCGATCTGGTGGCGCGTTATGGCGGCGAGGAGTTTGCCTGCATCCTGCCGGACACCACCCTGGAGGGTGCGCGGGCGGTCGCCGAGCGGGTGCGCCGCAAGGTCGAGTCGTTGCAGCTGGGCCACCCGGATAACGTGACGGATGCGGTGACGGTCAGTATCGGGGTATCCGCGGTCGACGGGGGACGATCCGTGGCGCCGGAGGATCTTCTGGGGGAGGCGGACCGGCAGCTTTACCGCGCCAAGCGCGAGGGACGCAACCGGGTCTGCGCGGCGGGGCTCTGATTACCCCCGCCGGGGTTATTCTGCGCCGGCGGCGCGCGTCGGGCGTTCGCGCGGATCGGCGGAGCGGGCATCTTCGCGCTCAAGCAGGGTGACGACCGGGACCGACTCGCTGTCTTCGTTCACCAGCTGATCGCCTTCCATCCACGGTGGCGGCAGCTGCGGACGCATGTCCTGGACCTGGGCGAAATTCGGGAACTCCACCTTGGAGAACAGTTCCGCGGCGGATTCCTGCGCTTGCGGGTTTTGCAGGGTCAGCACGAAGCCGGTGGCCAGCACCAGCAGGGAAAACTGGAAGCGCTGATCGCTGTAGGTGGAACGTGAACGCAGCAGGTCGAGCATTGGATGGTCTCTCGGGAGTCTTGCCTGCATAGACAGTACGCCCGGACGAGGGTTTCCATCAAGCAGGCCCGGTGCGGAGCGGGACTTTGAGTTGCCACCGACCCGGGTCGTGTCAGGGGCAGCCGGGGGCGTGTTGCTTCAGGATGCGCGACGGCAGACCAGAAAGACCTCTTCGACGCCGTCGGTGGCGACCATGCCGGGGGTCAATTCGAGGGGCTTTTGCAGGCGCAGTCCCAGGGGCATCAGGAAGCGGTTGTAGACCTTCATCGCGACCGGCCGATGACGTTGCAGGAACCACATGCCGAGGTCATTGAGGCGCGAGGATTTGGGCTTCATGCCGAAGATTGCGCTTTGCTCGATCTGTAGCTGGTGGCGTTCCAGCAGTTGCGTCAGCTTGGCCGGTTCATAGCGCCGGTAGTGGCCGACGATGTCGTCGAACGGCGTCCAGTATTCCGGGTGTAGCGGGGTGGAGAGCAGTACCCGGGCCCCGGGTGCCGCCACCCGCGAGAGCTCGGCCAGGGCCGCCTCGTCGTCTTCCACGTGCTCGACGATGTCCAGCGCGCACACCAGGTCGAAACTCTGGTCGGCGTAGGGCAGGGCGGAGATGGGGGCGGTGTGGGTGATGCCGCCCGCGCTTTCCAGTGCCGCCAGGGCCGGTGGGCTGATATCGACAAAGTGGGTGCCGGCGATCGGCAGGCGCGGGCGCATGCCGGGCCCTACTTCGAGCCGGCGGGTATGCGATTCGGCCAGGCTGGATACCAGGCCCCAGGTGTTGAAGCGCTCCGGGTGCACCAGACGCGTGTCCGCCCACAAGCCATCGTAGAAGCGCTGGTTGACGTCGCCGATGTCCGAATGTTGCTGCGGGGCAGTATCGTGGGTCACGCGGTGGCCGGGCTTGAATGGTGCGCCACAGTGTAACCAACCTGACGGGCGGTCACAGGCTGGCTGGGTAGACTCCGGGAAGCCGTTCTCGGTTTGGCGGGCGGGTCAGCGCCATTCGCTGTGTCATTCGTCGGTCTCAATGCGCCGTGAGTGGCGGCGCTGAATCCGGTGGCGCAGCGCGGCGCCCAGTAGCAACAGCACCGCCAGCGCAAACAGGGGCAGGAGGGTTTGCGGTTGCAGGGCCTCGCCGCTCGCGAGGGCGTCGGTGGCCCCGTGGATGGCGGTGGCGTACACGCCCCACTTGACGGCGAGCCCGAGCACGGCTGCCAGCAGGAAACGGCCAAGTGGAAGGCCCAGCGCGCCGCCGGCGTAGTTCACCATCGAATGGGGAAAGCCGGGGAGCACGCGCAGCGCGATCTGCGTGGCGAGGCCACTGTGGCGGTGCAGGAAATCGGCCAGCCAGGCGTCTTCGCGGCGTTCGTGATCGGGATGGCGCGCCAGGCGGGCGGACACGCGGTACGCACCCCAGGCACCACTGACGCTACCTGCGAGGAGCAGACCGATGGCTAACAGGGGCGGATGGAACGGGGCGATCAACCAGAGGATGAGCGTGCCGGGCAGGGCAAAGATCAGCATCAGGGCCATCAGGAGCACCAGCCCTGCCGTGGCCCAGGGGCCGCCCGCGACGGCATCGCCCCAGGCCAGCAGGCGGACCGGATCGCCCACCCACAGCGCGATGCCGATGCCCAGCGCGATCAGCAGCACCAGCAGGCCGCGCCCGATGTTGGCGCGGGAACACCCGTTGGGTCGGGGGAGGGGGTGCGTCATTGAGCGGGGCCTCCGGGGAGCGTCCGGCGTGATGCGGTCAGAGTAGCGGATGCGCAATCACAAGGTTCGGTGGGCAGGTCGCATCGGCGCCGCGGATCGGTACACTCGGCTCAGGCACCCGGGGAGGAGACGCGCATTGAGCAACAAGCTGGAGAATCAGACGGCACACAAGATCCTGCGCGGGCTCAAGTCGCACTATCCGGTGTTCTACCTTCTCGGCTGGGACGAAGATCGCATGGAGCGGCTGCTGCGTTCGGTCGCACGCTCGTTCTACGGCGAAGACGGCCATCTGGAGGTCTGGTCGGCGAGTCACGGGTTTGGCGAGCACGACGACCCGAATGCACTGACGACGGACCCGGTAGCGGCAGTGGCGCGGGTGGCGGCCGGCGAGACGGATGCCCCGCGCATGGTCCTGCTGAAGGATCTGCCCATGTGGTTCGATGACAACCCGGCGCTGGTGCGCGGAGTGCGCGACCTGTACTACCAGCTGAAGAAGGGACGCAACGTGGTGTTCCTCAGCTGCCCGTTGCTGAAGCTGCCGGAGATCCTGAAAAAGGAGGTCTTCCTGGTCGAGGTGGACCTGCCGTCCGAGGTCGAGGTGCTGGAGCAGCTCGAACACACCCGCGGCGCCGAGGCGGTCCCGCGCGAGCAGTTGTTCCGGGTGGCGGCGGGAATGCGCGGCCTGTCGCTCAACGAGGTCGGGCACCTGAGTGCGCGGCTGTTCCGCGGCAAGCCGCTGCCCGAGGCCGACATGCTGGCCGAGATCCAGGAGGAGAAGGGCCAGATCCTGCGCAAGGAGAGCTGCCTCGAGTTCTATCCGCCACAGCGCTCGCTGGAGGATATCGGCGGTCTGGAGAACCTCAAGGAATGGGTGCGTACGCGCGCCGACCTGTTCACCGAGAAGGCCTGGAACGACAACGTGCCGCTACCCGCCGGGGTGCTGTTCATGGGGGTCAGCGGCTGCGGCAAGAGCATGGCCGCCAAGGCGATCGCCACCGCCTGGAAGCTGCCGCTGGTGCGGCTGGACATGAGCCTGGTGCTGTCCGGCAGTTTCGGTACCCCGGAATACGCCTTTGCCCGGGCCACCCGGATCGCCGAGGAGATCGCACCGATGGTGTTGTGGGTGGACGAGCTGGAGAACGCCTTCGGTTTCGACAGTCACGCCGCGGGCAGCGCCGGCAATGTAAACATCTTCTCCAGCTTTCTCACCTGGCTGCAGGAGAAGTCGCCCCGGGTGTTCGTGGCGGCGACCGCGAACCGCATCCAGCAGCTCCCGGCCGAGCTGATGCGCAAGGGGCGCTTTGACCAGCTGTTCTTCCTCGATCTGCCGAACGTGGAGGAGCGCAAGGAGATCCTGCGCATTCACGTCCAGCGTCACGGCGGTAACCTGGAGGACTTCAACCTGAACTACATGGCGGCCAGCACCGAGGACTGGAGTGGGGCCGAGATCGAGCAGGCGGTGAAGTCGGCGCGGATCGACGCCTACCAGGAGGGGCGGGTGTTCAACCAGCGCGACGTGATCCGCAACGTCATCAACACGGTACCGCTGTCGCGGACCATGGTGGAGCAGATCCGCGAGATCAAGAGCTGGGTCTTCCAGCGCGCGATCAATGCGTCGAAGCCGGAGCCGAAGGGCGCCGCGTCCGGCCCGCCGAAGCCGCCCGGCTGACCGCCGAGCCTGGTTTTCCGGGCGCCGGAGAGTGGGCCCCGGGTGGCCTATACTCCGGTCAGGGGGACGCCAGAGCCGGTACGGGTCCCGGTCCCCCACGGGTTCAGATACGGGTCGCCGGTGGAGGAATGCTCATGTGGCGCAATGTTTCTTTCGCGATTGTCCTGGCGGCGGTCCTGGGTCTCGGCGGCTGTGCGACCTATCAGGGGTCGCAGGAACAGGCCGGGATGGTGATCGGCGGCGTGCTGGGGGGCGTGCTTGGCTCGCAGGTCGGCTCCGGGCGTGGCCGGACCGCGGCGATCATCGCCGGCACCCTCGCGGGCGCGGCGATCGGTGGCTCGGTGGGCCAGTCCATGGACGAGGTCGACCGGTTGAAGACGGCCCAGACCCTGGAGAGTGTGCGGACGGGTGTGCCCTCGCGGTGGGTCAATCCCGACAGCGGCAACCAGTACACCGTGGTGCCGACGCGGACCTACGAGACCACCGCCGGCCCGTGCCGCGAATACACCATCGACGCGGTGATCGGAGGCCAGACCGAGCAGGTGTACGGGACCGCCTGTCGGCAGCCGGACGGCAGCTGGCGTATCCAGGGCTGAATGGCGGGCCTGGTCCGCGCCTCAGACAGACGCTTCCGGGGTCGGTTGCCCCGGCCCGGCCGAGTCGTCGGCGGTCCGGGTGTCCTGGAAGTCGGATTCGGCTCCAGCATCCAGGGTGCGCGAGACGACGCAGTCACGCCCCTCGCTCTTCGCCTGGTAGACGGCCTGGTCGGCGACCCGGAAGAGGTCGTTCATGTCCACCTCGCGACCACAGGGACGACTGGTCACGCCGAAGCTGGCGGTAATGGTCAGTCCGGCGGGCTTGAGTTCGCGCAGTTGCTGGCGTAGTTCCTCGGCACGGGTATGGGCATCAAACAGGTCGCACTCGGGCAGGACCAGCAGGAATTCCTCGCCGCCGAAGCGCAGGGCGACATCGACCTCGCGCCCGGTGGTACGTAGCAACTCGCCCACGCCAACCAGGACCTCGTCGCCCACCAGATGGCCGTGGCTGTCGTTGATCTGCTTGAAATGGTCGATATCCAGCAGGATCAGGCTGAGGGCCATGTCCTTCTGGTTGGCTTCGGTGAAGAAGCGTGCGGCGCATTCGGCCAGGACATTGCGATTGCGCAGGCCGGTGAGGGGATCGATCATCGCCATGTCGTAGAGTTTCTGGCGCTGGCCCTGGACTTCCTCGAGCAGGCGCTTGTTCGCCAGGAGGTTGCCGATGCGGGCGCGGACCTCGTCTTCCAGCACCGGCTTGGTCACGAAGTCGTTGACCCCCAGGCGGAAGAGCTCGGCGCGTCGGTTCGGGTCGTCGAGGCCGGACATCGCGACGATCGGCAGGCTGGTCTTGTCGGGGAAGCGGTGGCGCAGGCGGCTGACCAACCCCATGCCGCTGATGTCGCCCTCGACCAGGATATCGCTCAGGACCAGATCCCAGGTTCCCTCGTCGAAGGCATTCAGGGCGGCGGAGGCGCTGCGAAAGTGCGCTACTTCCAGACCCATGCCCTCGAGGATGCGAGTCATCACCCGGGCGACGGTGGGGCTGTCCTCGACATACAGCACATGCCCCTTGTGGGCGTGTTCCACCGGCCGGCCGTAGCGTGCGGCCTGGTGGAACAGGTCACGGATGTTGGTCTTGTCGTGGAGATCGGTGGCGCCGGCCTCGAAGGCCGCGCGGCGTATGTCGTGGTCCTGCTTGGTGGTCAGCAGGATCAGCGGCAGATCATGGCCGGCGGGTTTGGCGCGTGCCTGGCGGCAGAACTCGATCCCGCTCATGTCGGGCAGGGTAATGGAGGCGCAGACCAGCTCGAGGTCGTTTTCCTCGATGCGGGCGAGGCCCTCCGCACCACTTGCGGCCATGATCGGCTTGTGTCCGGCGGCCAGGACCATTCGGCTCCACAGCGCCCGGAATACGCGGGAGTGATCGACGACCAGGATCTTCATGGCCGGCCGTCCATTGGGCGGTCTCGCCGGGGCGCGGTCGTGACCGGCGGTCGGAGCGTGTCTGCCGTCATGCTGGGCCCTGACTCCATTCAGTGATCCGCAGGCAAATCCGGATAATGCGCGTCTTCGCACCGGGCTTCAAACGAGCCGTCAAGACGCGCTGGACAGCGCGTGCGGGCACGGGAACAATGAGGCCATCTGGCGTGCGACGAAACACTACAGCCAGGGGAAAGGAGTCCGGCATGAGCTACATGCAGCGAATGGGGAGTCTGCTGCGGTTCGGCAAGGCCGGCGAGCGGCGTACAAAGGCACGCCAAGAGGCCGCTCGCGGGCTGCGGGTGCTGGTGGTGGATGATTCGCGCACGGTGGTCGCGCTGCTCACCAGCATGCTCAAGCAGAACGAGCTGGAGCCGATTGGCGTCGGCGATGCCGAGGAGGCGCTGGCTTTGGCGCGCGAGAATCCACCGGACCTGATCTTCCTGGATATCCTCCTGCCCGGGATGACCGGGTTTGCCATGCTGCGTCAACTGCGCCGGGACCCCGCCACCGCGAAGGTGCCGGTGATAATGATCAGCGGCAACGAGGACGCGGTCGAGCAGTTCTTCCTCGATCGCATCGGCTCCGACGACTTCATGAAGAAACCCTTCGGCCGCGGAGAGGTGTTCACCCGCATCGAGCGCCTGGTGGCGAAGGGGCGTCTTCCGGCCCGCCCGACGCGCTTCTCCGGGTAGGAATCCCGGACCCGCACTCGCGTTTCAGGCGGCGTGCCGGGCCCGCCAGTCGCCGATCTCGTCGTGCAGGCGCTGTTTTGCGCTGGCTTCCAGGAACGCGGCGTCGACGGCGTTGCGTGCCAGTTTTTCCAGGTCATCCAGGTCCAGCTGCAGGGCCGCGGCCGTGGCGCGGAAGTTTTCCCCCACGTAGCCGCCGAAATAGGCCGGGTCATCCGAGCTGATGGTGACGCACAGCCCCGCGTCCATCAGGCGCTTCAGGTTGTGTTGTTCCAGGCGCTCGAACACGCACAGCTTGATGTTGGACAGCGGGCAGACGGTCAGCGGGATCTGCTCCCGCGCCAGGCGCTGCATCAGGTCGGGGTCCTGCTCGGCCTGGACGCCGTGGTCGATGCGCGCGACCTTGAGCAGGTCCAGTGCCTGCCAGATGTAGTCCGGTGGCCCCTCCTCGCCGGCATGCGCGACGGCGGGGAATCCCTCGGCCCGCGCGCGCTCGAACACGGCCTGGAATTTCTCCGGCGGGTTGCCCAGCTCCGCGGAGTCCAGCCCGACCGCGTGGATGTGCTCGCGCCAGGGCAGGGCGGTCTCCAGGGTCTCGATCGCGGCCTCGGCGCTCAGGTGGCGCAGGAAACAGAGAATCAGGCGGTTGGTGATGCCGAGCTCCCGTTCGCCGTCGGCCAGCGCGCGGTGGATGCCGTCGATGACCGTCGCGAAGGGCACGCCGCGTTCGGTGTGGGTCTGCGGGTCAAAAAAGATCTCGGTGTGGCGGACGTGGTCGTCCCGGCAGCGTTCGAGGTACGCCCAGGTCAGGTCGTAGAAATCCTGCTCGGTCAGCAGGACGCAGGCGCCCGCGTAGTAGATATCCAGGAAGGATTGCAGGTCGTGAAACTGGTAGGCGGCCCGAACCTCCTCGACCGAGGCATACGGGAGATCGACATCGTTGCGCTCGGCCAGGGCGAACATCAGCTCGGGTTCCAGGGAGCCCTCGATGTGCAGGTGCAGCTCGACCTTGGGGAGCGTGGCGATGGCGTCTTGCATGGCGGGATCCTGCGGTGTCGGGGAGGAAAGTGCGCAGAGGCTAGAACTGCCCGGGGCGCCCGACAAGTAACCGGGGTCACCCGAGGGGCGAGAGCAGTTCCCGGAAGAACCGCGCCAGCAGGCCGGGTTCCAGCCACAGCATGAAGGCGATGCCCCAGGCGCCGCCCCACAGGTGGGCGCTGTGGTTGATGTTGTCGCGGTTCTGGCGCTGGGCATAGAGCGAATAGCCGACATAGACCGCCGCAAACACGATGGCCGGGACCGGGATAAAGAACACGAACAACAGCGACCACGGCTGCAGCAGGATGTAGGCGAACAGCACCGCGGAGACCGCGCCGGAAGCGCCCAGCGAGCGGTAGCCCGGGTCACGCAGATGGCTCAGGTGGCTTGGCAGACTGGCGAGGACGATGGCGGCCAGATAGAACAGCACGAAGCCGCCCATGCCGATCGCGGGCACCAGCACGCGCTCCATGGCCATGCCGAAGAAAAACAGCGTGATCATGTTGAACGCGAGATGGGTGCCATCGGCATGGATGAAGCCGTGGGTTACCAGGCGCCAGTATTCGCCGCGCTGCACCGACGGTGGATGATGGATCATCGCCTGCAACCAGCGCGGGTTCTGCCATGCGAGCAGGGAGACCGCGACGGTGGCGACGATCAGGTACAGCGTCACACTCGGTTCAAAGTTCACCGGCAACCTCCAAGGACCCGTAGCGCCAGGCCTGCAGGCCGTCGGGCCAGCCGCCCGGCGCCAGCCCGGCCTTTTGCAGCAGGGCATCGAGGAAGGTCTCGGGATCGGGCAGTTGTTCCCAGACCGCAGGGAGGAAGGTGGCGCGGCGCGCTCCGGCCTGAAGGACCAGGCCGTCCCGGCCCGGTTGTAGCTGATCCAGCAGGCCCTTGCGCTGCGCGGCCTCCATGGGTCGCGACGCAGTCAGCAGCGTGACCGAGTAGGCAAGACCGGCCAGTTCCGACGTGCGCAGCGGCAGAAAACGCGGATCATTGAGCGCCGCCGCGCGGGCGTTGTGCAGGACGTCCGCGGCCAGGGGCCGGTGGGCCTCCAGCGTGCCGATGCAGCCGCGCAGGGTTTCCCCTTGCTTCAGGGTGACGAAGCTGGCGCCGGGATCGGGTAGCGGGTCGGGCTCCTGTTCCAGTGCAATGGGGCGGGCGGGGGCATGGTGCGCGGCCCGCCGGATGGCATCCGCGGCCAGTTCCAGCAGGCGTTCGCGCGCCGGCGCGGGCAGGTCGATGGCGTGCGTCATTGCAGCATCCAGGCGCCGTAGCCGACCACCTGGTCGCGCGGGCCGGCGGTGTCGCCGGAGTTGCGCTGGTCCAGTGTGGTAATGGCAAGACCGCGCTGCCGTGCCAGCCGCAACAGGCCCGCCAGCGGCCGGCAGCCGCAAGCCTGTTCCGGCCCCAGCGCGTGTTCGTCCAGTTGTTCGATGGCGCGGGTGGTGGCCGTGTCCAGGCGGCACGCGGTGGCATAGTCGTGGAAGTGGGAGAGATCCGAACTCACGACGATCAGGGTCTCCGGGCCGCCCCACAGCCGTTCCAGCACGCTCGCGACCTGCTCGGACGAGGCATCCCCGACCACCAGCGGGACGAGTTCGAATGTCCCCAGTGCCACCTGCAGGAACGGCAGGTGGGCCTCCAGGCTGTGTTCCGGTCCGTGGGCGATGTCCAGTAACTGGACGCCGGGCAGGTCCGCGATGGCTTCCAGGGCTTCGTGGTCCACGGGGATGTCTCCCAGCGGGCTGCGGTAGGCCGTTGCCGTAGTGGTCGCGATGCCGCGAAAGGGCACGCGATGCGACGGACCCAAGAGGATGACGCGCTGGATCTTCCCCGCCAGGGGGCGGATGTGCGCATAGACCGAGGCCGCCACCGGGCCGGAGTACGGGTAACCGGCATGCGGCGCGATCAGGGCCTTGGGCGGCGCCGCGTCCGTTACCAGCGGGACGGCATCGAGCAAGCGGGTGACCGTGGCGCGCAGCTCCTCGGGCTCGGCCGGGTAGAACTGGCCCGCGATGGCGGGCTCGCGGATGCGGGGCTGTGCCGTCATTGGGGGGGGGGCTCCATCAAACATTATGTTGTTGAATATTGGGATTGTGTCCTCATATTCAAGACCATGAATCACGGTCTGGACTGGATATGAACGACATCCCCGAACACGACGCATTCACCGTCGCCACGCGCTACTGGCATGCCCTGGAGGATGGCCGCGTACAGTGCGATCTGTGCCCGCGCTACTGCAAGCTGAAGCCCGGACAGCGCGGCGCATGCTTTGTGCGCGCCAATCTCGACGATGCCGTGGTGCTGACCAGCTATGGGCGTTCCTCCGGCTACTGCGTGGATCCGATCGAGAAGAAGCCGCTCAATCACTTCCTCCCGGGCAGTCCGGTGCTGTCGTTCGGCACGGCCGGCTGCAACCTGGCCTGCAAGTTCTGCCAGAACTGGGACATCAGCAAGTCACGCGAGATCGACACGCTGGCCGATCGCGCTGATCCCGAGACCATTGCACGTGCCGCCGAGGCGCTGGACTGTCGCGCGGTGGCCTTTACCTACAACGACCCGGTGATCTTTCACGAGTACGCCATCGACGTGGCGGCGGCCTGCCGCGCGCGGGATATCCGCACGGTGGCCGTGACGGCCGGTTACATCACCGAGCAGGCGCGCGGCGAATTCTTTGCCGCCATGGATGCGGCGAACGTGGACCTGAAGGCATTTACCGAGCGCTTCTATCACAAGCTGACCGGGGCCCATCTGCAGCCGGTACTCGACACCCTGGAATGGCTGGTGCACGAGACCGCTACCTGGGTCGAGATCACCACGCTGCTGATCCCGGGGGAGAACGACAGCGATGCGGAGATCACCTCCATGGCGCAATGGGTCCGGGAGCATCTGGGGCCGGATGTGCCGCTGCATTTCACCGCCTTCCATCCGGATTTCAAGATGACCGAACACCCGCGCACGCCGATCGAGACGCTGCAGCGGGCGCGTCGCATCGCTCGCGAGCAGGGTCTGCATCACGTGTACACCGGCAATGTGCATGACACGCAGGGCCAGAGCACCTGGTGTGCGGGCTGCGGGCAACGCGTGATTGGCCGCGACGGGTACGAACTCTCGGACTGGAAACTGAACGCCGATGGTTGCTGCAACGCCTGCGGCGCGTCGGTGCCCGGGGTGTTCGAAGCGCGCCCCGGCAACTGGGGCGCCCGGCGTCAGCCGGTGCGGCTAGCCGATTTTCGGGGGTCTGATTCGCAGGGCTTGAAAAGGCCCTCTCCGCGACCTAGTTAACTCGGTAGACAGGATTTGCAACGGAGGTGATCACCATGGACCTGAAAAAGCTCAAGCCGTGGAACTGGTTCAAGCGCGAGGAGACCGCGAGCACGGAGGTCGTGCCGGCTCGGCGCGAGAGCGCCGACCCCTTGATGCGCATGCACCGCGAGATGGACCGGATGTTCGAGGACTTCTTTGGCTCGGCCCTCGGGATGCGCGGGGGTGATGCCGCCGCCTCGCTGCTGCTCAAGCCCAGTGTGGATATCGCCGAGACCCGCAAGGCCTACCGGATCACGGTGGAGGTGCCGGGGATCGACGAGGACGCGATCGACCTGACGGTGGATGGCGACGACCTGATCATCTCCGGCGAGAAGCGCCAGGAGACCGAGGAAGACGACCAGGGCTACCATCGGGTGGAGCGGGCCTACGGACAGTTTCGCCGTATCCTCAGCCTGCCCGGGGACGCCGATATCGATGCCATCCAGGCGCGGTTCAAGAACGGTGTTCTGAAGATCGACATCCCCCGGCGCAAGGACGACGCCCGGCCGGGCGTGCGCCGGATCGAGATCGGCTCCTGAGGGGGGCGTCACACGGCGGCCTGCCGTGCGCTGAATGATCGCCGGGACCGCCCGACGACAAGGATGTGAGACCAGCGAATGACACGACGGATCGTGATCTGTGCGGACGGAACCTGGAATCGCCCGGAGGAGGACGTCGAGTCGGACGTGCCGACCAATGTCCTGCGCCTGGCGCGGGCCATTGCGCCCGCCGATGCCATGGGGGACCCGCAGCAGGTCTACTACGACTGGGGCGTGGGGGCGTACTACGCAAAGATCTCGGGTGGCGTGACCGGGCGTGGCATCCACAAGAACATCCAGGATGCCTATCGCTACATCGTGCAGAACTACGCCCCCGGCAGCGAGATATTCCTGTTCGGTTTCAGCCGCGGGGCGTACACCGTTCGCAGCCTGTGCGGCTTGATCAACAACTGCGGGGTCCTGAAGCGCCCGGATGCACGGTTGATCGAGCAGGCCTTTCGGCACTACAAGAACACCGGCGCCAGCCATGCGCCCGAGGGCGAAGCCTCGCGTACCTTTCGCGCGAAACATGCACATCCCTCGCGGGAGATCCGCTTTGTTGGCGTCTGGGATACGGTCGGCGCGTTGGGAATCCCGTTCTCTTTGCTGGGAATGTTCGATCGTACGGACGAGTTCTACGACACCAAGCTGGGGCCCAACGTGCGCATCGCCCGCCATGCCATGGCGATCGACGAGACACGAGCCGACTTTGAGCCCACCCTGTGGGATCCGCGCCCGGGGCTGGATCTGAAGCAGCTGTGGTTCAGTGGCGTGCATGCCGACGTGGGCGGCGGCTACGCCCCGGATGCCGAGGGGCGTCTCGCGTCAGAGGCCCCGCTGGCGTGGATGATCGAGCAAGCCCGGATGGCCGGGCTGCAAGTGGAGAGGCATCTGCCGGATAACCTGCGCCCCGACCCGCTGGCGTCGCTGCACCGCTCGCGGCGGCACATCTATCGCCTGCGACGGCGCTATCGGCGTCCGTTGTACCAGTCGGGTTACCCGACCGAGGTGCATCCGAGTGCCCTGGAACGCTACCGGAAGGATGTCGACTACCAGCCCGAGAACCTGCGCGCGTTTCTGGACGAATGGGGCTGGCCGGACGCCGACTGAATTCCCCCGGACGGAGTAAACGCTCGCGTTGGGAGGCCGGGTCTCCGTTATCCTGTAGGAATAGCAGACGGAGATTCCCTCAATGCAGCCATTTCCCTCGAAGAACGTGTTTGGCGGGGCCCTGGAGCCCTGTAGTCGCGGGCCGGTCACCGGTTTTTATCGCGACGGCCGTTGTGCCACCGGCTACGACGACCAGGGCATGCATACCGTGTGCGCCGAGCTCACCCGCGAGTTTCTCGATTTCTCCCTGGCACGCGGGAATGATCTGATCACGCCGGTTCCGGAATTCGGCTTCCCCGGCCTGGAGGCCGGGGATCGCTGGTGCCTGTGCGCCGCGCGCTGGCTGGAGGCCTACCGGGCGGGGGCGGCGCCCGGGGTCTTCCTGCGCGCGACGCACGAGGAGACCCTGGCGGTGATCCCGCTGGACATCCTCAAGGAACACGCGCGCGACCCAGCTGATTGAGATGGAGGCCCTCCTCGGAGGGTCGGTCGGGGGCCGGGGTGGGCCCCGCTGAAATACAGGGAGAAGACGGATGGATCCGTACATGGTGGGGCTGACAATCGCTCGGGTCGATAACGTGGGCATGGGGAATCGGGGGGTGGCCGGTGGTTGACCGCATGGCCGTGCCCGAGATCGAACGCTTCCGGATCACGCGGACGCTGGGTACGAGTGCCCGCGACGGGCTCTATGTCGCGCACGACCCGCTGCTGGATCGGCAGGTCGCGATTCGGACGCTGACCAACGTCGCGGCGGACGCTTCGACCCGCCAGGCATTGCTTGAAGACGCCCGCCGGTTAAGCCGCTTTCGGCACCCGAACATCGCTCCAATCTTCGAGGCGGGGGACTACGCCGAGGGCGTCTATCTGGTGTTCGAGTACGTCGAGGGCGAGACCCTGGAGCAGATCCTGGCGCGCGGACCCTTGCCGATCGATCGCGCCCTGGCCCTGATGCGCGAGCTGCTGGATGCGGCGGCTGCGGCGCACGAGCAGGGCATCCTGCACGGGGCCCTGCAGCCGGCGAACGTGACCGTGAACCCCGAGGGACATGCGCGCATCACCGGGCTGGGCATGGCGCTGCCTGACGTGGCCGCGCGCGGCGAGAGCCACCTGCCGGATACACCCTACTATCTGGCGCCGGAACGGCTGGCGAACGAGGCCGCGACCGAAGGGTCCGACGTGTTCTCCCTGGGGGCCTTGTTCTTCGAGATGCTGACGGGCGAGCGCGCGTTTGCCGGTGATAGCCCCGCGGCGATCCGGCAGGCGATGCAGGCGGGGGCGCTGGAGCCACCCTCCGGTCGCACCGGCAATGGCGACGAACGCTTCGACGCCCTGGTACTTCGGGCCACCCGCCCGGATCCCGCCGAGCGTTTCGCATCGGCCCGCGAGTTTCGCGAGGCGCTGGTGGTGGCCGTCGAGGGCGAAGGCCAGACGGGCGACGGATCGCAGGACTTCATCCTGCGGCGGATCCGACGCAAGCCTGATTTCCCCGGCATCTCCAGCCACATCCGCGAGATTACCCAGTGTTCCGACGACACGATGAAGCGCTCGGTGGCCGAGCTGTCGAATGCCGTGCTGAAGGACTACGCCACCACGCAGAAGCTGCTTCGGCTGGCGAATTCACCCTTTTACAGCAACTTTGGCGGCAATATCCGCACCGTTTCGCGCGCGATCGTGCTGCTGGGCTTCGAGCAGGTGCGCACGGCGGCGCTCGGGCTGGTGCTGTTCGAAAACCTCAAGGGCGGGCGTCATTCCGGACGCCTGATGGAGGCGCTGGTCGGCACCCTGTTCAGCGCCATGCTGGCGCGCGACCTGGCGGAACAGGTCGGCGGGGTGGAGAGCGAGCAGGCCTTTGTCTGTGCGCTGTTCCACGATATCGGCCGCATGCTGGTGTTGTACTACCTGCCGGAGGAGGCGGACGAAATCCGCATTCGTGTGGGTCAGGGTACGAGCGAGGGCAGTGCCGCCCGTCAGGTCCTCGGGATCTCCTACGAGGCCCTGGCGCGCAGCGTGCTGGAGGACTGGAACTTCCCGCGCGAGATCGTTACGTCGGTGGAACGGGC
This sequence comes from Thioalkalivibrio sp. AKL6, assembly GCF_000376905.1. Lineage (NCBI taxonomy): Bacteria > Pseudomonadati > Pseudomonadota > Gammaproteobacteria > Chromatiales > Ectothiorhodospiraceae > Thioalkalivibrio > Thioalkalivibrio sp. AKL6. The sequence continues at coordinate 57,816 of NZ_AQXS01000007.1, read as the reverse complement.
TCCCTCGGGCACGCTGCCGGCAGCGCGGGATGCCGACCAGCGCCTGCACCGCATCGTCACCCTGGCGTCGGAGATGGGGCAATGCATTACCCAGGCGGATCGCGACCAGCAGGGCGCCTTGCTCACCGATCTGCGCAAGCGCTACGAACGTGCCCTGGGCGTGGATGCCCGCGGCATGCAGCGGGCCATCAAGTCCGGGCGCGAGCACATGGATCACTTCCTGACGGTGGTCAAGCTGCCGCCGGAGGGCCGCGAGCCGCTGAACCGGCTGAAGGCGAATCTGGGTGTGCAGATCGATGACAGCGACGCGGCGGATATCGAGCCCGCGGGGGGGAGCGGCGAAGCGGCGGCGGCCGCCACCGCCGATCCTGACGCACAGGCCGCGGCACTGATGGAGACCCTGACCGACATGCTGGACAGCATGGTGGGCGAGTTCGAGCTGAACACCTTGATGCAGGCAACGCTCGAGACCCTGTACCAGACACTCGGTCTGCGCCGGGTAATGCTGATGCTCGCCGATCGCGAGCATCGGGTGCTGGTGGCGCATACCGCCTTCGGAAAGGATGCCGAGACGCTGTCCGGACGGCTGCGACTCACGCTTGCGGGCAAGGGCGACATTCTGTCGCTGGCCCTGGAACAGAAGAAGGACCTGGTCATCACCGACAGCCACGAGGCCTCGATCAGCCGTTATATCCCCGACGAGTTCCGCCAGGCCCTGGACGCGCGCAGTTTTCTGCTGCTGCCGCTGGCGGTGCGCGATCGTTGTATCGGGCTGCTGTATCTGGAATTGCCGGAAGGCGCCGCCGTGGAACCGACGGTCCTGCGGGCCCTGAAGGCCGTTCGCAATCAGATGGCTCTGGCCATTCGGCAGGCGCGCGATTGACGCCGCCTTCACCCGCGCACGCGCGCGGGTGAAGGCGGTCTGCACAGTGTCGATCGCTCCCCCTCAGTCCGCCGGATGGGACCGGCGGATGCCGGCTTTTGCGAACGACTAACGGATTCTGCACTCAATCGCTGTTTCCCCTCGATAAGTGGCGCTAAGGTGGAGATGATGCAAAGCTGGTCGAACATTATGGCGGCCAGATGCGACAGTTGGACAACAGTGGTATGCCCTGGGGACTGTTACAGCAGGAGATCCCGGTTTCCGATCTGCAGGTTGGTATGTACGTCAGCCGGCTCGATCGTCCGTGGCTGGAGACGCCCTATCTGGTCGAGGGGGTGCGGATTCGCTCGCAGGACGATATCGACGAGCTCGCTCGCCATTGTGTGCATGTGTTCGTTGATCTGGATAAGAGCGCGCCGGAGTCGCTGAGCCGGCTGCCACCGGCCGCGGGATCCGCACGGGCTGCCGCGACGGCCTCGAGCCGGGCCGAGGCCGCCCAGTTCCGCGGCATGACGGTCTATCGCGATCACTGCTCGGTGGAGCAGGAGCTCCCGGCGGCAAAGGAGGCTCAGGCGATTGTCGGGCGTGTTCTGGAGCAGATCCGTGCCGGCATGGAGCGCAATCCCGGGGTACCTCTGTCGGCGGCCCGGGAGGCGTCCGAGGCGTTGCGCGAGAGCGTGGAGCGCAACCCGGACGCCCTGCTGCTGCTGGCCAGGCTGAGCCACTCGGACGACGTGCTGTACGCCCACTCGCTCAATGTCGCGATCCATCTTCTGGCGCTGGGCCGGCACATGGGGCTGGATCGAGCCGAATTGTCGATCCTCGGGCTGGGGGGGCTGCTGATGGATATCGGCAAGATGCAGATGCCGCCGACGCTCCTGGGGCGCCGCACGCGGCTGTCCCCGGATCAGCGGCGCGAGATTCAGCGGCACGTGGAATATGGCGAGACCATTCTGCAATGCTCCCACGGGATCCCGGAGGGCGTGCGCGACATTGTCGCCCAGCACCACGAACGCGAGGACGGGCGTGGCTACCCACGGGGTCTGGTGGCCAACCAGATCAGTGCCTATGCGCGCATGGCGGCGATCGTGGATTCCTACGAGGAGATGCTGACGGAGGGCGGCCTGGCCGGGACCCCCTTCGAGGCCCTGAAGGAACTGCGGGAGAACGCGCGCTGGGGGCTGAATTCGGCGCTCGTGGATCAGTTCACCCACTGCGTGGGGCTGTTTCCCGTGGGCAGCCTGGTGGAGCTGGATAACGGCGAGGTCGCGATCGTGCTGAGTCACCGCCGTACGCAGCGCTTCATGCCCCGGGTGATGCGCATCCTCGATCCGTCCCATATGCCGTATCCCGACCCGTGGGAGCTGGATCTGGGGTCGCACGCGCCGGAGTCCGAGGGGGCGCGGCGGCAGATCCTGCGCGACCTTCCGGCGGGTGCCTACGGGGTCGATCCGGCGCGCTATTATCTTTGAGTAGGTGCGCATTCCGTACATGGGATCCGCATCTACTGATTTCGCCGCATGGGCGTAGCCGCCGGAACTCTGCCGATGTCGAAGCTGTTGGATTATCAAGATTTTCTCCGTGCCCTGGATGGGGTTTCCCCGTGCCCGCAGGAGGCCGGGGCGCAAGCAGCCGTGACCGTCATCGAACTGGAGGGGCTAAGGGACGTGGACGCGGCCCTGGGGTATGCCGCGGGAGACGAGCTGATCCGGAACGCGGGTCAGGCGCTGGCCCGCGCCCTGGCGGACGGCCTGGTCGGTATCACTGGACGCCATCAGATCACCTGTGTGCAGCCGGCCGTGGCCGGGAGTGGGTTCGCCGAGCTGGCGGCCCACAAGATGCTGCGGGTGTTGAGTGAACCGTTTGCCTGTGGCGAGCGGCAGGTGCTGCTTTGGCCGCGTGCCGGGCTGGCTCTGGCGGGCCCCCGGATGGCTGCCCCGCAGGAGTTGCTGGCTCACGCCTATGCTGCAGTTCGGCAGGCGCGGCGGGCTCGGGCGCGCCTGCGCCTGTATGCCCCGGAGGCGGCGGCAACCATGCTGGAGGGCGTGGATCTGTGGTCCCAGCTGGGGCAGGCCATCGAGGAGGGAAGCCTGCACCTCGAGTATCAGCCACAGGTCGCGCTGGCATCGGGCTGCGTGCAGTCGGTGGAAGCCCTGTTGCGCTGGGATCACCCGCAGTACGGTGCGATCCGTCCGGACACCATGGTGCGGGCGGCGGAGGGAACGGACCTGATGCCCCGGCTGACGCACTGGGTCTTCAACACAGCCCTGCGCCAGTGTGCCGAGTATCGCCAGGCCGGACTGGACGCGGGGATCTCGGTGAACTTTTCTGCCGATGACCTGCAGGAACGGGAGGTGGTGGATCTGGTGGCGCAGTCACTGGAGGTCTGGCAGGTGCCGGCGGAGAGCGTCACGGTGGAGCTGACCGAAACCGCGATGATGGAGAGCCACGACGCCGAGGCGCGTGCGGCCCTGCACGGTATGAAGGACCTGGGCTTGCGGGTGTCCATGGATGATTTCGGTATTGGCTATTCGTCGATGGAGCGGCTGCTGCGCATGCCGCTGGACGAGCTCAAGATCGACATGACCTTTGTCCACGAACTGGTGTCCAGCCGGCCGCACCAGCGCATCGTGGAATCCATGATCGGGCTCGGCCAGAAGATGGGCTTGAGCGTGGTGGCCGAGGGAGTGGAAGATCAGGAAACCCTCGAGCGCCTGCGCGCTCTGGGCTGTGACCTGGTGCAGGGGTTTTACCTCGGGCGGCCGGCGCGCCTGGCGCAATTCATGCACCAGACGCGTTCGGGCCTTGGCCCGGGCGTGTGCTGAACGCGCCCACCTCGTCCTCGTTGCGGCGCGTCAGCGCATCGCTCCCGCCGTCCGGAAGCCTGTCGCGTGCTCCCGGGTCAGGCAGTCGGTCACGTCGCCCCCCGCCCGTGGATGGTCATCCAGCAGGGGCAAGGCGGGGCTTGTCGGGCCCGTTCTTCGTGGGGGATCCCTGGGTGATCATGCGCCGCGCCTGCCGGCATCGCGCGAACGCAGGTACCAGTGGATGACGATCCAGTCGTACAGGGCATGGGTGACGATCACCACCAGCAGGTTGCCGGTCAGGTGATAGAGCAGCCCGAGGTAGAGCCCGATAACGGTGGCGAACACGAAGTACAGGCGGCTGATCGAATGGGCGAGTCCAAACACGATCGCCGCGGCGACGATGGCCCACTCGGGTGACCAGCGTTCGGTCAGCCAGCCCTGCAGCACGCCCCGCACCAGCAGTTCCTCGCCCACGCCGGCGAGGATGGCGATTAGCAGTACGGCGCCAGGCAGGGCGTGGCGAAAGAGCTGGTGCACGAAATCGCGCACCTGGTCGGCCAGTGCGCGGTAGGGCTCCCAGCCGCTGATCGCGAGCGTGCCGAGCAGCATCAGCATGGGCAAAACGGCAAGGATGCCCAGCGCGGCGGCCTCCAGGCTCCAGTCGATTCGCTCGTCGAGCGGGATGCCGGCCACCCGGGCCAGGATCAGGGCGAGCGGGATCAGCGCGGCCTGAAAGGCCAGCCCGGCCAGCAGCGGGTGTCGCGCGACCGCTTGACGGAGGCTCATGGGTGTTGGGCCGGGGCGTGTGGACTCATCCGCGAGAGGATGCCCGATTCCGGGGGTGGTTGTCCCGAACGGAACGACCCCCGCGGCGCCGAGACCGGCGGGCGCGGGGGCCGGGTGGGGAGGCTGGATGGCCTGTGGTGGCCATCCAGACGGGGGCCGGCGTCAGGTCTTGGCTTCCTCGATGCGGATCAGGGCCAGTTCGTGGAACAGTCCCTTCATCAGGCTGACGCACATCAGCAGCAGCACGATGACGAATGGCAGGCCGGTGCTCACCGCCCCCGCCTGCAATGCATTGAGGGCCGCCGCACCGCCAACCGCCAGCAGGACCCCCGCAACCACGCCCTCGGTGGTGGCCCAGAACAGGCGCTGGGATTGCGGGGCGTCGGTCTTGCCGCCCGAGGTGATGGAGTCGATCACCAGGGAGCCCGAGTCCGAGGAGGTGATGAAGAACACCAGCACCAGGGCGATCGCCAGGAACGAGGTGATGGCGGTGAACGGCAGGTGCTCCAGCATCTGGAACAGGGCCAGGGAGGAGTCGGAGATGCCGTCTGCCAGGGCCCCGATGCCGTCCCGCGCCTGGGCCAGGCCGGAACCCCCGAAGGCGCTCATCCAGACCACGGTGACCAGGGTCGGCACCAGCAGTACGGCGGTGACGAACTGGCGTACCGTGCGGCCGCGGGACACGCGGGCGATGAACATGCCGACGAACGGCGACCAGGAGATCCACCAGGCCCAGAAGAAGATGGTCCAGGCGTGGTAGAAGGTCTCGTCCTCGCGCCCAACCGGGTTGCTGAGCGGGATGAAGTACTGCACATACCCGGTGACCGTGGTGCCGATGTTGGAGAGGAATGCGAGGACGCCCCCGGCCACCATCACGAACAGCAACAGCAGTGCGGCGAACACCAGGTTGATGTTGCTGAGCACCTTCACCCCGCCGTGGATGCCGCGCATGATCGACAGCAGAGCGATGATGGTCACGCCGATGATGATGGCGACCTGGGTGTTCAGTCCGGAATCGATGCCGAACAGGAACTCCATGCCTGAGGCGGCCTGCTGCGCGCCGAGGCCCAGCGAGGTGGCCAGACCGAACATGGTGGCGAGCACGGCGAGGGTGTCGATCACGTGGCCGATCGGGCCCCAGATGCGCTCACCGAGGATCGGATAGAACGCCGAACGGATAGTCAGTGGCAGGCCCTTGTTGTAGGCAAAGAACGCGAGCGCCAGGCCGACGACCGCGTAGATCGCCCAGGGATGCAGGCCCCAGTGATACATGGTCGCCCCGAGCGCCGCCTGCCGGGATTCCTCGGTCCCGCCTTCGATCCCCAGCGGCGTGCCGAACCACTCGGTGAAGTAGCCCACCGGCTCGGCCACGCTCCAGAACATCAGGCCGATGCCCATGCCCGCGGCGAACAGCATCGAAAACCAGGAAATGACCGAGAATTCCGGCTTGGCGTCCTGGCCACCGATGCGGATGCGCCCGATGGGCAGGACGATGAGGGCCAGGCAGAACAGGACAAAGATGTTGCCGGCCGACAGGAACAGCCAGTCGAAGGTGCGGCCGATCCACTGACGTGTGTTGTCGAGGTGCTCGTTCGCCTGTTCCGGAAAGACCAGGGACAGGATGACGAATACGACAATCAACAGGGCGCTGGTGACGAAGACCGGATTGTGCAGGTCCAGCCCAAGCGGGTTGATGTTCTGATCACCGATCTCGTGCTCGGTGTCGTATTCCGCTTCCAGTTCCTTTTTCTGCTCTTCGAGATCGTGCGGATTCTCGCTCACCGTCTTCTCCTCGCTTCTTGGTCTTGTATGGCGGCCACACCAACTGCCGCGGTGGCAATCTCGTTGAGTAAAGACCGGCAATCGGCGGATTGCAAAGGCCGCGGCCGGTTCTTGTTGGGCCGGCGTAAGAAAACACTGATCAGTGTTTCCCTAGCGGCGCGGGGCCTCACAAAGCGCGCGCACATGGGCCGCCGCACTTCGACCCAGGGCCGGGAGGGCGTAGCCGCCTTCCAGCATCGAGACCAGACGCGCGCCGGCATACCGCGCGGCGATGCGGGTGAGTTCGTGGGTGATCCACGAAAAGTCGTCCGCGTCGAGGTTCAGGCCCGCGAGGGCGTCGTCCTGATGCGCGTCGAAGCCGGCCGAGACGAGCACCAGTTGGGGGCGGAACTGTTCCAGTGCCGGCAACCAGTCGTGGCGGACCGCCGCGCGGAATTGCGCCCCGGTCGTGCCGGCGGCAAGCGGGGTATGTATCAGATGGTCCCGTTCGGCTCGCGGCGTGTCCGGGTAGAACGGGTGCTGAAAGCTGGAGCAGTAGAGCACTCGGGGATCATCCCGGAAGATGTCCTCGGTGCCGTTTCCGTGGTGCACGTCGAAATCGGCGATGGCCACGCGCGACAGCGCGTAGTGCTCCAGGGCATGCGCAGCGGCCACCGCGATGTTGTTGAACAGGCAAAAGCCCATCGCGCGATCGCGTTCGGCATGATGGCCGGGCGGACGGATGGCGCAGAAGGCATTGTCCACGTCCTCCTCCATGACGGCCCGCACGCCCTCGATGCCGGCCCCGGCGGCGCGCAGGGCGGCCTGTAGCGAGTGTTCGCCCATGGCCGTGTCCGGGTCCAGCAGCGCGTGATGTCCTAGGGCGGGGGCGTTGGCGCGAATGCGGGCGACGTGTGCCGGGGTGTGCACCCGCTGGAGCTGCGCATCGGTGGCTGGCGGGGCATCCAGAAGGTGCAGGCCTTCCATCAGGCCTTCGTCGAGCAGGGCGTTGCGAACGGCGTGCAGGCGGTCGGCCCGTTCCGGGTGGTGGGGCCCCGAGTCGTGCAGCAGGCAGTCGGGATGCGAGATATACGCCGTATGGGTCACGGAAAAGCCTCCGCGCGATCATCTCCAGAGAGTATAGGTGCATGCGGAGTACGTGTGCGGTGGCCGCGCGGCCGCCGGACCTTTACCGTGGTACCGACGATGAACCACCCGTGCAGAGGGGAACCGCATGAAGGCCTTGTTGATTGATCCGGAGCAGCAGACGATCGAAGCCGTGGACGTCGAAGGACGTGACGACATCGCCCGGCTGATCGGGTACGACACGCTCGAGTCCGACGAGATCGGGCCGGATGGTGATCGCCTGTTCTTCGACGAAGAGTGTTTCCTGCGCGGAACCACCGGGCGCTTTCAGATCGACAGCGTGATCCCGGTTTCCGGCAAGGGGCTCGTGGTTGGCAGTGACGACGCTGGCGCGACCCTTAAGGACGTCGCATCCGATCTGGAGTCCATCCGGGGCCGGATGAAGTACCTCTAGGGCGAGCTCAACGAAGCTGGCTGTCCTTGGAGGCCCGCCGGTTGTAGGGGCTGGTGGCCTGCTGTGCCGCGTCCTCCGCCTCCTGGCAGCCCAGGCACAGGCGCACGCCCGGCAGGGCCTGGCGCCGGCCTTCGGGAATCGGCGCCCCGCATTCCTCGCATTCTTTCAGACCTTCCCCGGTGGGAATCTGGCTGCGCACCCGTTGCAGGGCGTCCTCGACCGTGTTGTCGATCTGCTCCTGCTCCGCACCGTCTTTTGCCCATCCGCCTGCCATCGCGAGGCCTCCGCCCGTGGTCAACAAGACTGAGACCGGCGCAACCTGGCCTGAAGTTCCCGCAGCGCCGCCTTCGAGCCGTATTGGCGAGGCGGGCTATCCGTGTCCGAACTCGCGGGCGACGTAGTCGATGTCCTTGTCGCCACGACCGGAGAGGTTGGCCAGGATCGTCGTGCCCGGGTTCTCGCGGCCGTGCTTCATGGCCCAGGCCACCGCATGGGCGCTTTCCAGGGCCGGGATGATGCCCTCGGTGCGCGAGAGCTGGTAGAAGGCATCGAGGGCCGCGTCGTCGTTGATGGCGTGGTAGGCGACGCGCTGGGTGGTCTTGAGGTAGGAGTGCTCGGGGCCGACGCCGGGATAGTCCAGCCCGGAGGCGATGGAGTGGACCGGGGCCGGGTTGCCCTCCGCGTCGGCCAGCAGCATGCACTTGAAGCCGTGGATCATGCCCGGCTTGCCGTAGGTCATGGTGGCGGAGTGCTCGCCGAGCTGGGTGCCGCGCCCCAGCGGCTCCACGCCGTTGAGTTGCACCTGGGCGTCCTCGATGAAGCCGGCGAACATGCCCATGGCGTTGGACCCGCCGCCGACGCAGGCGACCACGTGATCCGGCAGCTCGCCACCACTCATCTCCAGGTACTGTTCGCGGGCTTCGATGCCCACCACCGACTGGAAGTTGCGCACCATCAGCGGAAACGGGTGCGGCCCGACCACGGAACCGATCGCGAACAGGGCCTCGTCTGCCTGCGACAGGTAGGACTGGAAGGCGGAATCCACGGCCTCCTTCAGCGAGCGACCGCCGAAGGAGACGGGCACTACCTGGGCCCCCATCAGCTTCATGCGGGTCACGTTGGGTGCTTCCTTGGCGATGTCGATCTCGCCCATGTGGATCTCGCATTCCATGCCGAAGTAGGCCGCCGCAGTGGCCAGCGCCACGCCGTGCTGGCCGGCCCCGGTCTCGGCGATCAGCTTGCGTTTGCCCATGTGCTTGGCCAGCAACGCCTCGCCCATGCAGTGGTTCAGCTTGTGCGCGCCGGAGTGGTTCAGGTCTTCGCGCTTGAGATAGATATGCGCGCCCACCGAACGGCTCAGGTTATGGGCGTAGTACACCGGCGTCGGGCGCCCCTGATAGTGCTTGCGGATGTAGCGAAGTTCGTTCAGGAAATCGCCGGAGCGCGCCAGGGTCCGATAGGCGTGGTTGATCTCGGCGAAATGCGGTTCCAGCTCCGGCGGCAGGAAGGCGCCGCCGAATTCGCCGAAGTAGCCTTCCGGGTTGGGGAAATCCTTGAGATACGACATGGGCAGTCTCGATGCCAGGTTGGTGGGCCGGGTGGAAGGGCCCGTTGGGTCGGATCGGGTTTCGTGACCCGGGGTGACCGGGCCGGGTCCATATCATCCGTTCCCCGAACCCGATTGCCAACCCGGGCGGATCCCGGTCCGCGTCGTCCTACGCGGAAAAGGGCAGGTCGTTATAGCGGATTACGCGGTCCAACTGGGTCGCGTCGAGCTCGAGGCCGTAGTCCTGCTGCAGACGCGTGCGCAGCTCGGTGGCGGTGGTCGGGGGCGGGTCCATCTCGCGGGTGAACTGGCCGACGTCCTCGATGACGGCCCAGGGGTAGAGGATCCAGCGCCACTCCTGCACGGCCTGACTGTGGAAATCGGCGGGGCACTGGGTGCTGGCCTTTTCATGCAGCACGGCGGTGCGCACGGCGGCCGGATCGAAGCCCTCCAGATGGGGGCGGGCGGCCACCAGGGTGTCGCCGGAGTCGTTGACGTCGTCCACCAGCAGGACCTGTTCACCGCGCACATCCCCGGCCAGCGGGACCGTCACCGCCGCTCGCTGTTTTTCACGGGCCCCCGAGGTGTAGTGTTCGACCTTCAGGCTGAGCAGCTTGTGCACGTGGAGGAAGTCGCACAAAAAGCGCGCCGGCATGAATCCGCCGCGGGCGATGGCCACGATCGTGTCCGGCCGAAAGTCGCTGGCCCGTATTTGGCGTGCCAGGTCGTCGGCGGCGCTGACCACCTCCTCGACCGAGATCAACTGCACGGGCATCTTGCCGGGTTCAGCCATGCTCGGCGATCTCCACGCCCGCTGCCTTCATCTTCGCGCGCGCCTCCGTGCCGCCCTGCGGCGAAATCGGCAGCGAGGCATACGGGATCAGGTGAACGTCAAATCCTTCCTCGCGTGCGCCCAAAGCGGTCGCCGCAACGCATACGTCCAGGGCCAGTCCGCCCATCCAGATGCGTTTTATACCCCGGTTGCGCAGTTCGCCCGCCAGCCCGGTCTGGTCGAAGGCGGAGTACTGGTCCTGGTCGAAGCGTACCCCCGTGGTGACCTTGACGGTGCCGGCCGGCAGGGCCAGGTCCGCGTGGAAGCGGGCCCCGGGCGAATCTTGCAGGCAGTGCGGGGGCCAGGGCCCGCCTTGTTCCACGAAGCTCGCATGCCCGGCTGGGTGCCAGTCGCGCGAGGCATACACCGGAATATCCAGCGCGGCGGCCGCCTCCAGCCAGCGGTTGAGTACCGGGATCACGGTATCCCCGTGCTCGATAGCCAGCGCGCCGCCGGGGCAGAAGTCGTTCTGTACGTGGATCACCAGCAGGGCGTCGCCGGCTTGCAGGTGATTGCGCGGATCGTCAGTCATTTGAGTGGTCTCCGTCTCCAGTTTCGGACGTTCGACCCGATGCGGCGTAGCGGGCCTGGATGGTGCGGGTCACTGCATCCTGGTGTGCCTGCAGCGCGGGACTGATGGCTACGGGATACGGCGTTTCGGCGGGCTCGATGGCGCGGATCCCGGGGGGCAGTTGTTCCAGCTGCGCCCGGGCATATTCGCGCAGTGTATCCAGGTCACGGGAATGGCCCGGCAGGCGCTGGCCGTCACGCATCACGGGCTGCAGCAGCGGCTCCCCGGGCTGGCTCTCGTCCTGGCGCCCGATGGTGTCGCCCGCGAACCGGTTGCCTTCCCGGCGGCGATAGATCTGCTTGGCACCGGGCAGGATGGGCTTTCCGCTGGAGAGCTTGAGACGCCCTTCGCCGGCGTATTCGGCCAGCTTGTAGGCAATGTCCAGGTCGGGGGCATCGGGGGCAATGCCCATGCTGGTGCCGACCCCGAAGGCATCGATCGGTGCGCCGTGTGCCAGTAGCTCGGCAATCCGGTGTTCGTCGAGCCCGCCGCTGGCGAAGATCCCGACCTGTTGCAGGCCTGCTTCATCCAGCATCCGCCGTGCCTGGCGGGCCAGTTCTCCCAGGTCGCCGGAGTCGAGGCGGACGGCGTGTACGCGGAAGTCATCGCCCAGCTCACCGCTCAGCTCGATGACCCGGCGCACCCCTTCGAGGGTGTCGTAGGTATCGACCAGCAGCACCGTTTCCGGATAGAGACGGGCAAAGGCGCCGAAGGCCTCGGCTTCGTCATGGTGCGCCTGGATGTAGCTGTGGGCCATGGTGCCACTCACCGGTACGCCGTACTGCTTGCCTGCCAGTACATTGGAGGTGCTGGCGACGCCCGCGATATGGAAGGCGCGTGCACCCTTCAAGGCAGCATCCAGCCCGTGCATGCGGCGCGCCCCGAAATCGACCACCGGCCGCCCGTCGGCCGTGGCCACCAGGCGGGCGGCCTTGCTGGCCTGCACCGTTTGCAGATGAATCTGGTTCATCACCAGGGTCTCGATCAGCTGGGCCTCGGGGAGTGGCGCGGTGACCTCGAGGATGGGCTCGTTGGCGAAGACCGGGGTGCCCTCGGGCATGGCGCGGACCGTACCGGTGAAGCGGAAAGCCTCCAGCCAGCGCAGGAACCGTTCGGAGAAGCGGTCGAGGCCGGCCAGGTAGTCGAGATCCGACGGCTCGAAACGGAGGCCTTCGAGTTGTTCCAGCACCGTATCGAGTCCGCAGGCCAGGAGATAGTTGCGCCGTTGCGGCAGGCGGCGTACGAACAGGCTGAAGACCGCTGCCTCGTACAGGCCTTCTTCGAAATAGGCCTGGAGCATGGAGAGCTCGTAGAAGTCGGTGAAGAGCGCCAGGCCATCGTCGCTTGGGGTTGCGCTGCGCCCGGCCGCGATCATGCGGTCAGTTCCTCCAGGATCCGGACGTGGATGTCGTGATCACCCTTGGTGTGCAGCACGAAGCGGACATGGCCGACGGCATCCAGTCTGGGGGTGGCGGCGATCACGGTTTCCAGGGCGATGCGCGCGGCTTCCTCGACGGGGTAGCCGAAGGCCCCGGTGGACAGCGCGGGAAATGCGATGCTGTAGGCCCCGGCCTCTTCGGCGCGGGTGAGGGCGTTGCGATAGCAGGCAGCCAGCAACCGGCTGGCCGGTTCGTCGTGCCCGTAGACCGGTCCCAGGCAGTGGATCACGAAGCGATTGGGCAGGTTGTGGGCATCGGTCAGTACGGCCTGGCCGGGCTCGATTGGGGCCAGCGGCTGGCATTCACGCTCCAGGCCGGGCCCCGCAGCGCGGTGGATGGCCCCGGCCACGCCGCCGCCGGGCCGCAGCCAGGCGTTGGCGGCATTGACGACCGCGTCCATGTCGCGCTGGGCGGCGATGTCGCCCATGGTGCATTCGATGGTGACGCCGCGAACCTTGACGCGCATGTGTCTCTCCCGTGCTGAATGGTCTCGGCTACTACGGCCCTTGTCTCAAGCATAGGGTACGCATTCCGGTCAGGTGAACCGGCGACCCGTGCTTATCTAGCGATGCGGTCGCGCACCTCCGCGGTCAGTTCCAGCGAGCGCCGGCGCGCCGCATGGTCGAAGGTGGAGGTGGTCACGATCAGCTCGTCGGCGCCGGTCTGCTCGAGAAACCGGCGGATCTCCTCTTCGACCGTATCCGGCGCGCCGATCGCGGAACAGGCCATGGTCTGTTCGACGATCGCGCGTTCGGCGCGGTCGAGGCGTTCGCGGTAGCCCTCGATGGGCGGCTGGATCGGTTCGGGCCGACCCCGCCGCAGGCTGACAAAGGCCTGTTCCATGGAACTGGCCAGGGTCCGCGCCGCGGCGTCGCTGTCGGCGGCATACACGTTGTAGCCGAGCATCGCATAGGGGCGCTCCAGCCATGCGGAAGGCCGGAACTGGCTGCGGTACAGCTCCAGTGCGTTCATCAAATGCCCGGGGGCGAAGTGCGAGGCAAACGCATACGGCAGGCCCATCTGCGCGGCCAGCTGGGCACCGAACAGGCTGGAACCGAGGATCCAGACGGGCACGTGCTGGCCGGCGCCGGGGATGGCGCGGATCACCTGGTCCGGCTGGGGGTCGTCGAAATAGCTCAGGACCTCGGCGACGTCACGTGGGAACTGGTCCGGGTCGATATCCGGGGCCCGGCGCAGGGCGCGCGCGGTGGTCGGGTCGGTGCCGGGTGCGCGCCCCAGCCCGAGGTCGATGCGGCCCGGGTACAGCGCGTTCAGGGTGCCGAACTGTTCGGCGACCACCAGCGGGGCGTGGTTGGGCAGCATGATGCCGCCGGCACCCACCCGAATGCGCTGTGTGGCGGCTGCCACCTGGCCGATCACCACCGCCGTGGCTGCGCTGGCGATGCCGGGCATGTTGTGGTGTTCCGCCAGCCAGTAGCGCTGGAAGCCGAGGGCCTCGGCGTGTTGCGCAAGATCGAGGGTGTTGTGCAAGGCGTGGGTGGCGTCCCGGTCAGCGGTGATCGGGGCCAGGTCGAGTACGGAAAAGGCAGTCATGTGCCTGATTGTACCGACCTGCTCGATCCGTGCAGACGTGGGCGATCCCGATGGGGTCTATAGTCGAAGGAAGACACTGCGGAGGGTGCGCCATGAGTATCCCCAGGACCCTGAACAACTTTCTGGACGAACATGCGGTGACCTACCAGCTGGTGCCCCATCCGCATTCGAATTCGGCCAGCCGCACGGCCGAGGCGGCCCATGTCCCGGGCGACGCCGTGGCCAAGGCGGTGTTGCTGGTCGAGGAGGATGGACAGTACCGATTGGCCGTCGTGCCGGCCACGCGCCGCGTAAAACTGGGGCAGTTGCACCGGTTGTTGGGCGAGCACGTGGGCCTGGCTACCGAGGACGAGGTGGCCAGCGTCTTTGCTGACTGCGAACGCGGCGCAATCCCCGCTCTGGGTGCCGCTTACGGGCTGGAAACCCTGCTTGATGACAGTATGCTGGAACCGCGCAACGTGTATTTCGAGGCTGGCGATCACGAGTCGCTCGTCCGGCTGCGCGAAACGGATTTCCTCCATCTGCTCGGCCAGCCGCGGCGGGGCCAGTTCAGCGCCCACATCTGACGTCCGCTCCATCAGCGTCTCACGCGTGGGTCGGATCGATCTTGCAATGCCACATCGTCTACCGTCAGCCTGAGTTCGTTGCGACAACTGGGTGACGACGATGGATCCGTTTCTGGAGATGGCGCTCGACGAAGCGCGTACGGGGCTGGGCGAGGCGGGGATCCCGATCGGGTCGGTGCTGGTGCACCGGGGCGAGGTGATTGGGCGCGGGCACAACCGGCGAGTGCAGCAGGGCAGCGCGATCCTGCATGCGGAGATGGATGCGCTGGAGAAGGCCGGCCGGCAGTCGGCGCAGGTGTATCGTGAATGCACGCTCTACACCACGCTCTCGCCCTGCGCGATGTGTAGCGGCGCGATCGTCCTCTACGGCATTCCGCGAGTGGTGATCGGGGAGAACGAGTCGTTCCTGGGGGAGGAGGCGTGGTTACGCGGTCACGGCATCCAGGTGGACGTAGTCCAGGACCCGGGCTGCCGCGAACTGATGCGTTCGTTTATCGAGACGCACCCCGAGCTGTGGCACGAGGACATCGGCCACTGAGCCGGATAGCCGGCGCAAGAGCCGCGCCCCGGCGTGTCCCTCAGCGTCTCCTTCAGGGTGTCTCGAGCCGCTGCTGATCGGCGTAGGGGTAGTCGCTGGCCTCCAGGTTTTCCTGAAAGGTCTCCAGGCGTTCCACGGCGAGGTCCGTACGGTTGAACTGGGCAATGTGGAACAGTGCGTCCCCTTCGTTGATCAGGGGCAGGTTGAGCTGACCAATGATGATGCCGGAGGCCGGGGCGAGGATCTCGGTCTCGGTTTCGCCAAACGGGTCGGAGATGATCGCCAGGCGGGTCTGGTCGCGGACCACGCGGTCCCCGTGGCGCACGAAGGTGCGCAGGATGCCGCTTTGGGGCGCGCGGACCCAGCCGCTGGTGCGCGCCATGATGGGTTCCTTGCGCGGGCGCCGGCGTACGGCCGGCAGCATGCCCAGATGGCGCATCACCTCGATGATGCCGTGCACCCCGCCGCGGATGGAGAGCTCGTCGAAGCGCAGGGCCTCGCCGGCCTCGTACAGCAGGATGGGGACTTCCCGTTCCGCGGCGGCCTCGCGCAGGGAGCCGTCGCGCAGGGCCGAGTTGAGAATCACCGGGGCCCCGAAGGCGCGCGCCAGATCGAGGGTCTCGGCGTGATCGAGGTTGGCGCGGATCTGCGGCAGGTTGGAGCGGTGGATGGCGCCGGTGTGCAGGTCGATGCCATGGGTACTGTTCTGCACGATTTCGCGCATGAACAGGCGCGCAACGCGAGCCCCCAGTGAGCCCTTCTGCGAGCCGGGGAAACAGCGGTTCAGGTCACGCCGGTCGGGCAGGTAGCGGCTCTGGTTGATGAAGCCGTGCATGTTGACCACAGGGATGGCAATCAGGCTTCCCTTTATGCGCCGCAGGGCCGGGACTTTCAGCAGGCGGCGGATGATCTCGACGCCGTTGATCTCGTCGCCGTGGATGGCGGCGCTGACAAACAGCACGGGCCCTTTGCGCCGACCGCACAGCACCTGTACCGGCATGTTGGTCGGGGTGTGGGTGTACAGCGCTCCCAGTTCCAGCTCCACCGTGCGCCGCTCGCCGGGGCGGACGGTGGTGCCACCAATGGTGATCGGCTTGTTGCGCAGCGACCGGGGTATGCCGGGCATCAGGGAGCCACCGAACAATGTGCATACGCACGCGCGGGTCGCTCTTGCGTGCGGTCCACCCGCTGCGAGTGACGTGTAGCCTTGCGACTCGAGGACACTAGCCGCTCCCTTTGGTCTTCGTCCGGTTGGGCTTGGCGTTCTTCTCGATGAACTCGATGATCATGCCCGCCACGTCCTTGCCCGAGGCATTCTCGATGCCCTCCAGGCCGGGCGAGGAGTTCACCTCCATCACCACCGCGCCATGGTTGGAGCGCAGCAGATCCACGCCACAGACGTTCAGGCCCATGACCTTGGCCGCGCGTACCGCGGTGGCACGTTCTTCCGGGGTGATGCGGCACAGGGAGGCGCTGCCGCCGCGGTGCAGGTTGGAGCGGAACTCGCCGTCCTTGGCCTGGCGCTTCATTGCTGCGACCACCTTGTCGCCGATCACGAAGCAGCGGATATCCGAGCCCTTGGCCTCCTGGATGTACTCCTGCACCAGGATGTGCTGCTTCAGGCCCATGAAGGCCTGGATCACGCTCTCGGCCGCCTGCTTGGTCTCGGCGAGCACCACGCCCAGCCCCTGCGTGCCTTCCAGCAGCTTGATCACGCAGGGCGCGCCGCCCACGGTCGCCAGCAGGTCATCGATGTCGTCCGGCGAGTGGGCAAACCCGGTCACCGGCAGGCCGATGCCGCGGCGCGAGAGCAACTGCAGGCTGCGCAGTTTGTCGCGCGAACGCGAGATGGCCACCGACTCGTTCAACGGGTAGACGTTCATCATCTCGAACTGGCGCAGGATGGCGGTCCCGTAGAAGGTGATCGATGCCCCGATCCGCGGGATGACCGCGTTGAACTGGTCGAGGATGTCGCCCTTGTAGTGGATCTGCGGGCTGTGCGCGGTGATGTTCATGTAGCAGCGCAACGGATCCACCACACGGACCTCGTGGCCGCGCTGTTCGGCCGCCTCGACCAGGCGTCGGGTGGAATAGAGTTTGCTGTTGCGCGAAAGGATGCCGAGTTTCATTCAGGCGCCTGCTGGGCTGTAGGGATTTGCGGTCGGTGGCTGGCGACAAACGAGGCCTGGGGATCGACAAGAAAGCGACCGCGCATGGCCTCGCGGCCGAGCAGCATGCGAAAGAGCATGGTATCGCGGCTGGTCAGGGAGAGTTCAACTGGCAGTACTACGGCACCGAGTTGCACCCGGGTGGCGATGAAGTAGCGCTCCCCGGTGTGCCCGCCGGAATCCGTCACCTTGCGGACATCCAGCACCGGTGCCTCGCACCACATTTCGGTCTCGCTATCATGCTGGTGGGGGTGAATGCCGAAGCGCACCCACTCGTGGTCATCACGTGTGAAGGGTTCGATCTGGAAGGTATGCAGCGCGGAACTGCGGGCTCCGGTATCGACCTTGCACTTGATCGCGGGGATGCCGAGGTCGGGCAGGCCGACCCATTCGCGCCAGCCGAGGATGGGCCGGTCGCGGATGTGGGGTGAGGTCTGGCTGGAAGGGGACGGGCGATCCACGTCGGCTCCCGGAAAGGATGGAAGCCTCACTATAACCAATCGCCCGCCCGGCGCGAGTGAACCTCAGCGGGGCTGCGCCCGTGCGGCGGGGATCGAGCAGGTGCTCAGTCCTCGGCGATTGCCGCGTTGGTCAGGTTGTCCAGCGCGTTGCTCATGGTATCGAGGATGTCATCGCGGTCGTCGATGCCGTGGCGCTCGGCCATCCATTCCGGATCGTTGTAGGCGAGCCAGGTCTGGCCGCCTGCGTCGGTCCACGCCAGCGCCTTCATCGGCAGGTCGATGCCGGCGGTCTGCTGGCTGGTGAACAAGTGGCTGCCGAGCGCCGGGTTGCCGAACATCAGGAGTTCGGTCGGGCCGAGTTCGATATCCACGCCGTCCGCCTTGGCGGCGTGGTCCCAGCGCAGGGCGACGCCGATGTCGTTGGCTGCCAGGGCATTCTCCAGCCGATCCAGGGTCTCGGAGGCGGAATGCGGGCTGGCCTTGGCGATCATCCCGGGTACGTCGGCGGCCAGCGCCGGGGTCGCGATCAGGGCCAGGGGCAACAGAGCGGTCAGTAGCGTCTTCTTCATGACAACGTCCTCGTGCAGTAATGGGTGCGTCGAGCGGGTGGCGACGATCGACCGGGTGGTTTCGTCATCACGTCCGGAAAAGGTAGGCGACCCATGCAGAATTTTCAGCGACCGGTCGGCGGAAGCGTGATCGGGTCGTGGGACGACGCCCGTGTGCGGTGTTCGGCCCTGGGTGGCCGAACACCGCTCGAGGATTACTGCATCAGCAGATAGCCTTCGTGCTGTAGTTCGATGATCTCGGCATCGGCCATCGGTACTACGTTCACGAAACCATGCACGTCTTCCACGTCGATGCCGCGCAGGCGCGCCGAGGCCTCGCACATGCGGAACTCGATATTGCCGGCCTGGGTGAGCGAGCGGGCGCGGCGCATCAGTTCCTCGTGCTCGCCGAACTCGTCGCGAGTGAAATACGGGACCTCGGCACCGTGCAGCACCAGGACGATGTGCGATTCGAACGGGTCCGCCTCGTAGATGTTGTTCAGCATGCTCACACGGTCCAGTACGCCCTCCAGTTCGCTGGGGCTGCTGGTATACACGTCGTAGACCACCTTGCGGGGCTCGTACTGCCGGTCCATCTTTTCGGCCGAGCCCCAGGGCAGGTTGTCGTCCGCGCCGGCCACAAGCGGCGTGGCCAGGAGGCTGGCGGCGGCCAGCAGGATCAGCAGAAGACGGGTCAGTGGGCGGTTGTTTCGTTTCATGGGGGACTCCGATTGTTGCAGTAGTGCGTGTGGGATTGACGTTCTCGCCCGCCAAAGCGTTCCCCGGCAAGTGGACTTTACATCCGGGTTTCCGGCCCCTGGCTGCGCAAAACGCGCTCGAGGATGGATTCCATCGCAAAGGTGATGCGCCGGCCCAGGGTTTGCGGACGATGGTAGATCAGCTCGAATAAGTCCGCCTCGCGGGTCAGCTCCAGTAACAGATCGTCGCTGGTGCGCAGTTCGTCGGCCAGGCCCATCTCGCGGGCCTGTTCGCCGTACCAGTGTTCCCCGGTGGCGACCTGCTCCAGGTCCAGTTGCGGGCGGTAGCGGGCGAGGAAGGTCTTGAACAGCTCGTGGGCCTCTTCGAGTTGTTCGCGGAATTTCTTGCGCCCCTCGTCGGTGTTCTCGCCCAGCATGGTCAGGGTGCGCTTGTACTCGCCCGCGGTGAGCAGTTCGATGTCGATATCGTTGCGCGACAACCAGCGGTGAAAGTTGGGGATCTGGGCGACCACGCCAATCGAGCCGAGCACCGCGAATGGCGCGGCGACAATGCGGTGACCGACCGCCGCCATCATGTAGCCGCCGCTGGCGGCGACGCGGTCCACCGCCACGGTCAGGTCCAGCCCGGCTTCGCGCAGGCGTGCCAGTTGGGCGGCCGCGAGCCCGTAGGAGGGCACCAGCCCGCCGGGGCTCTCCAGGCAGACGATGGCGCGGTCCTGTTCCGGTCGCGCCATGGTGAGGATGGCCGTGACCTCCTCGCGCAGGCTCTCGACGTTGGAGGCGCGGATATCACCGTCGAAGCGCAGGACGTACACGCGCGGGCGTTCGGCATCCGCCTCGCGGTCGGAACGGGTGCCACCGAGCTTGTCGGTCTGTTCGGTTTCGGTTGTGGTGGTCGAGTCCCCAATCCCCTTGCGCGGCAGCTTGCGTGCGGCCCAGTGGCGCAGGCGTTCCACCCGCCCGCGGCGGCGCTCCACTGCCCGGCGCACGGTCTTCTCCATCCGCTCGAAACGATCGTTCAGGCGTTTGACGTGCAACCGGTCCGGCTTGCCCTCGCGCGACCGGCCGACGAGGCCGGCGATCGCACTCAACACAATGAGCCCGGCGATCACCGCCGTGGCGGCCTTGGCGACGAAAAGTCCGTATTCCTGAAGAAATTCCATTGGGTGTCCTTGATGAGCCGGGATGTCCGCGCAGGCATAATGCCAGCATGGATACCGATACAGTTGAAGACCCTCGTAGCGCGGGACGGTTTCACGGCCAGGAAGGTTCCGCGGCCGGTCCGACGCCGGAGCCGATCATCCATGCCGGGTATGCGACCCTGAGTCTGCGCCAGGTCGATGCATGGAACGGCGTGCCCAAGGGCACGGCCTTCCGTCTGTTCAAGGCGCGCAAGCATCAGCTGCGCGAGGGCGTGGACTTCTTCTACATCCCGGAAGGCCGCGACCCCGAACTCACCGAGACCCTGCGCCTGGACGGCCGAATCTACCCCTCCACCGTACACCTGGTCCTGCTGACCGGCGCGGCCTATGCCCGCATGCGCGAGGAATGGCATGCGCGGACCCACAATCCGGGCTGCGGCTGCCCCGAGGAACACTAGGGGTGCGCGCATCAATGGTCCCGTTCGTGCTCGAGTCGATGGTGCTCGCTGCCCCGGCAAGCGACCGCCATGCCCTCGCTCTGCACAAGGGAGGCGCAACGCCGTCAGCGGGCCCAACGTTAGAAGGCAAACGCGGCCGCGGCGTGTCATGCAATGGTTTGTAGGGTTGGTGCCCCAGGTTTCCCGACCCTGTGTTGCGACCCGAGACAGACCAAAACCGGCCGGTAGCATCACGCTCGGTGGCGCGCCGCGCCAGGTTTCGGGAAACCCGGGGCACCAGCGCGAGCGGGTAGATTGATCCGCGTCACTCTCGAACAGTGGCGCATGCTGCAGGCGGTGGTGGACGCCGGGGGCTTTGCGCGTGCTGCGGAACGGGTGCACAAGAGTCCGTCGAGCATCAACCACGCGGTGCAGAAGCTGGAAGAACAGCTGGGCGTGGACGTCTTCGAGATCAAGGGCCGCAAGGCGGTGCTCACCGCGGCCGGCGCGGCGCTGTTGCGGCGGGCCGGCCACCTGCTGGAAGAGGCGGCGGAGATCGAGACCCTGGCCGGTGCGCTGGCCGCCGGGGTGGAATCCGAAATCCGGTTGGCAGTGGATCAGCTCCTGCCGCGGGCGCCGGTGATCGGGGCCCTGGAGGTCTTCTCGCGGGCCTATCCGGCCACTCGCATCCAGCTGCACGAGGTGGTGCTGAGTGGTGGGCCGGATCTGCTGCGCGAAGCGGCGGTGGACATCCTGCTGGGTCCGGAACTGCCATCCGGCTATCTCGGGACCTGCCTGGGCGAGTTGTCGATGGTGTGCGTGGCGCACCCTTCGCATCCCCTGGCGCAGGGTGAAGCGCCGCTGACCCGGCGCGATCTGCAGCCGCACCGCCAGGTCGTGGTGCGGGACTCGGGTGCCCAGGCCTCCGGTGAGGGCGGCTGGGTGGAGGCGGACCAGCGCTGGACGGTGTCGCACATGGGTACGGCCTGCGAGATCCTGCGCTCCGGGATCGGCTTCGCCTGGATGCCGGAGGACCGGATCGCCGAGGATCTTGCCGCGGGAGGCCTGGTCGAACTGAATCTGGAGGCCGGGGCGCGGCATGCGGTGCCGTTCTACATTACACATGCCGATCGCGACCGCGCCGGCGCGGCCAGTCAGTCCCTGATGGACGCACTGGAGCAGGCGTTTCGAACCGAGCGATCGTCCTGATCGCCGCTTGGGGGGCGGGTTCGCCCGCGAAGCCCCGCCCGCGTCGGACGATGGCCACGAAGCACAACCCAAGAAGTCCCAACCAGCAAGGAACCAATCATGTGCGGGATCGCAGGAGAATTCGTCTGGGGTGAACGGCGCGCGAGCGGCGAGGCGGTCGCGCGCATGCTGCCCTGTCTGGAACAGCGCGGGCCGGATGCCGACGGCCTGTGGGCTTCTGGTCGGGTCGCCCTCGGCCACCGGCGGCTGTCGATCCTGGACCTGTCGCAGCGCGCGCACCAGCCGATGTTCGATCCGGAGACCGGGCTTGCGCTGGTGTTCAACGGCGCGATCTACAACTTCCGTGCGCTGCGCAGCGAACTGGAAGGACGCGGCCACCGCTTCTTCTCCACCGGCGACACCGAGGTCATCCTGCGCGGCTACGCCGAGTGGGGCGAGGGCATCGTCGCCCGACTGCATGGGATGTTCGCGTTCGCACTGTTCGATGGCAACGCCCAGCGTCTGTTGCTGGCGCGCGACCGCATGGGCATCAAGCCGCTGTACCTGGCCCGCGTCGGTGAGGGCATCCGCTTCGCCTCCAACACCCAGGCGCTGCTGGCGGCCGGCGACGTGGACACCGAGCTGGATGCGGAGGCCCTGCACATGCTGTTCTCGCTGCACGCGGTGGTGCCCGCGCCGCGCACCGTGCTGCGCGGCATCCGCAAGCTGGAGCCGGGGCACTACCTGAGCATCGACGCGCGGGGCCAGGAGCGGTTGCAGCGCTACTGGACGCTGCATGCACACCGCCCGTCCGAGCCGGTATCGGACGGCGAGTGGCAGGAACGCATCGAGCATTCGCTGCGCCAGGCGGTGCGCAAGCGGCTGGAGGTGGCCGATGTGCCCGTCGGCGTGCTGCTCTCCGGTGGGCTGGACTCGTCGCTGCTGGTGGCGCTGGCGATGGAGGAGGGTGCGCAGGATCTGCGGACCTTTACCGTCGGCTTCGAAGACCAGCCGGAGGAGAAGGGCTCCGAGTTCGAATACTCGGATCCGGTCGCCGAGCGTTATGCCACCGACCATCAGGCCACGCTGATCCCCAATGATCAGGTGCTGGCGCGCCTGCCGGAGGCCGTGGGTGCCATGGCCGAGCCGATGTTCGGCCAGGATGCGGTCGCGTTCTACCTGCTGTCCGAGCAGGTCTCGCAGCATGTGAAGGTCGTGCAGTCGGGGCAGGGCGCCGACGAGGTGTTCGGTGGCTACTTCTGGTATCCGCAGATGGCGGAGGATCGCCATGGCGACTGGGTGGAGCGCTTCCGGCGCCACTACTTCGACCGCGATCATCCGGAGATGGCCGAGATGCTGCGTCACCCGCCGGCGAACGACGTCACTGGTGACTGGCTGCGCGAGCAGTTCGCCGAACTGGAGACCGACCGCGCGGATTCCTTCATCGACGCCGTGCTGGCGCTGGACGTGACCACGCTGATCGTGGACGACCCGGTCAAGCGCGTGGACAACATGACCATGGCCTTCGGCCTGGAGGCGCGGGTGCCGTTCCTGGACCACGAGCTGGTCGAGACCGCCGCCGCGATGCCGCCGCATCTGAAGCTGGGCGATGGCGGCAAGGACGTGCTGCGCCGCATCGCTCGTGGCCGGCTACCGGACGCGGTGCTGGACCGGCCCAAGGGCTACTTCCCGGTGCCGGCACTGAAGTACGTGCGCGGCGATTTCCTCGAGTTCATGCGCGACATCCTCACCTCGCGCGCCTCGCGCGAGCGGGGCCTCTATCAGCCGGCCTACATCGACAAGCTGCTGGATGCGCCCGATCAGTACTTCACCCGCATCCAGGGCTCCAAGCTCTGGCACGCCGCCCTGCTGGAGTACTGGTTGCAGACCCACGTGGACCGGTAATCGCCGTATGGAACAGGTGCGGATCCGGCGCGTCTACGACCCGGTCGATCCCGGGGATGGGACGCGTGTGCTGATCGACCGCCTGTGGCCGCGCGGGGTGAAAAAGTCGGCGCTCCTGCTGGACGCCTGGGAAAAGTCGCTCGCTCCGTCCACCGACCTGCGACGCTGGTTCGGCCACGATGTGGAGCGCTGGCGCGAGTTCTGTCGCCGGTACCGGGCGGAACTGGGAGCGGCTCCCGAGGCCTGGGGCCGCTTGCTGGGGTATGCCCGTCGCGGCCGCCTGACGCTGCTGACGGCCACCCGGGACGTCGAGCACAGCCATGCGGCGGCCCTTGGCGCTCTCCTCGACGCCGAACGCGCCGAGGAGGAACCAACGGGCGAGCGCGCCTCGCCGGTATGCTTCGCGCCCGACGAGTCCGGGCCGGCCCCGGATTGATCGTGTCTCGTCAAACCTCCTTCAGGCGCGGCATCAGCATGGTGAGGTTGCAGGGCATGGTGCGGTCGTCGAGCTGGGCCTGGATGATGCGGTCCCAGGCGGTGCGGCAGGCGCCGGTGGAGCCGGGCAGGACGAAGAGGTAGGTGCCGTTGGCGACGCCGGACAGGGCGCGCGACTGCAGGCTGGAGGTGCCGATCTCATCGAAGGAGAGCATGCGGAACAGCTCGCCGAAGCCCTCGATGGTCTTGTCCAGAAGGACCGATACGGCCTCGGGGGTGCCGTCGCGGCCGGTAATGCCGGTGCCGCCGGTGGTCAGGACGGCGTCGATAGCGGGATCGGCGATCCAGCGCGAGAGTTCGGCGCGGATGGCATAGATGTCGTCCTTCACGATCTTGCGCTCGGCCAGCCGGTGACCGGCGCTTTCAAGGCGTTCCACCAGGGCGTCGCCGGAGCGATCCTCCGCGAGTTCGCGGCTGTCGGAGACGGTGAGCACGGCGATGTTCAGCGGTGTCTTGACGGGCGTGGTTTCCGGCGCGGAATCGGTCATGGCAACGTCCTGTTGGTGTATCGTGGCGTCCATCTTAATGAGTTGCTGGAGTTCCGGGAATGTCGGAGCGGGTACAGAAGGTCCTGGCGGCGCGCGGGCTGGGTTCGCGGCGCGAGATCGAGGGCTGGATCGAGCGCGGCGAGGTGCAGGTGAACAACCGCACCGTGAAGCTGGGCGACCAGGTCGACGAGCACGACGTGATCCGCGTGCGCGGGCGCATCGTGCGGCGCCCGGAGCATCCGCATCGGTGGATCGTGTATCACAAGCCGGTGGGCGAGATCTGCAGCCGCTCGGACCCCGAGGGGCGGCGGCCGGTGTTTGCCAGCCTGCCGCGGTTGAAGGGGCAGCGCTGGGTGGCCGTGGGCCGGCTGGATCTGAATACCTCGGGCCTGTTGCTGTTCACCACCGATGGCGAACTGGCCAACCGGCTGATGCATCCGAGCATGGCCCTGGAACGCGAGTACGCGGTGCGCGTGCTGGGCGAGGTGCCGCCGGCGACCCAGGACATGCTGCGCGAAGGCGTGGAACTGGAGGATGGCGCGGCCCGTTTCGACAGTCTGGAGGAGCAGGGTGGGGAAGGCGCCAATCACTGGTTTCATGTGGTGGTCAGCGAAGGCCGCAACCGGCTGGTGCGCCGCCTGTGGGATGCGGTCGGGGTCACGGTCAGCCGCCTGATCCGGGTGCGCTACGGGCCGGTGGTCCTCGGGCACGGGCTGAAGACCGGTGCGGTGCGGGATCTGGAGACCCGCGAGGTGGCCGGGTTGTACGAGGCGGCGGACCTGCCCGTGCCGGACTCCGTGCGCACGCGCGGTCGCGGCGGCCCGCGACGCGATCCGCGCGGCAAACCGCGGGATCAACGCCCCGGCAAGGCGGCGCCGGCGGGCAAGGCCCGCACCAGCCGGGCGGCGCGCGAGGACGGCTGGAGTTCGTCGCCGCCGAAGAAGCCGGGCAAGTCTTCGTCCCCCGCGGGGCGCGGCGGCTCCCGGGGCGCGAAGCCTGCGGGAGGTCGACCCGGCGGCCGCTCGGGCGGCGGTGGCAAACCGGGCGGTAGCCGTCAGCGGTAGCGCCTGTGCGGATCCCCGAGCTTCTGGATGCCCTGCGCGCGGAGTACGGTGACCTGCAGTGGTGGCCGGCGGAGACGGCGTTCGAGGTGATGGTCGGCGCGGTGCTGACGCAGAACACCAGCTGGACCAACGTCGAGAAGGCGCTGGCCAACTTGCGCGGTATCGACGCGCTGTCGCCGGAGGGCTTGATGGCCCTGAGCCGGGAAGAGTTGGCCGCACACATTCGTCCCAGTGGCTATTTCAACGTGAAGGCGGATCGCTTGCGCCACCTGCTGGCCTTCCTGGAGGCATCCGGCGGGATCGAGGGGCTGGCCGCGCTGGACACCGACGCGCTGCGCGCGGCGCTGCTGGGGGTCAAGGGTGTCGGACCGGAGACCGCCGACGATATCGTGCTGTACGCCTTCGGGCGCCCGGTGTTCGTGGTGGATGCCTATACCCGCCGGTTGTTCGAGCGTCTGGACCTGCCGCAGGCACGGGCTCCGTACGATGCGCTGCGCGAGCACGTCGAGGTGGCACTGGGGCCGGATGTGGCGGCGCTGAACGACCTGCATGCGCTGATCGTGGAACATGGCAAGGAGCGTTGCCGGCCGCGGCCGCGCTGTGATGCCTGTCCGGTGCGGCGGCACTGCACCCACGCCGAGGCCTGAAACCCACCGCCCGGCCGGTTGACGCCCGCGGCGGGGCGCCGGAACCTGAGAGGCATGTCCGACTGACCAGGGAGGTCCCATGCGTTACCTGTACACCCTGTTGATTATCGTGTTCGTCGCGGTGGTTGCGATCTTTGCGATCCAGAACCTGCGTCTCGTAACGCTCAACTTCCTCACCCTGTACGTAACCCTGCCACTGGCGCTGCTGATTGTCGGAATCTACCTGCTGGGCCTGGTCTCCGGGGGTGCCCTGGTCGCGTTGCTGAAGCGCTGGATACGCGGCGCCAGTCGTTGAGCCGCGTGGTGTCCTTCGGGGCGGCATCCCTCGATGGCTGACATGATCCGCCGCCATCCGCTGGCGGTGATCGTGGTGGCGCAGCTGTTCGGGACGTCACTGTGGTTTTCGGTCAACGGGGTTGGGCTGTCGCTGCAGCAGGCACTGGGGTGGTCGCCCGCCGAGATCGGCTGGCTGACGATGGCCACCCAGCTCGGTTTCATCACCGGGACCCTGGCGGTCGCCGCCACGGGGCTGGCGGATCGCTTTCGCGCCAGTCGTGTGTTCGCCATTTCGGCGCTTTTCGGGGCCGGGCTCAACGCCGTCTTCATCCTGCTCGCCGGCGTCTGGGAGCTGGCCCTGCTGACGCGCTTTCTGGTCGGGCTGGCACTGGCCGGGGTCTATCCGCTGGGCATGAAGCTGGTGATCGGCTGGACCCCGCAGTACAAGGGCTGGGCGCTGTCCTGGCTGCTCGGAATGCTGACCCTGGGGACCGCGCTCCCGCATCTGCTGCGTGGCGCCACGCTCGATTTCCCGTGGGCGGTGCCCGTGCTTCTGGCCTCGGGCCTGGCCCTGCTGGCCGCGCTGATGATCCTGCGTCTGGGGGATGGCCCGCATCTGCCGCCACCGGGGCGCACGCCGGGGCTCGGGAAGGGCTTCTATGCCCTGGCACGGCGGGATTTTCGCGCCGTGGCCGGGGGCTACTTCGGGCACTGCTGGGAACTGTATGCGTTCTGGACGCTGGTGCCTCTGCTGGTCGCCCGTGAGCTTGCACGGATGGAGGCCGATGCGGTCCTGATTCCGTGGCTGGCCTTTGGCGTGATCGCGCTGGGGCTGGCGGGCTGTGTCTGGGGTGGGCGCCTGAGTCGGGGCCTGGGAAGCCTGCGTGTGGCGCGGGTGGCACTGGCAACCTCGGGCCTGGCCTGTCTGCTGTACCCGCTGCTTGCGGGGCAGTCGCCCTGGTTGCTGTTCGGCCTCCTGGCGCTGTGGGGGCTCACGGTGATCGCGGACTCGCCCCAGTTCTCCGCGCTGGCCGCGGACAGCGCGCCGGAGGATGCCGTGGGTTCCGCGTTGAGCGTGATGAATGCGATCGGCTTTGCGCTGACCTTGCCGGGCATCTGGCTGACCGGCTGGTTATGGGCGGATGGCGGGGTTTGGGTCCTGTGGCTGTTGCTGCCCGGCCCGTTGCTGGGGCTTTGGGCGCTGGCGCGCCTGTCGGCGCCGCATCGCGCCCGGGAAGCCGTGGATTGACTCGAGTGCCGGGCTGCGGCGGCCGCGCAGCCATGCGGGGCGCTCAGTTGCTGTGGGGTGCCGGGTCGGGTGCCGTTAGCAGGGTCTGGGCGCGTTCAAGCAACTCGGCGGCGGCATCGGGCTGTTCGCGCAGGGCGCGGCTCCAGTGCGGGAACAGGTTCTGTTCCTCGCGGCCTTCGTGCTTGGCCAGCGCGCCGGAGATCAGGGCGAAGAACGGGGCCACGGCCCAGGCCTCGTCCACGCCTTCGCTGAATTCGTGTTCCAGCATCGCGGTCTGTTCCAGGATCTCGTCGTGCTCGCGCAGCATGATCGAGGTGGGATCCTGGCCGTTCGGGCTGCGGGGCAGGTCCAGCAGGGGGACGATCAGGTCGTTTTCCACCTCCACGTGGCGCCGCAGGCCGTCGACATAGGCGTGGAAATCCGGCGCTGCGCCTTCGAGGTCGCCGGCGTTGACCTTGTGCAGGGCGCTGGCGAACAGGCGGTCGATGCGCAGGTGATCGCGTTCCAGCAGGTCGACCAGGTCCACCGGGGCGACGTCCTCGCGGCGTTGTACCGCGAGCTTCCACAAGGGCGGGCCGTCTTCGAGCACCCGCCAGTGGATGGCCTGACGCAGCTGCAGGCTGACCGCGTCCATCAGCATCTTCGGTTCCTGATCCAGCCAGACCTCGAAGACCTGACCGCTGCGCAGTTCGCGCAGGGTGTAGTACGCGCGGGTGTGGGCATGCTCGGCCAGGCCGCGGAGGTCGAGTACGAAATCAGCCACGGTCTGCGCCCGTGATGCCCCGGCGTGCGGCCATGGCGGCACCGATGGCGCGGCGGTCTTCCGGGCCTAGCAGGTGCTCGGCAAAGGGGAGTACGGCGCGCTCTTCCAGATCGAGGTGGATGCGGTATTGGCGTATCCAGGCGTCGGCCCCGTCGAGGTCCGCCGGCTGGCCCGCGGCGATGCGTTGCAGGGCCGGCTCCAGTCGATCCCAGCCGGCCTCGATCTCGTCATGTTCGGCGGTCAGGCGGTCCAGCCATTCGCACAATTGCGGATGACTCTCGGGGTGGCCACAGTGCTGGCGCAGCACGGGGAACAGGTCCTGGTCCTCGTCCGCGTGGTGGTTGGGCGCTGCCTCGTGAAAGTAGTTCAGGACCCGTTGCGCGGCGCCTCGGGCCTCTTCGTCGGCGCCTTTGTCGGCCAAATGGGCGGGCAGGCGCTCGAGGATGTCCAGAGAGTTGAGGATTCGGCGATGGCACGCCCGCAGCAACTCGATGGGCTGCTGGAATCCGGGAACACTTTCGTGGAGTTGCGCGTGCATGGGGTATCGGACCTTCGCAGAGTGGTCAACAAGCAGGCGACTTTCGCCGAAGCGCTCGCGCCCCGTCTTGATCTCGATCAATGTAAATTGAATATAGCTTAAAGTATGCTGTGCGAAACCTGGCCTGGAGCTTTTGATGCACCCTCGGAACCGGATGTTCATCCTCGCGGCCCTCGCCTATGCCCTGCTGGGCGGGCTGCTCGGCATCCTCTGGCTGGCCCATCCCGGCCTGATCCCCGGCAATGTGCCGCGCATCCATGGCCACCTGATGCTGCTGGGGTTCGTGACCATGATGATCTATGGCGTGGGTCTGCATGTGTTGCCGCGCTTTTCCGGACGTTCGCTGTTCTCCGAGCGCCTGGGCCATGTGCAGTTCCTGCTGGCCAATCTCGGGCTCCTGGTGATGATCGCGGGCTGGCTGGTCTTTCATAACCCGACCGTCGCGGTCGGCGGGGCGATGGCCTGGGGGGCGATGATCCTGTTCGCACTGAACATTGCACTCACCGTGCGTCACTACGGTCCGAAGGGGGCGTAATGAGTCATACGGAATACAACGGCTGCGAGTTGCCGGACGACCTGTTCTATGACCTGGACTATGTCTGGGTCCGTCCGGAGGACGACGGCACCTTTACCCTCGGGATTACCGATCCCGCCCAGACCATGGCGGGGCGGGTGCAGTACTTCCGCTTTCGCAAGCCGGGTTCGCACCGCGCCGCGGGCAAGCCGGTGGCGCGGCTGGAGTCCGGCAAGTGGGCGGGGGGCATCCCTACGCCGTTCGACGGCACCATTGAGCGCATCAATCCGGCCGTGGAGGCCGATCCGGGGCTGGTGAACGTGGCCCCCTATACCGATGCCTGGGTCGTGGTGATGCGCCCGGACGATCCGGAAGCGGCGCTGGAGCGGCTACATACCGGGGCCGAGGCGATTGCCGGTCTGAAACAATGGGTCGATCGCTACGACATCCACTGCATGCGCTGCGCGGACTGAGGGCGGGATCATGAAAGTGGAACTGCTGGTGTCCGAATGGTGCGCCTCCTGCCACGATGCCGAGCGCATCTGGCGCGAGGTGGCGGAAAACAAACAGATCGACTTCGCGGTGGTCGACATGGGCCAGCCCGAAGGGCGCGAACTGGCGACCCGGCTGCGCATCCGGTCGATCCCGGCCGTGGTGGTGGATGGCGAGCTCAAGCACATCGGGCTGCTGGATCGCACCGCCGCGTCCGCACTGGTGGCGGAGGCCCCGGAACGCACACAGAAGGCCGCGCGCCATGTCGGGCTGGGGTTGTCGGCCTCCAGCCGGGCCTCGGTGCTGGGCGCGATGATCTGGCTGCTGATTGCGGGTGCCGCGTTGCCACTGGGCGGGTTCTTCCTCGAGGGTGCGGCGCGTCCGGCCGCGCTGCATGGCTTTACCCTGGGTTTTCTTCTGTTGCTGATCATGGGGCTTGGCGAGCACATGCTGCCGCGCTTTACCGGCCACCCGATCGCCAGTGGCTGGCTGTGGGCCTGGACGCCGCAGATCCTGGTGCATCTGGCCGTGCTGGGCATGGGGCTCGGCTGGATCCTGGGCATTGCGATGTTAACGGCGGTGGGTGCGGTGGCGGCGCTGGTCGGGTTGGTCCTGTTCACCCTTCGGGTGGTCCCACTGCTAGTACGTCCGTCGTTGTGACCCGGGCGCGCGCTAAACTTGCGGTTCACGCAGCCAACGGAGTCCTCCTGTGAGTCTTTTCGAGAAGCGTATTCGCGAGCTGGAACAAAGCCTGCCGCATCTGGAACCAGGGGAGGTGGCGCGCTGGCTCGAGCAAGAGAAACCGTTTCTGCTGGTGGATGTGCGCCAGCCCGAGGAGGCGGCCGCGGGGACGATCGAGGGTGCGATCAACATCCCGCGGCCCAAGCTAGAGGCCGGTATCGAGTCTCATATGGCGGATGCGGACCAGCCCGTCGTGGTGTTCTGTGGCGGTCGCGGCCGGTCCCAGCTCGTGGCCGACAGCCTGCGCACGATGGGTATCAATGCGCATGTGCTGCGCGGGGGCTACGCGGCGTGGCGGGAGACCTGGCCTCGGTGAGGGCGCAAGGCAAAGGCTAGGGAGACGCTGATTAATTCGCACGTCCGCGTTGGTGCCCCATTTTTTCCGAGACAAGGTGCGGTGCGCAGCGCCGTAGTCACTCTACGGTCAAACGCCGCAACGCAGGATCGGGGAAAATGGGGCGCCAACCCCTTGAGGGCTCGGTCGCCCGTTGTTGACGAAAATGGGCCCGTTGACCGCGTTGCGGCTTGCTTATGTAGCTCGGCTACACTTCGCTCACCGCGCCTTGTCAGCGAGCAAAATCGATCGAGCGCGGACGTGCGAATTAATCAGCGTCTCCCTGTGTGCGGCTCCCGCTTACGAGGACTGTGATGGGCGCTATGGCTTTTTTGCCGGGTCTTGGCTAGTCTCCCGAGTAAGTTTCCCGGTTTGCGGAAATTCCCTGAATATTATTTGCCTGGCGCGTCTCCCCGGAGGCGCGTTCTGCATTCTGGAGTAAGAAAGTGAACAAGCCGAAGATCATTGTCTCCACCACGGACATGGAGCGCCTGGACAAGCTGCTGGAGTCGCTTCCGGATGGCAGTTTTCCCGGCAAGGCCGATCTCGAGTCCGAACTGGATCGCGCGGATGTCGTGGATTCGCACGAGGTTCCGGGTTCGGTGGTGACGATGAACTCGAAGGTCCGGTTCCGGGTGATCGAGTCCGGTGACGAGTTCTCGATGACACTGGTGTACCCACGTGATGTGGACGAGAGTGGCGGCACGCTGTCGATCCTGGCGCCGGTGGGCAGTGCGCTGCTGGGCCTGTCCGAGGGCGACGAGATCGAGTGGCCGCGCCCGGGCGGGGGGCAGATGCACGTGCGCATCGAGGAGGTCGAGTACCAGCCGGAGCGCGCGGGCGAATACCACCGCTGACGCGGCGTCCCCCCCTCAGCCCCAGTAACCCTGGCGATACCACTGGCCGCTGCGCAGGCAGCGGTACAGCCAGAGCCGGCGGCCCTGACGGTCGCGGCTGCAAGCGTAGTCGCGGCGCGCGTCCTGGCCGTGATCCCACCAGCCGTCTTCCAGTCGTCCCAGCCATTGGGGCTGGTCGGGGGGCGCGGCGGGCTCGGGGCCCTGTAGCCAGAGGGCCGTTCCGCAGGCCCGTTGGCCCGGGGTTGGAGCGGTGGGGGCCGGGGTGGTGGCGAGATCGTGTCGCGGCCGCTGGGCATCCTCCGGTCTCGGTGTGCGGCGGTTGATCAGACGGGCGACGGCCTGCTCGCCCAGCCGGGCGCGCAGGCGAGCCAGCACGGCGGGTAGCTGATCGGCCGGTGGTCTGCTCGCCGGGTCTGCGGCGAGCAGACTGTCGCCCCGCGCCGGTGGGTCCAGCAAGCGGGGTGCCTGCAGGCGCAGGCCGATCACCGCCTCCGGCAGGGTCTCGCGATCCAGTCGGGTCTGCCACAGGGGCAGCCACTCGTCGGTGCGAATGCCCGGCTGCCCGCGCTCCAGTGAGATGCGGGTACACGCCTCGCGGTGGGCCAGTTCCAGTGTCATCCCCTGCAGGCTGCGGTTCAGGCCGCGCAACTGCGCCTCGGCCTGGCGCAGCAGCCGCTTGAGCGGGAAGGCCAGGGTCGCCGTGGCGTGGATCTCGTGCTCCAGGCGCAGGGACAGATCCAGCACCGGGGGTGGCGCAAAGCGGGGCAGGGTCTCCGCGCGCCGCGCCAGCAGTCGGTCCAGCAGGTCCAGCAACTCCGGTCCGTGGCGTCGGGCCAGTTCGGGGCGCGACAGGCGCAGCAGATCGCCCAATTGGCGCAGGCCCACGGCGCGCAGGCCTTCGCGGGTCGCGGTGGCCAGTGGCAGGGCCTCCAGCGGAACCGGGGACAGGATGCGGCGCAGGGCCTCGGGGTCTTCCGCGATCGCGGGGTTGCGCAGGCGGGCCAGCAGGCGCGCGGCGGCGGGGCTGCGGGCCAGGCCGATACGGGGATGGAAGCCTAGTTCGGTCAGGGTGTCCCGCGCCTGGTGGCGCAGGGCCTCGAGGCCGCCGAACAGGCGGCGGCTGCGCCCGACCTCCACCAGGATGCGCTGTGCCTCCGGCTCCGGATGCACGTGGTCGGAGAACCGCAGCAGTACGCCGGCCAGCATCTCCAGTTGGGCCTGCAGGGTGTCCGGGGCATGCTCGACCAGTTCCGGGGTATCCAGCACCGCCAGGGCATCCCCCAGCGCCATGCCGGGCCGGGCGCCCGCGCGGCGGGCGGCGCGGTTGGCGGTGTGCACCCGGGGGGCAGGGTCGGATTCCACCACCAGCAGGGGGCGCTGAAGCCGCCCGGCGTCCGGCTCCGTCCGGGCCAGCGCGTCCAGCGCAAGGTGCGGCAGGTCGATTGCCATCCAGTGTTCCTGCCGCGGCCGTGCGGCGCGGTTGGCGGTATGTGTCTCCGGTGGCCGGGGTGCGGTGGCGGGCAGGGCTGCGGCCGGAAGCAGGCTCAGTTGTTGTCGGACCGGCTCCGGGTGTGTGGCCGCACGCGAGGGACGGGCAGGCTGGCCCATCTCAGGCCTCCGGTGGTTCGGGAACCTGCAGGGGGTGGCCGGAGCGGGCCCAGTGGCCGGCCCCCTTCAGGCAGTGCAGTTCCAGGCCGGAGGCCGCGGGCTGCCAGCGCAGGCGCTGGTGGGCCGGCGAAGGCTGTGCCGCGGCGTTTGGTGGCCGGTACAGGATCGCGCAGGCCCGGCTCTCGCTGGCAGCCAGACGCAACCGGCGCAGCAGGGCCGTCTCCACGGGGCCGCGCAGCCAGGCGAGCAGGACGCCGAACGCCGGGTCGCGCAGGCACTGCTCACCGGCCCACAGGGTGTCGCGATCATGCTCGGTATGGATCAGGAGGACTCGCTCCGGCGGGATGCCGAGTGTCTGCCAGCCGGGTAGCCAGGGCGTGGCCGGCGGTGCGATCAGCGCGATCCAGTAGCCGTCGCGGCCGCAGGCGGCGAGCATGGGGACCAGCAGCCGGGTCTCGCCACAGCCGAACGGGGCGCCCAGCAGTTCGATCAACTGGCCGCGTGGCCAGCCGCCGCCCAGGGCCCGGTCCAGCTCGGCATGGCCGCTGGGCCAGACCGGGGCATCCGTGGCCGGAGCCGCACTGCGGCCGCGCCAGAGCGCCGGGTGGTCGAGCAGGGTATCCAGCGCGCTCATGGCTTAGGGAAACACTGATTCATGTACACGCTCGCGCTCGAGTCGCTTTTGCGTGCGAACAAGGCGCG
Source organism: Thioalkalivibrio sp. AKL6 (assembly GCF_000376905.1). NCBI lineage: Bacteria > Pseudomonadati > Pseudomonadota > Gammaproteobacteria > Chromatiales > Ectothiorhodospiraceae > Thioalkalivibrio > Thioalkalivibrio sp. AKL6. The sequence goes on along the minus strand of NZ_AQXS01000007.1, from coordinate 23,657 downwards.
GTGACTGCCGTGCAGTCATTCTGCACAAGGGAGCCGCAACGCCGTGCGCGCGCCCGTTTTCGTCAACAACGGGCGGCCGAGCCCCGTCGTTCAATCGCTTGTGGGGTTGGTGCCCCAGGTTTCCCGATCCTGCGTTGCGCCCCGAATCCATCAAAAACGGGCGGGTAGAACCACTACCCGCTGCACGACGCGCCTGGTCTCGGAAAACCTGGGGTGCCAACGCGAGTGTGTACATGAGTCAGTGTTTCCCTAGGCCTGCGGGTCGAGATCGCGCAGTACGCCCACGCCGATGCCCTCGATGGCCAGGTCCTGGCGCTCGAGGTCGATCTCGATGGGGGCGAAGTCGGGGTTCTCCGGGAGCAGGCGCACCTTCGGGCCGTCCTGCGCGAAGCGCTTGACGGTGACTTCGTCCTCGATGCGGGCGACCACGATCTGGCCGGGCCGGGCCTCCGGGGTCTGGCGCACGGCCAGCAGGTCGCCGTCGAGGATGCCGGCGTCGCGCATGCTCTCGCCGTGTACGCGCAGGAGATAGTCCGGGCGGGCGCGGAACAGGGCGTCGTCGACCCGATAGTGGCGCTCGATATGCTCGGTGGCAAGGATCGGCGAGCCGGCGGCGACGCGCCCGACCAGAGGGAGTTCGGCCGGTGCGCCACGGGCGGCGCCCGGCAGGCGTATGCCGCGGGAGGTGCCGCCCAGCAGTTCGATCGCGCCTTTCTTCTCCAGGGCTTTCAGATGGCACTCGGCCGCGTAGGGCGAGCGGAAGCCGAAGGCCCGGGCGATCTCGCTGCGGGTCGGTGCCGTGCCCTGGGTGGCGATGGTCTCGGCGATGTAGTCGAAGATGGCTTGCTGGCGTGCAGTGAGCGACACGGGGCACCCTCCAGTTACTGTCTATATATACAGTACAGGGGTGGTTCGCTGGAGGGCAAGGGCGACTGCACGATAGAGCGCACGGAGAAAGCCAAAGAAGGTTCATCGAAGCCGGTTTGTTCCACCACGAAGCGCACGAAGAAGGTCAAGGGCGGTTGCGCCACAGAGGGTTACGGAGAAAACCCAAGGAGGTGTCGAGACCCGGGCGTAGGATGCTGTTGAGCGAAGCGAAACGCATCGATCCGGGAACCTCGCCACCCTTGGGATGGCTACACGATGCGCTTCGCTTCGCTCATCACATCCTGCCGGCCGTTGCCTTTCTTCGTGCCTTCGTGGTCAACCCGTCCTGGGTTTGAGGTGGTGTTCAGGTGGGGGTGTAGTCCAGTGGCAGGGCAGTGCGGTCGACCACGCGGCGCAGCACGAAGCTGGAATGGACGCTGTCCACGCCCTCCAGGCGGGTGATGCGGCGCAGCAGGAATTCCTGGTAGGCATCCATGTCGGGGACGACCACCTGCAGCATGTAGTCGGCGGACTGGCCAGTGATCAGGTAGCAGTGCTGGACCTCGGGGTAGCTCGCCACGGTCTCCTCGAAGTGGGCGAAGCGCTCCGGGGTGTGGCGGTCCATGCCGATATGGATCAGGGCGGTCAGCTCCAACCCCAGGCTGCGCCGATCCAGCAGGGCCACGCGGCTCAACAGGACGCCGGCCTGTTCCAGGGCACGCACCCGACGCAGGCAGGGGGAGGGGCTGAGCCCCACGCGATCGGCCAGGGCCTGATTGGACAGGCTCGCATCCTCCTGCAGGATCTCGAGGATGCGGCGGTCATAGCGGTCGAGTCGGTGCGGTTCGGGTTTCATGGTTGAATCTTGCTCTATATTGGCTTTATTGCGCAAGGATAGTGCGCAACTATTGCGTTATTTGGGAAAAACGCAAGGTTATGCCGGGGACAATGCGTTAGGATAATGCACAGATAGAAATCCGGAGCGCGGCACCCGACCACACGGCGAGGCCGCGCCCCTTACAGGAGACGAACACGATGGCCTTCGATCACACCAAGTACGCCCCGTTCCCGCCGATCGACAAGTCCGATCGCCGCTGGCCGGCCCAGCGCACCACGGCCGCCCCGCGTTTCTGCGCGGTGGATCTGCGCGACGGCAACCAGGCGCTGGTGCACCCGATGAGCGTGGAACAGAAGATGCGCTTCTTCGAGGTGCTGGTGGAAATCGGTCTGACCGAGATCGAGATCGGCTTCCCGGCCGCCTCGCAGATCGACTACGACTTTACCCGCCGCCTGATCGATGAAGACCGCATCCCCGAGGGCGTGTACATCCAGGTGCTGACCCAGGCGCGCGAGGACCTGATCCAGAAGACCTTCGCGGCGCTGGAGGGCGCCCCGCGCGCGGTGGTGCACGTGTACAACTCCACCAACCCGGCGCAGCGCGAGCAGGTCTTCCGCATGGATCGCGACGGCGTGCGCGGCATTGCCGAGAACGGTGCACGCTGGGTGCGGGATTACGCGGCGAAGTACCCCCAGACCGACTGGATCTTCCAGTACTCGCCGGAGAGCTTCTCCACCACCGAGCTGGACCACGCGGTCGAGGTGGTCGATGCGGTGAATGCGATCTGGCGCCCGGACCAGGGCCAGAAGGTCGTGATCAACCTGCCGGCCACGGTCGAGTCCGCCACGCCGAACGTCTTTGCCGACCAGGTCGAGTGGTTCTGCGACCACGTGCAGTACCGCGAGCATTTCTGCGTGTCGCTGCATACGCACAACGACCGGGGCACCGGTGTGGCCGCGGCCGAGCTGGGGCTGCTGGCCGGGGCCGATCGCCTGGAGGGCACGCTGTTCGGCAATGGCGAGCGCACCGGCAACATGGATCTGGTCACCGTCGGCATGAACCTGTACTCGCAGGGCATTGACCCGACCATTGACCTGTCCGACATGGAGCGGCTGATGGACGTGTACAAGGAGTGCACCGACATGCCCATCAACCCGCGCCACCCGTGGGCGGGCGAGCTGGTCTACACCGCCTTCTCCGGCAGCCACCAGGACGCGATCCGCAAGGGCCTGGCGCATTACAAGGAGAAGGGCGGCCACTGGAACGTGCCCTACCTGCCGATCGACCCGAGCGATCTGGGCCGGCGTTACGAGGAGGTCGTGCGCATCAACAGCCAGTCCGGCAAGGGTGGGGTCACGCATGTGCTGGAGCGCGACTACGGCATCGAATTGCCGCGCTGGCTGGCGATCGAGTTCGCCCGCATCGTGCAGAAGGATGCCGAGACCTCGCAGATCGAGGTCTCCTCGAAGCGCATCCACGAGCTGTTCGAAAAGCATTACCTGACGCCGGTTACCGGCTGGGATCTGGTGCGTTACGAGATCGAGAAGGACGGTCCTGTGGTGCGGCTGGATGCGACTATGGGCCCGCCCGGGCGTGAATCCCGCCTGCGGGGCGAGGGCCACGGCGCGGTCGCGGCGCTGACCTCCGCCATGGAGGCCGAGCGTGGCGTGCAGGTGAAGGTCACCCATTTCGACGAGCACGCGATGGAGTCCGGCACCGAGGCGCGCGCCATGGCCGCCGTGGACGTGCAGGTCGATGGCGAACGCTCCGTGGGCGTCGCCCTGGGCGAGGACACCACGGCCGCCACCCTGCAGGCCGTGCTCAACGCCACGGGCCGCCGCCTGGGCGAGCGCGCCGTGGAGTCAGCCGCCGTCAGCGCCTGATCTCGCCGGGCCCGCGGGGCCTTTCCTGGCCCCTGTGGGAGGGTGCTTGCAACCAAGCCTCCCGTTCGCATCACAGCGGACGGGAGGCTTCGCGCCTGATCACCGCACGCGCTTCTCCAGCATGGTCTGCATGCGGGTCAGGCGTTCCTGGAGCTTGAGGGTTTCCTGCTGTATCTCGTGGATCTCCGCGTGCAGGGCCTGGTTCTCTTCGTGCACGCTGTCATGGATCATCTGCTGCTCGATCTCCATCGAGCGGTCGTGCATGCGCTGCATGGCGTCCACGATGATGGCGATGAACAGGTTCAGCACGGTGAAGGTGGCGATCAGGATGAAGGGCACGAAGAACGCCCAGGCCCAGGGGTAGATGTCCATCACCGGGCGGGCGATGTCCTCGGACCAGCCCTCCAGCGTCATCACCTGGAACAGGCTGTACATGGTGGCGCCGAGTGTGCCGAACTTCTGCGGGAAGGATTCACCAAACAGGCCGGTAGCGATGATCGCGAACACGTAGAAGATCAGCACCAGCAATCCCATGATGGAGATGATGCCGGGGATCGCCCGCAGCAGCGCCTCTACGATGAAGCGCAGCTTCGGCACCATGGAGACCAGGCGCAACAGACGCAGCACGCGCAGCACGGAGAATGGCCCCGAGGCCGGGATCAGTGCGATCCCCACCACGAAGAAATCGAACACGTTCCACGGGTTGCGCCAGAACCGCAGGCGGTAGACGAACAGCTTGGCCAGCACCTCGGCGGTGAAGATCGACAGGATGATGGCGTCCGCACTCAGGATCACCGGGCCCATCCAGCCCATCACGGTGTCCGAGGTCTCGAGTCCCAGGGTCAGGGCGTTCAGCAGGATCAGGCCAATGATGAAGCGCTGGGTCAGCCGGGCCTCGATAAAGTGTTCCAGGCGTGCACGCAGCGTGGGGGTTTCGCTCATGGTGTCGAAGATCGTTGGAGTCCTTGGGGACGCGCAAGAGTAGGGTAAAGCCGGGGTTCCGGCAATCGCGCGAGCGCAAGCACGCGCCACGTCAGGAGTGCCTGGCAGACGGCACGAATGGACAGATTCCCGGGAACGGAAGGAGAGCAGGGATGTGGGATGAACGCTACGCCGAGGACGACTACGTCTACGGCACTGAACCGAATGATTTTCTGCGCGCGGCAGTGGCCAACGTGCCGCGCGGGCGGGCCCTGTGCCTGGCCGAGGGGGAGGGCCGCAACGCGGTGTTCCTGGCGCAGCAGGGGTTCGACGTGCTGGCGGTGGACAGCTCCGCGGTCGGCCTGCAGAAGGCCCAGCGCCTGGCCGAGGACCGGGGGGTGCAGATCGAGACCCTGGTGGCGGATCTTGCCGATTACGCGATCGAGCCGGACTCCTGGGATCTGATCGTATCGATCTTTTGCCATTTGCCCCCGGACGTTCGGCGCCGCCTGCACGCCGAGGTGGTCGCGGGCCTGCGCCCGGGCGGGGTGTTCATCCTCGAGGCCTATACACCGGCGCAACTCGAATGGGGCACGGGAGGCCCGCCCACTGCGGAGTTGATGATGACGCGGGAGGCGCTGACCGAGGAACTGGAAGGGCTGGAGTTCGAAGAGGCCGTGGAACGCGAACGCGACGTGATCGAGGGGCGTTTCCACACCGGGCGCGGCGCGGTGGTGCAGGTCCTGGCGCACAAGCCGCGGAACGACTGGGGCTAGGGAAACACTGATTAATGTACGCGCTCGAGTCGCTTTTGCGTGCGAACAAGGCGCGGTGATTGCCGTGCAGTCATTCTGCACAAGGGAGCCGCAACGCCGTGCGCGCGCCCGTTTTCATCAACAACGGGCGGCCGAGCCCCTACTTTCAATGATCTGTGGGGTTGGTACCCCAGGTTCCCCGATCCTGCGTTGCGGCCCTTGGCGGTAGAACCACTACCGGCTGCGCACCGCGCCTTGTCTCGGAAAACCTGGGGTACCAACGCGAGCGTGTACATTAATCAGTGTTTCCCTAGACGCGGGGGCGCCCGTTCTTGGAGGTTGCCGGGCCGGTGTTCAGGCCGCTGCGGGCGGGACGGCCACACCCGCTTCGCGCAACCAGTTTCCCAGGGTGATCAGCGGTAGCCCCACCAGCGCGGTCGGGTCGTCGCCGCTCATGCGCGCGAACAGGCTGATGCCCAGCCCCTCGGACTTGAAGCTGCCGGCACAATCCAGCGGCTGGTCCAGTGCGACGTAGCGCCGGATCTCCTCGGCGCTCAGCTCGCGGAAGGTCACGGTGAACGGTACCTGGCCTGTCCGCACCTTCCCGGTGGCCGTGTCCAGCAGGCACAGGCCGGTGTGGAACGTAACCGTTTCCCCGGACAGCGCCGCGAGTTGCGCCTCGGCGTGGACGCTGTCGCCGGGCTTGCCGAGGACCTGCCCGGCGTGGCTGGCGTTCTGGTCGGAGCCGATGACCAGATGGTCGGGATAGACATCGGCGACCGCCCGGGCCTTGGCCTCGGCCAGACGCGTCACCATCGCCTCGGGCAATTCATGCGCCAGCGGGGTCTCGTCCACCCCCGGGCGCGCGGTCTCGAAGGGCAGATGCAGCCGCTCCAGCAGTTCGGCGCGATAGCGCGAGGTGGAGGCGAGGACCAGTCTTCGTGCGGTATCAGCCATCGTCGCCGTCGATCTCGATCAGGGCGTCGTCCGGATTGGCGGCGGCCCCCTTGGTGACGTTCACTGCGGTGACCGTGCCGGATACGGGTGCGGCGATTTCCGATTCCATCTTCATCGCCTCCAGCACCAGCACTGGCTGCCCGGCTTCGACCTTGTCACCCTCGGCCACCAGCACGTCGATGATGGTGCCGGGCATGGAGGTGGTGACGTCGCCCGGCCGGGTCGCACGGCGCGACTTCTTGCCTCCGCTGCCCCCGCGGCTGCGTTCGGCGCCGCCGTTGCCGGCGGTCTCGATGCTGTCCAGGGTCTCGATCTGGACCTCTTCCGGCATCCCGTCGACCGTCACATACATCGGGCGGGTGTCCTCCCGGTGATGGCCGGAGCCGTTGACCTGGATGTGATAGGTCTCGCCGTGGAAGGTGACGTTGAACTCCACCGGGGCCGGGCAGCCGGCCTGGGTGTTCTCCGGCAGGTTGAGCGGTTCCGGGCTGAGCGTGCCGTCGCGGCGCTGCTCCAGGAATTGCCGTCCTACCTCGGGGAACAGGGCGAAGGTCAGGACATCCTCCGGGCCCCGGGCGAGGTCTCCGATCTCGTCAGTCAGGGTGGCCATCTCCGGTTTCAGCAGGTCGGCCGGGCGGCAATCGATGACATCGGCATTGCCGATGGCCTGTTGCCGCACGACGCTGTTGATCGGGCCGGGCGCCCGGCCGTAGTGCCCGGTCAGGTATTGCTTCACCTCGTTGGTGATGGTCTTGTAGCGCTCCCCGGCGAGGACGTTCATCACCGCCTGGGTGCCGACGATCTGCGAGGTGGGGGTGACCAGCGGCGGGTAGCCGAGATCCTCGCGGACCCGGGGGATCTCTTCCAGCACCGCATCAAAGTGATCCAGCGCGTTCTGGTCACGCAGCTGGTTCGCCAGGTTGGAGATCATCCCGCCGGGCACCTGGTTGATCTGCACGCGGGTGTCGACGCCGGTGTACTCACTCTCGAAGCGCTGGTACTTCTTGCGCACCTCGTGGAAGTACAGCCCGATCTTCTGCAGCGCGACCAGATCCAGGCCCGTGTCGTGCTCGGTGCCGGCGAGGGCGGCGACCAGGCTCTCCGTTGGCGGGTGGCTGGTGCCCCCGGCGAATGCCGAGATCGCGGTCTCGATATGCCGGCAGCCGGCCTCGATGGCCTGCCAGTGGCACAGCTCGGACAGCCCCGATGTGGCGTGGGCGTGCAGGTGGATCGGCACGTCCAGGGCATCCACCAGCTCGGTGACCAGCTCGCGGGTGGCGCTCGGGGTGAGCAGCCCGGCCATGTCCTTGATCGCGATGCTCTGCGCGCCCATCGCGACCAGCTCGCGTCCCAGGGCGACGAATTCGGCGGCCGAATGCACCGGTCCGGTGGTGTAGCAGAGCGTGCCCTGGGCATGGGCGTCGGCCTCGCGGGTGGCCTCGATCGCGGTGCGCAGGTTTCGCGCGTCGTTCATCGCGTCGAAGATGCGGATGATGTCGATGCCACCGGCGATCGAGCGTTCGACAAAGGCGCGCACCACGTCGTCGGCGTAGTGGCGATAGCCGAGCAGGTTCTGCCCGCGCAGCAGCATCTGCAGCGGGGTGTTCGGCAGCGCGGCCTTCAGCTGGTGCAGCCGCTCCCAGGGGTCCTCCTTGAGAAACCGCACGCAGGCATCGAAGGTGGCACCGCCCCAGGCCTCCAGCGAGTGAAAGCCGATGGCGTCCATCTGCTCGCAGATTGGCAGCATGTCCTCGGTGCGCATGCGCGTGGCGATCAGGCTCTGGTGGCCGTCGCGCAGGGTGACATCGGTGATGTGAACTCGATCCATGGTCAGTCCGGTGGCCGGGGTTATAACCCGTGGTGGGCGGCGAGGGCTGCGGCAACGGCCACCGCCAGTTGGCGGTCCGAGCGCTTGCCGGGGAAGTGCGTCAGCTCCGGGTGGGCCGCGACGAACCCGGTATCGAAGTGCCCGCTGCGGAAGGTCGGGTGGTCAACGATGGCCAGGTGGAACGGGATGGTGGTCTTGACCCCGAACACGCCCATGTCCCGCAGCGCACGATTGGCGCGGGCCAGCAGGTCGTCCCACTCCAGGGCCCAGCAGATCAGCTTGGCGCACATCGAGTCGTAATGCGGCGGGATGGTGTAGCCGGTGTAGATGGCCCCGTCGGTGCGAACGCCCGGGCCGCCCGGGGCGAAGTAGCGGGTGATGCGGCCGAAGCTCGGCAGGAAGTCGTTCTTCGGGTCTTCCGCGTTGATGCGGAACTCCATCGCATAGCCGCGGCGGGTGATCTGCGATTGTTCGTAGCGCAGCGGCTCGCCGGCGGCGATGCGCAGCTGTTCCTGCACGATGTCGACCCCGGTGATCATCTCGGTAACTGGATGTTCTACCTGAAGTCGTGTGTTCATTTCCATGAAATAGAACGAATCATCCGCATCCATCAGGAACTCGACGGTGCCGGCGTTCTGGTAGCCGACGGCGAGCGCGGCGCGCACCGCCAACTCGCCCAGATACTGGCGCTGCGCCTCGTCCAGTTGTGGCGAAGGGGCGATCTCCACCAGCTTCTGGTGGCGGCGCTGCACCGAGCAGTCGCGTTCGAACAGGTGGATCGCATGGCCGTGGGCATCGCCGAGGATCTGCACCTCGATGTGTCGCGGATTGACCACGGCCTTCTCGAGGAAGATCTCGGTACTGCCGAAGGCACGGGTGGCCTCGGAGCGCACGCGCTCGAAGTTGTGCTCCAGAGCGGCGGCATCCTCGCACAGGCGAATGCCGCGTCCGCCGCCGCCATTGGTGGCCTTGAGCATCACCGGGTAGCCGATGCGCTCGGCCACCTCCAGCGCCGCGGTGACGCCCTCCAGGTTGCCCTCCGAGCCGGGTGTGACCGGCACCCCGGCCTCGATCATCGCCCGGCGCGCGGCCACCTTGTCGCCCATGCGGCGGATCACCGACGCATCCGGGCCGACCCAGATCAGGTCGCGGGCGGCGCAGGCCGCGGCAAAGTCGGGGTTTTCGGAGAGGAAGCCGTAGCCCGGGTGCACCGCGTCACAGCCGGCGGCGCGCGCGACGCTGATCAGGCGATGGATGCTGAGGTACCCGCCCATGGAGTCCGGGCCGATGGCGTAGGCCTCGTCGGCCTTCTTCACGTGCAGGGCGTGGCGGTCGGCATCGGTATAGACGGCGACCGAGATGATCCCCAGTTCGCTGCATGCCCGGATCAGGCGCACGGCGATTTCGCCCCGGTTGGCAATGAGCAGCTTGCGAATCAAACGGAAGGCCCCGGGCAGGTCGATGACAACCCGAGTATCGACGTCGTTTGGGGCGGCTGCAAGTTTCTGTTTCGCTTTGACAGATCGCCCTCGCGCGCGTATATTCCGCGCCCTTGCAACCGAGCCGTTTATGAGTCGCATCCCCGTTTCTCTTGACCCGTGGCAACCGCGTGCGCGGCACCTGGAATTCGAGGGTGACCTGCGTGCGGAAGAGCTGCCGCGGTTGCGTGCCGATGCCCTGGCGGGACACCCGTTGCGGGTGCACGCGCAATTCCAGCTGAAACGCGGGGCGCTGGACGAGATACGGCTGAGCGGGACGATTACCGGCGAGCTGTGGCAGACCTGCCAGCGTTGCCTGCAGCCGATGGCATGGGAATTCCGCCTTGAACCGGATGCCGTGCTGCTGCCACCGGAAGGCACGCCGGCGGGCATGAGCGAGGGCGATGACTTTGTCGCTCTCGAGGCGGATGGCCTGTTGCGCCCCGCGGCATGGGTCGAGGAAGAGATCCTGCTGGCGTGGCCACTGGTGCCGCGCCATGCGGACTGCGAACCCGCCGCCGGGGCCGAATTCGAGGAAGGCGAGGGCGCCGAAAATCCGTTCGCGGTGCTCGAACAACTCAAGAAGGGCGGCCCGGACCGGGGCGGCTCATGACGTGAGCGCCGGCCGGGGCATTGTCCGGGCCGAACCGTTATACTTGCGCCCGATTTGATACCGGGCTCACTCCCGTCGCCACGGGATTTTGATCAATCTGGAGATGCATCATGGCTGTTCAGCAACGCCGCAAGACTCGTTCCAAGCGCGATATGCGCCGCTCCCACGACAGTCTGACGGGCGCTACTCTGTCGACCGACCCGACCACCGGCGAGATCCATCGTCGTCACCACATGACTCCGGATGGTTTCTACCGCGGTCGTCAGGTGATCCAGCAGGCCGTCGAAGTCGACGAAGACGAAGATTAAGGTCCAGGGAATGACCGTCCCGGGGCCACGGCTGCGTTTGCGCCGTGGCCTTTCCGCGTTTGAATACGGCCGCTGTGCGGTCGTCCGTCGGGCCCGAGCATGACTGCCAGTTTTACCATCGCACTGGACGTGATGGGCGGCGACCACGGTGCGTCCGTCATCCTTCCGGCTGCGCGCCGTTCACTGAAGGTCGCAGACGATTTCCGCCTGTTGCTGGTCGGTGACCAGGAGACCATCGAGTCCGGGATATCCGGCTGGTCCGCGAGCGAACGCGAGCGGGTCGAGATGGTGCATGCCAGCCAGGTGGTCGGCATGGACGAGTTGCCGGCCGTGGCCCTGCGCACCAAGCGCGACTCCTCCATGCGGGTCGCCATTGACCAGGTGAAGAACGGGGCGGCCCAGGCCTGCGTCTCCGCCGGCAATACGGGTGGTCTGATGGCCACTGCGCGGTACGTCCTGAAGACCCTCCCCGGCATCGATCGTCCGGCCATCGCCACGGCCCTGCCGTCGATGAACGGGCATACCCACATGCTCGACCTGGGCGCCAATGTGGATGTCGAGGCCGCGCATCTGTATCAGTTCGCGGTGATGGGATCGGTGCTGGCGAATGCCGTGGACGGCCTGGAGGCCCCGCGGGTCGGCCTGCTGAACATCGGCTCCGAGGCGATCAAGGGCAATGACCGCGTGCGCGAGGCCGGCCGCATGCTGGAAGAATCCAGCCTCAACTACATCGGCTTCGTCGAGGGGAACGACGTCTACTGTGGCGATGTGGACGTGGTGGTCTGTGACGGCTTTGTCGGCAACGTCGCGCTGAAGATCAGCGAAGGCGTGGCCAAGATGATCTCCTCCAAAATGAAGGCGGAGTTCGATGCATCGGTGTTTTCTCGATTGTCCGGCCTGTTCGCACTGCCGGTACTGCGCCGGATCCGTCATCGGTTCGACCACCGCCGTTACAACGGTGCTTCGCTGCTGGGCTTGCAGGGTGTGGTGATCAAGAGCCACGGCAGTGCCGACGAGCTGGCCTTCGAGCACGCGATCCGCATTGCCCGCATCGAGGCCGAGGCGAACATCTCGAGTCGGATCGACAAGCAGCTTGGCCAGCTCCTGGGCCAGGAGACAAGCGAGTGAAGCATGCACGCATCAGCGGGACCGGGAGCTATCTGCCCGAGCGCATCCTGACCAACGCCGAGCTGGAGGCGATGGTCGATACCTCGGATGCCTGGATCCGCGACCGCACCGGAATCCGCGAGCGGCATATCGTCGCCGAGAACGAGGTGACCTCGGATCTCGCGCTGAAGGCCGCCGAGCGTGCAATGGACGCCGCTGGCATCCGCGCCGCCGACCTCGACCTGATCCTGGTCGCAACCACCACCCCCGATCAGATCTTCCCCAGCACCGCGTGCATCCTGCAGGCCAAGCTGGGTGTGGGGGGCTGTCCGGCCTTCGATATCCAGGCGGTGTGCAGTGGGTTCGTGTATGCCCTGGCCACTGCCGACCGCTTCATGCAGAGCGACGAGATCCGGCATGTGCTGGTCGTGGGGGCGGAGACGCTCTCGCGCATTACCGATTACACCGACCGCGGCAACTGCATCCTGTGGGGCGACGGTGCGGGTGCCGTGATCCTGTCGCGTTCGCCGGACCCGGGCATCATCTCCACGCACCTGCATGCCGACGGCCACCACAAGAGCCTGCTGGAGGTTCCGGGTGGCGTGTCGCAGCCGGACAGCAACCCGGATCTCGACTTCATTCGCATGGAAGGCCGAGCCGTCTTCCGCGTGGCAGTGAATACCCTGGACCAGATCGTCGACGAGACCCTCGAGTACAACGGGATCGACAAATCCGAGCTGGACTGGCTGGTGCCGCACCAAGCGAACATCCGCATCATCCAGGCGACCGCGAAGAAGCTGAACATGTCCATGGACAACGTCGTGGTCACGGTGGATCGCCACGGCAACACCTCGGCCGCGTCCATCCCGCTGGCGCTGGATACCGCCGTGCGCGACGGTCGCATCAAGAAGGGTGACCTGATCCTGACCGAGGCCTTTGGCGGCGGATTCACCTGGGGCTCCGCGCTCATCCGGATGTAACCGGGGTCCGTGGCGCATCACCCGGATGCGTCATCGCGAGGCGCGCAGCGCCGTGGCGATCGACCGGGAGGGTCCTCGGCATCCTGGGGAAACACAAGGAGCATTCGGCATGGGCCGCGAGATCGAACGCAAATTCCTGCTGGCCAGTGATGCCTGGCGTGACCGTGTCGTGCGTGCGCAGCGCATGCGCCAGGGCTACCTGTGCGGCAACGACCGCGCGTCCATCCGCGTGCGAGTGGACGAGGGCGGCGCCAACCTCAACATCAAGAGCGCGACCCTCGGCGTGGAACGCGACGAATACCAGTACGACATCCCCGTGGACGAGGCCCATCGCCTGCTGGACACGCTGGCCGGCCCGCAGGTCGAAAAGACCCGCCACTGGGTGGACGTCGAGGGCTGGGAATACGAGGTCGACGTGTTCGAGGGCGCCAATGCGGGCCTGATCGTGGCCGAGCTGGAGTTGCCGAGCAGCGACGCCGAATTCCCGCGTCCGGACTGGCTGGGCGAGGAGGTCTCGCACGATCCGCGCTACTACAACACCGAACTCGCCCGGAATCCCTATCGCGAGTGGCCGGATGCCTCCTAGCGAGATCTTCGCCGCGGACTGCCGCGCCTGCCCGCGCCTGGCGGGCTTTCTGGAGGACGTGCGGGCGAAGCACCCCGAGTATCACGCCGCGCCCGTGCCGTCCTTCGGCCCGCTGGATGCGCGGCTGCTGATCGTTGGCCTGGCACCCGGTATGCACGGGGCCAACGCCACCGGGCGCCCGTTCACCGGCGACTATGCCGGTGTGCTCCTGTATCAGACCCTGCACGAACACGGCTTCGCCAGTGCACCGGAGAGCGTGCGTGCGGACGACGATCTGGAGCTAATCGACTGCCGCATCACCAACGCGGTCAAATGCCTCCCGCCGCAGAACAAGCCGACCACCGAAGAGATCCGCACCTGCAACGGCTTCCTCGCCGCCGAGATGGCCGCGATGCAGCCACGGGTGATCCTGGCATTGGGCAAGATCGCCCACGACGCCATCCTGCGCGCGAAGGGCCTGCCGCTGTCGAGTCTGCGCTTTGGCCACGGCGCCGAACACGCGCTGGACGCACACACCCGTCTGATCGACTCCTACCACTGCTCGCGCTACAACACCCAAACCCGCCGCCTGACCCCCGCCATGTTCAACGAACTCTTCGCCCGCATTCGCACGTACCTCGCGTAGATATTCGCGTCGGAGGTTAAATCTTCCAGTCATTGCGAGGCGCTTAAGGCGCCGTGGCAATCGGCGGTGCCGGCGAGGCGGTCAACTGCTTATGCGATCGAGCACCCGAAGTGGCGGCAAAAGTGGGCGCGGATATCTGCAAAGGTTGGTTCTCCCAGTTTTGCGTACTGATGGGTGATCAGTCGGCTGCTGAGGGTGAAGATCTTGTAGTACCGGACCCAACTCGTTTTGGGAAGAGAACCCTCTGTCAGCACCTCGGAGGTGATTTCGAACGCATGATCAGCGTCTCCCTAACGCGGCGGAGTCTCCGAAGCGATCGACCTCGGAAAGGACTAAAACGGGGCGGCGTTTGCGGGTCGTCAGGTCTGAAAAGGGGAATGGGATTGCAACGATGGCCCCCGGCTCAGCGATCATCCCAGACCTCGTCCTCGGGGGTGTCCCAAATCGGTCCCAGTGTCGTCTCCTGCGCCTTCTTGAGGTCTTCGATCGGGGTGTCACTCAAACCGTGCTTCGCCTCCAGATAACCAATGAAATCGAGCACCTCGCGCGAGAGGGGCTCCGGCAGGCGCTTGGCCTCCTGATAGATCTGTTCGGCGATGTCCATGGCTCGACCCTCTCGATACGTTGGCCTTCGGGGCGGGAGGCAAGAGAAAAACTGAGTATCAGGATAGCCCGGACATCGCCGGGCTCGCACGCGGGCTATGCCGGGCGGCGGGGGAATTCCGGTATCCTGAAACCATCATGAGTACCTCCGAAACCGGATTCGATCACAAGCGCTTTGTGCAGACGCTGACGCAGTCGCCTGGCGTCTACCAGATGCTGGATGCGGCCGGGAACGTGCTGTACGTCGGCAAGGCGCGCAACCTGAAGAGCCGGGTGCCCAGCTATTTCCGTGGGAGCGACGACCGCGGGCCGCGCATCCGCTCGATGGTGCGGCAGATCGCGGATATCCGTGTCGCGGTGACGCATACCGAGGCCGAGGCGCTGCTGCTGGAGGCCAACCTGATCAAGCGTCACCGGCCGCGCTACAACGTGCTGCTGCGTGACGACAAGAGCTACCCCTACATCTACGTGTCGAACCAGGAATACCCGCGCCTGGGGTTTCATCGTGGCGCGCGCAAGAAGGGTATGCGCTACTTCGGGCCGTACCCCTCGGCCGGCGCGGTGCGCGAAAGCCTGGCGCTGCTGCAAAAGCTCTTTCAGGTGCGCCAGTGCGAGGACAGCGTGTTTGCGCACCGCTCGCGCCCCTGCCTGCAGTACCAGATCGGACGCTGCACCGCGCCCTGTGTCGGCCATATCTCCCCGGAGGACTACGCGCGCGACGTCGAGGCGTCGGTCAAGTTCCTGGAAGGCAAGAGCGAGGCGGTGATCGAGGAGCTGATGGAGCGGATGGAGGCGGCCTCGACGCGCCTGGACTTCGAGCATGCCGCGCGCCTGCGCGACCAGATCGCGCGGCTGCGCCAGATCTCCGAGCAGCAGTTCGTCTCCGGCGGCGAGGGGGATGCCGACGTGTTTGCCCTCGCGCAGGAGGCAGGGACCTGCGCGGTGGAGATCTTCTTCGTGCGCAATGGGCAGAACCTGGGCAACAGCGAGCTGTTCCCGAACGTGCCGGAGGCGACCGAGACCGACGAGATCATGGCCGCGGTGCTGGCGCAGTACTACGCGGAACGCGAGCCGCCGGCACGCATCCTGCTGTCGCACGAGCCGCAGGGTGCCAAGACCCTGGAGGCTTACCTGGCAGAGCGGCGGGGCGGCAAGGTCGCGTTGGCCTGGTCGCTGCGCGGCGACCGCGCACGCTGGCTGGACATGGCGCAGCGCAATGCCGAACTGGCCCTGAAGACCCGGATTGCCAGCCAGGCGGGACAGACGGCGCGCCTGGATGCGCTGACGGCCGAGCTGGGCCTGGAGGAGACGCCGAAGCGCATGGAGTGCTTCGACATCTCGCACACCGGCGGCGAGGGCACGGTGGCCTCCTGCGTCGTGTTCGGGCCGGAAGGGCCGATCAAGTCGGATTATCGGCGCTTCAACATCGAGGGGATCGAACCGGGCGATGACTACGCGGCCATGCATCAGGCGCTCAGCCGGCGCTTTGCACGGCTCAAGAAGGGCGAGGGGCAGGAACCGGATATCCTGTTCATCGATGGCGGCAAGGGCCAGGTGACCCAGGCGCTGAACGTGCTGGCCGACCTCGGGCTGGACCACATCAAGGTCGTGGGCGTGGCCAAGGGCGAGGAGCGCAAGGCGGGCATGGAAACCCTGATATTGAGCGGGGTAGAGGCGCCCTCTATACTCCCCGCGCATTCGGGTGCGCTGCATTGGATCCAGCAGATCCGCGACGAGGCCCACCGCTTTGCGATCACCGGGCACCGCGCCCGCCGTGCCAAGGCGCGCAAGGAGTCCACCCTGGAGGCGATCTCGGGGCTGGGGCCGAAGCGTCGCAGCGCACTGCTGAAGCACTTTGGCGGCCTGCGCGGGGTCAGCCGGGCCGGGGTCGAGGAGCTGACCAAGGTGCCGGGGATTCACCGCCGGCTCGCGCAGGCGATTTACGACCAGTTTCACGAGAGTTGAGCCACTGCCATGTTTCCCCAATTGCCCACCTGGCTGACCTGGTCGCGGATCGTGATGATCCCGTTACTGGTGCTCGCGTTCTACGGCCTGTCCATGCCGCAGGGCGGAATCGTGGCGGCCATCATCTTCGCCCTGGCGGGCGTGACCGACTGGCTGGACGGCTATCTGGCCCGGCGCTGGGAGGTGACCAGTCGGTTCGGGGCATTCCTCGATCCAGTGGCGGACAAGCTGATTGTCGCCGCGGCCCTGGTGCTGGTAGTGGACCACAACCCCGAGCTCGGCATTGCGCTGGCCGCGATCGTCATCATCGGGCGCGAGATCGCGATCTCCGCGCTGCGCGAGTGGATGGCCGAGGTCGGTGGCAGCGCCAAGGTGGCGGTGTCTTGGGTGGGCAAGGTGAAGACCACCGCGCAGATGGTGGCGATCTTCCTGCTGCTGTGGGCCGAGCCCATTGTTGGCTTGCCCACCTTCCTGATCGGCGAGTGGCTGCTGTACCTGGCCGCCGCCCTGACCCTGGTCTCCATGATCCAGTACATGCTGGCGGCCGCGCGCTCGCAGTAAGGGGCGGCGTGTTTGTCGGCCGGGGCTTTGGGGCTACACTGCGGACACCTGCCCGGTGCTGCGCGTGGACTGCCCATGCCCGTTTCTGATCTTGATCTCGACAACATGCAGACCCTGGAGGCCCTTCAGGGGCTGCTGCCGGGTTTTGTCTATCAATTGCGCAGGACGCCCGATGGGCACTTCGACTATCCCTACGTGGGTGAAGTGGTGGAGGGCTGGTTCGGTGTGGATCGTGCGGCCCTCAAGAAGGATGCCGCGCCGTTGCTGGACTGTATCCATCCCGAGGATCGTGAAGCGGTGATGGGGAGCTCAATGGAATCGGTCGAGCATTCGGAGCCCTGGCTTCAGGAGTTCCGCATGCAGTGCCGCGATGGCACAGTGATCTGGCTGTCCGCCTATGACACCGCGCGTCGGCTGGCGGATGGCACGATCATCTGGACCGGCTTCGCCACCGATATCACTACGCGCAAGGAGCTCGAGGCGGAGCTGCGTCAGAGCGAGGCGCAGTTCCGCGCCTTCGTCGAGACTGCCAGCGACGTGATCTATTCGCTGCGCCCGGACGGCGTGCTCACCTACGTCTCCCCCAACTGGACGGAGAACCTCGGCTATCCGGTCAGCGCGGCGATCGATCACTCGATCGACGAATATGTGGACCCGGAGGATCTGCCCGCGTGTTACGCGTTCCTGCAACGGATTGCGGACACCGGGAAGAAGGAAAGCGGTATCGAGTACCGCATCCGCCACCAGGACGGGCATTACCGCTGGCACACCAGCAATGTCTCGCCCGTGCTGGACGACGCGGGCCGGGTGACGGCGTTCCTCGGCATCGCTCGGGACATCACCGAGCGCAAGGAGACCGAGGCGCAGATGCAGCGCCTGGCGCATTACGATCCGTTGACCGACCTGCCCAATCGGACCCTGTTCTACCAGATCCTCGATCACGAGCTGACCGGCGCGCGCCGTGAGGCCCAGCAGGTCGCGCTGATGTTTGTGGATCTGGACGAGTTCAAGCCGGTCAATGACCAGCATGGTCACGCAATGGGGGATCGGCTCCTGCGTCTGGTGGCCCGGCGGCTGTTGGGTTCCATAAGGCAAAGCGATGTGGCGGCGCGCATCGCGGGCGACGAATTCGTGGTGATGCTGCCACGCTTCCAGTCGGCGGAGACGAGTCGTGCGCAGGCCGTGGCAATCGGCGAGAAGATCCGGGCTGCGCTGGCCGAGCCGTTCGACTGCGACGGGACCGAGGTTCAGATCTCCTGCAGTATCGGGGTCGCCCTGTTCCCGCTGGATGCGGCGGATGGCCCTGCGTTGTCGCGGGCGGCGGATGCGGCGATGTACGTGGCCAAGAACGCCGGGCGCAACCAGGTGGTCGTTTTCGACCGGGCGGTGCACGGCGGAGATGCGATTGGTTACCGCGGGTATTGACCTGCGGCCAATCTGCGGTAGAATACGCGCCGATAACGAAGAGCGGGAATAGCTCAGCTGGTAGAGCACAACCTTGCCAAGGTTGGGGTCGCGAGTTCGAATCTCGTTTCCCGCTCCAACAGATTTTTGAAACCCCGGTTCGCCGGGGTTTTCTGTTTCGGCCTCTGGAGATGCGCCAGCATCTGTGGGGCCGAAACCCACCCGATACAGGCTGGGTGGCAGAGTGGTTATGCAGCGGATTGCAAATCCGTGTACGCCGGTTCGATTCCGACCCCAGCCTCCATCATTGCAGCACCTGCGACAGGCCGCCCTTTGGGGCGGCCTTTTGCGTTTGCGGCGCCCGCACCCGGGGTGTTGGGTGTCGCCGGTCAGGGTTCTGCATGAAGCCCCGTTCCCTCAATGCGCGAGGCGCGGCAAAAGCCCCCCGTTTTTCGTGGGGCGGGTGCTTCGGACGACGCCAGAGCCGAACTTGCGCATCGGGCGCGCATTGCCGATCAGTGCATGGCACTATGCGGGAGTCCGCCTTCCCGAGAGAGTGTGTGCGCGCAACGGATTTGCCCCAATCGGCCCGAACCAGGCGGCCCCTGCTACGGTGGGTGCGGGAGATGCGCGTTTTCCGCGGCCTTGGCCTCTCGTTGGCCTGCCTGCTCGTTGCGTTTGGGGCGCCGTCCTCCGCGGCCTCCGCGCCGGATTTGCGCGTGGGCGTGTACGACAACGCGCCCAAGGTCAGCGTGGACGCGCACGGGGAGGCCGACGGCCTGTTCGTCCGCCTGCTGGACTCCATCGCCCGCCGCGAGCATTGGCAGATCGAGTACGTCCCCTGCGAATGGGCGCAATGCCTTGCCGATCTGCGCGAAGGCCGGCTGGATCTGATGCCCGATGTGGCCCGGACCGACACGCGCGAGGCATTCTTCGACTTTCACCAGATTCCGGTCGTCCAGGGTTGGAGCCAGGTATACGCGTTCCCGCAGTCGGGGTTCGGCAGTCTGGAATCCATGGGTTCTCGGCGCATCGCCGTGCTGGAGGGTTCGGTGCAGGAAAGCCACCTGCGCCGGCAACAAATTGGCAACCCGGGTCTCGAGTACCAACTGGTTCCCTACAGCGATCTCCCAGCGGTGCTGGCCTCGGTGCCGGCCGGCGAAGCCGATGCCGCCGTCAGCAATAACTTCTACGGACGCCAGCACGCCCGCGCCTACGGGCTGGTGGAGACGCCGATCACCTTCGGCCAGGTGGGTCTGCACTATGCGGCCGCGCCGGGCGCACAGGCGGAGCGTCTGGCACTGATCGACGCCTATCTGGAGCGCTGGAAGCCCCTGGCGGGCTCGCCCTACCAGGAGGCCCTTGAGGCCACGCTGCTCGCGCAGGACGAGCCGGGCCTTCCGGGCTGGGTGATGTGGGCTCTGCTCGCAGCGCTGGCTCTGGTAATGCTGTTGGCGGTGATGGGCGTGTTCCTGCGCTGGCAGGTGCGTCTGCGTACCAGTGAGCTAAGGGCGGTCAACCAGCGTCTCGAGCACGTGCTGGACAGCGGACCTGCGGTGACCTACCAGCTCGATGCCCGTACCTTCGAGCCCTTGTGGGTTAGCCCCAATCTGCAGCGCCTGTTCGGGATTGAACCTGCGAGCGCGATGCGTCCTGGTTGGTGGGAACACCAGTTGCACCCCGAGGACCGAGCGAATGCGCTGCGCGAGAATCAACGCCTCCTTGAGGATGGTGAGATCGTGCGCGAGTTTCGCCTGTTCGATGGCTGGGGCAAGCTGCGCCACGTACGTGACGAGATACGCGTGGTGGCGAGCGATAACGTGCGCGGCGGGCAGGAAATCGTCGGCAGCTGGACCGACCTGACCGCCAGCATGGAGCAGAAGGAACAGCTGCGGCAGATGACGCACTACGATGCGCGTACCGGCCTGCCCAATCGCGCCCTGTTGCAGGACCGTCTGGGCCACACGGTGGAACGCGCCATGGCGGACGGCGAGGCGCGCTGGGTTGTGCTGATGGACCTGGACCGCTTCCGCGACGTGAACGAGACCCTGGGGACCGCGGCGGGGGATATCGTGTTGCAGGGCATTGCACAGCGCCTGAGCCAGGCCCTGTCGCCCGAGGACACGGTAGCCCGTATCGGTGCCGACGAGTTCTGCCTGATCATCGAGAGCCCGCCCGAGGAAGCCCTCGGCACCTTCGTGCAGTCGCTGATCGATACCCTGCGGGCCCCCTTCGAGATCGCGGGGCGCGCGCTGGTGCTCACGGCGAGTGTCGGTGTGGCGCGTTTCCCCGACGACGGCCAGACGCGCGAAGAGCTCCTGACCGCCGCCGAGCTGGCGATGCAGGATGCGCGGCGCCGGGGAGGGGACAGCTGGTGCGCCTACGACGCCGAGATGGGCACCCTGACCGAGCATCGGCTGTTCCTGGAAAACGACTTGCGGCAGGCCATCGTCAACCACGAGTTCGTGCTCCACTTCCAGCAACAGTTCAACCTGGCCAGTGGCGAGTGCGTGGGGGTCGAGAGCCTGGTGCGCTGGAACCATCCGCACCGGGGCATGGTATCCCCCGCAGAGTTCATCCCGCTGGCCGAGGAGACCGGCCTGATCCAGGCGATCGACCGCTGGGTGCTGGAGGCGGCCTGCCGCCAGCTCGCAGCCTGGGACGAGGCGGGCCGGAACATCCCGATGATCGCCGTAAACTTGTCGGCGCGCGAGCTGCACGACGAGCAACTCGTCACCACCGTGCGCGAGACCCTGGGGCGCTTCGCCATCGCGCCCGAACGCCTGGAGGTCGAGCTGACCGAAACCATGATCATGGAGTACCCCGAGCGCGCCCTGGCGGTCCTGCGTCGGCTGGACAGCCTCGGCGTGCGTCTGGCCATGGACGACTTCGGCTCCGGCTACTCCAACCTCGCGCATCTGCGTCGCCTGCCGCTGCACCGCCTCAAGGTCGACCAGTCGCTGGTGCGCGACATCGGCCATTCCCGCCACAACGAATCCATCATCCGCGCGATCATCGCGCTGGCCGCCGCCCTGGAACTGGACCTCATCGCCGAGGGCGTCGAAGAAGAACCCCAGCGCGCCTTCCTGCTGCAGGAAGGCTGCGCCATCGGCCAGGGTTTCCTGCTCCACCGCCCGGCACTGGCCGCTGACCTGTTCCGCTAATCGTGTGGTGATGGAGTTCCGAAGCGTCGAGCTCGCCTTGCTAGTGGTGCGCGCCCGGAGAAGGCGGCGAGCCGAGCCCGGACGGAGCGATATTTGTACCGGGCTCAGGGAGTGCTGGGTGGCTGACTTTTCGTGTGCCGGAAGCCCGTGATCAGGATGCGAATTTGCCCCTGAACCGAGTCACGGGCTGGGCACCAATGCGGCGGAGTCGT
Organism: Thioalkalivibrio sp. AKL6; assembly: GCF_000376905.1. Lineage (NCBI taxonomy): Bacteria > Pseudomonadati > Pseudomonadota > Gammaproteobacteria > Chromatiales > Ectothiorhodospiraceae > Thioalkalivibrio > Thioalkalivibrio sp. AKL6. The sequence continues at coordinate 2,002 of NZ_AQXS01000007.1, read as the reverse complement.
GAGGGAAGAGCTTGGGGGCTTCTGAAGTGTTTTGGTTCGGGTCATGGGCCAAGGGAACCGCCCGGCCGCATTCCGATATCGACCTGGCTGTGATCCCTTCGGGGAAGGCAACAAGCCGGTATTGGGATCGGCTTCGTGAGCGCACCGAGGAGCTTCCCACGCTGTATAGCTTTGACCTGGTGGATATCAGCGAGGCAAGCGAGACGCTGCGCTCGGAGATCGAACAGTACGGGGTGCGGGTGTGACTTCGCGGGTCGGTTTCACTCGATAGCGCGTCGGGCTTTAAGGCTGTGCAGGGGGCGGATCCGAGGGGAGTGATCAAGAGTCCAACACCTGGCGTCCTGCGATGCGTCGGCAATTCAGGACTTCGTCGTTGGATGATGCTCCCGGAGCCATTCTTTCAGGGCACCATCCATGCGGGTTTGCCAGCCCTTTCCGGTCGCGCGGAAGGCCTCCACAACCTCCGGCGACAGGCGAATCGTGATCCGTTCCTTGGTGACCACCATTGGGGGGCGGCCGGGGCGCCGCAGTGCCCGCGCTTCCTCCTCGTCAGGCGCGTGTGTCTCCGGGTCCGCTTCGATGCCGGCCTCAATCGCTGTTTCCTCTTCCGGGTCGTTCAGCAAGACCCGACGGCCATTACGTAGCGTCAACGATCTGGACATAACGACTGATCTCCCGGTTATTCGCCTTGCGCAGGCTGATGATTCTTCGCACATTCTCTCGGTCCGTGAAGATGACGCAGTACAAGCGATCACCCATCAGGGCGTATCCCAGCATGCGACATTCGCCGTAGTCCTTTCGACGATCCTCCATGGCCAGAAGGGTCTCCCACTCCAGGCTCACGGCCAGCGCGAGTGAGACCCCGTGCTTGGCCTGATTCGCGGCATCCTTGTCCGCGTCGAACTCAATCTCCATTTGATTATTGTATGTACAAAATCATTGCTGGGCCAATGGCTGGTCTTGGTTCCGGGGGGCGGGATCAGGCTGCCGACCGAGGGAAGAGCTGCCGGGCGGCCGCCATGCCTCGCAGATAGCGGGTTTGGCGGGCATCGCACCGGGCCGTGAGATGGGTCGGTGTTCCGATGGCGCTGCCGAATTGCTGCAACATGCGGCTAGCCGCACGGATGAACTGATCGGGATCAATGCCCAGACGTGCCAGCAGGGGCGGGGTGCCATCGTGGATGAAGCCGCGCTTGTCCTCGCGGATGACGCGCCCCGTTGCCTCCACGAGATCCAGATAGTCCTCGAAGCCGAAGGGCACGGCGCACTCCGCGCGGCCAGTGGCGTCGAATGGAAGTAGCGGGGCGCGGACCAGTTCGTCCAGGACCGTCTCCGGCTGCAAGGATTCTGTTTGGTGCGGAACGGATCGTGACCGGTTCCCTCGTGTGACGGATCTCGTAGCGTTGGTGTGTCCCGCCGGCGCAGTGCTGTCGCCTGGAACCGCGGGATCGACGGCGGCGCGTCCGGCTACCGTTGTTCCATCCCCGGACGTCGCTCGCAGCAGGGCAAGCCGTTCCGCGACCGAGGTGTACTCGGAGGCCTCCGGCGTGGGGGCCATCCTGGCCCGGATCGGGTTCAGGTCCACGTACGCCATGGCCGTCAGAACCGCTTGCTCGTCGAGCAGGGCCTGGCTCTTGAAGCGCCCCTCCCAGAACCGTCCCGTCACGCGGTCCTCGGCGTTCGCCTGACGGGCGATCGACTCGTTCAGCACGCGCATGAACCACGACAGGTCAGCGAGTCGGGAGCGGTACGTCTCCACCCAGGCATCCACGATCTTCATCTCGGCCGCACCGAGCCCCTGTGGATCGGCCAGATACCGCTGCACCATCACCGGCCCCGTGAAGAGCTGCGTCCAGCGACGGAGGACCTCGTCGCGCTCCAGGGGCTCGACGCGCGCCTCGTCCACCCGCACAACGATATGGAAGTGGTTGCTCATGACCGCATAGGCCGCGATATCGACGGCGAACACAGACGCAAGCTGTTTCAGGCGGTCGGCGATCCA
>NZ_AQXS01000006.1:0-155079 GCF_000376905.1 Thioalkalivibrio sp. AKL6 | reverse complement strand
GGCCGGGGTCGCGGCAGTCGGGCGTGTTTCTTGGGCACTTCTTTGCACGAGCAAAGAAGTGCCTCGCGGTGCGCTCGCGAGAGAGCGCGTGGCAGTAAGCGGGCCGAAGCCACCGTAAACACCGGAGGACAAACCATGGCCAGCCACAACCAGGCAGGCGGTGGACCGAAGCCAGCGTAAACACCAGATGTCGAACCATGACCAGACTCAACCCGGCGGTTGATGGGCCGAGTCCGACCACACCGGGGCAGGCGGTCGGGTGAAGCCTCGGTCAGGCGGACGCGTCGAGCTGCGGCGCGAAATGCGCCGGCGCAAAGCCGTCCTGCTGGCGCAGGTAGTCGGCCAGTTGCGCCGCAAAGTCGGTCGGGACCGAGTCCCGCACGGCCGGCATCTCGCGCAGCTGGTCCCAGCGGGCCGCAAGGCGCGGAAAGGCCTCGGTCTCCCAGGGGCTGTCCGGATCCTCCAGCAGCGCATAGCGCATCAGGATCGGGGCCAGGGTGGCATCAATCAGCGAGAAGCCGGGCGCGGCCAGGCGGTCGTCCTGGGTCATCTGCTGTTCCAGGCGCTCCAGCCCGTGTGCGGCAGTGTGGCGCGCCAGCTCGAAGGCATCCTCGGTGGTCGCGGTCATCCAGTGGTACTGGGCAAAGGTCTGTTCCGAGAGGTACTCGATCCAGGCCCGGGTGCGTGCCTGTTCCAGCGGGTCGGTCGGCATCAGCGCGGGCGGGGTAATGGCATCGATATATTCGTTGATCACGGCCGACTCGAACAGCACCGTATCGTGGTCGACGATCAACAGCGGAACCTTGCCCAGGGGCGAGCGTTCGCGGAACCAGTCCGGCGGGTTGGCCAGATCGATCAGGCTCAGCTCGAACGGCGCCTCCTTGTATTTCAGTGTGATCACGCTACGCTGAACGAACGGACAGATGGCGAAACTGATCAGGTGCAGATGCGGCAGATTCATGGTGGTCTTCGGCGTCCGCAGGTGGGGCGGGGCCCCGATCCGGGTCGCCGGTTCCTCGCTATTAAAGGGGGCGCATTGTCTCCCCTCGTGATGTCGCGGGAAAGCCTTGGGCAAGGGTAGCGGCCACAACGGGGCGCCCGGCTCCGGGCTGCGGATCGACAAATGGCTTTGGGCCGCCCGTTTTTACAAGACGCGCGGCCTCGCCAGCGAGGCGGTCGGCGGCGGCAAGGTCCACGTGAACGGCGAGCGCTGCAAGCCGGCGCGTCGGGTGCACACCGGTGATCGCCTGACCATCCACCGCGGCCCGCAGGTCTGGGAGCTGGATGTGGTCCATTTGAGCGATCAGCGACGGCCGGCGCGCGAAGCCCAGGCGCTGTACACCGAGACCGAAGAAAGCCAGGCCCGGCGCGCGGCCGAAAGCGAACGCCGGCGCGCCGAGCGCGCGGTCGCGGACAGCGCCCCCAGCCGGCGCCCGGACAAGCGCGAGCGGCGCAAGATCCGCCGCTTTATTCGCCAGGACGGCAGCGACAGGAGTGAATCCGAGTGAACAACCCCGAAGCCTCGAGTGGCCCGCCCGTCACACCCCGGCTGGCGGTGGATATGGTCATCCGCCACTCGGCGCAGCCCGGTCGTGTGCTGGTGATCGAGCGCCACAACCCCCCGCACGGCTGGGCCCTGCCGGGCGGCTTCGTCGACGTCGGTGAGTCCACCGAGAATGCCGCGGTACGCGAGGCGCGCGAAGAGACCGGGCTGGAGGTCGAGCTGGAGGCGTTGCTGGGGGTGTATTCCGACCCGCAGCGCGACCCGCGCGGGCACACCGTCAGCGCGGTCTACATCGCGCGGGGCCGGGGGGAGGCCAGGGCCGGGGATGACGCTGCCGACTGCGCCTGGCTGGACCCGGAAGACCCGGGCCAGGTGCTGGTCTTCGACCACCGACGTATCCTCGACGACTATCGGCGCTGGCGCCTGACCGGCGAAACCGCCGCCCCGCGTCCGGTACAAAAAACGGGATGAATCCGGCCAAGCTGTTACCATACGGCGCTTTCGACCACCGATACGGTATCGCGTGACAAAGGCTGACCCCGCAACCCCGTCCCGGCCCGACAGCGAGCTGCCGGAACCGCGCGTCTACGAGCGTGCGGAGCACGGCATCTCGCGCGCGGCGATCGACGACAACGCCCTGAAGGTGCTCTATCGGCTGCGCGAGGCCGGTTATCGTGCCTGCCTGGTGGGCGGCGGCGTGCGCGACCTGCTGCTGGGCCGCGAGCCGAAGGACTTCGATGTCGCCACCGACGCCACCCCCGAGCAGGTGCGTGGCCTGTTCCGCAACTGCCGTCTGATCGGGCGTCGCTTTCGCCTGGCGCATGTGCTGTTCGGACGCGAGATGATCGAGGTGGCGACCTTCCGCGCGCCGCATGACGACGAGTCCGAGGACGAAGGCCAGGTCGCGCTGAGCGAGGAAGGTCGTATCCTGCGCGACAATCGCTACGGCACCATCGAGCAGGATGCGGTGCGCCGCGACTTCACCATCAACGCCCTGTATTACGACATCGAGGATTTCTCGGTGCTGGATTACACCGGTGGGTTCGAGGACCTGCGCGCGGGCGAGCTGCGCCTGATCGGCGACGACGTCGAGACGCGCCTGCGCGAAGACCCCGTGCGCATGCTGCGTGCGGTTCGCTTCGCCGCCAAGCTGGGTCTGACCATCGCGCCGGAGGTCGAGTCCGGCATCCTTGATCTCGCCTCGCTGATGCAGACGGTAGCCCCGGCGCGGCTGTTCGACGAGGTGATCAAGCTGTTCCACAGCGGCGCGGCGGTCACCTGTCTGGACGAGCTGGAACGCCTCGGCCTGTTCGAGCCGATGTTCCCCGAGGCTGCGGCCTGCTTTGCCGATCCGGACGTTGGCCCCGAGCGCCGCCAGTTCCTGGTCGAGTCGCTGCTGAATACCGACAAGCGCATCAATGAGGGCCTGGGTGTGAACCCGGCGTTCCTCTACGCGGCCATCCTCTGGGCCCCGGTGCAGGTGGCCGCGGCCCAACGGATCGCGGCCGACGAACAGGAGATTCCGGCCTGGCAGCAGGCGATGGCCGAGGTGCTGGATCGTCAGGTGAAGACGGTGTCCATTCCCAAACGCTTCAGCCTGATCGTGCGCGAGATCTGGGAACTCCAGGCGCGGCTGGAGCGCCATCGTGGTGGCCGTGCGCTGCGCCTGCTGACGCATCCGCGCTTTCGCGCCGGTTATGACTTTCTCTGCCTGCGCGCCCGCGCCGGCGATGCCGACCCCGAGCTGTGTCGCTGGTGGACCGAGATCCAGGAGCTGGACGAGGACGCACAGAAGGCCATGGCGGGTGCCCAGGGCAAGGGTGTTCCCAAAGGGGATGGCAAGGCTGGAGCCAAGAGCAAGTCACGCCGTGGCGGCCGGCGCCGGCGTCGGGGACGCAAGGGCGGCGCCGGCGCGAGCGCCGATGCGGGCGCAAACCCGGAATCGGGGGGTGGTGGCGAATGAGCAGCGAGCCTGCCCGCGGCGTGCACGCGTTCATCGGGATCGGCGCCAACCTGGGTGACCCCGAGACGCAGGTGCGGGACTCCTTTGCCCGGCTGGCGCATGAGTTGCCGCAAACGCGTCTGATCGGGCGCTCGCGGCTGTTCCGTAACCCGCCGATGGGCCCGCAGGACCAGCCCGACTACGTGAACGCCGTGGCCCGTCTGCACACCCGGCTGGAGCCGCTGGACCTGCTGGCGGGGCTGCAGGCCATCGAGTGCGCCTGCGGGCGCGAGCGGGACGGTACCCGCTGGGGGCCGCGCCTGCTGGATCTGGATCTGTTGCTGTTCGGCGAGCAGTCGCTGGATCTGCCGGGGCTGAAGGTGCCGCACGCCGGGATTGCCGAGCGCGACTTTGTGATCCTGCCGCTGCTGGAGCTGGCGCCGTCGCTGCAGATCCCGGGAGTGGGTCCGCTGGAGCGGCTGGCGCAGCGCTTCGACGGTGCGAGCCTGATCCCGATCGCGGAACCGCAGGAGGCCGTGGCGACTGCGGAGGGACGCGGATGAGCCTTGCCGATTTCGATTTCATCGCGGTAGAGGGACCGATTGGGGTCGGCAAGTCCAGCCTGGCCAAGCGCCTGGCCGAGCACCTGCAGGCGGAGGGCATCTTCGAGGCCCCGGACGAGAACCCTTTCCTGGATCGCTTCTATCAGGAGCCGGACAAGCACGCCCTGGCGACCCAGCTGCACTTTCTGGTGCAGCGCGTGCGCCAGCTGACGCCGCTGGCGCAGAAGGGCCTGTTCGAGCAGCGCCATGTGTCCGACTACCTGATGGACAAGGACCCGCTGTTCGCCGAGTTGAACCTGCATCCGGATGAGCTGGAGATCTACCGCGAGATGTTCCGCCATCTGCGCGGGGGGCTGCCGCGCCCGGACCTGGTGGTCTACCTGCAGGCGCCGGTGGAGGTGCTGCAGGAGCGCATCCGCCGCCGGGCACGACCGTACGAACGTCACATCGAGGCCGGTTATCTGGAGCGATTGAACGCGGCCTATGCGGAATTCTTCTATCATTTCGAAGGACCGGCGCTCGTGATTGTGAACGCCACCGAGATCGACTGGGTGAACAACCCGGCCGACTTTGACCAGCTGGTGCAGTTCCTGGAGCCGATCCAGGGCGGGCGGCACTACTTCAACCCGTTGCCGATCTCGCTTTGAGGCTGGCATGCCGGACTGCCCGGGAGGCATGAGCATGCGTCCGATTACCGTGAATACCCTGGCCCAGCGCAAGCAGGCGGGCGAACCCATCGCTTGCCTCACGGCCTATGATGCAGCCTTCGCCGGGTTGCTGGATCGCTGTGGGGTCGACGTGATCCTGGTCGGCGATTCCCTGGGCATGGTGGTCCAGGGGCATGCGACCACTCTGCCGGTTACGCTGGAGGACATGGTCTACCATGTAGCCAACGTGGCCCGCGGCAGCGAGAACGCGCTGATCATGGCGGACATCCCGTTCCTTGGCGATGTCGATCCCGCTACCGCCCTGGTCCAGTCCGGGGCGCTCCTGCGCGCCGGGGCTCACATGGTCAAGGTGGAATGCGGCGCGATGGAGGTCCCCGTGGTCGAGCGCCTGGTCGCCGCCGGGATTCCCGTCTGTGCCCATCTGGGCCTGACCCCGCAGGCGGTGCACCGTCTGGGCGGGCACCGCGTGCAGGGGCGCGACCCGAAGGCTGCGGCGGAGCTGGAATCCCTGGCCGCGCAGCTGGAGAGCGCCGGGGCCCAGGCCCTGCTGCTGGAGGGTATCCCCGAGAGCCTGGCCGATGTCATCGTGCGCAGTGCAGGGGTCCCGGTGATCGGGATTGGCGCCAGCCCGCGTTGCGATGGTCAAGTGCTTGTCTTGACCGACGTGATCGGCCTGACGCCCGAGCCGCCGCGCTTCGCGCGCGATTTCCTTGCCGAGGGCGGTTCCCTGGAGGGCGCCGTCCGCGGATACTGTGACGCGGTGCGGGCGCGAGCCTTCCCTGAATCCGGCGTGCATACCTTCAGTTAACTGCGTTTCCCAAAGGATGGATCCTGGCCCATGAGAATCCTGCGTGATCGGCCGCAACTGGTGGCCATGCATCGAGAGTGGTCCCGCAAGGGGCGCGGTACCGTGGCGCTGGTGCCCACGATGGGCAACCTCCACGAGGGCCATATGACCGTGATCCGGCATGCCCGGGCGCGGGCCCAGCGGGTGGTGGTGTCGATCTTCGTCAATCCGCTGCAATTCGACCGCGCCGAGGATCTGGAGCGCTATCCGCGCACCCTCGACGAGGACGCCCGGCTGGCGACCGAAGCCGGTGTGGATGCCCTGTTCTGCCCCACCGACGAGGACATGTACCCCGCCGACGGCATGCCCCCGGTGCAGGTGGTGGTGCCGGTGCTCTCGGAGATCCTGGAGGGCAACTACCGCCAGGGGCACTTTGAGGGCGTGGCCACCGTGGTGACCAAGCTGTTCAACCTGGTGCGCCCGGATCTGGCCCTGTTCGGCGAGAAGGATTACCAGCAGTTCAAGCTGATCGAGCGCATGGTGCAGGGGCTCGACATCCCCACCCGGGTGGAGGCAGTCCCGACCGTGCGCGAGCCGGACGGCCTGGCCTTCAGTTCACGCAACAGCCAGCTGTCGGAAGAGGCGCGGGCCGTGGCACCCGAGCTCAAGCGGGTGCTGGACGAGGTGGCGACCGTCTGCCGCACGGCCACCAAAGTGGACGCCGACCGCATCGCCGAGGTGGAGGCCCGCGCCAGCGATCGTCTGCGCGAGGCCGGCTTCGAGCCCGAATACCTCTCCATCCGCCGTGCGGAAGACCTGATGGAGCCGGCAACCGATGTGCCCTTGGCCGAGCAGGACCTGGTGGTCCTGGCCGCCGTCTGGCTGGAAGGCGTCCGCCTGATCGACAACGTCCGCACCCGTACCGACTGACGCTGCTTGTTTCGGCTACCCCGAAGCACACGAAGAAATTCAAGAGTCATCCACAGAAGACGGGCAGGTTGAAGGCTGAGGGCGGTGCTGCAGGGCGCTGACAATCGGTAACGTTCTTGCGAGCCCCCGAACGCCGGGTCCATTCCTTTTTTGCCACTCGTTCTGTCTTCCAGCCTGCCTGTAAGTCGCCCTCGAATTTCTCCGTGTCTTCGCGCACTTCACGGTGAAAAACCATCGACTCGAGAAGGCGCGTTTGCCGTATCCGCCGGGATCGCGGATAATTTTCCGCCCTTCCGAGGTTCAAGCCGGGAATTCGCCGTATGTTTGTCACCATGCTGAAAGGCAAGCTGCATCAGGGCCGGGTCACGCATTGCGAGCTGGAATACGAGGGCTCCTGTGCCATCGACACGCGCCTGCTGGACGCCGCCGGCATCCTGCCGTTCGAGCAGATCCAGATCTACAACGTCGACAATGGCGAGCGCTTTACCACCTACGCGATCGAGGGCGAGGCCGGCTCCGGGATCATTTCGGTCAACGGCGCGGCCGCACACAAGGCCGCGGTGGGCCATCGCGTGATCATCTGTGCCTATGGCCAGATGGAGGCCGCCGAGGCCCGCGAATTCACGCCCGACCTGGTCTATCTCGACGCCGGCAACCGCATCGTGCGCACCGGTAACGGCATTCCGGTCCAGGCCGCTTAAGAACACTCTCCTTCGCGCGCGCCTCCCGCAGTTGTCGGGCCGGGGCTGCGCCGCTATCCTCGACGCCCATGAATCTCCACGAATTCCAGGCCAAGGCGCGCTTTCGCGACGCCGGTATCCCCGTCCCCGAAGGTCAGGTGATCGACTCCGTCGAGCAGGTCTCCGGGGCCTGGCAGGCGCTGGGTGCCGAGCGCGCGCTGGTCAAGGCCCAGGTGCACTCGGGCGGTCGCGGCAAGGCCGGTGGCGTGGTCATGGCGGATTCCGCCGATGCTGCGCGCGAGGCGGCGGAAAAGCTGCTGGGTTCGCGCCTGGTGACCGGCCAGAGCGGCCCCGACGGACTGCCAGTGGACCAGCTTCTGCTGGAGCCGGCGGCGGACATCGCCCGCGAGTTCTATTTCGCGATGCTGGTGGATCGTTCGCGCGAGCGCCTGGCGCTGGTGGTCTCCGCCGAGGGCGGCATGGACATCGAGACCCTGGCGGCGGAGCGCCCCGAGGCCGTGGTGACCTTGCCGATCCATCCGGCCACCGGCGTGATGCCCTTCCACGGCCGCCGCGTCGCCGCCACCCTGGGTCTGTCCGGCGACGCGGCGAAGGCGATGGCGCAGCTGGTGACCAATGCCCATGCCCTGTTCCAGCAGCTCGACGCGCAGCTCCTCGAGATCAACCCGCTGGTGCTGACCCATGAGGATCAGCTGCTGGCGATCGACGCCAAACTGACCATCGACGACTCCGCCGCCTACCGCCAGAAGGCGCTGTTCGCGGAGCGTGACGTGCGCCAGCGCGACCCTGCCGAGGAGCAGGCGCACGAGCACGACCTCAACTACATCCGCCTGGACGGCTCGATCGGCTGCATGGTCAACGGCGCCGGGCTGGCAATGGCGACCATGGACCTGATCCAGCACCACGGCGGCTCGCCGGCCAACTTCCTCGATGTCGGCGGCGGTACGACGGTGGAGCGGGTCACCGCAGCGTTCAAGCTGATCCTGTCGGACCCATCGGTGAAGGCGGTGCTGGTGAATATCTTTGGCGGCATCGTGCGCTGCGACCTGATCGCCGAGGGCATTATCGCCGCGATCCGCGAGATCCAGGTTCAGGTGCCGGTGGTGGTGCGCCTGGAGGGCACCAATGCCGAGCAGGGCCGCGCCGCGCTGGCCAACTCCGGCCTGGACGTGATCCCGGCCGCCGATCTGGACGCGGCGGCGCGCGCCGTGGTGGAGGCCGTGGCATGAGCATACTCGTCGACCGCGACACCCGGGTGATCTGCCAGGGCTTCACCGGCAAGCAGGGCAGTTTTCACTCGGAGCAGGCCATCGCCTATGGCACGCGCCTGGTCGGGGGCGTGACCCCGGGCAAGGGCGGCCAGACCCACCTGGACCGGCCGGTGTTCGACACCGTCGCCGATGCCGTGGCGCAGACCGGCGCGAGCGTCAGCATGATCTACGTCCCGGCCCCGTTCGCGGCCGACGCGATCTGCGAGGCGGCGGATGCCGGGATCGAACTGGCCGTTTGCATCACCGAGGGCATCCCGGTCCAGGACATGGTGCGGGTCAAGCAGGTCCTGGCCGGCAGCCCCACGCGCCTGATCGGGCCCAACTGCCCGGGCATCATCACCCCGGAGGCCTGCAAGGTCGGGATCATGCCCGGCTATATCCATAGCCGCGGGCGCATCGGCATCATCTCGCGCTCGGGCACCCTGACCTACGAGGCGGTCAAGCAGACATCGGACCTCGGGCTGGGTCAGAGCACCTGCGTGGGCATCGGCGGTGACCCGATCCAGGGCCTCGACTTTGTCGACTGCCTGCGTCTGTTCCGCGATGACCCGGAGACCGACGGCGTGCTGATGGTGGGCGAGATCGGCGGTGATGCCGAGGAACGCGCCGCACGTTACATCGCGGACGAATTCGACAAGCCGGTAGCCGCCTATATTGCCGGCGCCACGGCGCCCCCGGGGCGACGCATGGGTCATGCCGGCGCGATCATCGCCGGTGGCCAGGGTACCGCGGAGCAGAAGATGACGGCCCTGCGCGAGGCCGGCGCGACCGTGGCGGAGAGCCCGGCCGAGCTGGGCGCCGCGATGCAGTCCGCGCTCGCCCGCGCCTGAGTCGCCGATGACCTCGGACCAGCCTCTGCGTCTGGCCCTGGCCCAGATCAATCCGGTCGTGGGCGGGCTGGACGACAACCGCCACCAAATCCTCGAGGCCATCGAGCAGGCCCGTGCCGGTGGCGCCCGCGCGGTGGTTTTCCCCGAACTCGCGGTCACCGGTTATCCCCCCGAGGATCTGCTGCTGCGCCCGGCCTTCCTGCTGGGCGTGGAGCGCGCGGTGGTGGCGATCACCAGGGCGGCGCGGGGTATCGACGTGATCCTGGGTGCCCCGGTGCAGGGAGATGGCGGCCTGATCAATGCGGCCCTGTGGCTGCGCGACGGGGCCTGTATCGCGCGCTACGCCAAGCAGGTCCTGCCCAACTATTCGGTGTTCGACGAGCAGCGCTATTTCGTTGCTGGCGATGCCCCCTGCGTGGTCGAGCTGGATGGCTGGCAGATCGGGCTGACCGTCTGCGAGGACATCTGGCAGCCGGGTCCGGCCGCCGGGGCGCAGGCTGCCGGGGCCGAGATCCTGCTGAATCTCAACGCCTCGCCCTACCACCGCGGCAAGGCCGAGGAACGCCTGCAGGTGGTCGGGGCGCGGGTGGCTGAGACCGGCTGTCCGGTGGTCTACGTGAACCAGGTGGGCGGGCAGGACGAACTGGTGTTCGACGGCCGCTCGTTCGTGCACGACCCGGTCAACGGGGCCCGCGCCGTGCTGCCCGCCTGGGCCACCGGCCAGGGCCAGGTAGAGGCAAGTCGCAGTGCGCAGGGGCCGGTCCTGCGGTCCCGCGACGAGCACATGCATCTGTCCGCCTGCGGCATTCTTCCGACCCTGACCGACCCCGGCCCGGAACCGGACGAGGCGGACGCCCGTGACCTCTATCAGGCGCTGATGATCGGCATCCGTGACTACGTGAGCAAGAACGGCTTCCCGGGGGTATTGCTGGGCCTGTCTGGCGGCATCGACTCCGGCCTGACCGCGGCCTTGGCGGCGGATGCGCTGGGCCCGGCGGCGGTGACCGCGGTGATGATGCCCTATCGTTACACCGCCTCGATGAGCATCGAGGATGCGGAGGAGCAGGCGCGGCTTCTGGGTCTCGAATACCACGAGATCGCCATCGAGCCGATGGTGGAGAGCTTCATGGCCGGGCTGGGGGATGCCCTGGCGGCGTATCCGGCCGGGGCGGGAGACGTGACCGAACAGAACCTGCAGGCGCGCGCCCGCGGCGTGCTGCTGATGGCGCTGTCCAACCGCAGCGGCAAGCTGCTGCTGGCCACCGGCAACAAGTCCGAGATGGCGGTGGGCTATTCCACGCTGTACGGCGACATGAATGGCGGTTTCGCGCCACTGAAGGACGTCTCCAAGCAGTGGGTGTACCGCCTGGCACGCTGGCGCAACACGTGCGGCGCGGCGATCCCGCCGCGGGTGATCGAGCGCCCGCCCAGCGCCGAGCTGGCGCCGGACCAGCAGGATGCCGACTCGCTGCCGCCATACGACGTGCTGGACGCGATCCTCGAGGCCTTCGTCGAGCAGGAGCAGTCCGTCGCCGAGATCGTCGCCCAGGGCTTCGACGGCCCCACGGTGGAGCGCATCGCGCGCATGGTGTTCATCGCCGAGTACAAGCGCCGCCAGGCCGCGCCCGGGGTGCGGGTCAGCCCGCGCGCCTTCGGCCGCGACCGGCGTTACCCAATTACCTCGGGGTATCGTCCGGATTGAGCGATACGCGACGCCGGACGCGCGCACCGTCATTGCGAGGAGGCGAAGCCGACGCGGCACAAAAGCAGCGAAGCTGCGTTGAACGGCCGCAGGCCGGCCCGAAGGGCGAGCGTAGCGAGTAACCTCCGTCCGGAACCACCGATGTCCGCCTTGGCCGGCATCGGGGCCACCCATGGAGATCGCCACGGCGCTGCGCGCCTCGCAATGGCGGGGGCCTCGGACCGCGCCGGGGCGGATCTTCCAGCGCAGCGCCGGGGGTTTGATACACTTCCGGATGTGAGACAAGCGCCCGCGCAGCGGGCTCAACCAAAGGGATTCGCATGAAGAAGATCGAGGCGATCATCAAGCCGTTCAAGCTGGAAGATGTCCGCGAGGCCCTGACCGAGATGGGCATTGCCGGCATGACCGCGACCGAGGTTCAGGGTTTCGGGCGCCAGAAGGGCCACACGGAACTCTACCGGGGCGCGGAATATGTGGTCGACTTCCTGCCCAAGGTGAAGCTGGAACTGGTGGTGGACGACGACCGTGTCGATCCCTGCATTGACGCGATCGTGAAGGCCTCGCGCACCGGCAAGATCGGGGACGGCAAGATCTTCGTGTCCGACATGTCGCGCGTGGTCCGCATCCGCACCGGCGAAGAGGGCAGCGAAGCGTTGTAGCCTCGGCCCGCACGGCGGGGGGATCGCAGCGTCATTGCGAGGAGGCGAAGCCGACGTGGCACAAAAGCAGCGAAGCGGCGTTGAACGGCCGCAGGCCGGCCCGAAGGGCGAGCGTAGCGAGTAACCTCCGTCCGGAACCACTGGATCCCGGCGCTCTGCGAACATCAGGAGGTTGCCACGTCGGCTTCGCCTCCTTGCAATGACGGTGCCACCCCCAAGGTGGTGCGGGGCGCCGGCCGGGGATGGCTTTACGGTTGTGCCGCTTTCCCCGGTTAATTCGTCAGGAAGGGGATGCGGTCCATCACGCGCCACAGGCCGCGGCGTTCCTCGCCTTCCAGCTCCACCGGTTCGCCGGCGCGCACGGCGACGGCGGCATCCGGGTAGTTCAGTTCCAGCACCGTCATGGTGTTCTCGGCGTGGTCTTCCAGGCCGAGTTCGGTGTAGGCGCGGTGCAGCACGGCCAGGGCCTTCGGCATCACCTCGGCCCCGGGATAGGTGGCCACCACGTTGCGCGCGCGCTGGGCCGCGGCGACCCAGGCGGTACGTTCCATGTAAAACTCTGCCACGCGCAGCTCGTAGGCGGCCAGTGCATTGCGGATGTAGAGCATGCGCTGGTAGGAGTCCGGGGCGTAGCGGCTGTCCGGGAATTCGCGGATCAGGCGGTCGAAGTCCTGGAAGGCCTGGTCGAAGGGTTCCGGGTCCATCTCGGCCGGGTCGCGCGGGAACAGGTTGGCGAGAAAGCCCTGCTGGCGGTTGAAGTTGATCAGCCCGCGCAGGTAGTACGCATAATCCAGGTTCGGATGCCGCGGGTTCAGCTGCACGAAGCGGTCCACGGCCGCCAGGGCGGGTTCCGGCTCGCCGGCCTTGTAGTAGGCATAGGGAATCTCGATCTGCGCCTGCTGGGCGTAGCGCCCGAACGGGTAGCGCGCCTCGAGTTTTTCGTAGTATTCGACGGCCTGATCGTAATTGCCCTCGTTCAGGGCGTTCTTGGCCTCGCCGTAGAGCTGACTGGCGGACCAGCCGAGCGTGGGGTCTTCGCGCCCGGCGCAGCCGGCGACCACGAGCGCCACGAACAGAACGACGAGCAGGCGCGACAGGTGCGGGACAGAAATCACGGCGAGGCCTCACAGATGAACCAAAGTCCAAGGATTCTACAACATCAAGCCCCGGTGGCGACGAGCGGGAGGCCGCGCAATGAGTGAACCGCGTGAGGCCCATCTGCCGGAGGAGGCGGCCGGGCAGCGCCTGGATGCCGCGCTGGCGCAGCTGTTCCCCGAGTATTCGCGCAGCCAGTTGACCCAGTGGCTGAAGGAGGGGGCGTTGCGGGTGGACGGCGCCTCGCCGCGCCCGCGCACGCCGGTTCGAGGGGGCGAGCGGGTCGAGCTGCTGGCGCCAGATGCCCCGGTGCTGGCGGCGCAGCCCGAGGCCATAGCGCTGGATGTCCTGTACGAGGATGCGGCGGTGCTGGTGATCAACAAGCCGGCCGGGCTGGTGGCCCACCCGGCAGCCGGGCATCGCGACGGCACACTGGTCAATGCCCTGCTGCACCACGCGCCGGAACTGGCGCAGTTGCCGCGCGCGGGCGTGGTCCACCGCCTCGACAAGGACACCACCGGACTGATGGTGGTCGCGCGTACCCCGGAGGCGCAGACCGCCCTGGTGCGCCAGTTGCAGGCGCGCAGCGTGCACCGTGAGTACCGCGCGCTGGTCCAGGGTCGGGTGATCAGCGGTGCCACCATCGAGGAGCCGATCGGGCGCCACCCGGTGGATCGCAAGCGCCAGGCGGTGACCGGCGGTGGCAAGCCCGCGGTCACGCATTACCGCGTGGCCGAACGCTTCCCCGCCCATACCCTGCTGAACGTGCGTCTGGAGACCGGCCGTACCCACCAGATCCGCGTACACATGGCGCATATCCGCCACCCGATCGTGGGCGACCTGACCTACGGCGGACGCCCGCGGCCGGTCAAGGGCATGGGTGAGGCGGCCAAGGCCACGGTGGCGGCCTTCAAGCGTCAGGCCCTGCATGCGGCGCGCCTGGAGTTCGAGCACCCGACCAGCGGCGAACCCTGCGCGTTCGAGGCCCCGCTACCGGAGGACTTCGAGGGCCTGCTTGCAGCCCTGCGCGCCGATGCCCGGGAGACCGGTGATGCCTGAGACCCTGCCCCTGCTGGCGCCGTCCCCCGGCGAACTGCCGGCCGGCGTGCGCGCGGTCCAGACCACGCGGGTGGGCGGCGTCAGCACCGGGCCCTGGGCCGCGCTGAACCTGGCGCTGCACACCGGCGATGACCCGGAACATGTGGCGGAGAATCGGCGTCGACTGGAACAGTCTTTGGGGCTGGCCGCGCCGATCACCTGGCCGCGCCAGGTCCACGGCACCGGCGTGACCAACGCCGACACCCTGCACGCGGCGCTGGAGGCCGGCGACGCGGCCGCGGCCGACACAGTGGTCAGCGACCGGCCCGGGGTCGTCTGTGCGGTGCAGACCGCCGACTGCCTGCCGGTGGTGTTGGCGACCGCCGATGGCGCGGCGGTGGGGGTCGCGCATGCCGGCTGGCGTGGGCTGGCGGACGGGGTGCTGGAGGCCAGCGTGGAGGCCCTGAAGACGCTGCGCCCGGGGATGCCCATCCAGGCCTGGATGGGGGCGGCCATTGGCCCTGCGGCCTTCGAGGTGGGCTCCGAGGTCCGCGAGGCCTTTGTCGCGCACGACCCGGAGGCCGTTGCCGCGTTCTGCCCCGGCGCCGAGGGCCGCCTGCTGGCGGATCTCTACCTGCTGGCCCGGCAGCGCCTGCAGCGGGCCGGGGTGGCGCAGGTCGCCGGTGGCGGACGCTGCACCTTCAGCGAGGCGGATACCTTCTTTTCCTACCGCCGCGATGGCGAGACCGGGCGCATGGGTACGCTCGTCTGGGTCGATCCCGGCCACCTGCGATAACCCCGACGCTCGGCCCGGTGCGTGGGTTACCCATGGAGATCGCTGCTTCGCTGCGCGCCTCGCGATGACGGTGCTTTTTCCTGCCCCCGTCATTGCGAGGCCCCGCAGGGGCCGTGGCAACCTCCGCGCGCCGCCCCGATGTTCGTGCGTGACGGTGTTGGCGTTTGTCTGATGCGGGCGGTTCCGTCCGTCTATCCTTGAAGGTCGGGGGATTGCCCCCATCATTGGTGTCAGTTCATCCAGATTTGACCGAGGGGTTTCCCAATGCGAATGGATCGCCTGACGACCAAGTTCCAGTCCGCCATCGCGGATGCACAATCGCTCGCGGTAGGCCGCGATCACCAGTTCATCGAACCGGCCCACCTCCTGCTGGCCCTGCTGGACCAGGAGGGCGGTACCATCCGCCACGTGCTCGACCGCGCCGGCGCCAACGTGCGCCAGCTGCGCTCCGCGCTGGGCGAGGCGCTGGACCGCCTGCCCAGGGTGGAGGGTGCCGCGGGCGAGGTGCATGTCTCCAATGACCTGGGGCGCATGCTGAATGTCTGCGACAAGCTTGCCCAGGAGCGCAAGGACCAGTACATCCCCAGCGAGCTGTTCCTGCTCGCGGCGATCGCCGAGAAGGCCGGTGTGGGCGAGATGCTGCGCAACGCCGGCGCCAACAAGGACTCCCTGGAGAAGGCCGTGGACGACATGCGCGGCGGTGCCCAGGTGGACGACCCGAACGCCGAGGAGAACCGCCAGGCGCTGGACAAGTACACCATCGACCTGACCGAGCGCGCCGAGCAGGGCAAGCTGGACCCGGTGATCGGGCGCGACGAGGAGATTCGCCGCTCGATCCAGGTGCTTCAGCGCCGCACCAAGAACAACCCGGTGCTGATCGGCGAACCCGGGGTCGGCAAGACCGCGATTGTCGAGGGTCTGGCCCAGCGCATCATCAACGGCGAGGTGCCCGAGGGGCTGAAGGACAAGCGCGTGCTTGCACTGGATCTGGGCGCCTTGCTGGCCGGGGCCAAGTACCGCGGCGATTTCGAAGAGCGGCTGAAGTCCGTGCTCAAGGAGCTGTCGCAGGAAGAGGGTCGCGTGATCCTGTTCATCGACGAGATCCATACCCTGGTCGGCGCGGGTAAGGCCGAGGGCGCGATGGATGCCGGCAACATGCTCAAGCCGGCCCTGGCGCGCGGCGAGCTGCACTGCATCGGCGCGACCACGCTGGACGAATACCGCCAGAACATCGAGAAGGACGCCGCGCTGGAACGCCGCTTCCAGAAGGTGGTGGTCGACGAGCCCACGCTGGAAGACACCATCGCTATCCTGCGCGGTCTGAAGGAGCGCTACGAGGTCCACCACGGAATCGAGATCACCGACCCGGCGATCGTCGCCGCGGCGCAGCTGTCGCAGCGCTACATCACCGATCGCCAGCTGCCGGACAAGGCGATCGACCTGATCGACGAGGCCAGCTCGCGGATCCGCATGGAGATCGACTCCAAGCCCGAGGTCATGGATCGCCTGGAACGGCGCCTGATTCAGCTGAAGATCGAACGCGAGGCCCTGAAGAAGGAATCCGACGACGCCTCGAAGAAGCGGCTGGATACCCTGGAGGGCGAGATCGATCGCCTGGGGCGCGAGCTCTCCGATCTGGAAGAGGTGTGGAAGTCCGAGAAGGCCTCGGTCTCCGGCGCCGCGCAATTGAAGGAAGAGCTCGAGCGCGCACGTACCGAGCTGGAGACCGCCCGCCGTGCCGGCGACCTGTCGCGCATGTCCGAGTTGCAGTACGGGCGCATCCCGGATCTGGAGAAGTCCCTGGCCATGGCCCACGAGATGGAGAGCCAGGAGACCCAGTTGCTGCGCACCAAGGTGACCGACGAGGAGGTCGCCGAGGTGGTTGCGCGCTGGACCGGCATCCCGGTCTCCAAGATGCTGGAGGGCGAGAAGGACAAGCTGCTGCGCATGGAAGAGGCCGTGGGTGATCGCGTGGTCGGCCAGACGGAAGCCGTGCGCGCGGTGGCCAACGCCATCCGCCGTTCGCGGGCGGGCCTGTCCGATCCGAATCGGCCGAATGGCTCGTTCCTGTTCCTCGGCCCGACCGGGGTTGGCAAGACCGAACTGACCAAGGCACTGGCGTCGTTCCTGTTCGACACCGAAGAGTCCATGGTGCGCATCGACATGTCCGAGTTCATGGAGAAGCACTCGGTGGCGCGGTTGATCGGGGCGCCCCCGGGCTATGTCGGCTACGAGGAGGGCGGCTACCTGACCGAGGCCGTGCGCCGCAAGCCGTACTCCGTGATCCTGCTGGACGAGGTCGAGAAGGCGCACCCGGATGTGTTCAACGTGCTGCTGCAGGTGCTGGATGATGGTCGTCTGACGGACGGTCATGGGCGCACCGTGGACTTCCGCAACACGGTGATCGTGATGACTTCCAACCTCGGCTCGCAGCAGATCCAGGAGATGGCCGGCGAGGCGAACTACGACGCAATGAAGGCCGCGGTGATGGAGATCGTCGGGCAGCACTTCCGCCCCGAGTTCATCAACCGCGTGGATGATGTGGTGGTGTTCCACCCGCTGGAGCGCGAGCAGATCCGGGCGATTGCCGGCATCCAGCTGCAGTTCCTGCGCAAGCGTCTGGAGGAGCGCGATCTGGGGCTCACCGTCACCGACGCCGCGCTGGATCACCTGGGCGCCGCCGGTTTCGACCCGGTGTACGGCGCGCGTCCACTCAAGCGGGCCATCCAGACGCAGATGGAAAACCCGCTGGCCCAGTCGCTGCTGTCCGGCGAATTCGGCCCCGGCGATACCATCGAGGTGGACCTGGCTGGCGACCAGCTTGCCTTTACCCGGGCTGCCGCTGCCGCCTGACCGGGCTGTCGCTGTTCCGATCCAACAAGGCCCGCCCCGTGCGGGCCTTTTTTGGGTCCGGGAGCAGCAGAGCGGGCGAAGGGGCTGGCGGCCGCATCCGGCGGTGGTGATTGGACGGTGACGGGGTCAGTCGTCGTGGCTGGCGTGGGCGTCCACCGGTTCCTCGAACGCGATGAACAGGATGCAGTCCTCGTCCGATGTGCAATGGGTGGTATGTGCCAGCCGGGCCGGTCCGTAGGCATAGGTGCCGGGTCGGAGCACGACCGGATCCTGGTCGTCGTAGTCGACCTGCATCTCGCCGCTGACGAGCACCATGCGTTCGGCGCTGGTGTGCCAGTGGTGGGGCGCGGTGCTGTTGCCGGGGAGGAGGAAGAAGACGTCGGCATTGGGCTGCGCCGGGTCACCTTGCAGCACGGCGAGCCGGCAGCCATCCGGCATGAAGTCCGGGCACGGGCCCCATTCGAGATCGGGGGAATCGGGTTCGTGGATGAAGGCCGGGCCCTGGTCCGCCGTCGCGACCGTCCAGGCGGCGACCAGCGCGAGGGCGGCGGCGGCCGAGGCAAGGCGGGGTATGGCCCCGGGGGGCGGGATATCGTGTTTGAACATGGTGCACCTCCTGTGGGTCGGCTTTACCCGGCACGCTCCGGGGGGAGCGTGTCGTGGTGTGGCTGACCGGGCGGGTGTCCGTCCGGAGCGGCCTTTGCCTGTAAGTCTGGCTGGTTCACGTGGGGGTGACTTCCAAGATCTTGCGGCAGGGGGGCGGATGTTGCGGTGGGTGGGCACCGGGCAGCGCCACGATTGCCGGCTCGCTACACTCGGGGTCTGAGAGCTGTCGGATAGGGATGTTCGGGATGGGTGTGTTGCGGGTGTGTGCGGTCCTGGCGGTGGTGTTGGGGCTGGTGGGGTGTTCGCTGCTGGATGCGCGCGAGCAGCTGGCGCGGATGGGCGGAGCCTGTGTGATCAGCGGTACGGTAGGATCGAACGAAGGGGCGGATGGGGTGGAACGGACCGGGCCCTATGTGGTGGCGGTGTTCCGCGAGCCGGTCGCCGGCGCCGTTGTGCCCGAACCGGCAGACCACGTGGTGAGCGCGCGCGGCGGGAGCTGGTTCTTTGCCCTGGAGCCTGGTCGTTACAGCGTGCTGGCCTTCCGCGACGAGGATGGTGATCGCGCGCATCCGGCTGGCGCACCGGTCCAGCATGTCGCGGGCGGCGATGCGCTGGATTGTGGCCCTGGCGGACGGCTGACCGGGATCGATATCCGCGTGAACGGGAATGATCGCCTGGCGCACGCCATTCACCTGCCGGATACACGGGGTCCCGGGGGCGGCGCGGCGCCGCTGAGCCTGGGTCGGGTGACGGCCTACGGCGAGATCGCCCATCTGGAGGATCCGCGCTTCGCGACCGAGGTGGCGCGGGGCAGCCAGTGGCGCCCCCTGGATTTCGTGCTGGCGGGGTATGCCGGGGTGTACTTTCTTGAGCCATACGATCGCGCACGGACACCCGTGCTGTTCGTGCACGGGATGAACGGCTCGCCGCGGGACTTCGCTGGGCTGCTGGAGGGGCTTGACCGAGAGCGTTACCAGCCGTGGTTCTACTATTACGCCTCCGGGCTGCCGCTGCAGTCGGCCGCGGTGCACCTGGCACAGGTGGTCGAGGAGCTGGAGGTACGCCACGGCGTCGAGTCACTGCCGGTGGTGGCACACAGCATGGGCGGGCTGATCGCGCGCGGCTTCCTGAACGAGCGCGCCCGGCGCGAGGCGGCGGCGACCGTGCCGGCGATGATCACCCTGTCCACCCCGTGGGCCGGACACGAACGCGCCCAGCGGGGTGTTGATCGTTCGCCGGTGGTCATTCCGGTATGGCGCGACATGGCCCCGGGCAGCGATTACCTGGAAGGCCTGTTCGCGGATGCCAACACGGAGGTGACCGAGCTGCACCTGCTGTTTGGCTACCAGCGCGGAGAGGGAGGCGCGCGCGCCACTGCGGACGGGGTGGTCACCCTCGCCAGCATGCTGCACCCGCCCGCGCAGCGCGCGGCGGCCTCGGTCTTCGGGGTGGCGACCACGCACGCCGGCATCCTGTCCCATCCATTGGTGCTGGAGCGAGTGGACGGGCTCTTGTCCGGCGTACGGGGGGACTGACTGCCGTCTGTGTTGGTGCCTGCCGTCGCGACGGCGCCATGGGATCGGCGTAGTCTGAAGGCATGCCTGTCGCCTGGACGTCCTCGGCAGGCCAGCCAACGGGGAGCGCGATGCAGTTGTTCGAGTGCGAGGTCTGTGGGCAGGGGGTGTACTTCGACAACACCTTCTGTACCCGCTGCGGCCACCGGCTGGGATTCCTGCCGGACCGCCTGGAGGTCTCCGCCCTGGTGCCGGCGGGGGAGGCTGTGGGCGCCCGCGGGCGACCGATCCCCGGTGGCCTGTGGCGGGTAGCGGACGAGCCGGACGGGCTGTTTTATCGCCAGTGCCGGCACTATGCGGTGGATGCGGTGTGCAACTGGATGGTGCCCTATGAGGAAGCCGAGCCTTTCTGTCGCGCCTGCCGCCTGAATCGCACCATCCCGGACCTCAGTGTGCCGGGCAATGCGCGGCTGTGGGAGCGTCTGGAGGCCGAAAAGCGACGCCTGGTATATGGCCTGTTGCGCCTGGGCCTGCCGGTGGTGCCGCGGAAAAGCGATCCTGGGGGGATTGCGTTTGATTTCCTGGCCGACCCGGCCCCGGAATTCCGCGAGGGCGGTGGCGTGGTCACCGGCCATTCGCACGGGCTCATTACGATCAATATCGCCGAGGCCGATCCCGCGGTGCGCGAGCGCATGCGCGAGGCGATGGCCGAACCCTATCGCACCATTCTCGGCCACTTTCGCCATGAGTCCGCGCACTACTACTGGGATCGTCTGATTCGTGGTACCCACTGGCATGCCGATTTTCGCGAGCGCTTCGGCGACGAGCGCGCGGACTACGACGAGGCCCTGCGGCGCCATTACACCGGCGGTCCGCCGGCGGATTGGCAGGCCTCGTTCGTGTCCGCCTATGCCAGCTCCCACCCCTGGGAAGACTGGGCCGAGACCTGGGCCCACTATCTGCACATCGTGGATACGCTGGACACGGCCTCTGCCTACAACATGGACATCGAACCCGTCGCCGGACCGTCGGCGCGGCTGGGGGCACAGGGGAATCTGCCGGCTTTTGATGCCTATGCCACGGCGGACTTCGATCTGCTTCTGGAGCATTGGCTGCCGCTGGTCAGCGCCCTGAACAGCCTCAACCGCAGTATGGGCCACTCGCATGTCTACCCCTTCGTGCTGACCGCTACCGCGATCGCCAAGCTGGCGTTCGTGCATCAGGTCATTCAGGATTTCCGCATGGGCAGCCGCGTACAACCGGCGGGCGCCACCGGCCCTTGATCTGCTGGCATGGATCGGCAAAGGTCCGGTCCTGAAATACATCCATCGCGCAAGCGAAAGGACGCCAGATGTACAACGTTGCCACCCGCGGCCCGTTCAAGGGGCTGAACCCGCGTGTTGCGCCGCTGGCGCTGATCCTCGTGGTGATCATCGCCCTGCTGGGGGTTTATCGAACCGAGCAGCTGGGCGCGGTGGTGGGGGATGCGCGTGCCTTCGTGACGCCGCTGCTGGAGTGGTATTACGTGGTGATCATGGCCTTCTTCCTGGTCATGGTGATCTGGCTCGGGGTGGGGCGCTACAAGGACGTGCGCCTGGGACGTGACGACGAAGTGCCCGAGTTCACCACGCTGTCGTGGCTGTCGATGCTGTTCGCCGCCGGCATGGGCGTGGGGTTGCTGTTCTGGGCGGTGGCCGAGCCGCTGTCGCATTACGGCGGCAACCCGTTCCTGAGCGAGAACGGCGACCAGGCGGCCGCCGCCGACATGTCGATGGTGCTGACGTATTTCCACTGGGGGCTGAACGCCTGGGGCGTGTTCGCGCTGCTGGCGCTGATCCTGGCCTATTTCAGCTTCCGCAAGGGCCAGCCGCTGGCGCTGCGCTCGGCCCTGCACCCGCTGATCGGCAAGTACAGCCATACCTGGCCGGGCGATCTGGTGGATCTGCTCGCCATTGTGGCCACGGTCTTCGGGATCGCAACGACCCTGGGGCTGGGTATCCAGCAGCTGGAGGCCGGGTTGGCGCATACCCTGGGCCTCTCGCTGGAAGGGGATCGCGGTCTCCTGCTGCTGACGGCGCTGCTGACGGTGACTGCGATCGTGTCGGTGGTGGCCGGGATGCAGGCCGGGGTGCAGCGGGTCAGCCAGGCCAATCTGTGGCTCAGTGTCGCTCTGCTTGGACTACTGCTGGTATGGGGGCCGACCCAGTACTTGCTGGCCTTGGTGGTGCAGTCCAGCGGCAGCTACATGCAGAACCTGCTGGGTTTGTCGCTGTACACCCATGCCCACCACCTGGACGGGTGGCACTCCGACTGGACGGTCTTCTACTGGGGCTGGTGGCTGGCCTGGGCGCCGTTCGTTGGGCTGTTCATCGCGCGCATCTCGCGCGGGCGCACCCTGCGCGAATTCGTCACGGGGGTGCTGTTGGTGCCGACCCTGATCACCTTCTTCTGGCTTGCGCTGCTGGGCGGTACGGCCCTGCACGCCGAGGTCGAGGGCATCGCAAACATTGCCGATCGCGTGGCGGAAGACCTGACCATGGCAACCTTCGCCACCATGGAGACCCTGGAACCCTGGTTGATCGCGCAGACCGGCGCCGTGCTGATCACGGTGCTGATCGCGACCTACCTGCTGACCTCCGCGAATGCCGGCATCGTGGTCATCAACACCCTGCTGGCCCATGGGGCCACCGAACACCGGGCGATTCACCTGATCCTGTGGGGCGCGATGATCGGTCTGGTGACCGGCGTCTTGCTGCTGGCCGGAGGGCTGGAGGTCCTGCAGAATGCAGTCATCCTGGCCGCGCTGCCGTTCTCGCTGGTGATGCTGATGATGGTGGTGGGCCTGATGCGCGCCCTGGAAGACGAGCGCTATGCCCCACGCCCGGGCGCGCATACGGTCGCCCCCAGCGAGCCATGGACCATTCCGCCGGATCGCGTCCACGAGGACTTTGATATGGACGACGATGCCCCCGAGGCCCGTGACGAAGACGACGACCCTCGTCGCTCCTGACCGCCCCTGTTTTCCACCACGAAGCACACGAAGGCACGAAGAAGGTCAAAAGCCTTTGCACCACAGAGGGCACAGAGAAAAGGAAGGAACGCGGTAACGCCTGGGTGGCGAAGGCGCAGTTCGATCCGCCTTGCCCTTCAACCCTGATGTTCTCCGTGTCTTCTGTGCCCTCTGTGGTTCAAATCGCTCTTGAACTTGACCTTCTTCGTGCCTTCGCGCGCTTCGTGGTGAACACACCAGGGAGGGAAAGGCCCGCGCATCTTGCGTTCACTTTCGGGGTGGCGGGGCTTGCCGTAGCCTGTGCGCAACGATTTCACGAACCGCGAGAGGAACCCCATGAGCGATACCCTGCAGTTGTCCGGCGAGTTGATTCAGAAGGTCCAGGATCTGCTGACCGAGGTGGACCCGAAGGCGCAGCAACCCATCGTGGCCGTGCAGTACCTGAGCGCAATCACCGGGTTCATGGTCGCGCAGATGCCGGAGTCGGTGAACGAGCGCAAGGAGTACCTCAAGCAGCTCTCCGAATTTACCGAGTCGGTGTTCGTGGACGTCGAGAGCCGCAAGCAGACCGCCCCGCCGCCGCAGGAGGCCAGTGGCGTGTGGCGCCCCGGCGAGAACTGAGCGCCACGGGCCATGCCGTCGGGCGTGGCCGCAACCGGGGGCGGCGCAACCTCGGCGATCTTGTGAAGGCGGCGGTCAGTTGTTCCCGTCGCCTTTGTTTTTGTCCTTGCGCATCTGGCGCAGCATGGCTTCCTGTTCGTTGAAGCTGGGCATGCGGCGCTTGCCGCCGGCGTCGCGGGCCGGGTCGTTGCGACCGGCCAGGCCTGATTGCCCGGGCTTTTCGGCTTCCTTGATCTGCTGGTATTCGTCCAGTTCGCGGCGGGCGTCTTCGTCGCTGGTGTAGCGGCCACGGTAGTCCTGCGGTGGCTTGTGGCCCTTGCGCAGGAAGAGCTGCTTGCGTAGCTCCTTGTTGTAGTCGGTCACCCGACGGTCGATCCACCACAGGTCCACCAGCGCCCATGACACGCCAATAATCAGCGGTAGCAACCACCAGGCGGCGGGGCCAAATCCGGCGAGGGCCAGGGTGGCCGCACTGAGTGCCAGGAAGCCGGCGCCGCCCAGCGGCTCGCGCAGGTAGAAGCGATGCAGCCCGAGCGGGAACAGGATCCACGCAGCGTAGGCCGCAGGGCGGGTGCGCATCTCGCGAGCGAGGCGGGCGTTGACCGCCTGCAGGCCGCCACCTTCCAGGTCCAGTTCCTTCCAGGCCTTGCTCATGCGGTTCTCCGTTGCGTTCGCGTGTGAGGGCCACGGTAGTCCGACCGGAGCGTACGGGCGATTGTGCGGGTGTCGCGCGGGGCTTTTGCGGACGCGGGTTCAGTCCTCTTCGCGGGTGGCGTCGCGTTCCAGCAGCCGGCGCACAGTGTCGTGCACCGGGCGGCCCTGATAGAGCACCGCGTGCACCTCGGCGCAGATCGGCATGTCCACTTCCAGTGCCTTCGCCCGCGCCACAGCGACCCGGGCGGTCTCTACACCCTCCACCGACTGTCCCACCCGCGCGCGGGCGGTGTCGAGATCCAGGCCTTCGCCCAGCATCCGGCCCAGGCGCCGGTTGCGCGACTGGTTGTCGGTGCAGGTGAGGATCATGTCCCCCAGTCCGGAGAGGCCGGTGAGGGTGGTCGGACGGGCGCCGACCGCCGCGCCGAAGCGCTGGATCTCGGCCAGCCCACGGGTCATCAGTGCGGCGCGCGCATTGGCCCCGAACCCGGCGCCGTCGGCAATACCGGTGGCCACCGCGAGCACGTTCTTCAGCGCGCCGCCCAGTTCCACGCCGATCACGTCCGTATTGCGGTACAGGCGCAGCGAGCGCCCGTGCAGGGCCGCAACCAGTGCGTCCATGTGCCCCTCGTCGCTGGAGGCGACCGACAGTGCGGTGGGTTGCTCCTGTGCGACCTCGGCGGCAAACGAGGGGCCGGAAATCAGGGCGGGCGGGCGCTCCCGCCCGAGTTCCTGTTCGGCAATCTCGTGCAGCCAGGCCCCGGTCGCCGTCTCCAGGCCCTTGGTGGCCCAGGCCACAATCTGCGCGCGCGCCAGCCGTGGGGCCAGCCAGCGCAGGGTCTCGCGGAACGCGCCGGAGGGGACCGCGATCAGGACCAGATCGCGGTCATCGACGATTGCCGGGTCGGCGCTGACGCGCAGGTTGTCCGGGAAGCGGTGGCCGGGAAGGTAGCGGGCGTTCTCGCGCTGGTGCTGCAGGCGCGTGGCGGTATCGTCCCCACGCACCCACAGGGCGACGTCGGCATGCAGGCGGGCCGCATGCAGCGCCAGCGCCGTGCCCCAGCAGCCGCCTCCGAGGACCGCGATACGCATCGGTTGCGCCTCGCGTCAGGCCTGTTGCGTGGGCTCGGCCTGTTCCCCGCCGGCCTGTTGCTTCTGTTCCTGCAGGTGCTGGGCATACAGCGATTCGAAGTTGACCGGCTGTAGCAGGAGCTGCGGGAAGCCGCCCTTCAGTACCAGGTCGGCCACCGTTTCGCGGGCGAACGGGAACAGCACGTTGGGGCAGTAGGCACCCAGCAGGTGGTTGCGCTGATCCTCGGCAAAATTGCGCACGATGAACACGCCGGCCTGCTTGATTTCGACCAGATAGGCGGTCTTGCCGTCGGATTCGGTGGTCACGGTCAGGCCCAGTTCCACCTCGAAGGCGCCGGCGGCCTCGTCGATCGGACGTGCGTTGGTGTTCAGCTGGATGTTGGTCTCGCCCTTCCACTCGCGCATGAATACCTCGGGGGATTCCGGCGCCTCGAAGGACAGGTCCTTGATGAAGACCTTCTGGATGGAGAAGTCGGGCCGGTCGCTCTGTTCGGCCTGGGCCGCGCCGTTGCCGCTCTTCGGGGAATTCTTCTCTTCAGCCATGATGTTGTCTCGCAGTCGTCTGGAATCGGGGCATTGTAAGGGGGATGAGCGGTGTTTTTCGGGGTGGCCGGGGCGATCCCGTTTGCCGCCCGTTGCCGGCGGCGGCGCGTGTTATCCGGATGCGTTGTCGGTCGGGGCTTCGAGGCCGGCCTCGCTGGCCAGGCGCGCCAGTTCGCCGTTACTGTCCATCGCCTGCAGTTCGTCGAAGCCGCCGATGTGCGTATCGCCGAGAAAGATCTGCGGGACCGAGGTGCGGCCGGCGGCGCGCTGTTCCATCTCCGCGCGCAGACCGGGTTCGCGGTCGACGGCATACTCCGCGAAAGGGTAGCCACGCTGGTTGAGCAGGCGCCGCGCGAGCAGGCAGAATGGACAGCGCCCGCTGGAGTAGACCTCGAACTGCATTACTTCTTCTTGATGGGCATGTTGGCCGATTGCCAGGCCTGGATGCCGCCCTGCAGGTTGACTACGTCCTCGAACCCGGCCGCGGTCAGTTGCTGCGCGGCGCTGGCGGAGCGGTTGCCGCTGCGGCAGTACACCACTACCGGCTTGTCCTTGTATTTCTCGATGTCGCCCATGCGCTTTTTCAGGCTGCCGAGCGGGATGTGCTTGGCACCGCCGATGCGCCCGGAGGCGACTTCGTTGTCCTCGCGCACGTCCAGCACCAGGGCGTCGTCCTGGTTGATCACGCGCACCGCCTCGACCGGCGAGAGCGACCGATACTTGCGGTTCAGGCGTCGCAGTTCGACGAACAGGATCATCCCGATCACCGCCAGCAGGGCGCCGGTCAGGATGGGGTGGTTGGCGAGAAATTCGGGCAGGCGTTCAAGCATTCGGGAGACCGGATCGGAGGGGTGGGTGTCAGGAACTGCAGAAAACGTCCTGCATCATACCGATCAGGCGCAGGGTCCGGGAGTCCCCCACCCGGTAGTAAACCCGGTTGGCGTCCTTGCGCGTGGCGAGGATGCCCTTGTCGCGCAGGATGCCGAGATGCTGCGAGATGTTGCTCTGCGACGTCCCGACCTGATCGACGATTTCCTGTACGCTGATTTCGCGATCGCCGAGAATGCAGAGGATCTTCAGACGCAGCGGGTGGGACATGGCCTTGAGCGAGCGCGAGGCCCGCTCGATGTCTTCGTCCTGGGACATCAAACCGTCTTCGACGTACATTTCGTCTTCAACCGTTTCGTTGCTCACGGCATGCCTCTCTTGCTCGCGAGGGCAGGCCCTCGCAACTGGGTCAGAATATAAGAACCTAAACGTACCCCGATATGCGAATTTGCGCAATCTTGAGTCATCCAAGCGGTTCACGCGCCCTTTTGTGGTGCGGTGTGTTGCTCTGTTTTCTGTGGCCGGTCAGCGCCGTGGCGCTGGAACCGGAGGCGGAGCTGCGCGAGACGCGCGAGGCCATCCAGGACCTGGAGCGCAGCCAGGAAGAGCGTTACGCGGCCCTGCAGCAGCTGGAAGGGCTGCTTGCGGAGGCCGCTCGCGGGACCGAGGCCTCGCGCCAGGAGCTGCGCGAGCTGGCGCGGGCGCGTTCGCGTCAGGAGGCGGTGGTCGCCGACCAGGAGGACCGTGTGGACGAGGCCCGGGAGCGGCTGGAGGCAGAACGCCGCGCCGCGGCCCGCCTGGTGCGCGATCAGTGGCAGGGCGAACGCCATCCCGGACGGAGCGACGGTCAGGCCGCGGAGCATCGCCATCAGGCCGCGTTTGCCGCGCGCATCCGCGAAGCGCGCGAGCAGGCCCTGGTCGTGTTGCGCGATCGAATCGAGGCGCTGGAGACGGCGCGCGAGGAACTCGCGCGGGAGCGGGCGGTGCTGGCAGAACGGGAAGAGCAGGCCCGCGCGGCGGTCGCGGATCTGGAACGCGAGGAGGCGCACCAGCGCCAGGCGATGGCGGAGCTGGAGGCGGCCATCGAGGACGAGTCGCTGGAACTGGAGCGCCTGGCGCGCAATGCCGAAACCCTGGAGGCGGTAATCGAGGAGGTCGAGGCACGCAGCGCGGCGCGTGCCGCGGCACCCCGCGAGTTTACCCCCGAACGGCCGGACGTCGGCTTCGTGGAATTGGAGGGCGAACTCCCGCGTCCGGCCGAAGGCCGAGTGATTCGCAGTTTCAACGAGTCCCGTGGTAGCCGCCTGCGTTCACGCTGGCGCGGCGCGGTGCTGGAGGTCGATAACGGCACGGCGGTACGCGCGGTGCACTTCGGCCGGGTGGTCTACGCCGACTGGATGCAGGGCTACGGCTTCCTGGTGATCGTTGATCATGGGGAGCGCTACCTGACGCTCTACTCCAATGTAGAGGAGATCCTGGTGGCGGAAGGCGAGACCGTGGGCGCCGGCGAGCAACTGGCCGTGGCGGGCGAGGGCAGCGAGGCGATCGCGCCCGGGCTTTACTTCGAGATCCGTCACAACGGCGGGCCATTGAACCCCGAAAGCTGGTGGCCCTCTCAGTAGAGGAAGCAAGATGGAATGCGCCCATGCCCCGGCAAAAGGCCGATCGGCGGCGTGCATTCAGGCAGCCGTCACATTGCGGGTGCTACCATCTTCACACGAATCACCTCAAGTGAACGAGGAAAGGTAATGAGCAAGTCTTGTCGCACCGGATACTCCCTGATCGTCGGACTGGTTGTCGGGGTCATGCTGAGTGTTTCGGTGGCCGTCTACGCCGACCGCGACAATGGCGCGCAATCCGCTCTGCCAGTAGAAGATCTGCAGCGCTTCACTGACGTATACATGCGCATCAAGCGCAATTACGTCACCGAGGTCGAAGACAAGGATCTCCTGGACAGTGCGATCCAGGGGATGCTGTCCGGCCTTGACCAGCATTCGGCCTATCTGGACGAACAGGACTTCGAGGACATGCAGGTCGGGACCTCCGGCGAGTTTGGCGGGCTGGGCATCGAGGTTGGCATGGAAGACGGCTTCGTCAAGGTCATCGCGCCGATCGATGACACCCCGGCCAGCCGTGCCGGGGTCGAGGCCGGTGACCTGATCATTCGCCTGGATGGCGAGTCGGTGAAGGGTATGTCCCTGTCCGACGCGGTCGCCAAGATGCGTGGCGAGAAAGGCTCGGACATCACCCTGACCATCCTGCGTGATGGCGAGGACCGCCCGAAAGAAATCACCATCACCCGCGATGTGATCCAGGTGCAGAGCGTGCGCTCCGAGATCCTGGAGGACGGCTTCGGCTACGTACGCATCAGCAATTTCCAGCAGCGCACGGCACGCGACCTGGTGCGGGCAATCGAAGACCTGCAGGAACAGGGCGAGCTGCAGGGGCTCGTGCTGGATCTGCGCAACAACCCCGGCGGCATCCTGACGGGCGCTGTGGGCGTCTCGGACGCCTTCCTCGAAGAAGGCCTGATCGTCTACACCGAAGGTCGGCTGGAGGATTCGCAGTTCCGCTACCAGGCCTCGCCGGGGGATGTTCTCAAGGGCGCGCCGATGGTCGTCCTCGTCAATCGCGGATCGGCCTCCGCCTCCGAGATCGTGGCGGGTGCGCTGCAGGACCACAGGCGGGCCGTGGTTATGGGGCAGAACACCTTCGGCAAGGGCTCGGTGCAAACCATCCTGCCGCTGACCCAGAACACCGGGATCAAGCTGACCACCGCGCGTTACTTCACGCCTGATGGCCGTGCCATCAACGAGGACGGGATTGACCCGGACATCCGCCTGCAGCAGCTCGTGGTGCAGCGCTCCGACAGCGAAAATGGCGGCGCCCGCATGGGCCGTGACGGCTTGCCGGAATCTGTGGATGCGGACGAAGACAATGGCGAGACGTTGGCCGAGCGCGATTACGGCATGAACGAGGCGCTGAATCTCCTGAAGGGCCTGAACTTCTACAACCGCCGCTGAGCGCGGCGGACAGGGAGGATTGATGCCGAACGTACTGGTGCCCCTGGCCGCGGGGGCCGAGGAACTGGAGGCGGTCACGATCATCGACCTGCTGCGCCGGGCGCAATTCGAGGTCACCGTGGCCGGGCTGGAGCCCGGGCCGGTGACCTGTTCGCGGGGCACGGTCATCCAGCCGGATACCACGGTTGATCAGGTGCTGGATCGGTCCTTTGACCTGATCGTCCTGCCGGGTGGCCTGCCCGGCGCCGATCACCTGCGCGACGACGCCCGGGTGCAGGGTTTGCTGCGGGCGCAGGCCGAACGCGAGGGATACCTGGCCGCGATCTGTGCCGGGCCCAAGGCGCTGGCCGAGGCCGGGCTGCTGGAGGGCCGCACCGTTACCGCCTTTACCGGCGCGCTGGACGAGGCGGGAATCCCGTCCACCGGCGCCCCGGTGGAGATCGACGGGCGTCTGATCACCGGCCGTGGCCCGGGTGCCGCGATGGACTTCGCCCTGACCCTGATCGAACAGCTCGCCGGCCGCGAGGCCCGCGACGCCGTCGAGGGCCCGCTGCTAAGACCCTGATGGCCTTAGCCACGAAGACACGAAGGAAGACACGAAGAGGGTAGGATGTGTTGAGCGCAGCGAAACGCATCGGGGCCGGACCATTCCGCGAGGCCGATGCGATTCGCTGCGCTCATCCGCATCCTGCCCGCTGCAAAACGATCGTGGCCTTTCTGATGCGCCTCAAGAGGTCCGATGGCGGTCGTCATCAACACCCGCTGTCTCCTGCGCTTCGGGGTGGATTCGCCCTTCGTTCTTGGGCTATCCCACGGTCGCGTAGCGGGTGGCGGTGCCCAGCCAGCGTTCGATCAGGGCGGCGGCGCGCGCCGGGTCGTTCTCGATGCGTGCCGCGAGAGTGGCGGCCTCGTCCAGAAGGTCCTGGTCGCGTGACCAGTCGGCGACGCGGAAGCTGCGATCGCCAGTCTGGCGCGTGCCCAGCAGTTCGCCCGGACCGCGCAGCTTGAGATCCACCTCCGCAATCTCGAAGCCGTCGTCGGTGCGGCGCATCGCCTCCAGGCGCTCGCGTGCGGTATCGCCCAGTGGCGGACGGTAGAGCAGCACGCAGGCCGACGCGGCACTGCCGCGCCCGACCCGGCCGCGCAGCTGGTGCAGCTGCGACAGCCCCATGCGTTCGGCATTCTCGATGATCATCAGGCTGGCGTTGGGGACGTCGACGCCGACCTCGATCACGGTGGTCGCCACCAGCAGGTCGATCGCGCCCGCGCGGAAGCGCTCCATCACCGCATCGCGCTCCGGTCCCTTCATGCGTCCGTGGGCCAGTCCGATGGTCAGCTCCGGCAACGCCTCGCGCAAGCGTTCGGCAGTGGCCTCGGCGGATTCCGCCTCCAGTTGTTCCGATTCCTCCACCAACGGGCAGACCCAGTAGGCCTGGGTACCGGAGCCGCAGGCGGCGCGGATGCGTTCGATGACCTCGTCACGGCGCTCATGGCTGATCAGCGCGGTGCGTACCGGGGTGCGCCCGGGCGGGCGTTCGTCGATGACCGAACTGGCCAGTTCCGCGTACAGGGCCATGGCCAGGGTGCGCGGGATCGGGGTGGCGGTCATGATCAGCTGATGCGGCATCCGGCCGTTGCCCTTGTCGCGCAGGGCCATGCGCTGGTGCACGCCGAAGCGGTGCTGTTCGTCGATGATTGCGAGCCCCAGATGATGAAACCGCACCTCCTCCTGAAACAGGGCGTGGGTCCCGATCGCGACCTGGCGCTGCCCGCTGGCCAGTTCCGCGAGCAGTTGGCCGCGCTCGCTGGCCGTCTGGCGTCCGCCCAGCCAGGCGATCGCGACGCCCAGTGGTTCCATCCACTGGGCAAGATTGCGCCCGTGCTGGCGGGCGAGTAGTTCGGTCGGGGCCATGAACGCCACCTGATAGCCGGCCTCTACCGCCGCTAGCGCGGCTGCGACCGCGACCAGGGTCTTGCCGGAGCCGACATCGCCCTGGACCAGACGGTTCATCGGCTGCGGGCGCGCGAGGTCGGCCAGGATCTCTTCGGTAACACGCTCCTGTGCGCCGGTGGGTTCGAAGGGGAGCTGCCCGCGCAGTTGTTGCCACAGCGCCCCCGGGGACTGGATGACCGGGGCGCTGCGTGTGTCCGCGGGCATCCGGCTCTGCTGCATGCGCGCGAGTTGGTGGGCGCAGAGCTCTTCCAGGGCCAGCCGCGTGCGCGCCGGGCTGCGGTTCTCCGGGGTGTCCAGGGCGGCCAGTGCGTCGGCCTGCGCCGGTGGGTGATGGAGCTGCTCGAGGGCGGAGTGCAGGCCAGGCAGGCCCTGCCGGGGCAGTTCCGGAAGCAGGTCGGGCAGGGCCTGCATCCCCGGCAGGGCGTGCGCGACCAGCTGGCGTAGCAGCTTTTGCGACACGCCCTCGGTGGTCGGGTAGATCGGGGTCAGGTGCGACTCCATCGCCGGCGGGCTATCGCCCACGGTCTGGATCTCCGGGTGCACGCACTCCAGTGCGCCGGGCATGCCGCGGGGCTCGCCGAAGGCGCGGATGCACGTGCCGGGGCTCAGGCGGCGCTGCTGGTTGGCCCCGAAGTGAAAGAACCGCAGCAGGACCTGGGCCTGGCCGTCGGCCAGGGTGACCACCAGCATGCGCCGGCGGCGGTGGACCACCTCGGAGTGGGTGACGCGCCCCTCGAACAGTGCAGCCAGCCCCGGACGCAGCGCGGCAATCGGCTTCAGGCGCGTGCGATCCTCGAAGCGCAGGGGCAGATGGAACAGCAGGTCCCCGGCCTGCTCCAGACCCAGACGCTCCAGTCGTTCCGCCACCGCCGGGCCGACACCCTTCAGCGCGGTCAGCGGGACCTGCAGCTCCACCGGTTGGGTTCGCGCAGCGCGATCAGTCGCGCGGGCGCCAGGCGATGGCGTCCATTTCCACCTGGGCGCCCTTGGGCAGGGCGGCCACGCCGATCGCGGCACGTGCCGGGTAGGGCTCGTTGCAGACTTCGCTCATGATCTTGTTCACAAGCGGGAAGTGAGCCAGGTCGATCAGGAAGATGTTCAGTTTGGCAATATCGGCGGTGCTGGCTCCCGCCGCCTCCAGGACGGCCTGGAGGTTGGCGAACACCTGGCGGATCTGGTCCTCGATGCCGCCCTCGACCAGTTCCATGGTGGCCGGGTCCAGCGGGATCTGGCCGGACAGGTACAGGGTGTCGCCGGTACGCACGGCCTGCGAGTAGGGGCCGATGGCGGCCGGGGCGTTTTCGGTCTGGATGATCTCGCGCGACATGTGGACTCCTTGTACTGCCGGGTTGAATCTTGATAGGGCCAGCGATTGCTGGATGCGGACCCGCCATTCTACTGATCAATCCGCACGCGTGTGCGGTCGGAGGCTCGGCAGCCGTGCACGCGGACGGCTACACTGCGGGCCACATCCGTAATGACAAAAGGAAGCAGGCAATGACGGGATACGCACTGGCAAACGTGCTGCATGTACTGGCCGTGGTGATCTGGGTGGGCGGTATGTTCTTCGCCTACATGTTCCTGCGCCCGGTGGCCGGGCAGCAGCTCGAGGGGCCGGCGCGGCTGAAGCTCTGGGAGGGTGTGTTCGCACGCTTCTTCCCCTGGGTCTGGGCCTCGGTCCTGGTGATCCTGGTGACCGGCTTCTACCTGATCTTCGGGGTGTTCGGCGGCATGGGTGATGTGCATCCCAGCGTGCACACCATGCTGCTGCTGGGTCTGATAATGATGGCGATCTTTGCCCATGTGTTCTTCGCCCCCTATCGGCGGATGCGCAAGGCCATTGCGGCAAACGATACCGAGGAGGGCCTGCGCCGGCTGGGGCAGATCCGCATCCTGGTCGGGATCAACACCGTCATCGGTCTGGTGACGATCGTGGTCGCTTCGGGCGGTCGCCTGCCGTTGTAGGAGGCACGCTACCTTCCTAGCCCCGGGTGCCATACCAGCCGGGGCAGAGCCGGCGGTTCCAGTAGCACGGCTGCGTTCTGGCCGAAGGCCTCCAGCCAGCGCGCCAGCAGGTCGTCGGGCAGGTCCGCGATGGCCAGGCCCGGTTCGTCCGGCCACTGGCCGCGCGGGTCGCGGTTGCGGGCAGGCCATGCGCGCAGGCCGTGCTCGGCCACGGTCTGCTCCAGCCGGCGCTGGCGTTGGATGTTTTCACCCTCGGTGCCCGGGCGGCTGCCCGGATTGCAGGCGGTGAACAGGACCAGGCGCTGCATGTCCCGCTCGGCCATCCAGGCCGTGACATCATTCGCGGGCTGGTCGATGTGCAGAACTCGGCTGCTGCCCTCGATCTCCAGGCAGTAGGCGGCGCTTAGGTAGGCCTTCTCCAGTGTCGCCAGCTGCGCTACGGGAGCGGGCGACTCCGGGCGCGAGGCGGACATCCGGTCGCGGTATTTGCTTGTATTGGTGGACATCTCGCGGCAACCTCCCCGCCTGGATCGTGCGGATATGGTCGATCAAACAGGGGGAGCGGGATGCGCGTCAAGGATGCGACAGCGGTTTGTGGTGCCTCGTCGGGTGCGGGTGCGTCCATGGACCGGCCCCTCCCCGGCTGGGATTGAGACGCGATGGCCCCGCGTCCCTTCGTTCCCGGGCTGACCGGTGCCTTTGTTGTGGTGCTGCTGCTGGTTGCGGTGGTCGCCGTCGCCAGCTGGCTTCGGGTGCAGCAGTTGCAGTACGACGTCCAGGCCCTTACCGAGGAATACGTGCAGAAGGTGGACCGCGTGCATCGCATGCGCAGCCTCGTGCGCGAGCGCATGCTGCGCGCCTCGCTGGTGATCAGTGCCGAGGACCCGGCCCTGCAGGATCGCTACCAGCGGGAGTTTCGCGAGCTGGCCGAGCGCTTCCTGGACGCCCGCGAGGGTGCGGAATTACTGGCTCGGACCCCACGCGACGCCGCGCTGCTGGCCGAACTGCGTGCGCTGACCGCGACCGGTGCCCCGATCCTGTCCGAGCTCCTCGACATTGCCCTGGCGGGTGGGCGCAACGACGCGCTGGCGATCCTGTATGCGGACGCAATGCCGGTGCAGGAGGATGTGCTGGAACAGATGGAGGCCATCCTCGCGGCCTTCGAACGTGATAACGAGGAGGCGGTGGCGGCCATGGCGCAGCGCCATGAACAGGCGCAGCAGGTGATGCTGGTGGCCACCGTCCTGACCATGCTGATGATTGTGCTGATGTGGGTGCGGGTGCGCCGGAGGATCTGGCGTGATCACGCCGCCTTGCACAAGGAACTGGAGGGACGCCAGCAGATCGAGGCGCGCCTGCGCGAGACGCAGGCCGGGCTGGAGGCGGCGGTGGCCCGGCGAACCGCGGCCCTGCAGGAGACCACCGAGCGCCTGGAAGAGGCCCAGCGGATTGCCGGGGCCGGTTACTGGGACTGGGATATTCGTGGTCTGCGGATGAACTGGTCCACGCATGTATTCGATCTGTTCGGGCTCGACCCGCAAACCGATACCGCGGGATTCGAGGCCTACATGCGAGCCATCCATCCGGACGACCGTACGCGGGTGCGCCGCGCCACCAACGAGGCGCTGGATCACGAGGCCTATTACCGGGTGGATCACCGGGTGGTGCGCGCGGACGGCGGGCTGCGCCATGTGCGGGTCGAGGGCGAAATCGATCGGGACGCCCAAGGCCGCGCCGTGCAGGTCCTCGGGATGGTCCGTGACATCACCCGCGACAAGGCCTCCGAGGAGCGCCTGTGGCACCAGGCCCATCATGACTCCCTGACCGGCCTGCCCAATCGCAGTCTGCTGCAGGAGCATATCCAGCAGGCCCTGCGCCGGGCCCAGCGCGCCGGTACCGGCCTGGCCCTGGTGGTCTGCGATCTCGACGGCTTCAAACCCATCAACGATCGCCTGGGACACGATGCCGGCGACGTGATGCTCGTGACCGTGGCGCGGCGTCTGCGCGAGGGTGTGCGCGAGAGCGACGTGGTGGCCCGCGTGGGCGGCGACGAATTCGTGCTGCTGCTGGAGAATGTGCGTGATCCGGATGCGGTGACGGGGGTCGGACTCAAGCTGATCGAACGCTTCGAGGAGCCGGTGGAGGTGAATCGCGAGTCGGTTCGCGTCGGGCTCAGCATGGGGGCGGTGCTCTACCCCGAGGACGGGGACGATGTGGAGGCGTTGCTGCAGCGCGCCGACCGCGCGATGTACGTGGCGAAGGAGGAAGGCGGCAGCCGGATCGTGCTGTACCGGGAATGCTCCGGAGAGGAGCGCCGGCAAACGGATCTGTCCCTGCGCCGGCGCGGCGCGCTGGGTTGCGGG
Source organism: Thioalkalivibrio sp. AKL6 (assembly GCF_000376905.1). NCBI lineage: Bacteria > Pseudomonadati > Pseudomonadota > Gammaproteobacteria > Chromatiales > Ectothiorhodospiraceae > Thioalkalivibrio > Thioalkalivibrio sp. AKL6. The sequence goes on along the minus strand of NZ_AQXS01000006.1, from coordinate 119,567 downwards.
CTGGAAGACCCGGCCGCTCGCGACTGAATCGGCCGGCCTCGTCTACGGCCGATGCAGTCGCGCGACGAATTGTTCGTGCGTCAGCGGCGCGCTGAACAGGAAGCCCTGGAACCGGGTGCAGCCCAGGGCCAGGAGCTGCTCCCGCTGCTCCGGGTGCTCCACGCCCTCGGCGATGACGTCGAGCTCCATGTTGCGGGCAATGTCCACGATGTTTTCGATCAGGGTCCGGTCACCGCCGGCCAGCAGCTCCTTGACGAAGGATTTGTCGATCTTCAGCTCGTCCACCGGCAGGTCGCGCAGGTAGGCGAGCGAGGAATAGCCGGTCCCGAAGTCGTCCAGGGCGATGCGCATGCCCAGCCGGCGCAGCGCGCCCAGCTTGGTGATGGCGTCCGGCAGGTCGCGCAGCAGGCCGGATTCGGTGACCTCCAGGGTCAGGGCGTGGCCGTCCACCCCGTATCGGCGCAGCCGCGCCTGGAACTGGTCGACGAAGTCCGGGCGCGCCAGTTGCCAGGGCGAGAGATTCAAGGCCAGGCGAGGTGGCTGCAGGTTCCCGGCCTGCCACTGCGACAGCCGCATCAGGGCGTGTTCCAGGACCCAGTTACCGACCCCGTGGATCAGGCCGGTCTCCTCGGCGACCGGGATGAAGAGATCCGGCGGGACCTGGCCCATCTCCGGGTGCTGCCAGCGCAGCAGGGCCTCGACCCCGATCAGGCGCTCGGCGGTGTCGAACTGCGGCTGGTAGTGCAGGTCCAGCTCGTCACGTTCGGCCGCTTGTCGTAGCCCGTCCTCGATCTGCAGGCGGGCATGTGCCTCGTCCTGCAGTGCATGGCGGTAGAACTGCACCCCGCCGCGGCCGGCACGCTTGGCCTGGTACAGGGCGATATCGGCGTGGCGCAGGGCTTCTGCCGAGCTTTCTCCGGCGTCGGGATAGCATACGCAGCCGAGACTGGCGCCGACCCCGAAGGTGCGTTCGCCGATGATGATCGGGCGCTGCAGGGCCTCCAGGATGCGCTCGGCGATTGCCTGCAGTTCCGGCTCCAGGGTCTCGCGTACCCGGGCGCAGGGGGGCAGGACAACGGCGAACTCGTCGCCACCCAGGCGCACGATCAGCGCATCCTCGGGGGCATGGCTGCGCAGGCGGTCCGCCACCGCGCCCAGCACGGTGTCGCCTACCGCATGCCCCAGGGCGTCGTTGATGGTCTTGAAGTGGTCCAGGTCGATCAGGATCAGCCCGCCATGCAGGTGGTCGGCGGTGGCCTCCTCGATATGGCGGGTCAGGTCGTCGTGCAGGCGGGTGCGGTTGGCCAGCCCGGTCAGGGAGTCGTGGTAGGCCAGGGCATGGATGTGTTCCTCGGTGTGCAGGCGTTCCAGTTCGGCCCCCGCGCGGTCGGCCATGATCCCGAGGATCTCCATCGCCTTGTCGACATCCTCCACCGGATGTCGGTTGACCATGGCGATGTGCCCCAGCAGCGTGCCCTGGCTGTCCAGCAACGGGGCCCCCAGATAACTCTCGGCGTCCATCTCCACCAGCATCTCGTCGCCCGGAAAGCGCTGTTGTACGTCGCAGGGGTAGATACAGGTACCGATCTCCAGCACACGTTCGCAGGGGGTCTCGGCGAGGTCGTAGCGCAAGTTCTCCACGATCTGCCCCGCGGTACACAGGGCGACGGTCTCCACCACGCCGGGTTTTTCCGGATCCTCGATGCCGATCAGGGCATAGTCGGCAGCGAACAGGTTGCTCAGCTTGAGAACCAGCTGCTGGAAGAACTCCTCGCGCGAGCGCGCCTGCAGCCCCTCGGCGATCAGGCGCAGGGCGTCCTCGCTGCGGTGCGCGGCGGTGATGTCCTCCTGCATCACGATCACGTCCTGTACCTCGCCACGGACATCCTGCAGTGGGTAGATGCAGCCCCGCAGCCAGCGCTCGGGGGTGATGAGCGGGGTGGTCTGGGTCGCCGGGCCGGGGTCGGCGGGTTCGGCCGACTGGTCGGGGCGGGCTGGCGGGGTGTAGGGCAGAGGGCCGATCTCGCGGTAGTGTCCGCGCAGGGCATCCTTGAGCGGTTCGTGGATGTGCCGGTCGATGGCATTCGGACGGTCGAGAACGTTGCCGCCTGGCAGGGAGGCTTGTGCGCCATGCATGGTTTCCCAGGCGGCGTTGCACTGGCGGATCTCGCCCTGCGGTGTGAGTACCTGGATGCCGACCGGGGATTGCTCCACCAGCGCCCGAAAACGGCTTTCCGAGTCACGCAGGCGTTCGCCGGTCTCGCGGTTCAGTACCAGGCTCATCATGACGACGATCACCACGTAGCCGAATGGCGCGAGCTGGGGCATCTCCAGTGCGCCGCCCCGGGCCAGGACGCCCTGCAACGTGAACAGGACGAAGACCCCGATCCCGCCCAGCAGGAGCAGGGTGGTGGTCTGGCGATAGCGCCGGTAGTGCCGGATCAGTGTGGTGAGGGCGAAGCCCAGGACCAGAAAGACCGCGAGCACGCCAAAGCCGAACCAGGGGCTGATGGTGCCCACTGCGAGAGCCACGGTTTCGCCCCAGGGGAGTTCCAGGAGGCGGAGTTCGTCGATCACCTGGTACTGCATGCTGTAGGGCTGCAGGGTGTTGACCACCCAGGTGATGACCAGCAGTACCAGAAGTCCGGAGATCAGCCAGCGGGCGGGGGTGCGCGTATGGGCCGCGACGAAGGCGGCGAACAGCACGTAGAACGGTCCCAGCAGATAGACGTTCAGGGTGAGTGCGCGGGTATAGGCCTCGACGGTGCCGGCCTGGTAGGTCTGGGCCGATCCGACGGCAAGCACCGCCATCAGGGCGCACATCGCGGCGAACAGCCGGTGCTCGGTGCTGCTCCGGGCGCTTTGCCGGCTGTGCAGCAGGTGGCTGAGCGTGGCATAGATCGCCAGCCCCGCTGCAAGGTAGAGCGATGGCGCAAGGATCCCGTTCATCGGTTCCCTGCGCTTGCGTCCCAGTGCCGTGCCATCCCTTGCCCCCCTGCGGTGAAGCGATGCGGGTCGGTGCCCGCGCTCGGTCCCTGCCGCTACAGTACAAAAGACCACGCGCGCGCGTCCCGGTTCGCGTGAGGGTCACCGCGGGGGTGGCTAACGGTCGGTCACAGATACGGCGTGAGCAGGCGCGCGGCCCCGTCGCGCAGTTGGGTCGCGAGCGGCCGGGCGCGGACCTCCTCGAGGGTCAGGGGGTGCGACTGTGCGCGCAGCGCGTCGGTCCAGCTGGCCAGTTCCTGGCCCAGTCCGGCATCCAGGCATTCCAGGTTGAACTCGAAGTTCAGGCGCAGGCTGCGCGGGTCCCAGTTGGCAGAGCCAACCAGGGCCCACTCGCGGTCTACCAGCATCAGCTTGGCGTGGTTGAACGGTGGTGGTGTGAGCCACAGCCGGCAGCCGCGCTCCAGCAGTTCGGCCTGCTGCGGGCGGCTGGCCCACTCCACCAGGCGCAGGTTGCTCCGGGCGGGGATCAGGATGTCGACCTGGACCCCGCGCAGGGCCGCGGCCTTCAGCGCCCCGGTGAGCGCCACGTCGGGCAGGAAGTACGGGGTCACGATGGTGACCTGTTCGCGTGCCTCGGCCAGCGCCGACTGCAGGGTGAAGTTCAGGACCTCGAAGTCCTCGTCCGGGCCGTCCGGAAGGCCGCGGCAGGCGCGGGCGCCGGCGGGGTCTACGGACTGCGGAAGCCAGAGCGGACCCTCCAGGCGTTCGCCGGTGGCGAATTGCCAGTCTTCCGCGAAGACCCGCTGCAACTGGGTGCAGGCCGGACCCCGCAGCTCGAAGTGGAGGTCGTGTATGGGGTGCGGTCCCGGGTTGGTGTGGCTGTGGCCGCGGCGGATGTTCATGCCGCCGGTGAAGGCGCGGGCGCCGTCGATCACCAGCATCTTGCGGTGATTGCGCAGGTTGAAGGCGGCCAGGCTGCTCGGCAGGTGTACCGGCATGAAGGCGGCGGCAGGCAGGCCGACCCGGCGCAGCTGGCGCTGGGTGTTGCGACGGCTGTAGCGGGCGCCGATGGCATCGATCAGGATGCGCACCTGCACGCCCCGGTCCTGTGCCTGCTGCAGGTGGGCGACGAAGCGCTCGCCTACCTGGTCATAGTCGAAGATGTACGTGGCCAGGCTGATGCTGTGACGGGACGCGTCGATCGCGGCCAGCATCTGCGCGTAGGCGCGATCGCCGTCGAACAGCGGTTCGATCGCGTTGCCACCGACCAGGCGGAACGGGCTCAGGCGGTCCCCGGAACGCAGCAGGCGCTGCCAGCGTTCCGGTGGCTCGGCCAGGCTGCTCCCGTCGGTGCTGGGGTCGGCGATCAGATAGCCCTCGCGCAGGGCGTGGGCCCGCCGGCGAATACGATTGACGCCGAACAGCCAGTAGAGCAGCGAGCCGGCCAGGGGCAGCAACACGATCAGCCCGACCCAGGCGATGACGGTCCCGGTATCGCGGCGTTGCAGCAGCGCGTGCACGACGCTCATCACCGCCAGGGCGAAGACGGCGATGGCGACGATACTGGCGGTCCAGCCTGTATCCGGCACGGACGGACTCCTTGTCGATGATGGGTTTTCCGACCGCACCCGTGGAACGCCGGGCGCGTGCCCGCTACAGTACGCGGGCCCGACCCGGCGTAAAACCCCGGCCCATCCACGTCCGCGAGACTGTCGATGACCGATATCGAGACCCCCAGCCTGTTCGCCAACAGCGGCGAGCAGCTGCCGCTGAAGGACTTCACCGAGAAGGCGTACCTGGACTACTCCATGTACGTGATCCTGGACCGTGCTCTGCCGCATATCGGCGACGGCCTGAAGCCCGTACAGCGGCGGATCATCTACGCGATGAGCGAGCTGGGGCTCTCCGCCACCGCCAAGTACAAGAAGTCCGCGCGCACCGTGGGCGACGTGCTCGGCAAGTTCCATCCGCACGGGGACTCGGCGTGCTACGAGGCGATGGTGCTGATGGCGCAGCCGTTTTCCTATCGCTATCCGTTCGTCGACGGGCAGGGCAACTGGGGTTCGCCGGATGATCCCAAGTCCTTTGCGGCGATGCGCTACACCGAGTCGCGCCTGTCGCGTTATGCGCAGCTGCTGCTTTCCGAACTGGGTCAGGGCACGGTGGACTGGGTGCCCAACTTCGACGGTGCGCTGGACGAGCCGAAGATGCTCCCGGCGCGGCTGCCGAACGTGCTGCTCAATGGGGGTTCCGGGATCGCGGTGGGTATGGCGACGGACATCCCGCCGCACAACCTGCGCGAGGTGGCCGCCGCCTGCGTGCACCTGCTGGAGCACCCGAAGGCAACGGTCGAGGAGTTGTGCGCGATCCTCCCGGCGCCGGATTTCCCCACCGAGGCCGAGATCATCTCCCCGCCGGCCGAGCTGCGAAAGGTCTACGAGACCGGCCAGGGCTCGATCCGGGCGCGGGCGCGCTACGAGCGCGAGGGCGACGACATCGTGGTGACCGCGCTGCCGCACCAGGTCTCCGGCGCCAAGCTGCTGGAGCAGATCGCCGCCCAGATCCGCGCGAAGAAGCTGCCGATGGTCGAGGACCTGCGCGACGAGTCCGACCACGAGCATCCGACGCGCCTGGTGATCACCCCGCGCTCGAACCGGGTGGACGTCGAGGGCCTGATGGCGCATCTGTTCGCGACCACGGATCTCGAGAAGACCTACCGCGTGAACATGAACGTGATCGGCCTTGACGGCCGGCCGCGGGTGCGCGACCTGGCAGGGCTGCTCGGCGAGTGGCTACAGTTCCGGATCGAGACGGTGCGCCGGCGCCTGCAATGGCGGCTGGAGAAGGTGCAGGCGCGGCTGCACGTGCTGGAAGGCCTGCTGATCGCCTATCTCAATATCGACGAGGTGATCGCGATCATCCGCGAACACGACCGGCCAAAGCCGGAATTGATGAGCCGGTTTGGCCTGAGCGATATCCAGGCCGAGGCGATCCTGGAGCTGAAACTGCGCCACCTGGCGAAGCTCGAGGAGATGAAGATCCGCGGCGAGCAGGACGAGCTTAGCCAGGAGCGCGACCAGCTGGAGAAGACGCTGGGCTCCGAGCGCCGCCTGCGCACCCTGGTCCGCCGCGAGATCGAGCAGGACGCGAAGGAGTATGGCGACGAGCGGCGCTCGCCGCTGGTCGAACGCGCGGCCGCGCAGGCGCTGGACGAATCGGCACTGGTGCCCACCGAGCCGCTGACCATCGTGCTCTCGGAGAAGGGCTGGGCGCGGGCGGCCAAGGGCCACGATGTCGATCCCCGCGGGCTCAACTACAAGGCCGGGGATGCCTTCCAGGCGGCAGTCATCGGGCGCAGCAACCAGCCGGTGGCGTTCATCGACTCCACCGGTCGCACCTACACCATTGCGGCCCACACGCTGCCGTCGGCGCGCGGCCAGGGCGAGCCGCTTTCCGGCCGGGTGAACCCGCCGGAGGGGGCGCGTTTTATCGGCCTGGCCACCGGGGCGGAGGAAGACCGCTGGCTGCTGGGCTCGGATCACGGCTACGGCTTCATTGCCAAGCTGGGTGACCTGCTCGGCCGGCAGAAGGCAGGCAAGAACGTGCTGAGCGTACCGGCTGGCGCGGCCGTGCTGCAGCCGGCGCCGGTGCGCAACCCGCACGAGGATCACATCGCGGTGGTTACGACCCGCGGCTATCTGCTGGTGTTTCCGGCCGCGGGATTGCCGGAACTGGCGCGCGGCAAGGGCAACAAGCTGATCGGCATCCCGTCCGCGGCGCTCAAGGATGGCTCCGAGCGGGTGCTCGGGGTGGCTGTGCTGGCGCCGCAGGACACCCTGGTCGTGCATGCGGGCAAGCGCTTCAAGGCACTGGCCCCGGTGGAATGGGCCGAGTACGTTGGCGAGCGCGCGCGTCGCGGGCGTCAGCTCCCGCGCGGCTATCAGAACGCGGACAGCCTGGAGGTGCGCCCGGCCTGAACCCGCGCGTACCTGTGTGGTCTGTGAACGCGGCGGTGCTTGAATTTGGCCGCTGCGCCCCGACTATCGGCTCATCCCGTCGAGTTTATTAATTGGAGTACAGGAAAGCTTCATGAAACGTATCGTGCTGTTTCTGGCGACCAACTTCGCCATTCTGATCGTTCTCAGCATCACTCTGCGCATCCTCGGGGTGGAAAGCATCCTGGATGACCAAGGGGTCAATCTCGATCTGACCGCGCTGCTGATCTTCGCTGCCGTGTTCGGTTTTGGTGGGTCGTTCATCTCGCTGGCCATCTCCAAGTGGATGGCGAAGAAGACGATGAAGGTCCACGTGATCGACAAGCCGCGCAACGCCACCGAGCAGTGGCTGCTGGAGACGGTCACCCGTCAGGCCCGCGAGGCGGGAATCGGGATGCCGGAGGTTGGTATCTACGAGTCGCCGGACCCGAACGCCTTCGCCACCGGCATGAGCAGGAATAATGCCCTGGTCGCGGTCAGCACCGGGTTGATGCAGAACATGGGGCAAGGCGAGGTCGAGGCCGTGCTGGGGCACGAGGTGGGCCACGTGGCCAATGGTGACATGGTGACCCTGGCGCTGATCCAGGGGGTGATCAATACCTTCGTCATCTTCCTGTCGCGCGTGATCGGTCACTTTGTCGATCGCGTGATCTTCAAGAACGAGTCCGGTCACGGGCCGGCGTTCTGGATCACCGCCATCGTGACCGAGATCATCCTCGCGATCCTGGCGTCCATTATCGTGTTCTGGTTCTCGCGCCAGCGCGAGTTCCGTGCCGACGAGGCCGGGGCGCAGCTCGCCGGCCGCGAGAAGATGATCGGGGCGCTGGAGTCGCTGGCGCGCGCCTCCGGTCGCCCGGTGGACATGCCGGACCAGATGGCCGCCTTTGGCATTCGCGGTGGCATGGCTCAGGGGCTGAAGAAGCTGTTCATGAGCCACCCGCCGATCGAACAGCGCATCGCGGCGCTGCGCGCCAACGGCTGACCGCAACCCTTTATGTGTACCGGGAGAGGGCCGCCCTTCGGGGCGGCCTTTTTCGTTTGCAGTGCCGGGGCGGCGGCCGGTCGGATCAGTAGTAGCGACCGCGTCCGGGTTCGTCGTCGGAGGTGGAGATGACGTCGTCGCCGACGAAGGGGTTGCTGCGGCGTTCTTCACCGAAGGTCGACTCGGGGCCATGGCCGGGGACAAAGCGGGTGTCGTCGCCCAGTGGCCAGAGCTTGCCGGTGATGGAGTCCAGCAGCTCACGCCCGTTGCCGCGCGGAAAGTCGCTGCGGCCGATCGCGCCATGGAACAGGACGTCACCGACCAGGGCGAGCCGGCCCTCCGGATCGTGGAAGACCACGTGGCCCGGGGTGTGGCCGGGACAGTGCAGGACGTGGAGCGTGGCTTGCCCGAGCTCGACGGTGTCGCCATCGTCCAGCCACTGATCGGGCACCAGTGGCTGGACCTCGGAGAAGCCGAAGATCTGCGCCTGCGCCGGGAGCTGGTCCAGCCAGAAGGCATCGTCGCGGTGCGGGCCGATGATCGGCGCGCCGGTACGTTTGGCCAGTTCGGCGGCCGCGCCCACGTGGTCCAGGTGGCCATGGGTCAGCAGGATCTTTTCCAGGTGGACGCCCTGATCCCGCGCGATCCGTTCCAGGGCCGCGGCATCCGCGCCGGGATCGACCCAGGCCGCCGCCCCGGTGACGTCGCACCAGATCAGGGTGGCGTTCTGGGCAAGCGGGGTGACAGGGTGGCTCAGATGGCGAAGCATAGCGGCGGATCCGTGAATGAATTCGAATTTTGAAGGCTGGAGGCGCTGGATTGCGCGCACCCGGGAATAGAACCGTCGAGCGGACGTCTTACGGGGTATGCAGGTCTTCAAGGGTACGTGATATGACGATGCGGTGAATCTGCGACCCCCTGCGCATTCACCACTTGACAAGAATATCGCCATATTAGAAGATTTGCATACGCTAATCGCTGTCCCCCCTGTCAGCGGTTGGTGGACTCCTCCATCCTCCTTTGGTGGTTTTCTTGGCGCGGGCCTCGACCCGCGCTTTTTTTTGCCTGCAATTCGCGTCATGCCGGCCGCCGTGTCTACCATGGTGGCCTTCGACGACGCTGCGAATCGCCCTTTATGACCCGACGCCTGAACAGTCTGCGCACCGCGGTGTTGTCGTTCGTGCTGATGCCCCTGTTGCTGCTGATGGCCGCGGTGGTGGCGCTGGGTCTGCACGAATTTCAGACCCAGATGGAAAACCGGATGCAGGAGGACATCGAGCTGGTGGCGCGCTCGATCCGCCTGCCTGTGGCCGGTGCGATGTTGCAGGACGACGCGGCCGGTGTGCAGCAGTCGCTGGACTCCCTGTTCCAGATCGAGGAGGTGTTCGGGGTCTATGTCTACGATGCCGACGGCCGGATGGTGGCGGCCAGTGGCCCGCCCAGTCCGACCCTGCAGCGCCGTGGCGAGGCGCAGGTCATCAGCGAAACCGGGAGTCTCGGGGCTTTCGGCGAACATCAGGGGCGCGAGACCTTTTCGTTCTTTCTTCCGTTGTCCGATCCGGCCGGTCGCATCGTGGGGCTGTTGCAGGTGACGCGCGACGTCACACCGTTCCGGGCCTTCGTCGCGCAGCTCCAGTGGCAGGGTGGGTTGCTGATGCTGGGGATTAGCGGGCTGTTTCTGCTGGTGGTGCTGTTCGGGTACCACCGGGCGGTGGGGCGGCATGTGTCTCGGTTGATGGCCGCGATGCGCGCGATTGGCGAGGGTCAGCGTGGATTGCGGGCGCCGGAACAGGGGCCGGCGGAGCTGCGCGGCCTGGCCGTCTCGATGAACCGCATGATGGAGCGTCGCGAGGCCTCGGAGGCCGAACTGGAGGCGCAACGCCTTGAGCAGGGACGGCTGGAGGAGAAGCTGCGGCACTCGGAGAAGCTGGCGGCGATCGGGCAGCTGGCGGCCGGCGTGGCACACGAACTGGGGACGCCGCTCGGGATTATCGCCGGTCGCGTGCAGCGCGCCATCCGGCACCTGCCGGAGGCAGATCCGGCGCGCACCGAGATGGAGGCGCTGAAGGCCGAGCTGGAGCGGGTGGAGACCATCGTGCGCCAGCTGCTGGACTTTGCCCGGCGCAATCCGTTGCAGGAACGCTCGCTGGATCTCGCGCAGCTGGTTGGAGATCTGGTCGAGCGTGTGCGCGAGCGGCATGCCTCCGGCGGGGTGGAATTCCGGCTCGAAGGCCCCGAGTTGACCATCGCCGCGGACCGCCTGCGCTTGGGCCAGGCCCTGGAGAATCTGCTGGAGAATGCCGCGCAGGTCGCCGCCCGCGAGGTCCGGGTCCGCTGGCATGCCTCGTCCGACCGGGTCGAGCTGGTGGTGGCGGACGACGGCCCTACGGCCGGGCGAGGGATAGACGATGAGCAGGCCGAACGCCTGTTCGAGCCCTTTTTTACCACCAAGCCCACCGGCGAGGGGACCGGGCTCGGGCTGGCGGTGGCGCAGGTGGCGCTGGAGGACCACGGGGGTACGGTGATGCTGGATCGCAGTGTCGCGGGGGAGACCCGTTTCGTCGTGCATCTGCCGGTGGCCGCTGGCGCCCAGGAGGATTCGCTTCGATGAGCAGCAAGGCACAAGTCCCCGCAACGCCCCCGGAGTCGGTCCTGGTCGTGGAGGACGATCGCGGGCATCGCGAGCTGCTGACCGAGGAGCTGACCGAGGCCGGCTACGCGGTTACGGCGGTCGCCAGTGCCGAGGATGCCGCGCGGGTGCTTGCGCAGCAGGCCTTCAGTCTGGTGGTGAGCGACCTGCGCCTGCCCGGCGCGGATGGCTTCCAGGTGCTCCAGGAGGCCCGCGCCCGGGTGCCGGCACCCGGGTTCATCATGCTCACGGGCTTCGGGACCATCGACCAGGCAGTGGCCGCGCTGAAGGCGGGGGCCGATGACTTCCTGACCAAGCCGGTGGATCTGGATCACCTGCGCCTGGCCGCCGACCGGGTGACCGAGGCGCGGCGTTTGAAGGACGAGGTGCGTCGCTATCGTGAGGTCCTTGCGCAGGCCGATGGCTTTCACGGCATGCAGGGCCGCAGTCCGGCCATGCTGCAGTTGTTCGACCTGATTCGGCGGATCGCGGCCGCCGACGGCAGTGTCCTGATCACCGGCGAGTCCGGGACCGGCAAGGAACTGGTGGCGCGCGCGCTCCATGCGGAAAGCGAGCGGGCCGGTGGTCCGTTCGTGGCGATTAACTGCGCGGGCATCCCCGAGGCCCTGCTGGAGTCGGAGTTGCTGGGGCACGTGGCGGGTGCGTTCAGCGGGGCCAAGGGGGCTCGGCGCGGCCTGTTTACCGAGGCCGACGGCGGCACCCTGTTCCTGGACGAGATTGCCGAGATGCCGGTGGCCATGCAGAGCAAGCTGTTGCGTCTTCTGCAGGATGGTCGCGTGCGTCCAGTGGGCGCCAACGAGGAGATCGCGACCGATGTGCGTATCGTGGCGGCCACGCATCAGGATCTGCAGGCGCATATTGCCAACGGTCGTTTCCGTGAGGATCTCTACTATCGCCTGGAGACCTTTCGTATCGAGATCCCGCCGCTGCGCGAGCGTGGCGATGATATCGAACGCCTGGCCCTGCAGTTCCTGCGTCAGCAGGCCCTGGCCCGCGATCTGCCCGAGCGTCGCCTGAGCCCGGAGGCCCTGCGTGCGCTGGTGCGGTATCCGTTCCCGGGGAACGTCCGCGAACTCGCGAGTCTGATGGAGCGTGCCGCCACCCTGGCGGCCGGCGAGGTCATCGAGACCCGTGATCTGCCGGAGCGCTTATTCGAGGCGTTCGCCGAGGATCCCGGCGGAACGACGGGCGACCGGGCGGAGGGGGCGACGCCGGTCCCGGGGATGGGCGACGACGGCCAGTGGCCGACCCTGGAGGAGCGCGAGCGCGACTACATTCGTCGGGTGCTGGAGCATGTGGACGGCAACAAGCAACGCGCTGCGCGGATCCTCGGCATCGGCCGCAAGACGCTGTACCGCAAACTCGGGGAATCCGACCCATCGTGACATCCTGACCCGGGTCGACCTGACCCATGTGTCATTATGACCCGGTTTACCGTTGGGGCGTTCCCCGGCCCTTTCGGGATGATGAGGTCATAAGTCGCTGTTTCAAAGTGTTTTGTTTGTCTTTTTCCAATCTTGGCACGATGCCTGCTCCTACTGGGACAGCAATCGAGGAATCGGAACCGCAGTGACGGACCATTCCTCCTCACACGGTTGCAACGAAATCGGGCGTGCGGACGATCGACCTTGAGTCGTAGCCGGCTTCGCCCCGAGATCCGAACGATCCAAAGGAAAAGGAGCAACATGATGAATATGCGCAAGACGATGCTCGCGATGGCCCTGACCTCCCTGTTTGCCGTGGGTGGAGCCGCCTCCGCCCAGTACGGCGGTGCCGAAGGTGGTGCCGGTGGGGGCGACATGGGCGGTGCCCAGGGCGGCCAGCCGCCGGCCCAGGAAGGCGGTGCCGGTGGCGGTGCTCAGGGCGGCCAGCCGCCTCAGGGTGGTGCCCAGGGTGGCGCCCCGATGCAGGAAGCCCCCGAGGTGGATCTGAGCGAAGAAGACATCGACACTTTCGTAACCGCCTTCGTTGCGGTGCAGGAAGTGCGCGAAGACTTCGCCGACCGGCTGCAGAGTGCCGAGGACGAAACCGAAGCCCAGTCCATGCAGCAGGAAGCACAGGACGAAATGGTCAACGCGGTTGAAGACTCGGGCATGAGCGTCGAGGAATACAACGAAGTGGCCATGGCCCTGCAGAACGACCCCGAGTTGATGCAGGAAGTCCAGGAACGCGCTGAAGCCCAGCTGTAACGGGCAGCGCAAAACCTCCCGGGCATTGCGCCCGGGGGGTTGCAGGGGCCGGCCTTCGGGGCGGCCCCTTGTTTGTGTCCGGGGCATGCACGCGAATGTTCTGCACATTGATCCGTGATTCCCCCGAGGGCGGACGCCTTCGGGTCTCGGGAATTGTCCCTGTAGCTTGAATTGGGCGGAGGGAAGCGTTATTCTTGCGCGCTTTCTGAATCGCCCCGACCTCGGAGCATCGAACATCATGAGTACCATTAGCGCCAAGCCGGCCGAAGTCGAACGCGACTGGTTTCTCGTCGACGCCGACGGCAAGACCCTCGGTCGACTCGCCACGGAAATCGCACATCGCCTGCGCGGGAAGCACAAGCCCGTGTACACGCCGCATGTCGATACCGGCGACTACATCGTCGTGATCAACGCGGAGAAGATCCGCGTCTCCGGCAACAAGGCCATGGACAAGAAGTACTTCCACCATTCCGGTTACCCGGGTGGCATCAAGGAAGCCAACTTCACCCAGATGATCGAGCGTCATCCGGAGAAGGTGCTGGAGCTTGCCGTCAAGGGCATGCTGCCGCGCAACCCGCTTGGCCGGGCCATGTTCAAGAAGCTCAAGGTCTACGCCGGTACCGAACACCGGCACACGGCCCAGCAGCCGCAGCCGCTCGAAGTCTGAGCCGCCAGAATCAGCAAGGGAATCGATCCGAATGGCTATCAATCAGTATTACGGCACCGGCCGCCGCAAGACCGCCTCGGCGCGCGTCTTCCTGCGTCCCGGCACGGGCAACATCACGGTTAACGAGAAGCCGCTGGACGACTTCTTCGGCCGCAAGACCTCGCGCATGGTGGTACGCCAGCCGTTGGAGGCGACCGAGTCGACCGGCAACTTCGACGTGATCGCGACCGTTGAAGGCGGTGGCGGCAACGGCCAGGCCGGCGCGATCCGTCTGGGCATTGCCCGCGCCTTGGTGCAGTACAACGAAGACATGCGCCCGTCGCTGCGTCGTGGTGGTCACCTGACCCGCGATGCCCGCGAGGTGGAGCGCAAGAAGATCGGCCTGCGCAAGGCCCGTCGTGCAACCCAGTACTCGAAGCGCTAAAATTCGCGTCGAGTTTCGGGCTGCACCCGACCCGGTTTACTGGGGGATCGTCTAGCGGTAGGACTGCGGACTCTGACTCCGCCAACCCAGGTTCGAATCCTGGTCCCCCAGCCAAACATAGAGAAGGGCCCCCTCGTGGGGCCCTTCTCTATGGATATTTGAGCGGACCAGGGTTCGAACCTGGAAGGTTCGGCGAAGCGCAGCGAAGCACTGCACGCGCGCAGCGTGTGCAGCCCCTAAGGGGTGAGGCGGCGTAGCCGCCGAATCATCCTGGTCCCCCAGCCATGGCAGTGCGCCCCTCGAAGGGGCGCACTGCCATCCCCGGAGCCAGGCAACGATTCGGGCCAGAACGTTTCGACACCGCCCCGCTGATTTGTGGACGCCGACCTTGGCGACCGGCCCCCGGTAGCCACAAACGCCGGGACCCCGGCATCCCATCAACCCCGCTCCCGACTCCGCTACAATCCCTCGACAGTGATCGGGAAATGCAGGGAATTCTCCCGCCCTTTTTCCGTCCAATTCCGCAGAACCCGGCCGCACTGGGTCGGATCGATCAAAATGCCAGAGAAGAGAGGATTGACCATGTCGGTACCCGAGAATCCCTACGAGCCGGTCAGCGTGGATGTGACAGCCCACGAGGTCGAAGGGCTGGACACTTGGTACATGATCGGGATCTCCGGTATTCCGGATCCCGACAACGAGGGGCATACCTCGAATGCGGGGTTCGTCGTGACCGACGAGGGCGTGGTGGTATATGACGCCCTGGGGACGCCGCCACTTGGTTTCGAGATGATTCGCCGGATCCGCGAGGTGACCGACCAGCCGATCAAGTACGTGATCGCAGGTCATTATCACGCGGATCACATCTATGGCCTGCAGGCGTTCGCGGACCACACCGATGCCAAAATCATCGGGCAGGCGCGCGCGCGGGACTATCTGGGAGGCGCCGGTGCGGTGGCGCGGCTCGAGCAGCGCCGGGGCGTGCTGGCCCCATGGGTGGACGAGGACACCCAGATCATCCCGCCGGACGAATTCTTCGAGGACGAGTACACCATCCGTCTCGGCGGGAAGACCTTCCGGTGCGTGCACGCGGGGCCCGCACACTCGCCGGACGACATCATCATGGTGGTGGAGGAGACCGGCGTGGTGTTCGCCGGCGACATCGTGTTCGATGGCCGGATCCCGTTTCTGGGCGACGATGCGCTGGATTCGGAGAACTGGGTCAAGCGCCTGGAAGAGTTGATGGAGATGGACCTGAAGTTCCTGATTCCGGGGCATGGCGAGGCGACCGATCAGGCGGCCCGGGCGGTCAGGTTCACCCGCGACTACCTGGTGAAGCTGCGCGAGCACATGGCCGTGGCGGTCGAGAACATGGATTCCTTCGACGAGGCCTACTCCGCGATGGACTGGAGTGACTACGAAGACCTGCCGGCCTTCGAACAGACCAACCGCAGCAACGCCAACGCGGTCTATCTGGAGATGGAAGAGAAGCTCTTCTGAGATCGGCCCCAGGGGAAGCCCGGTCGGTGCGTCCGTTGCGGGTCCTTGATGTATCCCTGAATCCCACAAGCGAAAGGAATGATCGCCAATGACGCTGAATATTGAACCGGGCCTGCTCATGGCCATCCTGTCCCTGGTGGCGGGCATCCTGATCCTGATCCGGCCCCGCCTGCTGAACTACATCGTCGCGATCTATCTGATTGTTATCGGGGTGCTGGGTCTGCTGGCGTATTTCTAGGGAGATGCTCGTGGGGCACCAGCGCGGATGCGTGAATCGATCAGCGCCGCCCTGGCGACGTAAAGGTCCCCGTCACCGATAGTTTGGTGCCCAAAAGCATGGACCAACAGTGCGACTTCGTGCGCAGGGCGTGCGGACCCGTTACTCTTTGGCCACATTCTGATCGGGGGGCTACGCCTCAATGACCGCCGAACGCGTCCGAGAAATACCCTATAACTACACCTCATTCTCCGACCGCGAAATCGTTATCCGTTTCCTGGGTTCCGATACCTGGGACCTCCTCAATGAGTTGCGTGGGGAGCGTCGGACGGGGGTGTCTGCGCGCATGCTGTTCGAGGTTCTGGGCGACATGTGGGTGGTCACCCGAAACCCGTACATCCAGGATGATCTGCTGGAGGACAAGAAGCGCCGCAAGGCGCTGATTGATGCCATGCAGCATCGGCTGGGCCAGATCACGGCCCGGGCCGACGGCAACGAGAAGGCGCTCAAGCTGGGCCAGCGCGCGCAGGCGGCAGTGTCCGCCTTTGCGCAGGAGTTCGCCGATACCGCCGCGCTGCGCGATCAGGTGCGCAAGCGCATGAAGTCCCTGACGCACAAGGACAACATCCAGTTCGGCGGCTTGGCGCGGGTCTCCCACGTGACCGATGCGACCGACTGGCGTGTGGAGCTCCCGTTCGTGGTGCTCACCCCGGATTCCGAGGAAGAGATGGGCCCGCTGGTCGCGGCCTGCATCGAGCTCGGCCTGACGGTGATCCCGCGTGGCGGTGGCACCGGCTACACCGGTAGTGCCGTCCCGCTGTCCAAGCGCTCGGCGGTCATCAACACCGAGAAGCTGGAAGGTCTGGGCGAGGTCGAGCGCCGACCCCTGCCGGGCGTGGAGCGTGACGTCCCGGTGGTGCGCGTGGAGGCCGGTGTGGTCACCAAACGCGTCTCCGAGCTGGCCGATCGCAACGGTCTGGTGTTCGCGGTGGATCCGACCTCGCAGGACGCCTCCACCATCGGCGGCAACGTCGCGATGAACGCCGGCGGCAAGAAGGCCGTGCTGTGGGGTACCGCGCTGGACAAC
The DNA here is from genome assembly GCF_000376905.1 of Thioalkalivibrio sp. AKL6. NCBI lineage: Bacteria > Pseudomonadati > Pseudomonadota > Gammaproteobacteria > Chromatiales > Ectothiorhodospiraceae > Thioalkalivibrio > Thioalkalivibrio sp. AKL6. The sequence goes on along the minus strand of NZ_AQXS01000006.1, from coordinate 102,910 downwards.
CTGGCCGCCTGGACCATGGTGACCCCCGAGGCGGAGTGGATGTATGTCGAGCGCCTCGACCACAACCTCGGCAAGATCCACGACGCCGAGGTCGTGCGCTTCCGTGTGAGCCGCTATCAGCCGGACGGCAAGACCCCGAAGGGCGAGCCCGAGATCCTGGAGATGCCGGGGCAGAGCTTCCGCAAGCTGGGGCTGGGCAAGGATGTGACCGACAAGACCCTGATGGGCGTGCCGGGCATCCAGAAGGAAGGCTGTGACGGTCTGATTACGTCGGCCGAGTTCATCCTGCACCGGATGCCGGACAACATCCGCACCGTGTGTCTGGAGTTCTACGGGACCGATCTGCACCAGGCCGTGCCGGCGATCGTCGAGATCAAGGATGCGGTGGACGCCGAGGACGAAGTCCTGCTGGCGGGTCTGGAGCATCTCGACGAGCGCTACGTGCGCGCGGTGAAGTACACCCCGAAGGGCGCCCGTGGTGACCTGCCGAAGATGGTCCTGGTCGCCGACATTGTCTCCGACAACGAGGATGCCCTGGGCAAGCTGGCGGCCAGGATGGTGCGTGCGGCGAACGCCCGCAATGGCGAGGGTTTCGTTGCGGTCAGTCCCGAGGCGCGCAAGCGCTTCTGGGCGGATCGCGCCCGCACCGCGGCGATTGCTCACCACACCAACGCGTTCAAGATCAACGAGGACGTGGTGATCCCGCTGGAGCGCCTGGCGGAGTACACCGAGGGGATCGAGACCCTGAACGTGCGCGAGTCGCTGAAGAACAAGCTCCGGATGGTCGACGAGATGCAGGAGTGCATGCGCGGTGACCATCCGGAGCTTCGCGAGTTGCTGGACGACACCGGTGGCGAGGGCCAGCAGTGGTTCGAGGCCAAGCGCGAGCGTGCGGTGGAGGTCCTGGAGACGGTGAAGAAGCGCTGGGAGGCAATCTCGGACAACTTCTTCACCCAGGCCTCGGAATGTGACGAGCTGCTGGACGAGCCCGCTCGTGCGGATCGGCGCGACCATGACAAGCTGATCAATGTGCTGCTGCGGCGCAGCCTGCGCATCTCCTACCGCGCCGAGGTCGAGCGCCCGCTGTTCGAGATCTTTGGCGGGCACCAGCTGGAGCCGGTGCGCAAGCGGCTGACCGCGATCCACGACCGGGTACTGACCAGCCGCCTGTTCATCGCCCTGCACATGCACGCGGGCGATGGCAACGTGCACACCAACATCCCGGTCAATTCCAATGACTACCAGATGATGCACCAGGCCGAGCGCCTGGTGGATGAAGTGATGCGCCTGGCACGCGAGCTCAATGGGGTGATCTCCGGCGAGCACGGGATCGGGCTGACCAAGATGCAGTATCTGGAGCCCGAACGCATCGAGTCGTTCGCGAAGTACAAGAAGGACGTCGACCCGAATGGCGTTTTCAACGCCGGCAAGCTGCTGGTGGGCTCCGGGTTGTCCAATGCCTATACGCCGTCGCTGCGCCTGGTCAAGCAGGAGGCGTTGATCCTTGAACAAAGCGAGCTGGGCGATCTCAACGACGAGATCAAGGACTGCCTGCGTTGCGGCAAGTGCAAGCCGGTGTGCAACACGCACGTCCCGCGCGCCAATCTACTGTACTCGCCGCGCAACAAGATCCTGGCGACCGGGTTGATCGTCGAGGCGTTCCTCTACGAGGAGCAGACCCGGCGCGGGCTGTCGCTGAATCACTTCGAGGAGATGAACGACGTCGCGGATCACTGCACGATCTGCCACAAGTGCCTGAATCCGTGTCCGGTCGACATCGACTTTGGCGACGTGACCATGCACATGCGTTCGATTCTGAACAAGAAGGGCAAGCGCAAGGCGACGCCGGCGACGATGATGTCCATGGCGTTCCTCAACGCCAAGGACCCGGCCACCATCAAGGGCATCCGCAAGGGTGCGATCCAGATGGGCTACGCCGCCCAGCGTCTGGGCCACTGGTCGTTCAAGAAGTTCGGCCTGACCGGGGAGGGCAAGACCCCGCGCTCGACCACCGGCAAGGCACCGATGCACGAGCAGGTCGTGCACTTCGTGAAAAAACCGATGCCCGCCGGGCTGCCGAGCCAGACCACCCGCCAGATGCTGGGGCTGGAGGATTCGCGCTACGTGCCGATCCTGCGCGACCCGGTGAAGACCGATCTGGATTCGGATGCGGTGTTCTACTTCCCCGGTTGCGGTTCCGAGCGCCTGTTCAGTCAGGTGGGCCTGGCCACCCTGGCCATGCTCTACGACGTGGGCGCGCAGACCGTGCTGCCGCCGGGCTACCTGTGCTGCGGGTATCCGCAGAATGCCGGTGGCGATTTCGAGAAGGGCCAGCAGATCAGCACCGAGAACCGGGTACTGTTCCACCGTCTGGCGACCACGCTCAACTACCTCGACATCAAGACCGTGGTGGTGTCCTGCGGCACCTGCATGGATCAGCTCCTGAAATACGAGTTCGAGCGGATCTTCCCGGGTTGCCGGTTGCTGGACATCCACGAGTACCTGATGGAGAAGGGCGTCCATCTCGAGGGGCTCGAGGGTGTGCAGTACATGTACCACGATCCCTGCCATTCGCCGATGAAGTCGCACAAGCCGACCGATGTCGCCTCCAAACTGATGGGGCAGGACGTCCTGCAGTCCGACCGTTGCTGTGGCGAGGCCGGGACCTTTGCGATCAGCCGTCCGGATATCGCCACCCAGGTGCGCTTCCGCAAGCAGGAAGAGCTGCACAAGGGCATCAAGGAGCTGACCGGAGAGGAGAAGGCGAAGGACGGCAACGTGAAGATGCTGACCTCCTGCCCGGCCTGCCAGCAGGGTCTGTCGCGCTATCGCGAGGATACCGGGATGGATACCGACTACATCGTGGTGGAGATGGCCAACCGTCTGATGGGCGATGGCTGGCAGAAGGCCTTCATCGAACGGGCGCGCGAGGGCGGGATCGAGAAGGTCCTGCTGTAGGGCTTGGAGCCGGCACAAGTGGGTGCTGCACATGGCCCGCCCGGGTTGGCTACAATCGGGGGCACCGGGCGTTCGCGACGGAATAAAGGATCGTCACGTCGCGTCGCCCCATCGGGCGTACGCAATGCCCGTCAAGGCCGCGGCAGTGTATGCGGCATGTCCACCCGTCCATGCAAGGGAGTTCGCATGACCTTTCGCTCTTTGAGTCCCCGTCTCGCCGTGATGGCCCTTTGTTTCGGGCTGGCGGCGGCCCCCGTCGTGGCCAGTGCCCAGGCCTTTGTCGAATTTCCCGGCCGCAGTCTTTACGAGCGATTCGGCGTGGATGCCGTGGACCTGTTCGATCTGCGGGGCCAGTTGTCGCGCTCCACGGTGATCGATGTCCGCCCGCGTCTGGAATACGACATCCTGCACATCGAGGGGGCCCATCATGTACCGCTGGGCGCTCCGGATTTCGAGGATCAGGTACGGGCCCTGGAAGAGCAGCATGGCGGGCCCCTGGTGTTCTACTGCAACGGGCGCGAGAGCTACATGTCCTATCGCGCTGCCGCGCGGGCCAACGCGGCCGGGCTCGGTCCGACCCAGGCCTATGACGCCGGCGTCGCGGACTGGGCAGACCGCTACCCGGGGCTGGCCATGCTCCGCGGCGAGCCGATCGAGGACCCCGAGACCCAACTCATCACGGACGCGGCCTTCGAGGCGCGGTTGCTGGATGCCGACACCTTCGCCCGTCGTGTTCGCAACGACGACAATGCGGTGGTTCTGGACGTGCGCGGCAACGAGGAGCGTGACGAGATCTCGCTGTTTGCCGGGCGCGAGATGTCGGCCCCGTTGGAGAACATCGATACGCTTAACCGCATCCTCGGCCAGGCCAACCGGGATGGTGATGCGCTGTTGATCTTTGACCAGAACGGTCAGCAGGTGCGCTGGTTGCAGTATCACCTGGAGGAACGCGGCATCGAGAACTACCACTTCCTGGAAGGCGGCCTGCAGCAGTTCTACGACGAGGTGATGACGCGCTGATTGTCCGTCTCACTGCTTGCCTACGTTAAAAAGGGCCGGGATCATACGATCCCGGCCCTTTTTTGGAGCGGTATCAGCGACGAAACAGCGCCAGGAGGATCGTGATCACCACGCTGACGATGATCATCGTGGTGAGCGGGAAGTAGAAGCGGGCGTTCTCGCGTTCGATCACGATGTCACCCGGGAGCCGGCCCCAGGGGATTTTTCCGAGCCATGGCCACAGCAGACCGATCAGGACGATCAGCCCGCCGATGATGATCAGCCATTTGCCCGTCGCGTTCACCGTGGCGGACTCGACCCGCTTAACCGGAGGTCATCTCCTCGACGCCCGAGGCGGAGCCCACCAGCATGACATCCGCCGAACGGCGGGCGAACAGTCCGTTGGTCACGACGCCGGCGATATGGTCCAGCTCGGATTCGAGCTCCACCGGGTTCATGATGCGCAGGTTGTGCACGTCGAGGATCACGTTGCCGTTGTCGGTCTTGAAGCCCTCGCGCAGTTCCGGGTTGCCGCCCAGCTTCGACAGGGCGCGGGCCACGTGGCTGCGCGCCATCGGGATGACCTCGATCGGTAGCGGGAAGGCTCCCAGATAGTCGACGACCTTGGTTTCGTCGACCACGCAGACGAAGGTCTTCGACGCCGCCGCGACGATCTTTTCGCGGGTCAGCGCCCCGCCGCCGCCCTTGGTCAGGTGCAGATGCCGGGTCGCCTCGTCGGCCCCGTCGACGTAGATCGGCAGCGGACCGGCGGAGTTCAGGTCCAGTACCTCGATACCGTGGCCGCGCAGGCGCTCGGCGCTGGCCTCGCTGGAGGCCACGGCGCCATCGATCTTGCCCTTGATGCCGGCCAGGGCGTCAATAAAGTAGTTCGCGGTGGAACCGGTGCCCACACCCACGATCCAGCCGCTCTCGATCCGTTCCAGCGCCGCCTCGGCGACCGCCTTTTTCATTTCGTCCTGATTCATCACCGTCTCCCGAATATTCTGTCCGTAACCCATTGAGGATACCGACTGCTCCGTCCCCGGGACAAGCGGAAGCGTTAAGGCCTCGCATGCTATCGTTTGGGCCATGAAATTCCCCTATCTCGAGAAGATCCTGACGGCGCGCGTCTACGATGTCGCGCGCGAGACGCCACTGGACCCGATGCCGAATCTGTCGGAGCGCCTTGGCTCCACGTTGTGGCTCAAGCGCGAAGATCTGCAGCCGGTGTTCTCGTTCAAGCTGCGCGGCGCCTACAACAAGATCGCCCAGCTGACCCCGGAGCAGCGCGCAAAGGGCGTGGTCGCCGCCTCCGCCGGCAATCATGCGCAGGGGGTTGCGCTGGGGGCCAGTCACCTCGGCATCAAGGCCGTGATCGTGATGCCAGTGACCACGCCATCGATCAAGATCGACGCGGTGCGCCGGTTCGGTGGCAAGGCCGTGCTGCACGGCGACTCCTTCGACGAGGCGGCCGCCCACGCCCGCGAACTGGAACAGAAACACGGCTACACCTTCATCCATCCGTTCGACGATCCCGACGTGATCGCCGGGCAGGGCACGGTGGCGATGGAGCTATTGCGCCAGCACCCGGGTCACCTGGACGCGGTGTTTGTCTGCATCGGTGGGGGCGGACTGGCGGCCGGCATGGCCGCCTACATCAAGCGCCTGCGTCCGGAGATCAAGGTGATCGGCGTGGAGCCGGACGATGCGCCCTCGATGTACAAGGCGCTGCAACAGAACCGCCGGGTCACCCTCAAGCAGGTCGGGATCTTTGCCGACGGCGCGGCTGTGCGTCAGGTCGGCAAGGAGACCTTCCGTCTGTGCCGCGATCTGATCGACGAGGTCCTCCTCGTGGACACCGACTCCATTTGCGCGGCCATCAAGGACATCTTCGATGACACCCGCGTGGTGGCCGAGCCGGCCGGGGCCCTGGCGGTGGCCGGGATGAAGCAATACATCCAGCGCGAGGGCCTGCAGGGCGCGAGCCTGGCGGCGGTGCTCAGTGGCGCGAACATTAATTTCGATCGTCTGCGTCACGTGGCCGAGCGTGCCGAGATCGGCGAGCATCGCGAGGCCCTGTTTGCGGTCACCATCCCCGAGCGTCCGGGTAGCTTTCGCCAGTTTTGTCAGGCCATCGGCAAGCGCGGGGTCACCGAATTCAACTACCGCTACGCGGATGACGAGCAAGCCCAGGTCTTTGCCGGCATCAAGCTGGAAGGGGGCGATGCCGAGCGCCAGGAAATCCTGTCGGCCCTGGAGCAGGCGGGTTACGACGTTCTGGACATGACCGAGAACGAGGTGGCCAAGCTCCATCTCCGGCACATGGTCGGCGGCCACGGTGGCGAGGTCCGCAACGAACGGATTTACCGCTTCGAGTTTCCGGAGCGACCCGGCGCGCTCCTGAATTTCCTGACGCACATGGGGCAGACTTGGAACATCAGCCTGTTCCACTATCGCAACCATGGCGCCGCCTATGGCCGCGTGCTGGTCGGCATGCAGATCCCCGCCGAGGATCGGGCGCGCTTTCGTGCTTTCCTGAAGGAGGTCGGGTATCCATGGCACGAGGAGACCGGGAATCCGGCCTACTCCCTCTTCCTGCGCTGACCGCGTCTCGCCCGCCCGCCTGATTGTGGCTGGTCCGGGTTCGTCGTCCGGTGTTTACGGTGGCGCCGGTCCGCATACTGCCACGCGCTGACTCGCCAGCGCGCCCCGAGTTACTTCTTTGCTCGTGCAAAGAAGTAACCAAGAAACACGCCCGACTGCCGCGACCCCGGCCCGCTGCGCGGGCCGGGGTTTCCCTCGCTCCGAGGCTTTTCGCGGGCGGCGCTGAACTCGCTACGCCTTCGGCTTCGCTCAGACATCCAGCGCCTTGAATCCCGCGAAAAGCCTCTCCACTCGGCGCGACGACAACGGGGAGGTAGGTCAAGACAATTGCGATCCGAAGGCCTGCGCCATTGGTTGGAGGTAGGCTGTTCCCGCATCTTCGGCACGCTCGGCCTTTGGCCGTTGCGTGCCGCGCCCGCGAAGCGGGCGCCGGGGGGCGTAGGATGTGATGAGCGCAGCGAATCGCATCAGGGTTTCGCACGACGTGGGAAACGGTGCGTTTCGCTGCGCTCAACCGCACCCTACCGGATACCGTCGGTTTTGACCTTCCCCTCCCGTATGGAGCCCCTTGCGGAGGGGTCCTCGGCCGGGAGAAGGCGCTGGATGTCTGAGCGGAGCCGAAGGCGCAGCGAGTTCAGCGCCGCCGGCCCGAGGACCCTGGAGCAAGGTTCCCGGGCGGAATCCGGGTGCCCTTCTTTGGGTACTTTCTTGGGCAAGCAAGAAAGTACCTCGCGGCGCGCTGGCGAGACAGCGCACGGCAGTATGCGGACCGAAGCCACCGTAAACACCGAGCGATGGATCATGGCCAGCCACAACATGGCATATGCGGCCGGATGGAAGGCGGGTGCCCGGAAGGTGGCGCGCGGTAGCGGCCGGGTCAGGTGGGGCAGGGTGTCTGCCAGGTCGTCACGCGGGCGGGATCGCCATCGGTGTTGTCGAGGCGGGCGAGGGTCATGCGGTTGCCCCAGACGCAGCCGCTGTCCAGGGCCAGCCAGTCCGGTCCGACGCGATGTCCGAGTGCGGCCCAGTGGCCGAACGCGATCGGGTGGCCGGCGGCCGCGCGGCCGGGTACCTGGAACCAGGGGGTGAGGCCGGATGGGGCCTCTTCCGGCGGGCCGTTGCCGGCGAATTCCAGCGCCCCGTCGGCGGTGATGTAGCGCATGCGGGTGAAGGCGTTGATGGTGTAGCGGGAGCGGTCGTAGCCGTCCAGATCGGGGCTCCACAGCGTCGGTTCATCGCCGTACATGACCTCGAACAGCGCCTGACGGCGGGCGGGGTCGCGTAGATCGGCCTCCACGCGCCGTGCCTCGGTCTGCGCTGTGTCCGGGTCCCAGGCCGGCGGGAGGCCCGCATGCACCAGCATCCAGCCGCTGGCCGTGTCGGATTGCAGTAGCGGGCGCCGCGCCAGCCAGTCCAGGAGGTCGGCGGCGTCCGGGGCGTCCAGCACCGGGCGCAGGGTGTCCTTGCCGCCGGGGGGGCGCACGCCTTCGGCGGTGGCCAGCAGGTGCAGGTCGTGGTTGCCCAGTACCGTGGTGGCGGCATCCCCCAGCGCCCGGACCCGGCGCAGGCAGCCGAGCGAGTCCGGGCCACGGTTGACCAGGTCGCCGACCAGCCATAGATGGTCGGCCGCCGGGTCGAAGCGCACCTTCTCCAGCAGGCGTTCCAGCGGGTCCAGGCAGCCCTGGAGGTCGCCGACGACGTACAGTGCCATCGAGCCGCCTAGTGCAGCGTGCGCGGGACGGATAGCGTGAACGGCGGGATCGGCGCGTCGAAGGTGTTGCCGCGTTCGTCGCGCATGCCGTAGCTGCCTTCCATGGTGCCCACCGGGGTCTCGATCACCGTGCCACTGGTGTACTCGAAACTGTCACCGGGCTCGATGCTGGGCTGTTCCCCGATCACGCCCTCGCCGCGTACCTCCTGCGTCTGGTCGCGGCCATCGCGGATGATCCAGTGGCGGTTGAGCAGTTGCACGGTCAGCGCCCCCGCGTTGCGGATCACCACGTGATAGGCGAAGACATAGCGGTCGTCATCGGGTTCCGACTGGTCTTCCACATAGGCAGTGGAGACCTCGATCTCGATGGTGTGGGCTTCGGTGTCGTGCTCTTGGGGCTGGTTCATGCGGTTGCGGCTCCAGATTCGTGAGCGGGAAACGCCCGTGCGCGGGGCAGGCCCGGCATCAGGGTTTCACGGACCGGCTGGCGTACACGGCAGCGCCGAGCAGGCCCGGTTCGGGGTGCATGATAAGGGCCACGGGCAATTGCTCAAGCAAGTGGGTCATCGGTGGGCGATTACGGAAGGTGCTACGAAAGCGTGGTCCGCGGAACGCCTCGAGCCAGCGCGGGGCGATGCCACCGGCCAGGAAGACCCCCCCGCTGGGGAGTGCGGTCAGGGCCATGTCAGCCAGTTGCCCGGCGTAGACACCGACGAAGCGATCGATGACGGCTTGAGCCGCGGGGTGCCCGGCGAGCGCCAGTTCGCCAATCGCCGCGGCGGGTTCGGCGGTCTCCAGGGCCTGCGCCAATTCCGGGTCAGGCTGGCGGTCGAGCTCGAAATGCCCGATGCGGGCGATCCCGCGACCGCTGAGCAGATGCTCGCGTGTGCAGTATCCCAGTTCGCGGGCCACGAAATCGCCCAGTGCGGCCTCCTCCGCCCCGCTGGGCGAGAAGCGCGCGTGGCCGCCCTCGCCGGGAAAGATGGTGGCGGCGCCGGGCGGGCCCACCAGACAGGTGCCGAGTCCGGTACCGGCGCCCGCGACTAGGCGCAGGCCGGCGGGATCGTGCGCTCCTTCCTGCAGGGTTTCGCAGTCCTGTGGCTGCAGGGCGTCGAGGCTCGCGCCGATGGCGGCAAAGTCATTCAACAGGGTGACGGGCAGACCCAGGTGATCCGCGAGCGTGGTGGTGTCCAGCGCCGTCCAGGGCAGGTTCGTGACGCGCGCCCGGCCGTGATGCACGGGGCCGGCCACCGCCAGACCCGCCGCAGCAAAGGTATCCACTGTCGCAACCTCGGTGCGCCAGCGTTCGAGGATGCTGGCCAGGTCGGGGTGTTCGCGGCTGCGGTAGCGCTCGCCCTCGTGCAAAGACCACCCGTCCGCATCGCGGTGGGCGCGGGCAACGCGGGTATTGGTTCCGCCAACATCGGCAACGATCAGGTCCATGGGCCCATGGTAGCGGATCGCGGCCGCCGGCTGTTCAGGGGGTGGCGGGGTGGAGGCGTCGAGCCAGGGCCTCGAAGCCGGTGATGTCGATGTTCTCCGGGCGCTCGCCCGGATCCAGGCCGGCGGCCTCGAGATCGGCGATCTCGGCCAGGCCGGAGAGACCGCGGCGCAGGGTCTTGCGGCGGCTGGAGAATGCCTGATTGACCACCCGTGCGAAGGTTGGGTACAGCGTCGCCGCGACGCGCGGTTCGGCCAGGGGCGTGATGCGCACGACGCTGGAGTAGACCTTGGGTGGGGGGTGGAAGGCCCCGGGGGGCACGGTGAACAGGGCGGTCGCCTCGGCGCGGGCGGCCAGCATCACGGTCAGGCGCCCGTAGCGCTTGCTGCCGGGGGCGGCGGTCATGCGCTCCACGACCTCGCGTTGCAGCAGGAAGTGCATGTCGCGGATGGCGCCGACCTGATCCAGCAGGTGGAACATCAACGGGGTGGAGATGTTGTAGGGCAGATTGCCGACCACACGCCAGCCCCGCTCGGGCAACGCGCCGAGGTCGGATAGCTGCATATGCAGGGCGTCGCCCACGTGCAGATCCAGGCGTTCTGGGGGGAAGCCGGCGCGCAGGCCGGCCGCCAGGTCGCGGTCGATCTCCACCGCGACCAGATGCTCAAGGCGCTCCAGCAGGGCGGCCGTCAGGGCGCCACGGCCAGGACCGATCTCCAGCACGGCATCGCCGGGTTGCGGGGCGATCGCCGCGACGATGCGCGCGAGGATGCCGGCATCGTGGAGGAAGTTCTGGCCGAAACGCTTGCGGATCGGCGACGAGGTCTTGATTCGGGTCATGCCCTGGGGGTGCTCCGGCGTGCGGCGGCTCGCGCCGCGAGGGTTTCGGCCAGGCGTTCGGCGGCCTGGAAGCTGCCGACCTCGGCGCGCCCGGTGCCGGCCAGATCCAGTGCCGTGCCGTGGTCCACCGAGGTGCGGATGAAGGGCAGGCCCAGGGTGACATTGATGGCGCTGCCGAAGCCGGCATGCTTGAGCACCGGCAGTCCTTGATCGTGGTACATGGCGAGCACGGCGTCGACGCCGTGCAGGGCGCGCGGGGTGAATGCGGTGTCGGCCGGGAGTGGCCCGCGCAGACGCATGCCGGCTTCCCGCAGGCGGTCCAGGGTGGGGGTGATGATCTCGATCTCCTCGCGTCCGAGGACCCCATCCTCGCCGGCATGCGGGTTCAGCCCGCAGACGGCGATCACCGGGTCGGCGATACCGAAGTCGCGCTGCAGGTCGTGATGCAGGACGCGGGTCACGGCCTCCAGGCGGTCTGCGGTGATGGCGTCGGGGACCGCGCGCAGTGGCAGGTGGGTGGTGACCAGCGCGACCCGCAGGCCCTCGGTGGCCAGCAGCATCACCGGCATCGGCGCGCCTGCGCGCTCGGCCAGCCACTCGGTGTGACCACTGAAGGCGATCCCGGCGCGGTTGATTACGCCCTTGTGCACCGGACCGGTGACCATCGCCTCGAAGGTGCCGTCGAGGCAGCCGGCGGCGGCCGTGGCCAGCAAGGCCAGCACGTGCTCGGCGTTGGCCGGGTCCAGGGTGCCGGCGACCACCGGGGTTGCCACCGGTACGGGCAGGATCTCCAGGGTGTGGGCCGGGGTGACCGCGCGCGGGCGTTCTGGGTCGAAGTGGATCAGGCGCAGGGACTCGCCGAGCTGGCGGGCACGGGCCTCGAGGACGTCCGGGTCGGCGATGGCGACGCGCTGCGCGTGGCCGCGCTGCCGGGCCATGGCGATCAGGAGATCGGGCCCGATGCCGGCGGGGTCGCCGGCGGTCAGGGCCAGGCGCGGGACCGCGTGGGCCCCGCGCGGATCAGGAGCCGAAGCCGTCGACCCGGTATTCGACATAGGCCTCGTCCCGCAGGCGGCGCAGCCACAACTCGAGTTCTTCCTCGCGCTTGCGGTTTTGCAGGATCTCGCGGGCACGGGCCCGGATCTGTTCGCGCGAGGTGTCGACCTCGCGGCGTTCCAGGACCTCGATGATGTGCCAGCCGAACTGGCTCTCCACCGGTTCGCTGACCACGCCCGGTTCCAGGGCGTCCATGGCCTCCTCGAAGCCGGGCACCAGTTCGCCCGGGCTGACCCAGCCGAGGGTGCCGCCCTGGGCGGCCGAGCCGGGGTCGTCCGAGTTGGCGCGTGCCAGGTCCTCGAAGCTCGCGCCCTCGCGAATGCGGTTGTACAGCGACTGCGCCTGGCGGCGGGCGTCCTCGTCACTGCGCACCTGGTCCGGGCTGATCAGGATGTGGCGCACGCGGGTCTGCTGCACGCGCGTCTGGTCGCCGCCCTCGCGGTCCAGCAGTTTCATGATGTGGAAGCCGCCGGGCGAGCGCAGGACCTCGCTGATCTCGCCTGTGCGCATCAGCACCGCTTCGCGGGCGAACATGCCGGGGATTTCGCCGGCCGAGCGCCAGCCGAGGTCGCCGCCTTCCAGGGCCTGAGGGCCTTGGGACTCGCGGATCGCGACGGTGGCGAAGTCCTCGCCCTCGCGCACGCGTTGGCGCAGCGCTTCGGCCTTCTCGCGTGCCTCGGCGATCTGGCTGGCATCCGCGCCCTGGGGCAGGGGGACCATGATCTGCGCGATGCGATAGCGCACGCCGCGGTCGATCGCACCGCTCTCGGAGGCGATCAGGTCGGCGATCTCCGGGTCGGAGACGCGGATGCGTTGATCGACCTGGCGGCGCTGCAGCTGGTTCACGGTCAGTTCGTGGCGGATCTGTTCGCGAAAGGCGTTGAAGTCCACCCCGTCCTGCATCAGGGCCTGACGCAGTTGCGGCAGGGTCATGCGGTTCTCGCGGGCGATGTTCTCCATCGCGCGGTTCAGAGTCATCTCGTCGATGTTGATGCCGACGCGCTCGGCCTCCTGCAGCTGCACGCGCTCGACGATCAGGCGCTCCATGACCTGACGCGCCAGGGTGTCCTGATCCGGCGGGCGAGTGCCGCGCTCGACCATCTGCTGGGCGATCAGGTTCATGCGTTCCACCAGTTCGCGCTGGGTGATCACGTCGTCGCCCACCACGGCCAGGATGCGGTCGGTGAAGCGGTCGCCCTCCGGGGTAATCGGGGCGGCCGGGGCCCCGCTGTCGCGGGCGGCCCCGGGGGTGACCGGGGCCTCGACCGCGCCCTGCGAGAGGTCGCCGGCCGCGGGCCCGGTCGTCTGGGCCATCGCCGGCAGGCCGAGGCCGTAGACCAGGGCGGCCAGCAGCGGCAGCAGGGCGCGGGCCTTGCCGCGGCGGCGTTGTTCAGGGACGTGCGTCATATCCGGCAATACCCTCGCGCAATAGCGAATCCACGCCGGAATCGAACCGTGCCAGGCCGTCCAGCGTGAGTTGGAAGTAGATCGAGTTGTCGTAGGTCTCGTCGAAGGAGAGCGCGCGGCGTGCGACCACGCGGATACCATAGCAGCAACTACGATACTGAAGCCCGGCCAGAAGTTCGAGATCGCGTTCCTCCTGCAGGCTGTAGTTCCAGCGCCCGATGGCGTCGATGCGCTCGGTGACCGGCCACATCACGGAGACATCGGTCTGGTCGATGGAGCGCACGCCGGCCTCGCGCTGGCGGTAGCCCACGTTGATCCGGGCGCGTTCGCGCGGGCTGTAGCCGACCGAGACCGCCGCCAGGGTGGTCTCGCCGGCATCCTGGTTGTAGAGAATGGACCCGCGACCGTCCCAGGCGTCGCCGATGCGGACCCGGCCTTCCAGGGCCAGGTCGGAGGTGGAGGCGTCCAGTACCGGGGCGTTGGGGTTGCGCCGGACTTCGCGGTCTTCCAGGTAGTGGATCTGCCCGGCAGACAGGCTCAGGCGTTCGCGCCCGGTCTGCTGGTCGAGGATGCGGGTGGTCAGGGCGGTGGTGACCTGATGGGTGTCGCCCACCCGGTCGGCGCCGACGAAGCGGTCCAGGCTGAACAGGTTGTCGAAGCTGAAATCGGCCTCGCCGGTATCGAAGATCGGGATGTCATTCTGGTCGCGAAAGGGCACATAGCCGTAGAAGATGCGCGGTTCCAGGGTCTGCAGGCGCTGGCCGCCCGCGATGGGGCGCTCGAAGATCAGCCCGGTGTCGATGGAGGCCCGCGGCACGGTGCGGCTGATGGATTCCGGACGGTCGTCCTGGCCGCGGCGGTCCAGCTCGTAGCGGGTGTGACGAACCCCGACGGCGGGTTCGAAGAAGAAGCCACCGGTGTCATGGCGCCAGCGGACCTCGGGGTTCAGGTCGAGGCGGGTGCCCAGCGGGCGCGCGGACTGTGTTTCACTGCGCGCGAAGCGCACCAGCTCGGTGTCGAGGTCCCAGGACAGGCCATGGCCCAGGTATTCCCCCGCCTCCAGGGTGATCTGTGGCAGGCGCTGGTAGGGCTCGCCGGCGTCGCTCAGATCGGGGTCGACGATCTGGTAGTCCTCGATACGCGTGCGCAGGCGATAGGCCGGCTGGTTCCAGGTCAGGTCGGCGGAGCGCCGAAGATAAGGGGTGGAACCGGCGTAGCGGTCGGAGTTGCCGAAATCGAAGAAGTATTCGCGGTCGGAGACATCCGCGGCGTCGAGGCGCAGGTTCAGATTGGAAGTAATCCGGGTCTGATGGCGCCACTGGGCGAAGTGGCGGTCTTCGCCGGTCTCGCGGTCATCCGGCAGGTAGCGGACGTCGAGCACACCATTGTGCCGGGGCTGCAGATAGCGGAACTCGGTGCCCAGCATTACGCCGCGGTCGGCCATGATGCGCGGGGTAAAGGTCGCGTCGTAGTTGGGCGCGATGTTCCAGTACCAGGGGGTCGCGAGATCGAACCCGGTGCGCCCGCCGGTACCCACACTGGGCAGAAGGAAGCCGCTCTTGCGGCGATCATCCAGCGGGAAGTTGATGTACGGGGTGTAGGCGATGGGCACGCCCTTGAAACGGATCGTCGCGTTGCGGGCCACGCCGACGCCGCTTTCGCGGTCCAGCTCCAGGTCGCCGGTGCGCAGCCACCAGGAGTCGTTGCCGACCGGGCAGGTGGTGTATTCGGCGTCCTCGAAGTCGTGGCGGTGCGGGGCATGCTGAACGCCGCGTTCGGCGCTACCGCGTGCCGGGATGGACTGCACCAGGAAATCGATTCGGCGGAACTCGCCGGTCTCCGCGTCCAGGCGGTACTCGCCGCCCTCGGTGTGCAGCAGCAGGTCGCCGTCGAACAGCCGGGTGTCGCCCTCGGTGCGCGCAGTGCCGGAGGCGCGGTCGTATTCGAGGAAGTCGGTATCCAGGCGTCGCCCGGCCTCGAACAGGTGCACGTTGCCTGTGGCCGAGATGCGATCGCCGTCGCGGCGGACGTGATCGGCGTCAATCTCGGTCAGGCCGCCCTCGAGGGTACGCAGCTCGGGCCATTCGACCCCCGGGGCAAACGCACATCCCGACGGGCGTTCGTCGGCGGGCCCGGTTACGGGGATCAGGCCGGCGGCCGCCAAGCCCAGGCTCACCGCGACCTGCCGCGCGATCGGGTGACGGCGAGGCGCGGAGCTGGCGGGCCGGCGGCTCATCCCGAATTCAGGACAGCAGCTGGCGGATCTCGTCGAAGATCAGCTCGATGTCGCGGGTGCCGTTGATGTGCTTGAGCAGGCCATGACCGTCGTAGTACTCGATCAGCGGCTGGGTCTGTTCCTCGTAGACCTTGAGGCGGTTGACCACGGTCTCTTCGTTGTCATCCGCGCGGTGGACCAGGTCACCGCCGCACAGGTCGCACACGCCCTCTTTCTGTGGCGGGAAGGTATGGGTGTTGAACACTGCGCCACAGTCGCCGCAGGAGACACGCCCGGTCAGGCGCTGCTTGAGTTCCTCGAACGGGACGTCGATCTGGATCGCGCGGTCGAGCGGCGACTCGATGTCGGCCAGCATGGTATCCAGGGCCTCGGCCTGGGCGACGTTGCGCGGGAAGCCGTCGAGGATGAAACCCTTCTGCGCGTCGGGTTCCTGCAGGCGATCGCGGATCAGCCCCAGCACCAGGTCGTCGGGGACCAGCTGGCCGGCATCCATCGCGCTCTTGGCCTGCTTGCCGAGTTCTGTCTCGGCGGCGACGGCGGCACGCAGCAGGTCGCCGGTGGAGATCTGGGGGATGCCGAAGGTGGCGACCATCTTCTTGGCCTGGGTGCCCTTGCCGGAACCGGGGGCGCCCATCAGGACGATACGCATAGCTGACTCCTGCCGGGTGCCGCGCCGAACCGCAGGACTAGCCGGGAACGGGGGCGGCACGGTGAATGGCGGTGGCGAAACGGGGCTGGTCACTGAAGACGCAAACCGTTTCCCGAGCGCGGTCTTATACCGCCTGAAGGTGCTTGCCCGCAACCGTTGGGGCCGCTGGCCGGGTGCCCTTGAGGTGCGTGTCCCCTGTATAATGCCCGGCTAGCCAAACCAACTTTTGGGAAGCAAGCATGGACATGAACCAGATCGAAGCCGGCAAGGATCTCCCCAATGACGTCAACGTCGTGATCGAGATCCCCGCCCACGGGCAGCCCGTCAAATACGAGATCGACAAGGACAGCGGGGCCCTGATGGTTGATCGCTTCATGACGGTCGCGATGTTCTATCCGTGCAACTATGGGTTTGTTCCGCACACCCTGTCGGAAGACGGCGATCCGGTGGATGTGCTGGTGGTCACCCCGGTGCCGCTGATGCCGGGTTCGGTGGTGCGTTCGCGTCCGATCGGCGTGTTGCAGATGACCGACGAGGCGGGTGTGGACGCCAAGATCCTGGCCGTGCCGGTGACCAAGCTGCATCCGCAGTACGAAAAGTATCAGGGGCCGGAGGACGTGGGTCAGGAACTGCTGGACTCGATCAAGCATTTCTTCGAGCACTACAAGGAGCTGGAGAAGGGCAAGTGGGTCAAGGTCGAGGGCTGGGCGGACGCCGAGGCGGCCAAGGCGGAGATTGTTGCCAGCTACAAGCGTTTCCAGAAGAGCAAGATCTGACGTCGCCACCCGCTGCATGCAGCGGGTGGCCAGCGCCGGGCCGCCCCCCTGGGGCGGTCCGGTCTTTGCGTGGGCGGTGGTCAGCGGGGGTCACGGCCCCGTGACCCCCTGAAATGGCCGAACGCGACGCCTACGGCGAGGAACAGCAGGACCGCGAACGCTTTGCCGTGCGCATCCTGCTCGCGCTGGTGATCCTGGCGGTCATCCTGCTGGCACTGGGCTGGCGGCTTTCGGGCCTGCAGGTCGGTGCGCATACGCACTTCACCACGCTCTCGGAGAACAACCGCCTGCGGGTGGAACCGATTGCCCCCACTCGGGGGGTAATCCGCGACCGCAATGGCGTGCTTCTGGCGGGCAATCGCGCGTCCTATCAGCTGGAGGTCACGGTCGAGCAGGCCGGCGATCTCGATTCCCTGCTCGCTCGCCTGCGCGGTTACGTGGAGCTAAGCGAGGCGGACGTCGAGCGGTTCCAGCGCGGGGTGCGTCAGCGGCGGCCGTTCCAGCCGGTGTTGCTGAAGGCCGGCCTGGACGACGAGACGGTGGCGCGGATTGCGGTTTCGCGCCACGAGCTGCCCGGGGTGGAGATCGAGGCGCGGCCGCTGCGGTTCTATCCGCTGGGGTCCAAGTTCTCGCATGCGGTCGGCTATGTCGGGCGCATCAATCAGCAGGACCTGCAGCGGGTCGACGGGCGTGCCTATGCCGGCACTTCGCATATCGGCAAGAGCGGCGTCGAGCGCTACTACGAGGATCTGCTGCACGGGCGGCCGGGCTATCGCCAGGTGGAGGTGAACGCCCAGGGGCGCGTGATCCGCGAACTCTCGGTGACCCCGCCGCAACCGGGCACGGACCTGACCCTGACCCTCGACGTCAACCTGCAGCAGGCGGCCTATCGGGCGTTGGCCGGGCGGGACGGGGCCATCGTGGCCGTGGATCCGAATAATGGCGAGGTGCTTGCGCTGGTCAGCGCCCCCGGTTTTGATCCCGAGTCGTTCGTCCACGGGATCTCGCAGGCCGACTTTGCCGCGGTGCGTGACGACTATCGCCGGCCCCTGTTCAACCGCGCCCTGAGTGGCCAGTACCCGCCGGGTTCGACGATCAAGCCGCTGGTGGGTCTGGCGGCCCTGGACGAAGAGGTGACCACCGCCGAGCGCGAGATGTTCGCCCGCGGGTATTTCCAGCTCCCGGGGCATGAGCGGCGCTATCGCGACTGGCGTCGCGAGGGGCATGGCCGCGTGGACATGTCGCGCGCCATCGCGGTGTCGTCGGACGTCTATTTCTACGACCTGGCCCACACCATGGGGATCGACCGCATGGTCCCGATTCTGGGGGCCTTCGGGATCGGGCAGCGGACCGGGATCGATTCCACCGGGGAGCGCCCGGGCATCCTGCCCAGCCGCAACTGGAAACGGGCCACGCATGACCAGGTGTGGTTTCCCGGCGAGACCCTGATCACCGCAATCGGCCAGGGCTACATGCTGTCGACCCCCCTGCAGATGGCCGACTTCACTGCGGCCCTTGCGGCCCGTGGCGAGCGTTATCAGCCGCACCTGCTGCGCGCCATGGACAACGGAGTGGGCGAACCCGAATATCGCTTGCCCATGCTGCGGGATCCGGTAACGGTCGACGAGAAACACTGGGACGCCATCCATGGCTCGCTGGTGGAGGCCGTGAACGCGCGTCATGGCACCGCCTGGGGTAGCGTCGGCAGTACCCGGCCGGAGTACACCATCGCCGGCAAGACCGGTACCTCTCAGGTGTTCAGCCTGGGCGAGGACGAGGAATACGACGAGGAGGAACTGGCACGGCGCCTGTGGGACCATGCCCTGTTCGTCGGATATGCCCCGGCCGAGGATCCGCGCATCGCGGTGGCGGTGCTGGTGGAGCACGGCGGTTCCGGTGGCCGGGTGGCGGCGCCGGTGGCCCGCGAGGTGATGGATGCCTATCTGCTGGAGGGGGCGGGCATGACGATCGATGTCCCGGAGGACGAATGATCAGCGTGACCGGCCGCGAGATGTCCGTTAGTCAGTGGGCGCTGCGCAGCCTGCGCCTGGACAGCGTGCTGCTGGTGCTGCTGTCCATCCTGCTGTTGCTGGGGCTGGCGGTACTGTTCAGCGCCACCGGCGAGAGCGTGGTCGCCCTGGAGCGACAGGTCATGCGGATCGGCCTGGGGGTGGCCGCCATGCTGCTGGTCGCCCAGGTGTCCATGCATGCCCTGCGCGCGATCTCGCCATGGCTCTTTGTAGCCGGGGTCCTGCTGTTGCTGGCGGTGATGTGGGTCGGGGATGTTGGCAAGGGCGCGCAGCGCTGGCTGGATCTCGGCTTCATGCGCTTCCAGCCTTCGGAGATCATGAAGCTTGCGGTGCCGATGATGGTGGCCTGGTACCTGTCCCAGCGGGATGGACGTCCGCGCTTCCGAGACCTGGTGGTGACTGCGGCGCTGATCCTGGCGCCGGTCTATCTGATCATGCAGCAACCGGACCTGGGCACCTCGATGCTGGTCGGGGCCGCCGGGTTCCTGGTGATCTTTCTTGCGGGGCTGGGCTGGCGCTGGTTCGTTGGGCTTGGGGTTACGGCGGCCGCCGCCATCCCGATCCTGTGGTCGCAGATGCTGGATTATCAGCGCCAGCGGGTGCTGACGCTGTTCAACCCGGAGTCCGATCCGCTGGGCGCCGGCTATCACATCATCCAGTCGAAGATCGCCATCGGGTCCGGCGGGCTGTATGGCAAGGGCTGGCTGAACGGGACCCAGTCGCAACTGGAGTTTCTGCCCGAGCGTTCCACCGACTTCATTTTTGCGGTCTACGCCGAGGAATTCGGCTTTATAGGTGTCGCGCTGTTGCTGCTGCTGTATTTTGCGATTGTTGCGCGCGGGCTCTGGATCGCCGCGCTGGCACAGGATCGCTACGCCCGGTTGCTGGGCGGGAGTATCAGCCTGACCTTTGCGGTCTACATGGTGGTCAATATCGGCATGGTGACCGGCCTGTTGCCGGTGGTCGGCGTGCCGCTGCCCCTCGTCAGTTACGGGGGTACTTCGCTGGTGACCCTTATGGTCGCCTTCGGTATTCTCATGAGCATAGCCTCCCAGAAACGCCTGGTGAATCGATGAGCCTGAACTTGCGCCCCGTGTGGGCCCGCATTGTCCGCCCGACCCTGTTACGGACGGGGCTGGTCCTGTCCCTGGCTGCCGTGTCCCTCCCGGTCGCGGCCGAAAGCGAATTCCGTGCCGGCGATCCGCCGTATCTCGAGCGCGACGAGGTGCAGGCGTTCATCGACGAACAGGTGGAGGCCGGCCGCGACCGCGAGGCGCTGGAGGCGATGTTTGCCGCCGCCGACCCCCAGCAGCGCATCCTCGACCTGATCTCCAGCCCGGCCGAGGCGCGGCCGTGGAAGGACTATCGTCCGATCTTCATCACCGACCAGCGCATCGAGCGCGGTCGCGACTTCATGGAAGAACACGGCCGCTGGCTCAAGCGCGCCGAGGATCGCTTTAGTGTGGAGCCGAAGATCATCGCCTCCATTATCGGGGTCGAGACCTACTATGGCCGCAACACTGGCGGCTTCCGCGTGTTCGATGCCTTGGTGACCCTGGGCTTCGACTACCCGCCGCGATCGGATTTCTTCCGCCGCGAGCTGGGTGAATTCCTGACCCTGGTGGACGAGGAAGGCCTGGATCCGCGCGAGACGCGCGGATCCTACGCCGGGGCCATGGGGCGCGGTCAGTTCATCTCGTCCAGCTATCGTCACTACGCAGTGGACTTCGACGGCTCCGGTCAGCGTGACCTGTTGAACTCCTGGCCGGACGCGATCGGCTCGGTGGCCAACTACTTTCGCGAGCACCACTGGAACCATGGCGAGCCGGTGGTGGCGAAGGCGCGGGTCGAGGGGGATGCCCACGAGGCCCTGATCAGTCGCAACTATCAGGCCCGCTTCGGTCTCGACGAACTGGCCGAGCACGGCATTTATCCCGACGAGGCCGTGGACGAGGATGGCGAGTATTCCTTCATTCGTCTCGAGGGCGATGACGGTTACGAGTACTACCTGGGATACCCGAACTTCTACGTGATTACCCGCTATAACCGGAGCCCGCTGTATGCGATGGCCGTGCACCAACTTGCCGAGGCACTGGCCGACTAGTCCGGCCTCCGGGCCTGCGCCCGGGGCGCTCCTGCTGGGGTTTGTGTTGCTGGCGCTGGCTGGCTGTTCCGGTACCCCGGAGCGTGACCCGCGCCCGCTGGGGGACGCCGCCTATGACAGTTACCCCGATGCGGCCGACGTGCCGCAGGATCTCGCCCTGATCCCGGAACCGGAGCCGCGCAATGAGCCGCCCAGCCGCTATGGCAACCCGTCGGAATACGAGGTGTTCGGGCAGCGTTATCGCACCCTGCGGACCAGTGACGGCTTCGAGGAAGAGGGCATTGCCTCCTGGTACGGCACGAAATTCCACGGCCGGCGTACCTCCAGCGGCGAGCCCTATGACATGTATGCGATGACGGCGGCACACAAGTCTCTGCCGCTGCCAAGCTATGTCGAGGTCACCAACCTGGAGAACAACAAGCAGGTGGTGGTGCGGGTGAATGATCGCGGGCCATTTGTGGATGGGCGCATCATCGACCTTTCCTACGCTGCGGCCCATCGCATCGACATGACCGATGCCGGTGTGGCTCGGGTGCGTGTGCGCTCGGTGGGGCCGGGTGATACCGAGTCCGACGACCGAGTTGCGGCCGCGCCGGCCGCGGGGTCCGTCGTCGACGTGGCTGCCGTGACCTCGCCGGAACGGGTGGGCGAGCGAGCCCCCGAACCGCTACCGGAGACAGCAGACTCCGGGATGCCCGCCGCCGGGTCCAACGGCGAGGGCGCCGGGGGCGGGCGTTTTGTCCAGGTCGGGGCGTTTTCCGAGCGCCAGTCCGCGGAACAGGTGCGCGAAGATCTGCGCGCCCTGGGTTTCGACCCGGTTCGTATCTCCACCCTGGGGCGGGACGACGGTGCGGACCTCCATCGCGTGCGGATTGGCCCGTTGGCGGATGGCGATGCGGTCCGCGCGATCACGGATCGCCTGCAGGGTGCGGCGCACGTTGATTACCGCGTGGTCGAGAACGCCCAGTAAAGGCTCTGCCGCTGTTGTTTTTCCGGCCCGTCCCAGGCCCCACTCTGCTATCGTAGACCGGTCCTTAAGGAGGTCCTTCCCTGCCATGACTCTGTCCGTTCGCATTCCCTTTTTGCCGTTTCTGGTGGCCTGCCTGCTCGCGATGCTGGTGCTTGCTCCGGTGCACGCGCAGGAACAGCAACTGCCCGTGGCCGGGGATGGGGCGAACACCCCCAGCGGGATCCCGCGCCCGCCATCGGATGTGACGGCGGCGAGTTATGCGCTGATGGACTTCGACTCCGGTCTGATGCTGGCCAGTCGCGAGCCGCAAGTGGAGCGCGAGCCGGCCAGCCTGACCAAGGTGATGACTGCCTACGTGGTGTTCGGCGAGATCACCGAGGGCCGCATGGCGCTGGACGATACGGTCACGGTGAGCGAGCGTGCCTGGCGCACCGGGATGACCGGGGCATCGCGGATGTTCATCGAGGTCGGCGAGGAGGTCGCGGTCGAGGACCTGTTGCGCGGCATGATCGTCCAGTCCGGGAACGATGCCTCTACCGCTCTGGCCGAGCATGTGGCCGGCTCCGAAGGGGCCTTTGTCGACATGATGAACTCCCAGGCTCGTGAACTGGGGATGCGCCAGTCCTATTTTGCCAACCCGCATGGCCTGCCTTCCGAGGAGTCGCAGTACACCACTGCGCAGGACATGGTGCTGCTGGCGCGGGCGCTCATTCGCGATTTCCCGGATCTCTATGGCTACTACAGCGAGCGGTCCTTCGAGTACAACGACATCTCCCAGAGCAACCGCAATATGCTCCTGTGGCGCGATTCCGGCTTTGATGGGCTGAAGACCGGCTGGACCTCGAGCGCCGGGTACAACCTGGTGTCGTCGGCCAAGCGCAATGATCGTCGCCTGGTGGCCGCGGTGATGGGCATCGAAGCGCCCGACCATCAGCAGGGCGGGACCCGCCGTGCGAACGAATCCCAGGCGCTGGTGAACTGGGGTATGCGTTTCACCGCGACCCGCAAGCTGTTCGAAGGGGCGCACGAACTGGGAACGCCACGGGTCTACCGCGGGGCGGATACCGAGGTCGCCGTGGGGCTGGCCGAGGACTTCTGGGTGATGGTTCCGCCGGGGCGTGAGGACGACCTGGACGCCTCGATGGAGGTCCACCAGCCGTTGGAGGCACCGCTGGCGGCGGGCGACCCGGTCGGTGAGGTGGTCGTGCGCCTGGATGGCGAAGTGATCCGTACCCAGCCACTGGTTGCGTTGCACACGGTGGAGCAAGGTGGCCTCGTGCGCCGCCTGTGGGATGGGGCGGCGCTGGGTATCCAGGCGGCCTGGCCGTTCTGACACGCAGGTTGCGCGTGAGTATTGCCTACTTCAACGGGGACTACCTTCCGCTGGACCAGGTGCGGATCTCGCCGCTGGACCGCGGTTTCCTGTTCGGGGATTCGGTCTACGAAGTGATTCCCAGCTACGCGGGCGAATTCTTCATGCTCCCCGCGCATCTCGAGCGCCTGGATCGGTCTCTCGCGGCCATCCGCATTCTCAGCCCCTTTGATGCCGGGCAGTGGACTGCGCTTCTGGAAGATCTGCTGGCGCGCAATGCCGATCCCGCTACCCCGGATCTGGGGGTGTACCTGCAAGTGACCCGCGGTGTGGCCCCGCGCGATCACGCCTTCCCGCCGGATGCCCGGCCGACGGTCCTCGCGATGGTGAGCCCGATCCGGCCTCTGCCGGAGACGGTGCGCACGGAGGGTGTGGCGGCCGTGACCGCCGAGGATCGCCGCTGGGGCCACTGCGACATCAAGGCGACCACGCTGCTGGCCAATGTCCTGAACCGCCAGGCCGCGGTCGAGCAGGGTGCGGTCGAGGCGATCCTGCTGCGTGATGGACAGCTAACTGAGGGTGCTGCCAGCAACGTCCTCGTGGTCCTCGACGGCCGTCTGGTGACGCCGCCACTCGCGCCTTCGGTGCTGCCCGGGGTGACGCGGTCACGGGTTCTCGATCTGGCGCGCGAGTTGGGCTACCCGGTGGAGGAGTGCGCGGTAAGCGAGTCCGAGCTGGCACGGGCGGAGGAGATCTGGTTGACCAGTTCGACCCGCGAGATCCTCCCGGTCACGCGCCTTAATGACCGGGTCGTGGGCGCGGGGCATCCTGGTCCGGTCTGGAAGACCCTCCATGCGGCCTATCAGGCTGCCAAGCCGGGTGCGCCCGTGAGTGAGCCAATGCAGTCCGGAGGTGCCGCATGAGTGACCGCGAGACCCTGATCGAATTTCCCTGCCGGTTCCCGGTGAAGGTGATGGGGGATGCCCATCCAGAGTTGATGGAGGCCGTAGAAGGTTGCGTGGCCGAACACCTGGATGCCGATGACGCGGTGATCGAGCAACGGGCCTCGCGCGCCGGCCGTTACGTCGGCATCACCATCACCTTTACCGCGACGAGCCAGGCACAACTGGACGCCTTCTACCGCTCCCTTGGCCGTTGCGACCGGGTGCGCATGATCCTGTGACACCGGCCCCGGTCGAGGTGCGCGAGCTGGGGCTGCAGCCCTACGTCCCGGTCTGGCAGGCGATGCAGTTGCATGGGCGCGAACGCGCGGCCGAAGCCCCCGATGCCCTGTGGTGCGTGCAGCATCCCCCGGTCTTCACCCAGGGACGCAATGGCCGTCCGGAGCACCTGCTCGATCCTGGGGCCGTGCCGGTGGTGGCGATCGACCGCGGCGGGCAGATCACCTATCACGGGCCCGGCCAACTCGTCGTTTACACCCTGCTGGATCTCAGGCGCCTCGGGATCGGCGTGCGCCGTCTGGTCGCGTGCCTGGAACAGGCCATCATCGATACGCTTGCCCAATGGGGTATCGAGGCCGAACGTCGGGCCAACGCGCCCGGGGTTTATGTCGGGCAGGCGAAGATTGCGGCCCTCGGCTTGCGCGTGCGCCACGCCCGCAGCATCCATGGCCTCGCCCTGAACGTGGCGCCGGTGCTGGCGCCGTTTGCGCGCATCAACCCCTGTGGCTATGCGGGCCTGCCGACGACCT
The DNA here is from genome assembly GCF_000376905.1 of Thioalkalivibrio sp. AKL6. Taxonomy (NCBI): domain Bacteria; kingdom Pseudomonadati; phylum Pseudomonadota; class Gammaproteobacteria; order Chromatiales; family Ectothiorhodospiraceae; genus Thioalkalivibrio; species Thioalkalivibrio sp. AKL6. The sequence goes on along the minus strand of NZ_AQXS01000006.1, from coordinate 78,106 downwards.
CCATGCAGGTCCAGCTTGGTGGTCCGGTCACAATCGACCGTGTTCGCGACGCGCTCCTGGCGAATCTCGCCGCACAGCTATTCCCGGACCGGGATTCTCCATTCCTGCATGAGCCGGCGCTGCCAGCTGAGCTGGTGCGGGTCCAGGCCCTGGGGCGTTGCCCGGCGCCGTAACACGTCGCCCGCGTTTCCGAAGGCTGGCCAGGCCCTAGCCTTTGGAGCTTTTCGTGCCGTCTGCCTGGTTGTGGCTGGTCCCGGTTCGTCGTCCGGTGTTTACGGTGCCTCCGTCCGGCCGCCTGCCACGCGCTCTCTCGCGAGCGCACCGCGAGGCACTTCTTTGCTCGTGCAAAGAAGTGCCCAAGAAACACGCCCGACTGCCGCGACCCCGGCCCGCTGCGCGGGCCGGGGTTTCCCTCGCTCCGAGGCTTTTCGCGGGCGGCGCTGAACTCGCTACGCTGCGCTCCGCTCAGACATCCAGCGCCCCGTGTCTATTTAGAATCGTCCCGCGAAAAGCCTCTCCACTCGGCGCGACGACAACGGGAAGGCAGGTCAAGACAACAGCGGTCCGAAGGCCTGTGCCATTGGATAGAGGCAGGCTGTTCCGGCACCTGTGCACGCTCGGTCTGCGGCCATGGCGTGCCGCGCCCGCGAAGCGGGCGCCGGGGGGCGTAGGATGTGATGAGCGCAGCGAATCGCATCAGGGTTTCGCACGGCGTGGGGAACGGTGCGTTTCGCTGCGCTCAACGGCACCCTACGGGATACCGTCTGTTTTGACCTTCTTCTCCCGTATGGAGCCCCTTGCGGAAGGGTTCTCGGGCCGGGAGAAGGCGCTGGATGTCTGAGCGGGGCCGAAGGCGCTGCGAGTTCAGCGCCGCCGGCCCGAGGGCCCTGGAGCAAGGTTCCCGGGCGAAATCCGGGTGCCTTTCTTTGGGCACTTTCTTGGGCAAGCAAGAAAGTGCCTCGCGGTGCGCTCGCGAGAGAGCGCATGGCAGGCGGCCGGACGGAGGCACGGAAACACAGCGGACGAACCGGGTCTAGCCACAACAAGGCAGACGGCGGACCGAGGCCACCGTAGGACACTGGATGCCGAGCGGGCCAGGCCCGCGATGCTGGGCTGGACGGGCAGCGGTGGCACGGGCCACCGCCCGTGACGCGTCAGGCGGTTTCGAGGCCCTGGGCCTGGAGGTCGGCGTGGTAGGACGAGCGGACCATCGGGCCGCTGGCCACCTGCTTGAAGCCCATCTCGCGGGCGCGGTCGCCGAGCTCGTCGAACTCCTCGGGGGAGAGGAAGCGCGTCACCGGCAGGTGATGGCGCGACGGCTGCAGGTACTGGCCCAGGGTCAGCATGTCGCAGCCGTGGTCGCGCAGGTCCTGCAGGACCTCCAGCAGTTCTTCACGGGTCTCGCCGAGCCCCAGCATCAGGCCCGACTTTGTCGGCACGCCCGGGTGCTGTTCCCGGAACTGCCGGAGCAGTTCCAGCGACCAGGCATAGTCGGCGCCCGGGCGGGCCTCGCGGTACAGGCGCGGGACCGTCTCCAGGTTGTGGTTGAAGACGTCCGGCGGGGCCTGGTGCATGATTTCGAGCGCGCGATCCATGCGGCCGCGAAAATCGGGTACGAGGATCTCGATCTTCATGTCCGGGTTCAGGGCGCGCACCTCGCGGATGCAGTCGACAAAGTGCCCGGCGCCCCCGTCGCGCAGGTCGTCGCGGTCCACCGAGGTGATCACGACATAGTTGAGGCCAAGCGCCTGGATGGTCTCGGCCAGGTGACGGGGCTCGTCCGCGTCCAGGGCCTCGGGGCGGCCGTGGGCGACGTCACAGAACGGGCAGCGGCGGGTGCAGATGTCGCCCATGATCATGAAGGTGGCGGTGCCGTGGGCGAAGCATTCGCCGAGGTTCGGGCAGCTGGCCTCCTCGCAGACGGTGTGCAGTTTCTGCTCGCGCAGGATGCCCTTGATGCGCTGTACCTCGGGCCGTGCCTGGCTTTGCGCGCGGATCCACTTGGGCTTGCGCTGGGGCTTCTCGGTGGGATGGATCTTGACCGGGATGCGCGCGACCTTGTCGGCGGCGCGCTGTTTTTCACCGGGCTGGGGGCGGATTCGAGTGTCCATGGACCTTCCCTGAATTTCGTGGCGGCCGGGTTGTGCGGCCGGCGTGGGGCGATCGGGCGTGCTCAGGCAACCTCGCGGATCAGCGCCTCGACTTCCTGCCTAGCCGTCTCGATGGCTGGCAGGTTGCCGTCCTCGTCCAGGATAAAGCCGAGGCGTTCCACTGCCCGCAGGTCGGTGAGCGGGATGCGGTCGGCGAGCAGGTCGTCTTCGGCATCCCGCGGGCACGCGGCGCGGGCGATTCGCACGATGTCGGTCAGGGCGTGAGCCTCCGGATTCTCCGGGCCGCCGGAATCGCGAATGGCCTCTATGATATCGGATGCCAGGTCCCATTGCTGGGCAACCAGTTCGCCGATCAGGCCTTCCAGTCGGAACAGTACGCGTTCCACTTCCCCGGGTGTTCGGTCCGGATGGGTGCGGGCGACCTCGGCGATGACCGGCAAGGCCCCGACTCGGTGCAGGAGGCCGGCGAGCAACGCACTCTGCGGATCGGCGGCCTCGCACTGGTCGGCCAGCACGCAACTGACCGCGGCAATGCGTGCGGAGCGCCGCCACAGGCGTTCCAGCAGTTCATGGTAGGGGTTGTCGCGATGGATGAAGACCTGGTGCATCGCCAGGGCCATCACCAACTGGCGGGTGCGTTCCAGTCCAAGCCGGGCGACGGCATCCTGAAGGCGCGAGACGACACGGCGGCTGCCCATGGCCGGGCTGTTGGCCACACTCAGCAGGCGGCCGGCCACGCTCGGATCTTCCTCGATGATGCGGGTGGCCTCGGCGATGGAGACATCCGGATCCTTCAGGGCCCGCTGCAGGTGCAGGGCAACCTCGGGGAGCTGGGGCAGGGCCAGTTCCCCGGAGTAGGCATGGGTGTAGATGCTGCTGAACAGTTCGCCCTCGAGATCGGATAGCTCGATCTCGCTGACCTCGACGCTGTCCTGGCCGCCGCCGTCGATCAGGGTTTCATAGACCTTGCGATCAAGCATGGCGAGGGTCGAGCGAGTCGCGGCGATGGCATGGCTGTGGTAGTCGTGCGCATCGAACAGGGGGTTCAGCGCTTCGCTGCTGTCGCCTTTCAACATGACCGAATTGCGCCCGCTGGCCAGGATCATGCGGCCTTCCAGCAGGAAGATCATGCTGCGGAATTCGTCGCGTGCATGCAGCTTGAAGCCCGGATCCACCGTCATGGTCCGGGCGTGCTGCAGTAGCTTGTCGCGGGCCCGGTCGCTCAGCTCGGCAAACGGGTGCAGCTGGGGGAGGCGTTGCTCGATCACCGCGGTTCAGACGTTGAACATGGCGCGGAGTTCTGCCAGATCCTCGGCGCGCTCTTCCAGGAACGCGATCGGCTCGCCGGGTGGGGGCGGGGTGATCCCGAGGACCTCGAAGGCCGCGACATCGGTGGCATCGGGGACGGCCTCGCCTTCGGCGCGGCGGGTGGCCCATTCCGCGACCAGGGCGATGCTGGCGTAGTCCGGTTCGTTGGCGCGATAGCCCCAGTCTCCGGCGTGTTCAGCGACCGTTACCAGGTCGCCGCCCAGATCCCAGTAGTTGATTACCAGGACGCCGGCGAGATTGCTCAGGCGCCGCACCAGCGATTGCACGCGGTCGCGGTCGGGGTGGTCCTCGCGCAGTTCCACGAACTGGATGATCGGGACCGCGCCGATCCCGGCGACCAGCCCGGCCAGCAGTGCCCGCTCGCGGTCCAGCTGCTTCAGCGAGTCCGCGATCAGGTAGCTGTAGGCCGATTGCAGGGCGCCGTGTTTCCAGCTGGACTCCATCGCGTCGCGGGTCGAGGCGTGCTTGGCCTTGAAGGCCTGACGCAGGGCCATGTTCATCGCCAGCATGCGGGTGTTGCGAAAGCCCAGGCGGTTGACCGCGTCGCGTACGGACTGGATCTGCTTGGCGGCGCGAAACAGCGGGCTGTTGGTGGCGTGCAGCAGCGCACCGGCGATCGTCCCGTCGCGCTGGATGACCTCGGTGAGCTTGTCCAGGTCGGCATCAGGATCGTTGGTCAGTTCCTGAATGCGCAGCGCGATCTCCGGCATGGTCGGCAATTCCAGCCGATTGCTGGTGATCAGGTCGTAGAGCTCGCCGAAGAAGGCGCCCTCGGTGTCGTCCAGGTCGGTGTCGTGCACTACGAGCGAGGCACTGTGGGCCTTCTTCAGCGCCGCTGTGGGGATCTCCAGCAACTGGCAGGTCTTCTCGGTAATGAGGAAGTCCTGCTGCCCGATGTTCTGGTCGAACATCTGCAGGGGGCTGTCCGGATCGGTCGAATCCAGGGTGATGCGGGCCGGACTGCCGCCGCTGACGCGGACCAGCTGGCCGCGTACCAGGAACAGGTAGCGATCCTCGACCTCCTGCGGGCGCAGGCGCCGCCCGGCGTCCAGCTCCCGGGCCAGGCAGGCCGCGGCCAGTTCGCTGCGGGCTTGCTCCGACAGGCTGGAGGTCAGGTCCAGGTCCTGAAGCAGGGCATCAATGCTGGTGCTATCCATGGGGCGGTTCCCGATCCGTGCTGTGCCAATCCGTTCCCGCGCTGCAGCGCCGCGTGGCGGGCCGCGGGGCGTACCCGCCACGCGGGTTACTCGACTGGCGTCAGTGTAGCATCCGATCCGGTGGCGGGAAGCGCTGACGCCGCCCCACGGCAGGCGAAGCGCGGTCGGTCGGCGGCGTCGATCAGGTCATGGGCTTGCAGAAAGCCCCGCGCGTCGGCGGCGTCCTCGCGGAACCAGGCGGCGGTATTTCCCAGACGGAAGCTGTAGCCCCAGGCGTCCATGTCCCGCATCAGCCGCTCGCGGCCGACGCCGGGGATCTCGTCGGCCAGCAGGATCTGCAGATAACATACGCCGCACTCCTCCAGGTCATCGCCGCCCGCATTGGTATGCAGGGCGGCGCGCCGTCCTGCGTCCATGCAGATGACGTGTCCGGCCTCATGCAGGGCCGAGTGGATGGGGGTGTCGGGGCGCACATGCACGTCATGGCCGACGATCCCGGCCTCGGGTTCGCCCCACCAGCTGCCGGGCAGCGGCGCCTGGGCCGGGTGCGCGACCAGGCGCAGGCCGTAGCGGGCGAACAGGGACACGAGCGCGACCTGCAGGGCCGGGTCGCCACAGGTCTGGATCGCGGGGTTGTTCATGTGTCGGAGTCGTCAGGCAGGGCCGAGGTGCGCTTGCGGCTGCGCCGCGGGCATTCCTCGGGGTGCTCGCGGCACCAGGTGTCGACCCGCTCGGTGAGGTCGTCCTGAAAGCACAGCAAATAGAACCGCGCCTGCTCGCGGTTGGCGATGGCGGGCCGCCCCAGGGTGTCCACCACGCCGGTGCGCAGCGCCGCGATGATCGCGTTGGCGGCCTTCTTCTGCGGCCAGGCGGTAATCTGCTCCCAGGCCTCGGGCGTGAAATACAGGCGCAGGAGGTCGGGGCGGGTGGTCAGCAGCATGCGCGTGACGTTGCGCAGGGTGGTCTCGGCCTCGCCCCAGTCGTGTACCAGGCCACCCTCCAGCAGGCGTTCGATCTCCTCGCGACCCTTGGGCGACAGCATCGGCACGCGCGCTGAACGCCTCAGGCGTTCGGGGCATCCTCGGGGGTGAAGGCGCGGATGGACAGGGCGTGGAGTTCGCCGGAGTCGATCTGCTCGCGTACGGTGGCGTAGACGGTCTGATGTTTCTTGACCGCGTTCATGCCAGCAAACTGTGGGCTGACGACCAGGGCCTCGAACTTGCCCTCGCCTCCGGTAACCTCGACCTTCTCGGCCGACGGCAGGCCGGCGCGAATGAGTTCGGCCACTTGATTGGCATCCATGATGAGTCCCTTGATTGGTGCGTATTGGTCAGCCGCGGATGATAGCCGGGCGATGGGCCCGACAGAAGTTCCCCCACGCGGGGAACTCGTTCCCGCGGCACGGGTTCGTAGGAAAACACCTGCATGGATTGTCGGGCTGGTTTGGGTTGTTCCGGGTTGGCTGCGCTAGCATCAGGTCAATAACGTTCGGCCCGCCGGGCCATGGAGGCAATCGCAATGATCTTCAAGCAACTGTTCGAGGACGAGTCGTCCACCTATACCTATCTTCTGAGCTGCCCGGATACCGGTAAGACCGCATTGATCGACCCGGTCATCGAAACCGTCGACCGCGACATGCGCGTGTTGCAGGAGATGGGCCTGAGCCTCGATTACGTCATCGAGACCCATATCCACGCCGACCACATCACCGGCGCCCGGATGCTGCGCGAAAAGACCGGCTGCAAGCTGGGCGGGCCGGCGATGGACGAACTGCCGTGTCGCGATTTCGGCCTGCGCGAGGGCGAGCCCTTCCAGGTGGGCAACCTGGTGGTCAACCCGCTCTATACCCCGGGACACACGGATGCGCACCACGCCTACCTGATGGATCACGTGGGCCTGAAAATGCTGTTCTCCGGCGACGCCCTGCTGATCGAGGCCTGTGGCCGCACCGACTTCCAGTCGGGGGATGCCAAGACGCTCTATCACTCGATTCAGGACAAGTTCTTCACCCTGCCGGACGAGACCCTGGTGTATCCCGCGCACGATTACGAAGAGCGCCAGATCACCACCATCGGCCAGGAGAAGATGCGCAACCCGCGCCTGGGCAAGGGCAAGCCAGAGGCGGAGTTCGTGAAGATCATGGACGAGATGGACCTGCCGTACCCGAAGAAGATCGACTGGGCCCTGCCGGGCAACGAGGGTTGCGGGATCTGCCCCGACAACCTGCCGGACGAGAAGAAGCGCCTCTGCGAGACCGATCAGCAGGGTTAGTCCGATCCCTTCCGGTGGCCCCGCCAGGAGCCACCGGTTCCGAATGTTCATCCGGTGGGCGGTTTTTACCGCCTGCCGGACCCCGTACACTCCCGCGATGAACGAACACACACCCGTTGACGTGCCGGGTCCGCTGGACCGCCTGCGGGCGATCATGGCGCGGCTGCGCGATCCCGAATCCGGCTGTGCCTGGGACCGGGCGCAGACCGCCGGCACCATTGTGCCGTTCACCCTGGAAGAGGCCTATGAGCTGGCCGACGTGATCGCGCGTGACCAGGGCGAGGCGGCGGATGCCCGCGAGCTGCGCGACGAGCTGGGGGACCTGCTGTTCCAGGTGGTATTCCAGGCGCGCATCGCCGAGGAGGCCGGGCGTTTCGATCTGGATGATGTAGCGCGCGCGATCGGCGACAAGCTGGTGCGCCGGCATCCGCACGTGTTTGCCGATGTCGAGCATGCCTCGGATGCGGAGCGCGAGGCGGCCTGGGAGGCAGAAAAGGCGAAGGAACGCGCGGATCGCGCCCAGACCAGCGCCATGGACGACATCCCGCTGGCCCTGCCGGCACTGTCGCGGGCGGTAAAGAGCCAGCGCCGCGCCGCCCGGCTCGGCTTTGACTGGGACGATCCGGCGCCGGTGGTCGCCAAGATCCACGAGGAGCTGGCCGAGGTGAAGGAGGCCGTGGAGCAGGGCGAGGCCGAGGCGCGCATCGCCGAGGAGGTCGGCGACGTGCTGTTTGCCGTCAGTAATTGGGCGCGCCACCTGGGTGTGGATCCGGAGGGGGCGCTGCGCGGAAGTACGCGCAAGTTCGAGGCCCGCTTCCGGCATATGGAGGCCCTGGCCGCCGCGCGCGGTGAGACCCTGGGGGCGCTGGACTTCGCGGCCCAGGAGACCCTTTATCAGGAGGCGCGGCGCCGCGAGCGCCAGCCTTACGACGAATCCGAGACCAAGGACCCGAGATGAGCGACGCCGTCGAACTGCCCGACCATTTCCTGCCGGCCCGGATCGAGTCGATCGAGCAGGTTACCCCGTTGATCAAGGTGTTCACCCTGGCCGCGGACCCGCAGCGCTTTACCAGCAAGGCCGGCCAGTGGCTGGATCTGGTGATCCCGCAACCCGAGGGCAAGCCCTTCGTCGGTGGTTATTCGGTCGTGTCCGCGCCGCGCGCGGATGGCCGTTTGCAACTGGCCATCAAGTACGCCGACCACCACCACGCGACGCATCACCTGCACGCGGTCGCGCAGGAAGGCGACACCGTGTACATCACGCCGGGACAGGGCAGTTTCTTCTTCGAGCCCGGCATGGCAAGGAATGTCGTGCTGCTGGGGGCCGGCATCGGCGTGACGCCGCTGTTCGGCATCCTGCGCGCGATTCATGCCGACATGCCCGAGGTCTATGCGCATCTGGTGTACAGCGTGGCGCACCAGGACGAGGTGCTGTTCCCGCAGGAGCTGGAGGCGATGGCCAAGGCGCCGAATATCGACGTCAGCCTGACCGTGACCCGCGAGGCCGAGGACTGGCTGGGCCACACCGGACGTATCAGCCATCGGCTGCTGGAGTCGCTCGATCTGCCGCGCGATGCGCTGTTTTACTTCTGTGGCTCGCGCGAGTTCATCGAGGACATGGCCACCCTGCTGGCGGAATGGGGCATCCCCGAGGCGCAGCTGAAATACGAGAAGTGGTGGTAATGGCGGTCGCTCGGTGCTTTTCGCAGCCCGCGTCATTGCGAGGAGCCGCAGGCGACGAAGCAACCTCCTGAAGCTTGCAGAGTGGTGGTCAGCCTGTCGCGATCCAGTGGTTCCGCACGGAGGTTGCTTCGTCGCCTGCAGCTCCTCGCAATGACGGGGGAAAGGCAGGCGCGGTGCTCGAACCCAGAAGGATTACGGCCGGCGGGTGTCGCCCGGGCGCAGGGCGTTTTCGGGGGCGAGGATGGTCGGCTGGCCGTCCAGGGCCGGGTCGGTGTCCGGGTAGTCGCGGATGAAGTGCAGCCCGCGGCTTTCCTTGCGCGACAGGGCACTCTTCACGATGATCTCGGCGACCATGGCCAGGTTGCGCAGTTCCAGCAGGTCCGGGGAGATGCGGAAGTGGCTGTAATACTCGTGAATCTCTTCCTGCAGGATGCGGATGCGCCGCTCGGCGCGGTGCAGGCGTTCGCGTGCGCGCACGATCCCGACGTAGTCCCACATCAGCCGGCGCAGCTCGTCCCAGTCGTGGGCGACCACCACCTCCTCCTGTGACTCGGTCACTCGGGACTCGTCCCAGGCCGGCGGCACGGGGAGATTCTCGGGGGCGGGCAAATCGGTCTGCGACAGGATGTGGTCGGCCGCGGCACGGGCATACACCAGGCACTCCAGGAGCGAGTTGCTGGCCATACGGTTCGCGCCGTGAAGACCTGTGTAGGAGGCCTCGCCGGCGGCGTACAGCCCCGGCAGGTCGGTCTGGCCGAAGTGGTTCACCATGACGCCGCCGCAGGTGTAGTGCGCGGCCGGCACCACCGGCAGCGGCTCGCGGGTCATGTCGAAGCCGAATTCCAGGCAGCGCTCGTGAATGGTGGGGAAGTGTTCGCGGATGAACTCGGCCGGCTTGTGGCTGATGTCGAGGTTCACGTGGTCGATGCCGAGGCGCTTCATCTCGTGGTCGACGGCGCGGGCGACGATGTCGCGCGGGGCCAGTTCGGCGCGCTCGTCGAAGCGCGGCATGAAGCGTTCGCCGTTCGGCAGGAGCAGGACACCACCCTCGCCGCGGACCGCCTCGGAGATCAGGAACGACTTGGCCCGCGGATGGAACAGGCAGGTCGGGTGGAATTGCATGAATTCCATGTTGGCGATGCGGCAGCCGGCGCGCCAGGCCATCGCGATGCCGTCGCCGGTGGAGCCGTCCGGATTGGAGCTATAGAGGTAGACCTTGCTGGCGCCGCCGGTGGCGAGGATCACGGTCGGGGCGAGGATGGTCTCCACCTCACGGGTCTTGGCGTCCTGCACGTAGGCGCCGATTACGCGCCGGCTGCCATCCACCGGGTGAGTGATCAGGTCCACGGCGACGTGGCGTTCGAACACCTCGATGCTGCCCTGGCCCGAGGCGCTGCGTACCAGGGCCTCCTCGATCGCGCGGCCCGTGGCATCGGCGGCGTGCGCGACGCGCCGGGCGCTGTGCCCGCCCTCGCGGGTCAGGTGCAGCCGGCTGCGGCCCTCGAGCGGCTCGCGGGTGAACGGCACGCCGAGGTTGAGTAGCCAGTGGATCGCCTCGGGGCCCGCCGCCACGGTGCGGCGCACGGCGTCCGGGTCACACAGGCCCGCGCCTGCGTCCAGGGTGTCCTGAATGTGGGCATCGAAGGAGTCGGTGCGGTCGAGGACTGCCGAGATCCCGCCCTGGGCATAGCGGGTAGAACCCTCGTCCACCGGACCCTTGCTGATCACGGTGACGCGACGGTGCGGGGCCAGATGCAGGGCTGCGGAGAGCCCCGCCGCGCCGCTTCCAATCACGAGGACGTCCGCCAGGCGCGGTTGTTGTACTGTCCCCATGGGTCAGGTAACGTGCTGCGCTTGTTGCCAGAGCGAATTGTGGCCCTTGCGCAACAGTGTTGTGCGCAAAGCGAACTTAATGCGAGTCAGGCGGTCCATGCAACATAGAATACCGGAGACTGGCGTGTTGGCGGGAGTCCCCGCATGAGCGAGAAGGCTTCCGACGAGGCCCTGGTCAAGCGAGTTCAGAAGGGCGACAAGGCGGCCTTCGACGTCCTGGTGCTGAAGTACCAGCACAAGATCGTCAACCTGGTTGGGCGTTATGTCCATGACCATGCAGCGGCCCTGGACGTGTCCCAGGAGGCCTTCATCAAGGCCTACAGGGGACTGGCGAACTTTCGTGGCGAAAGCGCGTTCTATACGTGGCTCTACCGCATCGCCATCAACACGGCCAAGAATCACCTTGTCTCCCAGGGACGGCGGCGGCCCGAGGCCGAAATCGATGCGCAGGACGCGGAACAGATGGGCGGTGACTCCGCCCTGAAGGACAGTGCAACCCCGGAGGGGGAGCTGTTGTCCGAAGAGATTGAAGGGGCGGTGCGTCGCACCATCGAGGAATTGCCCGACGACCTTCGGATGGCCATCACACTGCGCGAGATCGAAGGACTGAGTTACGAGGAAATCGCGCAGACGATGGGATGCCCGATCGGCACGGTCCGGTCACGTATCTTCCGGGCCCGCGAGGCCATCGACCGGACCTTGCGTCCTTTGTTAGACAACAACTGAACGAGTAGCGCCATGACAGAGCAAGTCTCAAAGAATGAACGTCTTTCGGCCCTGGTGGACGGAGAAACGGATGACTTCGAGACGCGTCGCTTGATGGATGAACTGGTCAAGTCCGAAGAGGACCGCGGCCAGTGGGAACGCTATCACCTGATCGGCGATAGTCTGCGCGGCGGGATGCGCCGCACGGCCCCCGCGAACTTCATGGACGGTGTCCATGCGGCCCTGGCCGACGAGGCGCCGCTGTCGGCTGCCCACAAGCCGGCGCAGCCGCGCTGGCTGAAGCCGGTTGCGGGCACTGGCGTGGCCGCCGCGGTCGCGATGGTGACCCTCGTCGGGATGCAGATGCTGGGGCCCGACACGGGCACGCAGGAGGCCGCTCCGGTCGCCAGCGAGACCCGTACCCCGGCACAGGTCGCCGATGGCGTGCAGCGGGCCAGTACCTCCGACGTCGAGGCCCCGGCCGCCGGACGTGAGTCGCTGGACCCACGCTTTGCCCGCTATCTCGAAAATCACGCGGAACTGACCGGGCCGGGTTCTACCGCCCTGGGCCGGGTTCGTTACTCGGTGAGTGACGAGTAACGCGTGATGCGCCGCGGCCTGCCGTTCGTCCTGGTTGCCGCCACTGCACTTTGCTGCGTTCCGTTGCCGGTGCTGGCCGGGGATCAATCCCCGGCAGACTGGCTGCAGCGGATGACCAGCAGCCTGCATTCGGAGAGTTACCAGGGAACTTTCGTGCTCCAGCGGGATGACCGACTGGACGCCATTCGTGTGGTGCACGCCGCCGAGAACGGTGGCTACCGCGAGCGCCTGGAAACCCTGACCGGAAGCCACCGCGAGATCCTGCGGTCGGTCGACCGTCTGAGCGCGTTGAAGGGGGCCCGGGCGGCGGCCGGCGAGGGTGGTGGAGGGGCCCCGCACTGGCCGGCCGGCGCGCCGGTCTTCCTGCTCGAACACCACGATCACTACGCCCTGGAAGACATGGGTGTCGATCGTGTCGCCGGTCTCGAGTGCCGCATGATCCTTGCGCGTGCCCGCGATATGCTGCGTTACAGCCATCGCTACTGCCTGCACACCGCGACCGCGCTCCCCTTGCTCAGCGAACTGTACGACGGTCACGGGGCGCTGCTCGAGCGCCTGGCCTTTACCGATCTTGAGCATCTTGACGAGGTCGCGGAAACCGCCCTCGAGGCGACCCGCGAGGACGCCGAGCATGTCGAGGTGCGAGCCGACCATGGGCACAAGAAGCCCGACTGGGACGAGCAGACCGGCATGGACGGCTGGAGCTTTGCCAACCTGCCGGATGGCTTTTCCGCGATTGCCGCGTCCGAACGCCGTGTCGGAGACGACCAGGCCAGCCTGCGTCATTTCGTGTTGAGCGACGGCCTGGCCTCGGTCTCGGTCTATATCGAGAAGGCCAGCGGTGAGCAGATGTTCGAGGGCACGACACGTGCCGGGGCCACGCACGGGGCCGCGCGTTCGATCGCGGGGCACCAGGTCACTGCGGTGGGCGATGTCCCGCAGGCGACGGTGCGGGGCGTGCTGGACGCCGTGGTGCATCACCCCGGCAATTGAATCGCCACATGGGCCCGCAAGCATGAGTGAATGGATCCGCGAACAGGGAACCGTGCTCTCGGTGGAGGGCTACGCGGCGCGTGTGCGTATCGAACGCCGTTCGACCTGCGGCAGTTGTTCGGCCCGGACGGGCTGCGGCAGCGGCGTCCTGTCCGAGGTGCTGGGCCGCAAGGCAGTGGAGGTGTCCATCGGCCATCCCGGCTCGCTGCAGCCGGGAGATACCGTGACCCTGGGTATTCGCGATCAGGCGCTGGTTTCGGGGGCCCTGGCGATGTACCTGTTGCCGCTCGCCGGTCTGGTGGCGGCGCCGGCACTGCTGATGCTGGTCGTGCCCGGACTCGGGGAGGGCTTTCATTTGCTGGCCGGGGCCCTGGGGTTCGCGGGCGGGCTGCTCGGCGTGCGCGCCTGGCTGCGCCGGCGCGCCCCGGATCTGGCGCCGGTGCTGCTGGAGCGCCATCCGGCCACGGGAACCCACCGCGCTGCGGCACCCATGGCTGCGCCCCGGCCCTGAATCTTCGCGCCGGTCGCCGGGAACTTGTGGCCGGGCCGGCTTTCTAGAGCCATGAACCTACGACTTCCCAATGCGGGCTGGATGATGATGAAACCGATGCAATGGGCACTGGTGGCCCTGACCTTTCTCGCCCTGTCGCTGCCGGCCTCGGCGCGCATGCTGCCGGACTTCGTGCCGCTGGCGGAGGAGCACAGCCCGGCGGTGGTGAATATCGCGACCACCCGCGAGCGCGAGAACCCGCATCGCAGTCAGATGCCGGACTTCGAGGGCTCGCCCTTCGAGGACCTGTTCGAACGTTTCTTTGGGGGCCCCGGGGGCGAAGGCCCGCGCGGACCGGAGCGCTTCGAGCGCAACTCGCTGGGTTCCGGGTTCATCTATACCGAAGATGGCTACATCATCACCGCCAACCATGTGGTGGAGGGCGCCTCGGAGGTTGTCGTGCACCTGTCCGACCGGCGTGTGTTCGACGCCGAGATCGTTGGCAAGGACCCGCAGAGTGATGTGGCCCTGCTCAAGATTGACGCCGAGAACCTGCCCACTCTGAAACTGGGCTCCTCGTCCGATCTGAAGGTTGGCGAATGGGTGCTGGCGATCGGTTCGCCGTTCGGCTTCGACCACTCGGTGACCGCCGGCATCGTCAGTGCCAAGGGGCGCAGCCTCCCGAGCGAGAATTACGTGCCGTTCATTCAGACCGATGTGGCTATCAACCCGGGCAACTCCGGGGGGCCGCTGCTGAACCTGGATGGCGAGGTGATTGGCGTCAACGCGCAGATCTACAGCCGGACCGGCGGTTTCATGGGGCTGTCCTTTGCCGTGCCGATCGAGATGGTGGGCGACGTGGTACAGCAGTTGCGCGAGCACGGCGAGGTGACGCGTGGCTGGCTGGGTGTGCTGATCCAGGAAGTGACCCGCGAGCTGGCCGACTCCTTCGGCATGGACAAGCCGGCCGGGGCGCTGGTCTCGCGCGTGCAGCCGGACAGTCCGGCGCAGAAGGCCGGCTTTGAAACCGGGGACGTGATCCTGTCGTTCAACGGCATCGAGGTGCCGAACTCGTCCGCGCTGCCGCCGATTGTCGGGCGCACGCCGGTGGGCGCCGAGGCCGAGGTCGAGGTGCGCCGTGGTGACGAGACTCGCACCATCATCGTCGAGATCGAGCGTCTGCCGGAGGATATCTCCGCCCAGCGCGGCGGGCCGCAGCGTGAGGCCCCGGAGCGGACCGAGCCGCAAAGCCTGTTGGGGATGGTCCTGGAGCCGCTGGATGCCGAGCGTGCCGCTGAGCTGGACGTCGATGGCGGCCTGGTGGTCCGGGACGTCACCGACAATCCGGCGCGTTCGGCCGGGGTGCGCTCCGGCGACGTGATCGTCCAGTTCGGCGGCCATGCGGTCGACTCGGTGGAGACCCTGGAGAAGCGGATCGAAGAGGTGGGTGAGCGGCGCACGGTGCCGGTACTGGTGTACCGTGGCGGCAATCCGACCTATATCGCCCTGCGCGTTCCGCGGGACTGAAACCGCCTCGTGCTGCGCTCGCGCGGGTCCAGCGGCGCGGGTGCTGCGGGGCAGCCATGGAGAACGGGAGGGCTGCCGGCGGGTTCGGCAGCCCTCTTGGGGAAACACTGATCAATGTACACACTCGCGTTGGTGCCCCCTGTTTTCCGAGACCAGGCGCGTCGGGCAGCGGGTAGTGGTTCTACCCGCAAGCGGCGCAACGCAGGATCGGGGAACAGGGGGCGCCAACCCCACAAGCCATTGAATGCAGGGGCTCGGCCGCTTTTGCGCGCGCACGGCGTTGCGGCTCCCTTGCGCAGAGTGGCTGCGCGGCAGTCACCGCGCCTTGTTCGCACGCAAAAGCGACTCGAGCGCGAGTGCGTACATTGATCAGTGTTTCCCCAATCGTTTCTGGATGACCGAACTGACCCTTTATCATCGCGAGAGCTGCGGTCTCTGCCATGACATGCTGGCCGAGATCATGGCCCTCAAAAGCCGTTATACTTTCGCGCTTACGGTCGTCGACATCGACGAGGACCCGGACCTGCAGGCGCGTTTCAACGTCAAGGTCCCGGTGCTCGCGGTCGACGACGACATTCTCTGCTGCCATTTCCTCGACCGAAAGGCACTGCTGGACCTACTGGCCCCTGCATGACCGAAACCCGCCTTACCCGCAATTTCTCCATCATCGCGCACATCGACCATGGCAAGTCCACGCTGGCGGACCGCCTGATCCAGGGTTGCAACGGCCTGACCGAGCGCGAGATGTCGGAGCAGGTGCTGGACTCGATGGATCTGGAGCGCGAGCGCGGAATCACCATCAAGGCGCAGAGCGTGTCGCTGTTCTATGACGCCCAGGATGGTCAGCGCTACCAGCTGAACCTCATCGACACCCCGGGGCACGTGGATTTCTCCTACGAGGTGTCGCGCTCGCTGTTCGCCTGCGAAGGCGCACTGCTGGTGGTCGATGCGTCGCAGGGGGTGGAGGCGCAAAGCGTCGCGAACTGCTACACGGCGCTCGACCAGGGTCTGGAGGTCGTGCCGGTCCTGAACAAGATCGACCTGCCGGCCGCCGAGCCGGATCGGGTGGCGGCCGAGATCGAGGATGTGATCGGTATCGAGGCCACCGACGCCCTGCGAGTCTCCGCGAAGACCGGCGAGGGGATGGCCGAACTGCTGGAAGAGATCGTGCGTCGTATCCCGCCGCCGGAGGGTGATTCCGAGGCTGCACCCAAGGCGCTGGTGATCGACTCCTGGTACGACAATTACCTGGGCGTGGTCGCGCTGGTGCGGGTGAAGGCCGGGCGCTTCCGCGCCGGGCAGAAGATCAAGGCGATGTCGGTCGGGCGTGCCCACGAGGTCAGCCGGGTGGGGGTGTTCACGCCCAAGCCGGTGGATCGCGCGACCCTGGAGGTCGGCGATGTCGGCTATCTGATCGCGACCATCAAGGACATCTCCGGGGCCAAGGTCGGGGATACCTTCACGGACTTCAACAACCCGGCCTCCGAACCCGTGCCGGGCTTCCAGGAGGTTCAGCCGCGGGTGTTTGCCGGGCTGTTCCCGGTCAGTGCAGAGGACTTCAACGACCTGCGCGATGCCCTGGACAAGTTGCGCCTGAACGACGCCGCGCTGTCCTTCGAGCCGGAGACCTCGCAGGCGCTGGGCTTCGGCTTTCGCTGCGGCTTCCTCGGCATGCTGCACATGGAGATCGTGCAGGAGCGCCTGGAGCGTGAATACGACCTCGACCTGATCACCACCGCGCCCACCGTGGTCTACGAGGTGGAAAGAAGCGACGGCGAGGTGGTCATGGTGCACAACCCCTCGGAGCTGCCCCCGAACAACGAGATCGGCGAGATCCGCGAGCCGATCATCGAGGCCAATATCTTGGTCCCGCAGGAGTATGTCGGCGCGGTGATCACGCTGTGCGTGGAAAAGCGCGGGTCGCAGACCAAGATGCAGTACCTGGGGCGCCAGGTGCAGCTGGCCTACGAGTTGCCGATGTCCGAGGTGATGCTGGACTTCTTCGATCGGTTGAAGTCCGCGACCCGTGGCTATGCGTCGTTCGACTATCAGCCGCTGCGGTTCGAGGCGGCGCCGCTGGTACGCGTGGATATCCTGATCAACGGCGACCGGGTGGATGCGCTGTCGGCAATCGTGCATCGCGACCACGCCGAGTCGCGCGGGCGCCAGATCATCGAACGCATGGCGAAGATCATCCCGCGTCAGATGTACGAGGTGGCGATCCAGGCAGCGATCGGGTCGAAGATCATCGCGCGCTCCACGGTCAAGGCGATGCGCAAGAACGTGCTGGCCAAGTGCTACGGCGGGGATGTCTCGCGCAAGCGCAAGCTGCTGGAAAAGCAGAAGGCCGGCAAGAAACGCATGAAGTCGATCGGCCGGGTGGATGTCCCGCAGGAAGCCTTCCTCGCGGTGCTGTCGGTAGACGACGACAAGAAGTAACAACCAGGCCTGCGGCCCGGACGGGTCGCAGGGCGATCCCCGGCGGACCGGGAACAGAGGACACGGCATGGCAAATCTCGAACTGATCCTGGTGCTGGCAACCGCCGTGACCGGCCTGATCTGGCTGGGCTGGGTGATCCTGCGGCGGCGTCGGAGCCCCGAGCGCCAGCGCGAAATGCCCTGGTTCGTCGACTACTCGCGCTCGTTCTTCCCGGTCCTGCTGATCGTGCTGATCCTGCGTTCGTTCGTGGCCGAGCCCTTTCGCATTCCCTCGGGTTCGATGATGCCCACCCTGCTGGTGGGCGACTTCATCATGGTCAGCAAGTTTTCCTACGGCATTCGTCTGCCGGTGACGCGCACCAAGATTCTCGACACCGGGGAACCGGAGCGGGGCGAGGTGGTGGTGTTCAAGTATCCGCGCAACCCGGCCGAGGACTACATCAAGCGTGTGATCGGCCTGCCGGGCGACACCATCGCGTTCCGCGACCGCGTCCTGTACGTGAATGGGGAGCCGCAGTCGGCCGAGCGCGTCGGTACCTTCGAGGGCGAGGGCTCGGGGCAGGTGATGTCGGGTGCCTCGATCTTCGAGGAGACCCTGGACGGGCGCACCTATAACACCCTGATGCGCGAGCAGCAGGCCAGCCTGGATGGATCGGTCACCGTGCCCGACGGGCACTATTTCATGGTCGGTGACAACCGCGATAATTCCAACGACAGCCGATCCTGGGGTTTTGTCGCCGAGGAGCATCTGGTTGGACGTGCGCTCTTCATCTGGCTGCATTGGGATTACAATGAGGGCCATCGGGACTTTTCCCGGATCGGCCAGGCGATTCGCTAGTAGCCCCGCGGGGGCGGGCAAACAGGGACGGGGTTTTCATGCAACATTCCAGACACTCGATGCAGGGCGCGGGCGCGATCACCATTCTCGCGCTGATCTTCCTGGCGCTGCTGGTCGGTACCTTCGTGATCAAGATGGGCACGCAGTACACCCAGTTCCTCACCGTGCGCTCGATCATGCAGGACGTCGCCACCCAGGCCGGCGCGGCAGAGAAGAGCGAACGCGAACTGTGGCGCGAGATCAACCGCCGCTTCCAGATCAATTCCGTATACGACGGGATCGGCGAGGAGGACTTCAGCGTGACCGAGAATGGCGCCAGCCGCCAGCTGCACCTGCAGTACGAGGTGCGCCGCGAATTCCTCGGCAATGTGGACGTGGTGGCGCGCTTCTCGAACAGCGAGACGCTGGCCCCCTGATGGGGTCGGCGTCGGTCCCTTGCATGCTTTGTCGGGTGGGTTCGTGAGCCGGGATTTTCGCAGTCTGCTGCCCGCGGCCGTGCGCGACGGCGACGGGATCGACCAGGCGTTGACCCACCGCAGCGCCGGCGGGCGCAATAATGAGCGCTTGGAGTTCCTGGGTGACGCCGTCCTTGGGCTGGTGATCGCCGACGCCCTGTACGAGAAGCTCCCGGATGCCCCGGAAGGGGATCTCACCCGCCTGCGTGCGGCGCTGGTCAATCGCGAGTCGTTGGCGGATCTGGCTCGGGAGACCGGCCTCGAGGGCACGCTGAACCTGGGGCAGGGCGAGCGCAAGAGTGGCGGCCAGCGCCGCGACTCCATCCTGGCCGATGCGGTGGAGGCCCTGATCGGGGTGACCTACCGCGAGGCCGGGATGGAGGCCGCGCGCGACTTCACCCTGGCGCTGTATGTCGAGCGCCTGAACGATCTCCCGTCGGCCGAATCGCTGAAGGACCCCAAGACCCGGCTGCAGGAACAACTGCAGGGCCGCAATGCGGATCTGCCGGTCTACGAGGTGCTGGAGGTGGTCGGCCCCGATCACAAGCGCCAGTTCACCGTGGCGGTCCACCTGCCCACCCAGGGCTGGGGCCAACGTGGCCAGGGCTCCTCGCGCCGTCGCGCCGAACAGGCCGCGGCCGAGGCGGCCCTGAAACGCCTGCAACAGGTACAGGAACAATGAGTGAAACCGTAGTCCCCGAACCCGCCACCACGCACTGCGGGCTGGTCGCACTGATTGGCCGGCCCAACGTGGGCAAGACCACGCTGATGAACCGCCTGGTTGGGGAGAAGCTGGCGGCGACGACCCGCCGGCCGCATACCACGCGCAATCGCATCCTCGGCATCGTGACCGAGGGGCAGGACCAGGTCGTACTGATGGATACCCCGGGGATCGATACCGAGCGTACCCAGCTGGTGAACCGGGTCCTCAATCGCACGGCCAGTCAGGCGCTGGCGGATGCCGATCTGGTCTGCTTCATCGTCGAGGCTGGAGAGTTCGGCCCCGGCGACGAGCGCATCGAGGAGACCATCCGTCATTCCGGGCGTCCGGCACTCCTGGTGATCAACAAGGTGGATCAATGTCGGGAGAAGGAAGAACTGCTGCCGTTCATCGAGGCCCGCGCCGCGGCCTTCGGCTATGTCGGCGTGGTACCGCTTTCGGCGAAGACCGGATCCAACCTGGACGGTCTGATTGCGGAGATTCGGGCGCATATCCCGGAGGGGCCGTTCCTGTACGACCCGGATCAGCTCTCGGATCGCCCGCAGCGCTTCCGTGCCGAAGAGATGATCCGCGAGTCCATGCTGGAGCATCTGGGGCAGGAAGTCCCGTACTCGGTGGCGGTGCGCGTGGAGGAATGGTCGGACGAGCCGCGCACCACTCACATCGATGCCGTGATCCTGGTCGAGCGCGACAGCCAGAAGGGCATCGTGATCGGCAAGGGCGGGCAGCGACTCAAGCGTATCGGCCAGGCCGCGCGCGTCCAGTTGGAGGCGCTGCTGGAGCGCAAGGTGATGCTGCGCCTGACCGTGCGTGTCGAGGCCGACTGGACCCGCAACCCGCGCGCCCTGCGTGACCTCGGGATCGAAGAATCGCGGTGAGCGCGACCGCCGGGCTCACCCAGGGGGTGGTCCTGCACGCCCGCCCGCTACGCGAGAACAGCCGGGTGCTCGACCTGCTCACCGCCGAGGCCGGGCGCCTGTCGGCAGTGGTGCGCGGCAAGGCCGGATCGGTGCAGCCCTTCGTACTGCTGGATCTCGCCTGGCGTGGGCGCGGCGAGCTGCCGACGCTGAATGTGGCCGAGCAGCAGCGGGTCTTCCCGCTGACCGGGCGGGCCCTGGTCTGCGGGCTGTACCTGAACGAGCTGATCCTGCGCCTGTACCCACACGACGCACCGATCCCGGAGGCCCTCCCGGCGCTGTTATCCGCTTATGCCCGGCTGGCCGCCCGCGAGCGCGCCGATACGGTCCTGCGCCGCGCGGAATGGGCCCTGCTCGCACCACTCGATTCCGGGCTCGAACACGTGGACCCGGCCGAGCTGGACCCCGATGCCTGGTACCGCTACGACCCGGAAGCGGGGATGGAACGTGTGGCCGCCGGTCGCAGCGAGGCGATCCCCGGTGTCGCGCTGCAGGCGCTGGCCAGCGCCTGCGACGTGCCGGATAATCAGGCCCGCGTCAGCCGCGACTTCATGCGTCGGCTGATCGACACCCATCTGGCCGGGCGGCCGCTGCGGACCCGGGGTCTGCTGTAGTGGCCCGGACCGCAGCCATACAAGGGCACCGCATCATGTCGCATCCTGCTCCGTTGAAGCTCGGGGTCAATCTCGACCATATCGCCACCATCCGCCAGGCGCGGCATACGCCGTATCCGGACCTGATGCAGGCCGTGCGCCTGGCCGAGGCCAGCGGGGCGGATTCGATCACCCTGCATCTGCGCGAGGACCGGCGCCACATTCAGGATGACGACGTGTTCGGGATCAAGCCGCGGCTGAGGGTCCCGATGAATCTGGAGATGGCAGCCACCGAGGGGATGCAAGCGATCGCCCTGAAGCTGCGCCCGGAGGCCTGCTGTATCGTGCCGGAGAAGCGCGAGGAGCTGACCACCGAGGGCGGCCTGGATGCCGTGGGCCAGCTGGAGCGTTTGCGCGCGTTTGTCGCGCCGCTGACCGCCGCCGGGATCGAGGTCTCGCTGTTCGTGGAGCCGGATGTGCGCCAGCTGGAGGCCGCCGTGGCCATCGGCGCCCCGGTGGTAGAGCTGCACACCGGCGCCTATGCGAATGCCCGCGATGTCGCCGAGCGTGAGCGGCTCCTGGGCGGCATCAACGAGGCCGCTGCGGCCGGCCGGGCCATGGGGCTGGTCATCAACGCGGGGCACGGGCTGGACTATGACAACGTGCGGCCGATTGCCGCCAACCCGGTGTTTCACGAGCTGAACATTGGGCATTCGATCGTGGCCCGGGCCCTGTTCACCGGCCTGCCCGAGGCGGTCAGCCATATGCGCGGCCTGATGGATGCCGCGCGCCAGGGTCTGCCGCCCGGTCAGTACCCGGTTTGAGCGCCGGATGATCCTGGGCATCGGAACCGATCTGGTGCAGGTCGCGCGCATGCAGGGCATGTGGGAGCGCCACGGTGCGCGCCTGGCGGAACGTATCCTGCACCCGCTGGAGCGCGCGGACCTGCCGCCCGAACACCCGGCCGGTTTTCTCGCCCGGCGCTTCGCCGCCAAGGAGGCCCTGTCCAAGGCGCTCGGCTGCGGCATCGGGGCGGATATGGCACTGGCCGAGGCCGGCGTGACCCATGATGCCCGTGGTCGGCCGGAGTTCGTGCTGGAGGGGCGTGCCCGCGCCACGGCCGAGCGTATGGGCGCCGGGACCATCCATCTCAGCATCAGCGACGAGCGCGATTACGCCCAGGCATTTGTCGTGATTGAGGCCGAGCCGGCAG
This sequence comes from Thioalkalivibrio sp. AKL6, assembly GCF_000376905.1. NCBI lineage: Bacteria > Pseudomonadati > Pseudomonadota > Gammaproteobacteria > Chromatiales > Ectothiorhodospiraceae > Thioalkalivibrio > Thioalkalivibrio sp. AKL6. The sequence continues at coordinate 56,231 of NZ_AQXS01000006.1, read as the reverse complement.
GTCTGGGCCCCGAGTAACCCCCATTTCCCTCCGGACGTGGTTGCCCGCCCGGAGGCGCCTCCCTAGAATGTGACCCCTTATGCCCGCCGGTCTCCATGGATTCCGCGTCGGGCGCAGCCCTGAGCGAGCGACGGAGTCCACTCCATGCCCTGGAACGAACCGGGAAACAACAACCGCGACCCCTGGAGTGGGGGTGGTGGCGGCCAGCGCGGTAGCGGTGGCGGCGGAGGCGGTAACCAGCCGCCCGATCTCGAAGAAATGATGCGCAAGCTGTCGCGTCAGCTGAACGGCATCTTCGGCGGGGGCGGCAGTGGTGGCTCCGGCGGTTCCGGAAGCGGCGGCATGGGGCGCGGCACGCAGGCCCTGGTCAGCCTCGGTCTGATCATTGCCGTGGTTGTCTGGCTGGCCTCCGGATTCCATATCATCTCGGAAGGCGAGCGCGGCGTCGTGCTGCGTTTCGGCGAATTCCAGCAAGTGAAAAACCCGGGGCCGGGCTGGCACCTGCCATACCCGATCGAGCGCGTCGAGATCGAGAATGTCGACAACGTGCGCACCCTGTCCCACCGTGCGCTGATCGTGACCGGTGACGAGAACATCATTGATGTCGACATCGCGGTGCAGTACCGCGTCCTCGATCTGGTCGATTATCTGTTCAACGTGCGCGATCCCGACACCACCGTGAACCAGGTGATGGAGTCGGCGATCCGCGAGCGTATCGGCAAGAACAATCTGGACTTCATTCTCGGCGAGGGACGTGGCGAGATCGCATCCTCCTCGCGAGTGGTGATGCAGGAAAACCTCGATTCCTATGGCGCGGGCATTATCGTGACGGCCGTGTCCATGCAGCAGGCGCAGCCGCCGGAGCCGGTGCAGGAGGCCTTTGCCGACGCGATTCGTGCCCGCGAGGACGAGGTGCGTTTCCGCAACGAGGCCGAGGCCTACGCCAACGGTGTGATTCCGCGGGCACGCGGTCAGGCCGCCCGTATCATCGAGGAAGCCGAGGGTTACCGGGACCAGGTGATCGCGCGCGCCGAGGGTGACGCCTCGCGCTTCGATCAGTTGCTGGCCGAATACCAGCAGGCGCCGGACGTGACCCGCGACCGCCTGTACCTCGAGGCCGTCGAGGCCGTGCTGCAGGATTCCCGTAAGGTAATGCTGGATGTTGGCAGCAGTAACAACCTGATGATGCTGCCGCTGGATCAGCTGTTCCAGGGGCAGCGCTCCACCACTAATTCCGGTGACACGCCAACACCGCGGCCGCTGGATACCAGCCGCAGCACGTTCGGCAACAGTGGCACGGGCACGAACCGACTGGGCGATCGCAGCCCGGCCGCCCAGCGTTCGCGGGAGGTTCGCTAATGTTTCGCATCGTCGGTATTGCCGTAGTCGTGCTCGGGATCGTGGTCGCGCTGTCGACCTACACCGTCGACGAGCGTGACCGCGTGATCAAGTTCGCCCTCGGGGAGATCCGGGAGGTCGACCCGGCCCCTGGGCTGCACTTCAAGTTCCCGCTGATCCAGAACGTCGAGAAGTTCGACGCCCGGATCATGACGCTGAATATCCCGCCGGACCGGTTCCTGACCTCCGAGGCGAAGAACATCATTGTCGACTTCTACGCCAAGTGGCGGATCGACGATGTCGGCCAGTTCTACCGTGCCACCCGTGGTGACGAGCGTCTGGCCGAAGAGCGCCTGGCCCAGATCCTGCGCGACGGGATGCGTAACGAGTTTGCGCGCTTCGAGTTGCAGGACGTGGTCGCTGGCGAACGCCTGACGATCATGGGTGCGGTGCGCCAGACTGCGTTGGAGACCGCGCAGGAGCTGGGGATCGACCTGGTTGATGTCCGCATCCGCCGCATGGACCTGCCGGAAGAGGTGTCCGAGTCGGTGTACGAGCGCATGCGCGCCGAGCGTCAGCGGGTCGCCCAGGACTTCCGCGCCCGCGGTCAGGAAGAGGCCGAGCGCATCCGCTCGCGCGCCGACCGTGAACGCACGGTCATCCTGGCGAACGCCTATCGGGACTCGGAAGAGATCCGCGGTGCCGGTGATGCGATCGCCACCGAGACCCTCGGGCGGTCGTTTGGCGAGGATCAGGAGTTCTTCCGCTTCTATCGAAGCCTGATCGCCTACCGCAATAGCATGAGCGGCGAGAACAGCACCTTCATCCTGGAACCGAACTCCGAGTTCTTCCAGTTCTTCAACGCCCCCGGTGGCGAACGCCCGGCGCCGTTGCCGACCCGGTAAAGGAGGGGCGGAGGCGGTCCGCCGTGGCCGCCTCGAAGGTGGCCGTTTGCAACGGGCCCGGAAGATTCCGGGCCCGATTTTTGCCGGGCCGCCACTCGGGCGTGGCGGATCACAGCACAAGAGCAGGGACGAGATGACCGATATCAACCGCTGGTTGCTGCCGGACGGGCTGGAGGAGGCCCTTCCGGATGCTGCGCGCCGTCTGGAGGACCTCCGCCGGCGCGTGCTGGACCAGTTCGACACCTGGGGCTATGACCTGGTGATGCCGCCGCTGGCGGAGTATCTGGAGTCCCTGTTGACGGGTGCCGGGCACGCACTGGATTTGCAGACCTTCAAGCTGACGGATCAGCTCACGGGCCGCATGATGGGCGTGCGCGCAGACCTGACCCCGCAAGTGGCGCGGATCGATGCGCACCGTCTGCGTGTCCAGGGCCCGAATCGGCTTTGTTACGTGGGCAGTGCGCTGCGTACCCGGGCAGATGAATGGTCGGGTTCACGCAGTCCGCTCCAGGCCGGGGCCGAGCTGTTTGGCCATGACGGGATCGATAGTGATCTCGAGATTATTCGCCTGATGCTGGCGACCCTGGCCGCCTGCGGAGTGGAGCGTCCTAGCATGGATCTCGGCCACGTCGGGATCTATCGTGCCCTGGCGCAGGATGCGGGTCTGGATGCGAGCCAGGAGGAGGAATTTTTCGATCAACTCCAGCGCAAGAGCGTGCCCGAGATCGAACAGACCCTCGCGGCCTGGCAGGCCGGCGGCATGGATCCGGCGGCCTGTGCGCGGCTGCGCTCCCTGGTGGATCTGAATGGCGATGCCACGGTACTCGACGCTGCCCGTCGCGCCCTGGCCGGTGCACCAGCCGAGGTGGCTGTGGCGCTGGATCACCTGCAGGCTGTGGTCGCACGGCTTGAGGCGAGCGAGCCGGGCCTGGACCTGCACCTGGACCTGGCCGAGCTGCGCGGCTATGCCTATCACACCGGTCTGGTGTTCGCGGCCTTCGTGCCCGGGTCCGGCCAGGCGATCGCGCGCGGTGGCCGTTATAACGAGATCGGTCGCGTCTTCGGCCGCGCACGGGCGGCCACCGGTTTCAGTACCGATTTGCGCGCCTTCGTGCGCCGCGAGGCCGGGGCGCCGATGGCGCCTCGTCAGACGGTGCTGGCACCGGCCACCGGCGATGTGGCGCTGGAGGCGGCCATTGCGGATCTCCGTGCCCGCGGCGTGCGCGTAGTGCGCGAGCTGGAAGGCCAGGACAACGAAGTACCCGGGGGCGCGCGGCTCGAGCAGCGCGCCGGGGAATGGACTGTAGTGGAGCATTGATGGCGATGGGACGTTTTGTAGTCGTACTGGGCAGCCAGTGGGGTGACGAGGGCAAGGGCAAGATCGTCGATCGTCTGACCGAGGATGCCGCAGCCGTCGTGCGCTTCCAGGGCGGGCACAATGCCGGGCATACCCTGGTGATCGATGGCGAGAAGACCGTGCTCCACCTGATCCCGTCGGGCATCCTGCGGGAGGGCGTGGAATGCATGATCGGCAATGGCGTGGTGCTCTCGCCCGAGGCTCTGATCACCGAGATGGAAGAGCTGGAGGCCAAGGGTGTGCCGGTGGCGGACCGTCTGCGCCTGTCGGATGCCTGCCAGCTGATCCTGCCCTACCATGTAGCCCTCGACCTGGCGCGCGAAAAGGCCCGTGGCAAGGCCGCGATCGGGACCACCGGGCGCGGCATTGGTCCCGCCTACGAGGACAAGGTTGCGCGCCGGGGCCTGCGCCTGGACGACCTGTTCCACCGCGAACGCCTGGCGGCCAAGCTGGGCGAGGTGATGGACTATCACAACTTCGCGCTGAAGCATTACTTCAAGGCCCCGACCATCGACCAACAAGAGGTCTTGGAGCAGTGCCTGGCGCACGCCGAGCGCCTGCAGCCGATGGTCACCGACGTGGCGGGCCGCCTGCACAAGCTGCGCGAGCAGGGCAAGGACGTCATGTTCGAGGGGGCCCAGGGCACGCTGCTGGACATCGACCACGGCACCTATCCGTTCGTGACCTCGTCGAATACCACCGCCGGTGGTGCGTCCACCGGGTCGGGTGTGGGGCCGCGCGACCTCGACTACGTGCTGGGGATCACCAAGGCCTACACGACCCGGGTGGGCGCCGGACCGTTCCCGACCGAGCTGTTCGACAACATGGGTGAACACCTGGCGCGGCAGGGCAATGAGTTCGGTTCCACCACGGGGCGCGCACGGCGCTGCGGCTGGTTCGATGCCGTCGCGCTGAAGCGGGCAGTCAAGGTGAACAGCATCAGCGGATTGTGCATGACCAAGCTGGATGTGCTGGATGGCCTGGAGAACGTGCAGATCTGCGTGGGCTACAACTGCGATGGCGAGACCCGCGAGGCGCCGCCGTCCGGCGCCGAGGCCTATGCGGCCTGCACGCCGATCTACGAGGAGATGCCGGGGTGGACGGAATCCACGGTCGGGATCCGCGAGTATGACCAGTTGCCGGCGAATGCCCGCGCCTATCTGGAGCGTCTGAGCGAGGTGGTCGGGGTGCCGGTCGACATGGTCTCCACGGGGCCCGATCGTGACGAGACCCTGGTGTTGCGCGACCCGTTCGACAGCTGATTGAGTGTCTCCCTGGGCACGTCGGGGCGCGCACCACCGTGCGGGCTCCGGCGAGCAGAGTGGCGGAGCAGGTGGGATTCGCCACGCAAAAAAGCCGCCACCCTCACGGGTGTCGCTTCGCGTATAACAGGGATTCGAATACAGCTGAAAAATGGTGCCGAGGAGAGGACTTGAACCTCCACGGGGTTACCCCCACTAGCACCTGAAGCTAGCGCGTCTACCAATTCCGCCACCTCGGCACGAGGGACGACACACAATGAGGAAACCGTGTGTCCTGCGCTTCAGGAGCGCGCAATATAGTGCGCGGCCGGGGGGCTGTCAACGCCCAGGAGCGGGAATGTTTCCCTCCGGTGTGGTCGGCAGGGGGCGCGCAAACGCGTCCCCTGCGCAACAAAATTCCGCATGCCTCATAATGGGCGCTTTGCGCGCCCAGCCGGATTCCCGGCGAGGGGCTGCCCATTGCAACATCCACAGAGTTCACTGAATGCCAAGACAACGTCGCAAGACCCCCGCCGATCCCAATTTCGAGCGCGAGGCGCAGAAATACGACAACCCCATCCCCAGTCGCGAGTTCATCCTCGGGCTTCTGCAGGAAGCCGACAATCCGTTGTCCTACGACGAGATCGCGGAACGTCTGAAGATCGACGACGACGATCGCCTCGAGGCCCTGCGCCGCCGCCTGAAGGCGATGGAGCGCGATGGGCAGGCCCTTTGCAACCGTCGCGGTGCCTATCTGCCGGTCAACCAGGAAGACCTGATCCGCGGGCGCGTGATCGGTCACCCGGATGGTTTTGGTTTCCTGGTGCCGGACGAGCAGGATGACGACCTGTTCCTGTCGCCGAAGCAGATGCGCGGGGTATTTCATGGCGACCGGGTTCTGGCCCGGGTCATGGGCGTGGATCGTCGCGGCCGCCGCGAGGGCGGGATTGTCGAGGTCCTGGAGCACAACACCACCCAGGTGGTCGGGCGCCTGAAGATCGAGGACGGTGTCGGTATCCTGACCCCGGACAACAAGCGCATCACCCACGACATCCTGGTGCCGCCGGACGGCCTGGGCGAGGCGGAGGACGACCAGATCGTGGTCGTGCGCATCCGTGAATCCGCTTCACGCACGGCGCGCCTGCGTGGGGACGTGCAGGAAGTCCTGGGCGAGCACATGGCGCCGGGTATGGAGATCGACATCGCGATCCGTGCCCACGCCCTGCCGCACGAGTGGCCGGACGAGGTCATAGCGGCGGCCGACGAGCTGGGCGCCGAGGTGGCCGAGGCAGACAAGAAGGATCGCCTGGACCTGCGCGAGAAGCCGTTCGTCACGATCGATGGCGACGACGCCCGCGACTTCGACGACGCCCTGTACTGCGAGCCGGAAGGCAAGGGCTGGCGGCTGTGGGTTGCGATCGCCGACGTGTCGCACTACGTCCAGCGTGACGCCGCGCTGGATCGCGAGGGACGCACACGCGGCACCTCGGTGTACTTCCCGAACAACGTGATCCCGATGTTGCCGGAGGCCCTCTCCAACGGTCTGTGCTCGCTGAATCCGAACGTGGACCGGTTGAGCATGATCTGCGAGATGGAGATCGGTGCGCGCGGGGCGCTGAAGAGCTATCGCTTCCACGAGGGACTGATCCGTTCGCACGCCCGTCTGATCTACGAGGACGTGGCCGCGATGCTCGGCGGCGACGCGGCGCAGCGCGAGCAGAACGCGCATGTGATGCCGAACCTGGAGACCTTGCACCAGGCCTTCAAGGCCCTGCACGCGGCGCGCAATCGCCGGGGCGCGATCGACTTCGACACCACCGAGACCAAGATCGTCTTTGGCGAGGACCGCAAGATCGAGAAGATCGTGCCGACGGTGCGCAACGATGCGCATCGCCTGGTCGAGGAATGCATGATCATGGCCAACGTGGCCGCCGCTCGCTTCCTCAAGAAGCACAAGGTGCCGGCGCTGTACCGCATCCATGATCAGCCGCCGTCGGACAAGATCGACGACCTGCGCGACTTCCTCAATGGCGCGGGTCTGAGCCTGGGCGGTGGTGACGAGCCGAGCCCCGCCGACTACACCGAAGTCCTGAAGGCGGCGCGCCAGCGCACCGACCAGCAGCTGATCCAGACCGTGCTGCTGCGCTCGCTGAGCCAGGCGGTGTATGCCCCGGAACTCGACGGCCACTTTGGCCTGGCGCTGGACGACTACGCGCATTTCACCTCGCCGATCCGCCGCTATCCGGACCTGCTGGTGCATCGCGGCATTCGCCATGTGCTGCGCAAGGGCAGCGCCAAGGCCTTCCCGTACTCGCATGGCGACATGGAGCAGTTGGGTGAGCATTGCTCGATGGCCGAGCGACGCGCCGACGACGCGACCCGCGACGCGGTGGCCTGGCTGAAGGCCGAGTACATGCAGGACAAGGTCGGCGAGACCTTCCCCGGCGTGGTCTCCGGAGTCACCGGGTTCGGTCTGTTCGTGGAGATCAAGGACGTCTACATCGAGGGCCTGGTGCACGTGACCAGCCTCGACAACGACTTCTACCACTTTGACCCGGCGCGCCACAGCCTGACCGGCGAACGCGGTGGCCGGGTGTTCCGTATCGGCGACGAGCTTCAAGTGCAGGTGGCCCGGGTGAGCCTGGATGATCGCAAGATCGATCTGGCCCTGGCCCAGGAAGCGGGTCAGCCGAGTCCCGCCGTTCCGCCGCCGAAAAAGCGCAGCCGTCGTAGCAAGCGCCGCAAGGATGCCGATGCGGCTCCGGTCGAGGCCGCCGCCGCACCAACCGCAGCAGCGCCCGAGCCTGAGGCAAAACCCACAGCAGCCGGGCCGGAAGCCCCCGCGGCCGACGATGATGCCCCGGCGCCGAAGAAGAAGCGCCGCCGTCGTGGTGGCCGCCGCCGTGGGGCCGCCGGTGGCGAGACGAGCCCTGCTGCCGAGCCGAGCCCGGCGAAAGAACCGAGCTCGGGGAAAGAGCCGAGCCCGGGGAATGAAGCAAGCCCAGGGAATGAGGCGAGCCCAGGGAATGAGGCGAGCCCAGGGAATGAGGCGAGCCCAGGGAATGAAGCGAGCCCGGGGAATGAAGCGAGCCCGGGGAATGAACGGACCCGGGGCAGCAGACGTGGCCGCGGCAACGCACGCCGCCCGCGGAACGCGCCGGATGAAGGCAACAGCGATGCCCCGGAACCGGGCAACGAGGCGGTTCCGCCGCCGCGACCCGAGGCCGACAAGGACGGAAATACCATTGTCGAGCCGAGTGCGGATCGCCCGGCCAAGGCCAAGGAATCCTCTGGGTCCGGACGTGGCCGCAGCCGTCGTCGGCGTCCGTCCTCGTCCTGAGGCGCAGGGTGAACCCGCGTCTGTTCCCCCGCTTGCTCGGGGGCCGCTCAGGCGGTGTCCGCCGGGGCGTTGACCCGTGGCGGGATCGCCGTGGCGGAGGTCCGCGATGAGCAAGGGGAGCAAGGGTAGCCGCGCCGAGACCTTTGGTGGCATCCACGCAGTGGCCGCCGTGTTGCAGCGGGCCCCGGAGCGGGTCAAGCGGCTGCAGCTGGCGACCGACCCTATCGAACCCGCCTTGGAACGCCTGCGAGAACTGGCGCAGTCGCGCGGCATCTCGATCGAGCGGGTAGGCCGCGAGCGGCTCGATCAACAGCTTCCGGGGTTCCAGAACCAGGGTGTGGTCGTGCACTGCACGCCGCGTCCGCTGCTGGACGAAAAGGCCCTGATTACCCGGGTGCGCGATGGCCTGGATCTGCTGCTGGTGCTCGACGGGGTGACCGACCCGCATAATCTCGGGGCCTGCCTGCGGACCGCGGATGCGGCCGGGGCCGGGGCGGTGGTCATGCCGCGCCATCACAGCGCCGCATTGACCCCCGCCGCCATCAAGGTGGCGTCCGGGGCCGCCGAGACCGTGCCGGTGGTGACGGTCAGCAATCTCGCGCGGACGCTGGCAGCCCTGAAGGATGCCGGGATGTGGACCGTAGGCCTGGCCGGGGAAGGGGGAGAGAGCCTCTATGATCTGGACCTGCGCCCGCCGACGGCGATCGTCATGGGGGCCGAGGGCGAGGGCCTGCGGCGTCTGACCCGGGAGGCCTGTGACCACCTCGCGGCCCTGCCGATGCAGGGCGCGGTGGAGAGCCTCAACGTCTCCGTTGCCACCGGCGTCACCCTGTTCGAGGCGGTTCGCCAGCGTCGCGAAGGTCCGCCGGCTGGTTCTGCGTAGCCGCTAGCCTTCCGAGGGGCGGTGCAAACCCCTGTTTCGCCGGCTCCCTGCTTGTTGTTGGCGCCCGCTTCGGTTATCGTGTCGCGCCTTTCTGCCCTGCGGCTGCGTCCGCTGGGTCGAACCCTTGCCTCACCGCATTTGACGGGAGGCTGATACCCGCAAGGAGTTCCCGATGCGTCATTACGAAGTTGTATTCCTGGTCCACCCGGACCAGAGCGAGCAGGTCCCGGCGATGATCGAGCGCTACAAGGGCCTGGTCGAAGGTCATGAAGGCAAGATCCACCGCCTCGAAGACTGGGGCCGCCGTCAGCTGGCCTACCCGATCCAGAAGCTGGTGAAGGCCCACTACGTGCTCATGAACATCGAGGCCTCGGAAGAGGCGATGGAAGAGCTCGCCAGTGCCTTCCGGTTCAACGATGCCGTGCTGCGCCACCTGGCGATGCGCATGGAAGAGGCCGTGACCGAGACCTCCCCGCTGGCCAAGGGCCAGGAAGAGGAGAGTGGCAAGGGCCGTCGCCGCGAGCGCGACGACGAGGGTGGCGAAGGCGCCTCCGACGACTCGGCTTCCGCCGAGTAAATCCCGCCCGTTCGCTGACCGATTGATTGAAGGAGATCTGACATGGCCCGTTTTCCGCGTCGCCGCAAGTATTGCAAGTTCACCGCTGAAGGCATCGAGTACATCGACTACAAGGACCTGAATCTGTTGAAGGGTTTTGTGACCGAGACCGGCAAGATCGTGCCCAGCCGTGTCACCGGCACCAGCGCGAAATATCAGCGCCAGCTGGCCACGGCGGTGAAGCGTGCGCGCTTCCTGGCCCTGCTGCCGTACAGCGATAACCACTAAGTCCCGCACCGGTTCGCCGGGGCCGTCGCCATGCGCGTACTGGCCGAATTTGCGATGAAAAGCCGGAGCCGCGCCGTAGGCGCGGTTTCCGGCTTTGGTGTGGCGGGCCTGTTCCTGCCTCCGGTGGCACTGCTCAGCAGTGCGCTGATCGCCCTCGTAGGGCTGCGCATCGGCCTGCGCCAAGCACTCCTGGTGATGGTGCTGTCCGCAGTGGTCCTCGGGGTGGCGATGTTTGTCCTGATCCCGGAGGCCCCGCTGTTCGCGGGGGTGGTCGCCGGGGTTGTGCAGTGGGCGCCAGTGGCGCTGCTCGCCGAGCTGCTGCGGCGCACGATCTCGTGGCGCATGACGCTGCAGGTCGCCGCCGCGGTCGCCGGGATCGGCGTGCTGGCCGTGCACCTGCTGGTGCCGGATCTGGAGTCCACCTGGGCCGAGGCGGGCATGGTCCTGCTGGGGCCTCTGGTCGAGGGCAGCGAGACCGGGCCACAGGAGTTGGAGGCGGGGCTGCGCCGCGCGGCGCCGTACCTGACCGGGCTCTTGGCCGGGATCCTGCTGCTGAGCCTGACGCTGGCCGTGCTGCTGGGTCGCTACTGGCAGGCACTGCTGTACAACCCGGGGGCGTTCGGCGAGGAGTTCCGGGGCCTGCAGTTCGGGCGGATGCTGAGTGCCGTCACGCTGTTGCTGGCCGGTATCGGGCATCTGGGTCCGGTCCCGGTGGCCACGGAGTTGGCGTTCATCCTGGCGGTGCTGTTCTTCCTGCAGGGGATCGCGCTGATGCACGCGCTGACCTTCCGGCAGGGGATGAGCAGCTTCTGGCTGGTGGGGATGTACGTGCTCCTGGCCCTGGCCATGCCGCAGATGTTTCTGCTGCTGGCCACCATCGGGGTGATCGACGCCTGGGCGGATATCCGCTCGCGATTGGGCCCCGGTTCCGCGCAGGGCGGGCAGGACAGTGACAACAATCCGTGAGACCGGTCCGAGACCGGTGTAGAATGCGCCCCTTCGGGGGCTGATCAAACGTTACAGGAATACCAAAGATGGAAGTCATTCTGCTGGAAAAGATCGATAACCTGGGCACCCTGGGCGACCGCGTCAACGTGCGTCCGGGATTTGCGCGCAACTTCCTGCTGCCGCAGGGCAAGGCCAAGTTTGCCACCGCCGAGAACATCGCCGAATTCGAGGCGCGTCGCGCCGAACTGGAAAAGGCGGCGGCCGAGGCCCTGGCTGCGGCCGAGGCCCGCAAGGAAAAGCTGGACGCAACCGTGCTCGAGATCACCGCGAAGTCCGGTGGCGAAGGCAAGCTGTTCGGCTCCATCGGCCCGGCGGACATCGCCGACGCGCTGACCGCCAAGGGTACCGAAGTCGAAAAGCGCGAAGTGCGCATGCCGGAAGGTCCGCTGCGCACCACCGGTGAATTCGAGATCGGCCTGCACCTGCACTCGGACGTGGACGTCGACATCCGCGTCGTCGTGATCGGCGAAGAGTGATCCGCCGGATGTCGGGAGGGTGGCCCCACCGGGTCGCTGATACCCGGCACATGGGCGGGTTCGTCGCATGAACTCGCCCATGATCCCGAACCCGCGGGTCCCCCCGCATTCCGAGGAGGCCGAGCAGGCGGTCCTCGGAGGGTTGATGCTGGATAACGCTGCCTGGGACCGGGTGGCGGACCGCATCACTGCAGACGACTTCTACCGCCATGATCACCGCCTGATCTTCCGGGCAGTGTCCGCGTTGGCGGATCGTAATGCCCCGTTCGACATGGTCACCGTGTCGGAGCAGCTGGATCGCACGACCGAGCTGGAATCGGCCGGGGGCATGGCCTATCTCGGACGGCTGGCCGCCGAGACGCCGAGTGCGGCCAACATCGTGGCCTATGCGGATATCGTCCGCGAGCGCTCTATCCTGCGTTCGCTGATCTCGGTAGGGACCGAGATCGCCGATTCCGCCTATACCCCGGACGGCCGCGGTTCCAAGGAACTGCTGGACGTGGCGGAGCAGAAGGTCTTCCGTATCGCCGAGCAGGGTGCGCGCGGGGCCCAGGGCTTTCGCGGGATGAAGCCACTGCTGACGGCGGCGGTGGACCAGATCGAGTATCTCTACGAAAGCCAGAATCCAATCACCGGGATTGCCACCGGTTATCAGGATCTGGATGCCCTCACCTCGGGGCTGAATCCGGGCGATCTGGTGATCGTGGCCGGGCGGCCTTCGATGGGGAAGACCTCGTTCGCGATGAACATTGCCGAGTATGTGGCGATGAAGAACTCCGAGCCGGTCGCGATTTTCTCCATGGAGATGCCGGGTGAGCAGCTGGCCATTCGCCTGCTGTCCTCGATGGGGCGGATCAACCAGCAGAAGCTGCGCTCCGGACGGTTGGAGGATGGCGACTGGCCGCGCCTGACCAGCGCGGTGCAGATGCTGTCCGAGGCCCCGCTGTACATCGACGATACCCCGGCGCTCTCGCCCACCGAGCTGCGAGCTCGGACCCGGCGGTTGATGCGTGAACACAAGGGCCTGGGGCTCATCGTGGTCGACTACCTGCAGCTGATGCAATCCCCCGGCAGCAGCGAGAATCGCGCCAACGAGATCTCGGATATCTCGCGTGGCTTGAAGGCCCTGGCGAAGGAGCTGAGTGTGCCGATGATCGCGTTGTCGCAGCTCAACCGTTCGCTGGAACAGCGTCCGAACAAGCGCCCGGTAATGTCCGACCTGCGCGAGTCCGGGGCCATTGAGCAGGATGCGGATATCATCGCCTTCGTTTATCGCGACGAGGTCTACAACGACGAGTCGCCCGACAAGGGCACGGCGGAGATCATTATTGCCAAGCAGCGTAATGGCCCCATCGGGACCGTGCGCCTGACCTTCCACGGGCAGTTCACCCGCTTCGAGAATTACGCCCCCGACGTTTACGGCGAGATCGGCCACTAGGCACGACGTGAGACGCGCGGCCAGTATGCAGCTCCATCCCGAGGCACTCCGGCACAACCTGGGTGTGGCGCGCCGCTTGGCGCCGGGCGTTCCGATGTGGTCGGTCATCAAGGCCGAGGGCTACGGCCATGGTCTGTTGTGGGCGGCCGAGGCCCTGGCCGAGGCGAGCGACGGGCTGGCCGTTTCCCAGATTGGCGAGGCCCGCGCCCTGCGCGCTGCCGGCTTCCGCGGCCCGCTGCTCGTGTTGCAGGGCCCCCGCGACGTCTCCGAGGCGCATGCCTGTACCGAATTCGACCTGCAGCCCGTGCTGCACGACGCGACGCAGCTTGACCATCTCGACGCCGCTGGCGTGGTGCTTCCCGTGGTCTGGGTCAAACTCAACACCGGCATGAATCGCCTGGGTTTCGCGCCGCAGGTGGCAAAGCGCGTCGCCACGCGTTTGCAGGCCGCCGGGCACGGGTGCGGTGGCCTGCACTGGATGACGCACCTGGCGTGCGCCGACGAGCCCGGACATCCGCAGAATGCCCGCCAGCTGGAACAATTCGGCGCGTCGGTTTCCGCTTTCCCGGGGCTCCGTAGCGTGGCCAATTCGGCGGCCCTGTTCGCCGGCTGGGGCCGCGGTGCGGGGTCGGCGGCGCCGGGTGACTACTGGGCCCGGCCCGGCATCATGCTCTACGGCGCGCATCCGGCCTCGGTCCCCGTCGAGCACCTCCCGGAGGGCCCGGACGGTGATCTGCGCCCGGCGATGACCGTGCGCGCCCCGATCATCGCCACCCAGCCTCTCGAGCCTGGCAGTACGGTGGGCTATGGCGCGACCTGGACCGCCGCCGCTCCGGGCCGTGCCGGGATCGTGGCAATGGGATATGCCGATGGCTACCCGCGGCATGCCCCGTCGGGCACGCCGATCCTTGTGCAGGACCGGCTCTGCCCCCTGATCGGACGTGTCTCCATGGACATGCTGGCGGTGGACCTGTCCGGGTTGCCGGAGGTGCAGGTCGGTGCCATGGCGACGTTGTGGGGCGAGGGCCTGCCGGTGGAGCGGGTCGCCCGCGCGGCGGGCACCATCAGCTACGACGTGCTCACGCGCGTGGCGGACCGGCTGCAGCCCGGAAACTGACGGAAACGCCGGGTACACTGTCCGGTCAGCAATCCGTGGCCCGAGAGACCCCAATGACCGATTTCGATCCCAGCGAATACGACCCGCAGACCGTCGCCATCCGCTATGGCTACCAGCGCACGCCCGAGGGCGAGCACTCCGAGGCGATCTTCCCGACCTCGAGCTTCGTGTTCGGCTCGGCCGCGGAGGCCGCCGCGCGCTTCGGTGGCGAGGTCCCGGGCAATATCTATTCGCGCTTCACCAACCCCACCGTGCGCACCTTCCAGGACCGCCTGGCCGCGCTGGAAGGCGGCGAGGCCTGCGTGGCGACCGCCTCCGGGATGTCCGCGATCCTGGCGACCATGATGGGCCTGCTGAAGGCGGGCGATCACGTGGTTTGTTCGCGCTCGGTGTTCGGGACCACCACCGTGCTGTTCAACAACTACCTGGCGCGTTTCGGCGTCGAGGTGACCTACGTCGAGCTGTCGAACCTCGAGGCCTGGGAACAGGCGACGCAGTCGAACACGCGGCTGTACTTCTGCGAGACGCCATCGAACCCGCTGGGCGAGGTGGTGGACATCCGTGCGCTGGCCGACATCGCCCATCGCCGCGACGTGCTGCTCGCGGTGGACAACTGTTTCTGCACGCCAATTCTGCAGCGCCCGCTGGATCTGGGCGCCGATATCATTATCCACTCGGCGACCAAGTTCCTTGATGGCCAGGGCCGCTGCCTCGGCGGTGCCGTGGTGGGCGACGCCGAGCGGGTGGGCAAGGAGGTCTACGGCTTCCTGCGCACCGCGGGTCCGACGTTGTCGCCGTTCAACGCCTGGGTGTTCCTGAAGGGGTTGGAGACGCTGCCCCTGCGCATGCGAGCGCACAGCGATAACGCACTTAATCTGGCGCAGTGGCTCCAATCCCACCCCGCGGTCACGGCCGTGCATTACCCCGGCCTCGAAGATCACCCGCAGCACGCGGTCGCCAAGCAGCAGCAAAGTGGCTTCGGCGGGGTGCTCAGCTTCGAGGTCGCCGGCGGGCGCGACGCCGCCTGGTCGGTGATCGACGCCACGCAGTTCCTGTCGATCACCGCGAACCTGGGGGATGCCAAGACCACCATTACCCATCCGGCCACCACCACCCACGGTCGCGTGGACCCGGAGAAGCGCGAGGCCCAGGGTATTACCGAGGCCCTGGTGCGGGTCGCGGTCGGGCTCGAGGCCGTCGCCGACATCCAGCGCGATCTGGCGCGCGGCCTCGACGCCCTGGGCTGAGACGGGTATGTCGGCTTCCAGCGGGGAGGCCCGTTCGCAGCCGCGCCGGCGGCGCCCGCGCTGGCGCGTCCTGCTGACTGTGGTCATTGCGTTCCACCTGCTGGGCTTCCTGTCCTCGCTGGATGCGCTGATGTCCACCCGCACATCGCAGGGCGCGGTGGCCTGGATCGTTTCACTCAACACCGTGCCGTATGTGGCTGTCCCGGCCTATTGGGTGTTCGGCGCCAGCGAGTTTCGCGGCTATGTCGTGGCGCGCCGCGACGAGGACTCCAGCCTGGCCCGCGCGCTGCAGCCGAAGACCGAGGAGCTGTGGTCGCACCAGTACGTCGCGCAGGAACCGAGCAAGCATCTGGATGGCGTACAGCAGCTCGCCCGCTGGCCGTTTCTCCACGGCAACGAGGTCGAGCTCCTGGTGGACGGCGAGGCGACCTTCGACAGCCTCTTTCGCGGCATCGAGCAGGCCGAGCGCTACCTGCTGGTGCAGTTCTATATCGTGCGTGACGACGCGATCGGGCGCGAACTCCAGCGCCGGCTGGTGGAGCGTGCCGAGGCCGGTGTCGAGGTCTATTTCCTGTATGACGAGATCGGGAGCTACCGCCTGCCCGGATCCTATCTGGATACCCTGCGCGAGGCCGGTGTGCACGTGCAGCACTTTCACTCCACCCGCGGACGCGGCAATCGCTTCCAGCTGAACTTCCGCAATCATCGCAAGATCGTGGTCGCCGATGGCGAACAGGCGTGGGTCGGCGGGCTGAACGTGGGCGACGAGTACCTGGGCCGTGATCCGGCAATCGGTGCCTGGCGCGACACCCACCTGCGTATTGCGGGGCCGTCCGCCCTCGCGTTGCAGTCGGTGTTCCTGGAGGACTGGCACTGGGCCACCGAGGCGGTCCCGGAGCTGGAATGGAAGCCGGCGACCATGGCGGAGGACGGGGTCCCGGTACTGATCCTGCCCTCCGGTCCGGCCGATGAATTCGAGACCGCCAGCCTGATGATGCAGCAGGCGATCCACGCGGCGGACCGGCGCATCTGGATCGCCAGCCCGTACTTCGTGCCCGACGAGGGCGTGCAGGGCATGCTCAAGCTGGCCGCCTTGAGCGGCGTCGACGTGCGCGTGCTGATTCCCGAGGTCACCGACAACCCGCTGACCACGCATGCGGCCTACGCCTTCCTGGGGCCGCTGCTGGACGCCGGCGTGCGCATCTATCGTTACGAGGAAGGCTTCCTGCACGGCAAGGCGTTCGTGGTGGACGACATGGGCGCGGCCGTGGGTACGGTGAACCTGGACAACCGTTCCTTCCGGCTGAACTTCGAGGTCACGGCACTGGTGCTGGACCCGGCCTTCGCGCGCGAGACGGCGCGCATGTTCGAGGCCGACTTCGCCCGTTCCCGCGAGATGACTCCGCAGGACGTGAACGATCTCCCGCTCTGGCGCCGCGTGGCCGCGCGTGCCGCCTACCTGCTGGCGCCGGTGCTGTAATGTTGTTGTGCTTCCCTGCTTGATCTATCTCATGTGACCGGTCCGCGACGCTGCTAGACTTGTAAAAAGAATGCTCTTTCGAGGCCTGCCCGTGTCGCGAGCCCTGTCCCATCTGCTGACTCTGCTGATTGCCGCCGCGCTGTTGCTGGCGCCGATCGCCGGTGCGGGCATGATGCATGGGGATCACGGGGCGGCAATCGCCACGCCGGGCCACTGTCCGGATCAAGGCGCCACCTCGCCCTCGGAACCCCTGCCTTTGGACCCCGCGGTTCAGGCGGACTTCTCGGGCTGCGAGATGCCGTGCGCGGTTTGCGGTATCTGCGGGGCCTCCGCCTTGCCTTCCTCCGTGACCAAGCCGGTCACTGCATCGCTGTCCCGCCCCGTTCCGGGGGCCGTGGCCATGGGTCCCGGCGCCCGTTCGGGCCCGGATCTGCGTCCCCCTCTCTGAGTCCTCCCTGGCCGGGCGTCCGCCCGGCCCCGGGCGATTGCGGATCGCCCCCTCGATACGCGAAACCGCGTATCGCCGTTGAATTTAAGTCCTTGGGAGGACTCCATCATGATGAATGAACAAGGTTTTGGCTGGCTGGGCGGTATGGGTCTGGGCGGAGGCCTGATCGGGCTTCTGGTCCTGGTACTGCTGATCCTCGCGATCGCCGCGTTGATCAAGTATCTGTTCGGTGGCCGGTAAGGAGTCACGCGATGACGACGTCAGAAACGAAGCCGGCGACCGCCCGCGAGGCGGTGGTCATCGTCCCCGGCATGGGGTCGGACCACTGCGGGGGCATCGTGCGCTCGGCGCTGGAAAAGACCCCGGGGGTGACCTCGGTGGGGACCAATATCGCCCGGCACCGGGTGACGGTGGGGTATGACCCCGACCAGGTCGACCCGCAGGGGCTGCGCGCCGCGGTGGAGGGCGCCGGCTACGACGTCGCACAGGTCGAGAGCGAGGCCGGGGGTTCCGGTTCGGTGCGGCTGGTGGTGCCGGGCATGGGTTCGGATCACTGCGCCGGTATCGTGCGCGCGGCGATCGAGAAGCTCGCCGGGATCGAGACGGTGCGCACCAACATCTCCGACCACCGCGTGACGGTGGAGGTGACGCCGGACGGGCCCGATGGCGAGGCCCTGCGCGCGGCTGTGGAGGGGGCCGGCTACGACGTGGCGGCGGTGGAGACCGACGACGCCGCCAGCGAGGCGGACGACGCGGCGATCGACGCCGCCTACGTGAAGCAGGCCTGGAACCGTCTGTGGTTCGCGATGGTGCCGACCATCGCGATCATGGTCCTGATGATGCCGCACATGTTCTGGCAGCCGATCCCCGGCTATCTGTTGATCATCGCGTTGCTGGCCTTCCCGGTGGTGTTCCTGGCGGGGGGCGCGGCCACGCATCGGTCCGCCTGGCGTTCGCTGAAAAGCGGCAACCTGAACATGGACGTGCTGATCTCCATGGGCTCGCTGCCGCCCTACCTGATCGGGCTGGTTGGTTTCGTCTATCCGATGACCTCGTTCATCGAGATGGCGGCGACCATCATGGCCTTCCATATGCTCGGGCGCTATCTGGAGTATCGCGCGAAGGGCGAGGCCTCCTCGGCGATCCGCAAGCTGCTGGACCTGGGTGCCAAGACCGCCCGGGTCGAGCGTGATGGCGAGGAGGTCGAGGTGTCGGTCAAGTCGCTCCAGGTGGGCGACGTGATGATCGTGCGCCCGGGCGAGAAGGTACCGACCGATGGCGAGGTGGTGGCGGGCGAGAGCACCGTGGACGAGTCCATTGCCACCGGCGAGTCGGTCCCGGTGGACAAGGGCGAGGGCGACACCGTCCTCGGCGCCACCCTGAACCAACAGGGGCGATTGAAGGTGCGCGCCACCCGCGTCGGCGCCGATACCTTCCTTTCGCAGGTAATCCGCCTGGTCAACGAGGCGCAGGGCTCGCGCGTGCC
The DNA here is from genome assembly GCF_000376905.1 of Thioalkalivibrio sp. AKL6. Classification (NCBI taxonomy): domain Bacteria; kingdom Pseudomonadati; phylum Pseudomonadota; class Gammaproteobacteria; order Chromatiales; family Ectothiorhodospiraceae; genus Thioalkalivibrio; species Thioalkalivibrio sp. AKL6. Next base: position 37,623 of record NZ_AQXS01000006.1, on the reverse strand, counting down.
GGTGCAGGAACTGGCGGACCGCATCACCGCGCGCTTCGTGCCGGCCGTGCTGGTGATCGCGCTGGCCGCGTTCGCGGCCTGGCTGGCGTTCTCCGGGGCGTTGCAGCCGATCCTGGTCTGGGGCGAGGGCTTCCTGCCCTGGGTCGATTCCGAACGCCCGCCGCTGGTGCTGGCGATCCTGGCGGCGATCGCCGTGCTGGTCATTGCCTGCCCCTGTGCGCTGGGGCTGGCCACGCCCACCGCGCTGATGGTCGGCTCCGGCATGGGGGCCGAGCGCGGCGTGCTGATCCGCTCGGGCTCCGCGATCCAGACGCTCAAGGACATTGCGGTGATCGTGCTCGACAAGACCGGCACCATCACCCGGGGGAAGCCCGCGCTGACCGACGTCATCCCGACTGAGGGTTTCGACGAGTCCCGCGTGCTGCGGGCGGCGGCGGCCGTGGAGGCCGGTTCCGCGCACCCGCTGGCCGACGCCATCGTGCAGGGTGCGCGGGACCGGGCGCTGGAGGTCGCCGAGGTCGAGCAGTTCCAGTCGCACACCGCGCGCGGTGTGGAGGCCCGCCTGGACGGCGAACGAGTGCTGGTGGGCAGCCAGCGGCTGCTGGAGGAGCAGGGCCTGGATCCGTCGGCCCTGCTTGGGTCGTTGCGGGAACTGGAGGATGCCGGCAAGACCGCGATGCTGGTGGCCATTGGCGACCAGCCGGCCGGCATTGTCGCGGTCGCCGACACGCTCAAGGAAGAGTCGCAGGCCGCGATCGAACAACTGCATGACCTCGGTATCCGCTGCGTGATGGTCACCGGCGACAACGAGCGCACCGCGAAGGCCGTGGCTGCCCAGGTGGGGATCGACGAGGTGCGCGCCGGGGTGCTGCCGGAGGGCAAGGTCGAGGCCATCCGCGAGTTGCAGAAGGAGTACGGCGAGCACGTGGCGATGGTCGGCGACGGCATCAACGACGCCCCGGCCCTGCAGCAGGCGAATGTCGGGATCGCGATCGGGGCCGGCGCCGACGTCGCGATCGAGGCCGCGGATGTGACCCTGGTGCGCGGGGAGCTGACCAAGGTCGTCGAGGCCGTCCAGCTGTCGCGGCTGACCTTCCGCAAGATCGTGCAGAACCTGTTCTGGGCCTGGGCCTACAACAGCGCCGCGATCCCGATCGCCGCGGCCGGCCTGCTGCACCCGATGATCGGTGTGGTCGCGATGACCGCCAGCTCGCTGTCGGTCATCGGCAATTCCATTCTGCTGCGCCGGAGCATGCCGGCAGCCGGTACTGGAGAAAAGCAATGATGAGACGACGTCAGTTTCTGGGGCTGGCCGCGGCGCTTCCCGTGATCACCACATTCGGCGGCTGGAGCCTGTTCAACCATGCAGTGTCCGCCCCTCGTTTCGACAACGCCCTGTTTCTGCCCGGCGCGGACGGCCCGTTTGCGGTCCTCGCACCCAACGAGCCGTTCACTCTGGTCGCGGAGCAGGGGTGGTTGCCGGTGCCGGGGCGCGAGGAGATCCCGTTCCTCTGGTACCGGACGCAGATGAACGGCCATGACTACCAGAATCCGATCCTCTTGTTGCGCACCGGCGATGAACTGGACGTGACCCTGGACAACCAGCTCGACGAGGGCACGATCATCCATTGGCATGGCCTGCATGTTCCGGGCCGGGTGGACGGGCATCCGATGCAGACGGTCGACCCCGGTGAGCAGTACGAATACCGCTTTAAGGTGACCAACCGCGGCGGTACCTACTGGTATCACACCCATGCCCATCACCGGACTGCGCGCCAGGCCCACCAGGGGCTGGCGAGCTTCCTGCTGGTGAGCGACGACGACAACGAGGCGCTGAACGAGGCGCTGGGGCTGGAACTCGGCACGACCGACCTGCCGCTGGTGCTGCAGGACAAGCGCTTCGACCGGCTCGGCCATCTGGTGTACCAGCCGAACCCGATGCAGCGGATGATGGGCTATCTCGGCGACGAGGTGCTGGTGAATATGACGCCGGCCGCGACGCACGAGGTGGAGCGGCGCATCCATCGCCTGCGCCTGCTGAATGGCTCCACCGCCCGGATTTACCGGCTGGCCCTGCGCGCGGAGGGGCAGGCCATTCCGTTTCGGGTCATCGGCACCGACGTGGGGCTGCTGGAGTCGCCCCGGGAGGCCCGGGAGGCCTTCCTGTCGCCGGGCGAACGCCTGGAGGTCCTGGTTGACTTCGCCGCGTTTGCCGGAGGCGACCGGGTCGAGCTGCACAGCCTGGAACTCGACCCGATGGCCGGTGGCGGCATGGGCGGAGGAATGATGGGGCGTGGCATGGGCGGCGGCATGGGTCGCATGATGGGTGGCGGCATGCACGACGGCGATCCGCTCGCATTGCTCGAGTTCGTGGTCCAGGAGGGCGAGGCGGTCACCGCCGAGGTGCCCGAGCGTTTGTCGCGGATCGAGCCCATCGACGTGACGGATGCCGGCCAGCGGGATATCCGTCTGGACATGGCGCCGATGCAGTGGCGCATCAACGGAGAGACGTACGACCCTGACCGGGTGCCGATCGAGGTGGATGCCAACACCCGGGAGGTCTGGACCATCCGCAATGCGGACCGCAGCATGCCGCACCCGATGCATATCCATGGCTTCTCGTTCCAGGTGCTGTCACGTTCGGGCGGTCCGGACTTCGTGCGCCAGCAGGCCGTGAACGATGAAGGCCTGACCGTCACGGACCTGGGCTGGAAGGACACGGTCCTGCTGTGGCCGGGCGAGACCGTGCGCATCGCGATCGACTTCACCCATCACTACGCTGGCGATCAGCTCTACGTGTTCCACTGTCATAATCTGGAGCACGAGGACAACGACATGATGGTGAACGTGCGCGTCCGGGCCTGACCGTGCGTAGCGACAGAGAGATGCCATGAGCGAACGACCGCGGCCGCACCCGGCCGTCTACCGTGAGGCCGAGGCCGCCCTGCGCGAGCGTGACCCGGAGGCCAAGTGCGAGCGTGTGCTGGAGCTGGCGCGCGCCTGGTGGGCGGATGAACTGGAGGGAACGGATGCCCCCGCGCCGCAACGCATGGAGGTGCCGGGACGGCCGGAGCGGCCGGTGCTGGTGCATCCGAAGGAGCTGTCGCGGCGAGGGCTGAATACCACTGCCGGTCGGGTCGCGCTGGTGCATGCGGTGGCGCATATCGAGTTCAATGCGATCAACCTGGCGCTGGATGCCGTGTACCGCTTCCGCGACATGCCGGCGCCGTTCGTCAGCGACTGGCTGCAGGTCGCGGCGGAGGAGGCGCGGCACTTCCGGTTGCTGCGGGCGCGTCTCCTCGAGCTGGGTGCGGACTACGGGGATCTGGCGGCCCACAACGGCTTGTGGGAGGCGGCGCTGGCGACCGACCATGACGTGATGGTGCGCATGGCGCTGGTGCCGCGGGTGCTGGAGGCACGCGGGCTGGACGTGACGCCCGGGATGATCGAACGTCTGACCGCGGCGGGCGATACCGACACCGTGGCCCTTTTGGAGATCATCCAGCGCGAGGAGGTCGCGCACGTGGCGATTGGTACGCACTGGTTCCGCGAACTGGCCCGGGCACGGGGTCTCGATCCCGAACCGCTGTTCCTCGACCTGCTGGCCGAATACATGCCCGGCCGCGTGCGCCCACCATTCGCGCACGCGGCGCGCCGCGCCGCCGGCTTCACCGAATCCGAGATGGCCCAACTGGAGGCCCAGGCCGCCGCCCCGACCTCCTCCTAGGGTGCGGTTGAGCGTAGCGAAACGCATCAACATGGTGTTTGTCTTCGCGATCCGAGGCTGGTCTTGGTTCATCCTCCGGTGTTTACCTGCCTCCGTCGGGCCGCCTGCCACGCGCTGACTCGCCAGCGCGCCGCGAGGTACTTTCTTGCTTGCCCAAGAAAGGACCCAAAGAAGGGCACCCGGATTCCGCCCGGGAACCTCGCTCCGGGCGCGCTGGGCCGGCGGCGCTGAACTCGCTACGCTGCGCTTCGCTCAGACATCCAGCGCCTTGTTCCGGCCCATCACGCCCTCCGCGAGGGGCTCCATACGGGAGGCGAAGGTCAAAACAGAAGGTATCCCGTAGGGTGCCGTTGAGCGCAGCGAAACGCACCGTTTCCCACGCCGCGCGTAACCCTGATGCGATTCGCTGCGCTCATCACATCCTACGCCCCCCGGCACCCGCTTCGCGGGTGCGGCACGCAACGGCCAAAGGCCGAGCGTGCCGAAGATGCTCGAAGACCTAGCCATCATCCACTGGCAAGCACGCGGGGATAGCCGTTGTTTGGATCTACCTCCCCGTTGTCGTCGCGCCGAGTGGAGAGGCTTTTCGCGGGACAAGAGGCGCTGGATGTCTGAGCGGAGCCGAAGGCGCAGCGAGTTCAGCGCCGCCCGCGAAAAGCCTCGGAGCGAGGGAAACCCCGGCCCGCGCAGCGGGCCGGGGTCGCGGCAGTCGGGCGTGTTTCTTGGGTACTTCTTTGCACGAGCAAAGAAGTACCTCGCGGTGCGCTCGCGAGAGAGCGCCTGGCAGGCGGTCAGACGAAGGCACGTAAACACCGGATGCCGATCCAGGACCAGCCTCAATATGCGGGGCTATCGATGCGTCGAAACGATTCGCTGTGCTCATCGGGACCCTGCGGGCTTTCTGTCAGGGCTTGGTGGGGGCGTTCGCGGGCAAGCCCGCTCCCACAACACTCGCTGTGGCGGATTCGATCAGGTGCAGAGGAGGTGTTCGGGGTAGGGCGCGCCGTCGAGCTGGCGCAGGACGGGGCCGGTCGCGCTGATTTCCAGGTACCCGGGGTGTTCGTCCCAGGCGGGCAGGACGCAGCGTTGGCGTGGCTGGCCGTCGACGGTCAGCTCATGGATCGCCGGGCGGTGGGTGTGGCCGTGGATCATCAGCGGGACGTCCGCGTCACGGAAGGTGTCGGCGACTGTCTCCGCATTGACGTCCATGATCGCGGCGGCCTTCATCTGACCCTTGTCGCGGCTGGCGGCGCGCATGGCTTCGGCCTGGCGGATGCGTTCTTCCAGCGGATGGGCGAGAAACGCCCGTTGCCATTCGCCACTGCGTACTTGCTGACGAAACGCCATGTGCTCGGTGTCGTCGGTGCACAGGGAGTCACCGTGCAGGAGCACGGCGGGTCCGCAGGGCAGTGCCGCATGCAGGGGGTCGGGAGCCAGCTGCATCCCCGCGCACGCGGCGTATGCCTCGCCCACGAGAAAATCCCGATTGCCATGGATAAAGGCCACCGGGATGTCCAGGGTCTTCAGGCCTGCGGCGAGCCGTTCGGCAGCGGGAAAGCCGGCGTCGTCGCCGACCCAGTACTCGAACAGGTCGCCCAGGATGTACAGAGAAGAGGCCGCGCGCGCCGGCCCTTCGAGGAAGGCGAGCGTGGCCTCGAGCAGGGGGCCGGGTTCGCGATCCAGATGCAGGTCGGAAATGACCAGGGCCGGCGCGCGGGCACTCACGAAGAGGTTAGTCCTCGACGCGCTTGACGCTTTCCATCACGACCGGCTCCTGCGGTACGTCCTGGTGCATGCCGGCGCGGCCGGTGGGAAGGGCCTCGATCTTGCGCACCACGTCCATGCCCTCGGAGACCTTGCCGAACACGGCATAGCCCCAGCCCTGCGCGTTCGGGGCCGTGTGGTTCAGGAAGTCGTTGTCGTTCACGTTGATGAAGAACTGCGCGGTGGCGGAATGCGGGTCCTGGGTGCGCGCCATGGAGATCGCACCGACCTCGTTCTTCAGACCATTGTCGGCTTCGTTGCGGATCGGCTCGCCGGCGGACTTCTGGTTCATGTCCTTGTCGAAGCCGCCGCCCTGGACCATGAAGCCCGGGATCACGCGGTGAAAGATCGTGCCGTCGAAGAAGCCGTCATCCACGTAGGAGAGGAAGTTGGCGACCGTCTCCGGGGCGGCTTCGGCGTTGAGTTCCAGCACGATGCGGCCGTGGTTGGTTTCGATTGCGACCTGCGGATGGGTGTCGGCCATGAGGGCTCCTGATGTAAAGAGGGTGATCAGCAGGGTGGCCAGCACGACGCCGAGCCGGGTACGGATGCGTTGCATTGGACTGACCTCCGGAAGATAAGACCGGCAATGGTACCCGCCACTGGCAAGGCCTGCCAGCATGCCGGAAGTGTGTGTGGGCGTGAGGGCGAGGCGCTGGTGAGCCGGTGGACGCTCCGCTACCATGCGCGCGATGACGAACTCGATAATCCGCACCCGCTTCGCCCCCAGTCCCACCGGCCTGTTGCACCTGGGCAATGTACGCACGGCGCTGTTCAGCGCCCTGCGGGCCCGTTCGCGCGGAGGGCATTTCCTGCTGCGCATCGAGGACACCGACGCCGAGCGCTCGCGCCCGGAGTTCGTTGACGCGCTGCAGCGCGATCTGCGCTGGCTCGGGCTGGACTGGGACGAAGGCTTTGGCGCCGGGGGCGATGCCGGCCCCTACGCGCAGTCCGAGCGCGGCGAGCTCTATGCGGGCTATTACAGCCAGCTGATCGGCAAGGGGCTTGCCTATCCCTGCTTCTGTTCGCCGGCAGAGCTGGAGCGCGGGCGCAAGCGCATGCGTGCCCAGGGCAAGCCGCCGCGCTATCCCGGGACCTGCGCCCATCTGAGTGCGGAGGAGGTCGGCCGGCGCGAGGCCGAGGGGCAAAAGCCCACGCTGCGTTTTCGTGTGCCACTGGGCCGGACCATCCGCTTCGAGGACGGGGTGCGTGGGCCGGTCAGCTTCCGTACTGACGAGATCGGTGATTTCGTGATCCGCCGCTCTGATGGCACGCCGGCCTTCTTCTTCTCCAACGCGATCGACGATGCCCTGATGGGCGTGACCGACGTGGTGCGCGGCGAGGACCATATCGCCAACACCCCGCGCCAGATGATGCTGTTGGAGGCCCTGGGCCTGGGCGCTCCGGCCTATCACCACCTGCCGCTGGTGATGGGGCAGGACGGGGCGCCGCTGTCCAAGCGCAACGGGTCCGCGAGCGTCGAGGAGTTGCGGACGAAGGGCTATCTGCCGGTCGCGATCCTGAACCACCTGGCGCGTCTTGGGCATCGCTACGAGAGCGATGCCCTGCTGTCGCCCACGGAGCTGGCGGCCGGATTCAGCCCCGAGCGTATTGGCCACAGCGCGGCGCGGCATGATCCGCAGCAGCTGGATCACTGGCAGTCGGAGGCCCTGCGCAGCCTTTCGGATGCCGAGATGCAGGCCTACCTGGAGGCAGCCGGGGTTCTGGAGGCGGTGGCTGCCGAGCAGCGCCCGGCGCTGGCGCGGCTGCTGCGCGACAACATCACCCGCGCCGAGGAGGCGCCACTGTGGGTCGCGGCGTTCGCCGCCGATCCGGCGCCGTACAGCGCGGCCGCGCGCGAGGAACTGACGGCCGCCGGCGCGGATTTCTTTAACGCGGGGCTGGAGGCGCTGGATGCGGCCGAGGATTTTCCCGCCCTGGCCAAGGCGGTGGGGCAGGCCACCGAACGCAAGGGGCGCAAGCTGTTTATGCCGTTGCGGGCGGCGTTGTCCGGGCAGACCTTTGGGCCGGAGCTGCCGCGTATCTGGGAGTATCTGGGGCGCGAACGCGTGCGTCTGCGCCTGGAAGCCGCGCGTCGTCACGCAGCGGGCTGAACCCGCGAGGAGCAAGTGCCCGCCGCCCGCAGGCGGGCGCTGGACGCCATCGTTCAGGCCGCTTCGTGGGTCCCGAAGGCGCGGGCGCGCAGGGTGTTGTCCAGCAGCATTGCCACGGTCATCGGGCCGACCCCGCCCGGCACGGGCGTGATCCAGGCGGCCTTCTCGGCGGCGGCGTCGAACTCCACGTCGCCGGTCAGGGTGCCGTCGTCGCGGCGGTTGATGCCGATGTCGATCACCGTGGCGCCGGGCTTGATCCAGTCGCCCTTGACCAGGCCGGGCTTGCCGACCGCGGCGACCACGATGTCGGAGTGCCGTGCAATGGCGGCGGTATCCGGGGTGAAGCGATGGCAGATGGTCGGGGTCGCACCGGCCAGCAGCAGTTCCAGGGCCATGGGTCGGCCGACGATATTGGAGGCGCCGATCACGCAGGCCGTGCGGCCCTTGAACGGTTCCTCGATATGCCGCAGCAGCTGGATGACGCCCCAGGGGGTGCAGGGGCGCAGGCGCGGCACGCGCGCCACCAGGCGGCCGACGTTGTACGGATGGAAGCCGTCCACGTCCTTGGCCGGGGAGATGCGCTCGATCACCGTCTCGGGGTCAATGTGATCCGGCAGCGGCAGCTGGACCAGGATGCCGTCGATGGTGCGGTCGGCATTGAGCTGGTCGATCAGCGCCAGCAGATCGGTCTGCGGCGTGCCCGCGGGCAGGTCATAGGAGTGCGAGACCACACCGACCTGTTCGCAGGCCTTGCGCTTGTTGCGCACATAGACCTCGGAGGCCGGGTTGGTCCCGACCAGCACCACGGCGAGGCCCGGCGGACGCAGGTCGCGGGCGGTCATGGATTCGATCTCGGTCGCGATTCTTGCGCGGTGGGTCTGGCCAATCGCGCGTCCATCGATGATCTGGGCCGTCATGGGGTCTCGCCTCCGGGGGAACGCCCGCGATCTTCCCATGGCGGGCGCGGGGGCTCAAGCGATTTGCCGGGCGGAATCTGCATGGGGGCGAGGCGGATGCCTCGGCCAGCGGAGGTGCCTGGCTACAGGGCCGCCGAGAGGCCGCTTGCGGGCGCGCTGGCCTCGCAGCGGTTGCGCCCGTCCTGTTTGGCGCGATAGAGCGCGTCGTCGGCACGGGCAATCAGGGTCTCGGCGGTGTCCCTGGATTTCGGGTTCGCGTCGAGGCTGGCGATGCCGACGCTGACCGTGACCGTCAGGGTATCTGGTGCGCAGGGCGGGGCGGCCTGGTGCCCGGTCAGGGTGATCGGGTGGCCGGATATGGCTTCGCGCAGCTTCTCGCCCAGCGCCATGGCTGCCTCGAGGTCGGTATGCGGGGCGACGACGACGAACTCCTCCCCGCCGAAGCGCGCGGCAAGGTCGGAGCGCCGCAGGACTTGCTGCATGCGTTCGGCCAGGGTCGTCAGGATGTAGTCCCCGATCAGGTGGCCCAGGCGGTCATTGATCGGCTTGAACTGGTCGATATCCAGCATCACGACGGACAATGGCTGGCCGTAGCGCCGGGCGCGGGATACCTCCTCGTCCAGCCGGCGATCCATGTGCCGGCGGTTGAACAGGCCGGTCAGCGGGTCGGTGATGGATTCGTGTTCCAGCCGCGTAATGTGGCGGATCTTCTCCACCGAGCTGTGGGTCAGACCGACCACGGTGCAGACGAAACACCCCCCGAGGAGGAAGATGGCCGGCACCAGGAGGTCGGGCAGGCCCTCGTAGAGCCCCCAGTTCAGCGGGATATAGCCGAAGTAGCCGAGGGTAAAGACCGGGACCAGAAAGAACATCATCTTCCAGCCGGTACGGACCCGGCTCTCGGGGAGCTCGCGCAGCAGCCGGGCGAGTGTCCATTGGGCATACAGGAGGCCGCTTGCCCCCAATACAATGGCTGTGTTGGCTACCCAGTCGAGCATCCGTCCCCTCCGCGCTCGCGACCCTGCGAACGTCCCAAGCCGACGTTAGCACGGGGCCGCGCCCGAGGGGAGGGCATTGCAGGCGGAATCTGTTGTTGACCGCGAACCCCTCGCGGGGCTACCATCCTGCGCTCGCTGTGTAGGCCCTTTAGCGGGGACGGCTCGACGGGGTATAGCGCAGTCTGGTAGCGCGCCTGCTTTGGGAGCAGGATGTCGGGGGTTCGAATCCCTCTACCCCGACCATGGCTCCCGGCCACGGTTTTCCGGCAGGCTCGGATCAGGCGCCATGGCCTCAATGCTCGGCGGTAACGCGCTCGTAGCTCAACCGGATAGAGCATCGGCCTTCTAAGCCGACGGTTGCAGGTTCGAGTCCTGCCGGGCGCGCCAGGGCCGCCCTTCGCGCAAGTAGCTGTACAGTGACACGGTGGTGACCGTAGCTCAGTTGGTAGAGTCCCGGATTGTGACTCCGGTTGTCGTGGGTTCGAGTCCCATCGGTCACCCCACCCCCTTTTTTGTTCAGGGGGCCGTTAGCTCAATTGGTAGAGCAGTGGACTCTTAATCCATTGGTTGTAGGTTCGATTCCTACACGGCCCACCATTTCTTTCCAGATCCTTGCATACCTTGTTGACGCTCGATTGATCGGGCTCGAAGCCGTGTGGGTGCGCATGGGGCATGAGCCCGCGTTTCGTGGCGGCTCTCTCTTCTTCCGTCTGATCTGTGTCTCCTTGAGGTGCCCGTCGCGGCGATCCCCCTGTGGGATGCGGAAGGTATTCTCCGGCTCTTTCGGAGGGACGTCCGGATAGCGTGACGACGCCCTCAGTCGCGTCCCCTACAGCGTGATTCCCCCCCCAGATGTCCGGTGATTGCACTGGTAGCCTCCCTTCTCGCTTGCGGCGAACGGCGACATGAAAACGTCGTTGTTCTGCCTCGTGATCTGATCGATGACACGAAGGGAGGCCATAAGATGGCGCTACTGGATCGTAGTCTTGAAAACCTGCTGCAGCTGCCGCGTGGCGCGAAGCAGGGGTTGATGGTGCTGGCAGACAGCACGATGCTGCCCCTTGCCCTGTGGCTGGCGTTTGTAATCCGCACGGGGCAGCCGCTTCCGGCCATGATGGTCGAGGCCTGGTGGCTTTTCCCGCTGGTTTCGGCGGTCGGTATTCTGGTGTTTGCCCGACTGGGGCTCTACCGGACGGTAGTGCGCTTCATGGGGGCTCGGGCGTTCAAGGCCGTGATCGTCGGTGTGCTGGCGCTCGCGGTGATGATCTGGGCGTCCACCGAGTTGACGCAGACACCCGGCTTCTTCGGAGCGATTTCGGTGAACTTTGCCCTGTTGGCCTTTGCCCTGGTGGCGGCCGGGAGATCTCTGGTGCGTAGCTGGTATCAGGCGGTCTCCGATGCGCGATCGGGGAGTGAGCGCGTGGTGGTCTTCGGTGCTGGCGAGGCGGGTATTCAGCTGGCCTCCGGGTTGCAGTCCAGTGGACGCTTCCGCGTGATGGCGTTCATCGACGAGGATCCGGCGGTCCAGGGGCGTGCCATTGACGATATCCCGGTATGCGGGCCCGCGGCCCTGGAGACCCTTGTGGACCAGTGCGGTGTCGCGCGCGTGTTGCTGGCCGTTCCATCGGCGAGTCGAGCCGATCGCCGGCGTATCCTCGAATGGCTGGAACCGTATCCGTTGCATGTGCAGTCGGTGCCGTCGCTGGAGGCGGTGGTGTCGGGGCAGGCACCGCTGGATCAACTGGAGGATCTCGATATCGCGGATCTCCTTGGGCGCGATCCGGTGCCGCCCAACGAGGCCCTGCTGGCCCGAAGCATCCGGGGGCGTGTAGTGATGGTGACCGGTGCCGGTGGTTCGATCGGTTCGGAGTTGTGTCGGCGCATCCTCAGCCTTGAGCCGGCCGCGTTGGTGCTTTTCGAACGTAACGAGTTCGCGCTCTACCGGATCGAGCAGGAACTCGCGGAGCGTCGTTCCGGCATGCAGACGGAGGTGGCGGTGCACGCCGTGCTCGGATCGGTCGCGAACCGCGCGCGGGTCGCCGAGGTCCTGCGCGAGCACGGTGTGCAGACGCTCTATCATGCCGCCGCCTACAAACATGTGCCGCTGGTTGAAGGCAACCTGCTCGAGGGCCTGCGCAACAACACGCTGGGTACGGCTGTGGTAGCCGATGCAGCGATCGCCGCGGGAGTCGAGCGCTTTATCCTGATCAGCACCGACAAGGCCGTGCGTCCGACCAACATCATGGGTGCAAGCAAGCGCCTGGCCGAGATGGTCCTGCAGGATCGGGCGCGGCGCCAGCATGCGACGGTCTTCAGCATGGTGCGGTTTGGCAATGTGCTGGGTTCGTCCGGTTCCGTGGTCCCGCTATTCCACCGGCAGATACGCGAAGGGGGGCCGGTGACGGTCACCCACCCCGAGATTACCCGTTACTTCATGTCCATTCCGGAGGCGGCCGAGCTGGTGATTCAGGCCGGCGCGATGGCCGAGGGTGGCGAGGTCTATGTCCTCGACATGGGGGAACCGGTCCGGATCATCGACCTGGCCCGGCGCATGATTCGCCTGCATGGCCATCAGGTGCGCGAGGGCGAGGCCGCCGGGGGAGAAGGCATCGCCATCACCTGTACGGGCCTGCGTCCCGGCGAAAAGCTCTATGAGGAGCTGCTGATCGGAGATAACGTGGAGGCGACGCCTCACGCCAAGATCATGCGAGCCCGCGAGACCTGCGTGGCGGCGGATGTCCTCGCCCAGGCATTGCAAGCGTTGAAGCAGGCCGACCACGAGCGGGATGCCCGGGCCGCGTTCGAGACACTGCGCCGGGTCGTGGATGGGTACAAGCCCGGGAGCGAGGAAGAGGCAACGCACAGTGCCCCGGCGTCGTCCTGCCCGCCACGACCGGTTCCGGCTCCGGTGCGCCCTGCAGTGGTGACCTATGCGCGAACGGCCGCGCCCGCTTCGCGGTAGGTGATGCGGCGGATCACGGTTCGGTGGTCGTGCACCTCGCATACCGTCGTGGATGACTCGCGGCCTTCGGTGCGGTCACGCGGGTTGCCAATGCACTGGCGTTGGCACCTCCGTACCTTTCCAGTGCCATGTCCGTACCGCTTGCCGGTCCGCGGATGTGTCTCGGAAATAACGTCCGGGTGGCTTCGCGGGCGGGCTGTCGCCAGTCGCCTTTCCGCCCCATTTTGGCCACGGTGCGCAAGGTGAGAGGCCCTGTGGTGGCGCGATATAGCGTGGTGGCAGGCCGAGCGGATCCATTCGGGGGGGCGCGTTGGCGCCCGATTCTTTCCAGGACCGGGTCTTTCCAGGACCAGGCGCGGCGTCCCGGCAAGTGGGGTCGACTCTTCCGCGGCCGTGCGGATGGATCCACGCCCCCCTGGGGGGGGGGGGGGGCGAGTGATGTTCTCCGGGCCCGCATACTTGCAGGAAGGGAAGTGCGAGAGAAACGAGCAGGGCTCTTGCGGAGCCGCGTTTGTCGGGCGGCAGTCAGTAGCCGGCGGCGGGATCGACCGGCGTGATCGGGGCGTGGCCCTGTTCAAGCGCGCGGGCGTTGCGCACGAAGATCTCGAGGGCGCGCTCCATATAGTGCGGCGAGGTTCCCGAGACGTGTGGAGTGACGAGGACATTCTCCCGGTTCCACAGGGACGAGCCCGCGGGCAGGGGCTGCTCCTCGAAGACATCCAGTGCGGCGCCGCGCAAGTGGCCCGTGTCCAGGGCCTGGGTCAGGGCCCGCTGATCCACCACGCCGCCACGCGATATGTCCACCAGAACCGCGCCGGGCTTCAGGTGCTGCAACTGGGGCTCGGCGACCAGGTGGTGAGTGCCCGGCGTGAGGGGCAGGCAGACGACCAGGTAGTCCACTTCGGATAGACGGTCTTCCACAGCGTCCAGCGGGATGACCTCGCTGGCATGGTCATGGGCCCGCGGGTTGCGCTGGACGCCGATCACACGCATGTCGAACGCCTGGGCGCGGCGGGCTACCAGCGCGCCGATGTGCCCCATGCCGAGCACCATGACGGTGCGTCCGGTCAGTTCCCCAAGCCAGCTGCGCTCCCAGCGTTTCTGGCGGCTTTGCTCGTTGAAACGATCGAAGTGCTTGGCGAAGTAGAGCATGGCGCCGATCGCATACTCGCTCATCGGGGCACCATGGACGCCGCTGCTCTTGGTCATCATCAGGCCATCCTTGGGGAAGGGCATGTCCCAGATTCGCTCCACCCCGGCGGACAGGAAATGGATCCACTGATAGCGCGACAGGCGGTTCAGGGCCTCGGGCAGCCAGGGCAGCGTGGGGGCGATGACCGCGTCGACCTCAAGCCCCTCGGGAACGGCGTCGGGCCCCCCGGCGAAGGTCAGCGCGGTGTTGGGAAATGCCTCGCACAGGCGGCTTTCGATGAGGCCCTGTTGTTGCCGCAGGACGTCAGGCTTCTGCAGGAACAGCGTCCGGCTCAGGCGCATGCCCGACTCCGGTTGTGCAGCCGGGCCGCCAGCCGGAAGATGCGGCTGCGGACCTCGTCGCGGTTCTCCCCCAGCTGTTCCGGCGTCGCCGCGCGAAACCGTTGTTCCGCCGCTTGCAGGCGTCCCAGTTCGCCGCGCAGGCGCGCGGCCCCGGTGGCCGGGTCTTCCTGACTGACGACCTCGCGGAATGCGCGCGAGAGGATCACCCATTCGGAGCCGAGGCGGACATGCTCGCCCAGAATGGATTCCGCCGGGATCTCGCCTTTGCCCACGGCCCCGACGCCTCCAAACCCGAACGCGACGCCGGCCTCGCGGCACAGTGCCGCAGGGGCCTCGAGCATGCCGCCGGCCAGGGGTTCGAACAGGAAATCGAGCCCGGTGGCCAGGCTGAGGTCATTCAGGCCGATGTGAATCTGGTCGTCGGGCCCCAGCAGCGGCAGGTAGGAGGGGAGCCGGATCAGTGCCTGGGGTGTCTCGACCAGCAGAGCGACCGGCACTTGTCCGCCCACTGCGTCGAGGAAGAGCGCGACCTCGTCGATGTGGGTGAACATCGGCAGCATCAGCCGGTCGGCGCCGGCTTCGATCGCCTGGCGGACTTCGGAGGGCGTTTGCGATGCCGGGGGGTTGATGCGAACCATCAATTCGGCGCTCGTCAACGCGCCGGCAATGCGGCGCACATCCTCGAGCGTGTGGCGCGCCTTGTGCGTGTCCATATGGCCCTGACGCTCGGCCTTCCCGCGGACTTCCATATCGACAAAGATGCGCGCGATCCCGGCTGCCTCAGCTTGTCGGGCGACGTTGGCGGAGGCGGTGATGAACATGTGTTTCAGGGTCGAGTTCATTTCGTGTCCCCTTGCTGTCGGTTACGCAACGAATCGCGATAGGTACGCCAGTTGATGCCGGCCTCGCCGTACACCCCCTGGCCGGTCAGGACTACGTAAATGGTCCGCAGGATTAATCCCAAGTCATACAGCAGGTGATGCTGCGCGGCGTACTCGGTATCGGCCTCGAGCTGCTGGATCCAGCCCAGGGTGCGGCGACCGCGGACCTGGGCCAGGCCGGTCAGGCCGGGCCGCACGGAAAAACGGGAGGCGTAGGAAGGCGGGACGACCTCCACCTGCTCCGGCAGGATGGGGCGGGGGCCGACCACGCTCATGTCGCCACGCAGGATGTTCCAGAGCTGTGGCAGTTCATCGAGACTGCTGGCGCGCAGCAGCCGGCCTGCACGCGTGATGCGCGGATCGATCCCGGTACTGACGACCTGCTCGTGGTGCTGGTCGATGGTGTCCGGGTCGCGATCCACCATGGTGCGGAACTTGAGCACCCGGAAAGGCTGGCCATGGAGGCCAATACGTCGCTGGCGGAACAGGATCGGGCCCGGGCTGTCGAGGCGGATTGCCGCGGCGATCAGAAACAGGACCGGTGCCAGCAGGATCAGGGCCCCCATGCTGGACAGGACGTCGAACAGTCGTTTGAGAGTCGCGTTCATGTGAGCTCCATGGACCGAAGAATCACGCGATTGACCTGTCCAACCTCGTATTTCGCTTCCACCCGCTCACGCGAGGCCCCGGCCATCCGGGGTAACAGTTCCGGCTGATCCAGAAACCGTTGCATGGCCTCGGCCAGGGGCGCAGTGGTTCGGGGCGGGACGAGAAAGCCGTTCTCGCCATCCAGGACGGTTTCACGGCAGCCAGGGGCATCCGTGGTGATGATCGGGCGCCCCACGCTCATCGCCTCCAGCACCGAGCGGGGCGTGCCTTCTCGGTAGGAGGGCAGGACGAAGACCGAGGCCTTCTCGAGCCAGGGCCGAACATCGGTAACGCCGCCTGCGAACTCGACGATGCCCTCGCGCTTCCAGGCCTCGACCTGTTCTGCCGGGATCGAGTGGGGCAGGTCCGGGTTGTGGGGACCGACGACGACGAACCGGGCGCTGGGGGATTGCTGGTGGACCTGGCGCGCCGCCTCCACGAATTCGAGGATGCCCTTTTCGGTCAACAGGCGACCGACAAACAGGAACAGTGGGTCGCCCTCGGGCAGGGGCTGCCGCGCGAAGCGCTCCACATCCACGCCGGATCCGTTGATGCGGACCACCCGTTGGGTGTCGGGCAAAACCCCGCGGTCGAGGAAATCCTGCAGGTCATCCGGATTCTGGAAGAACACGCGATCGCAACGAGCGAGTGCCGTTCGGTACAGACGCGAACTGATGGTCCGCAACACCCGTGTCCGCCAGGACTCGGTCGTGAAGGCATGCCCCAGGCCGGTGATCATGGCGTATACCCGCGGAACGCCGGCCCAGTGTGCAGCCAGGGAGCCGTACACGACGGGCTTGACGGTGTAGCTGAACACCGCCTCCGGGCGCAGCCGCCGAATCAGCCGCGCCAGGGACATTGTGGTCCGCAGGTCTTCGACCGGGTTGACTCCGGTCCGGCCCAGGTCGAAGGGGTAGATCGGGATACCCAGGTCCTCGACCTCGGGTAGATAGTCCTTGCGCGGGACTGCCGCGGCCACGCCATGCCCTCGCGCCTGAATCTCGCGGATCAGATCACCGCGGTTGGCGATCAGCGAGCGGGCGTTGGCGGCCACGATCAGCAGATCGACGCTGCAGCGTTCGCGTACCGCGCCTTGACGGGCGGTCTCGGCAGCACTGGAGGTGTTGCCGCGCAGGGGCGATACGATTCGGCGATGCTCGGTTTCCTGCATGCGTTGCGCTCCTGTCTCGAGGGTGCTTCGCCCCCCTCCGGGGTGGCGGCGTTCAGGCACCTCGTAAGTCCGTGTGCATGAGGGCAAAAGGTAAACAAGACAATGGTTTATCGCCATCTTTCCGGGGGCTCAAAGTGTGCGAGACACCCCGAAAAGACAGCGCGAACCAAGAGGGATTGAGCGTTTATAGACGCAGGTCACTCGCCTCCGGCGGGAGCACGGATTTGACGTCGAAGATCACCGCGCGCTCGCGTGCGAACTTCTGTACGCCCTGCGGGCCCAGTTCCACGAACTCCCAGTGCGGGACGGCGAGGACGATTGCATCGTAACGAGACGGCTCCGGGGTATCGGACAGGAGGTCCAGGCCGTACTCGTGATGGGCCTCGGCTGCGTCCACCCAGGGGTCCCAGATGTCGACGTTGGCGTTATAACCGTGCAGGTCATGGACGATGTCCACCACGCGCGTGTTGCGCAGATCCGGACAGTTCTCCTTGAAGGCGAGACCCATGATCAGGATGCGCGAACCCACGACCGGGAACCCCTTGCGGATCATTGCCTTGATGGTGCGGTCCGCGATATGCCCCCCCATGCCGTCGTTGGTGCGGCGTCCGGCGAGGATCATCTCCGGGTGGTAGTCGACGGCCTGCGCCTTGTGCGTCAGGTAGTACGGATCTACGCCAATGCAATGCCCGCCCACCAGGCCGGGCCGGAACGGCAGGAAATTCCACTTGGTCCCGGCCGCGGCCAGTACCGCCTCGGTATCCAGGTCCAGGCGCTCGAACAGCATGGCGAGTTCGTTGATCAGCCCGATATTCACGTCGCGCTGGGTGTTCTCGATGACCTTGGCCGCCTCGGCGACACGGATGCTGGCCGCCGGATGGGTGCCTGCGCGGATGATGCGGGTGTAGAGCGCGTTGACGAAGGCGGCGACCTCGGGGGTGGAGCCGGAGGTGACCTTGACGATGTCGGGGATACGGTGTTCCTTGTCGCCGGGGTTGACCCGTTCCGGGCTGTAGCCGAGGAAGAAATCCCGATTGAGCTCCAGCCCCGACTCGGCAGCCAGCACGGGGGCGCAGTCCTCCTCCGTGGCTCCGGGGTAGACCGTGGACTCGTAGATCACCACGTCGCCCGGCTTCAGCACGCCCCCCACCGTGTGGCTGGCGGCCAGTAGCGGGCCCAGATCGGGGCAGCGATGCGCATCAATCGGGGTCGGCACCGTCACGATGAACACATTGCATTCCCGCAGCCGCTCCCTGTCTGCGGTCAGCTCCAGATGTTCGGCGCCGGCGAGTTCCTCGCGCGAGACTTCGCGCGTGCGGTCATGCCCCCCACGCAGTTCCTCGACCCGACCCGTATCGATGTCGAAGCCCAGCGTGGGCAGGACCCGTCCGAACTCGGCCGCCAGAGGCAGGCCGACATAACCCAGACCAATAATGGCCAGACGCGGGGCGTCCGGTGCCGCAAATTCCGCCATCTTTCAATCTCCTGTGTGAATGTGCGTAGGGGCCCCGGGAGTGGGGCGGGTGCGCGTGGGGTGCGCGGCAAATCAGGGCGAGGCACGCCGCGGGTGCGGCAGGCTTGTATCGGAAGATTCGGGTGGATCGGTGACATTGTCGGTCGTCGCTGCACGCCTCCCGGTGAGCCGTTGCAGGCGTTCCCAGCGCCATACGCGGCGGCCGGCCAGGCCCGCGGCCAGGGCAATCAGAATTCCGAGGAATTTCGCGCGGTGGCGGGCGGCGGTACCGAAGTTGCTGGTGCCCCAGGCGAAAATGATCGTGAGCACGACGAACATCACCACCAGCAGTCGGAAGTCCTTGCGTTGCCACCAGTGGTGGCGATAAACCGCCAGCAGCAGCACCAGGGACAAGTAGAACAAGCCCTCCAGCATGCCGATCAGGTGAACCGGGGAGCGCACCTCCCACAGCGGGGGGCCGAACAGCAGATAGCCCATGCGGACCGGCGTCAGGACCAGCGCCTGAAGATCATTGGAGGGAATGAGAAAAGACGGATAGGCGGCGCCGCCACGCGCGCTGCGCTCGGCCCGCTGGTCCAGGGTCTCGGTCTGCTCCATGACATCGCCTAGCTGACCAATGGAGGAGAAACGCATGTCGTCCATCACCAGGAAGCCCAGGACACCGGCCGCGCCGAGCAGGATGCCGCCGAACAGCAGGCCTGGGCGCATGCGGCCCAGGTCCGAGGCGCGCAGAAACTCCTTGATCGACCAGCCGACCAGCACGACCGCAATGCCGGCGATCGCAAACACCGCGGCGCCATGCACGATCGCCGAGGCCAGCAAGACCCCCACCGCCGCCACCAGAAAAACGCTGCGCTGGCTTTGCACCCAGCGCACCAGCCAGAGCACCCCGAGCAGGAAGAAGGCGGTGAACCAGACCTCGCGCAACGGCACGGCGGCGTTCACGATCAGGATGGGGAACAGCGCGGCGATCCAGGCGGCGCGCACCGCCGCCTGGCGGTCCCAGAGCTGTTCGGCGATGCGCGCGATCAGGTAGACCGTCAGCATGCCCAGGGCGATATTCACGGCCTGGAAGGCGAAGGGCGCGCGGTCGACGCAGGCATAGATGTTCGCGATCAGCCAGCTGTGCAGGTAGGAACTGCCCATGCTGAAGTGATCCCCGAGATTGCCGCAGCCGCTTTGGGCCCAGAACCAGGCGCGGCGTTCGAAGCTGATCGCATCGGCGCCGCCCTGGGGCAACGGGAACAGGAAACGCTGCACCAGGGCGGCGCCGATGCGGGCAAGGAGGGCCGCCAGCAGTGGCCACAGATAGCCCTCCCGGGTGCGGCCCGTCCACAGCACGGCGACCAGCACGATGATCAGGAAGCTGCCCGACAGAAGCAGTTCCATGAAGGTGAACGGGATCGCGGTATAGCTCATGGCGAGACGGACGCGGTGCCTGCCAGGGCATCCTGGAACAGGGCCTGATAGCGCGCGCTCACGGCATCGAGGGCGTAATGCGATTGCATGCGTGCACGAGCCTTGCCCCCGAGACCGCGCAGGCGTTCACGGCCCTGGCCAACGGCGTAGCGAATGGCGTCGGCCAGGTCCGGCGGCTTTGGGCTTGCGGAGACAAAACCGGTCTCTCCGACCACGGTGGCTGCATCGCCGATGTCCGTGACCACGGCGGGGACGCCGCAGGCCATTGCCTCGCCTACGACGTTGGGGAAGCCCTCGCCCCAGCGCGATGGCAGCACCAGCAAATCCAGGCCTGGATAGAGGGCCTCGGGTTCGGGGGTCGGAGGCAGCAGTGTTACGTGCCGGGCCATCCCGTGCTCGCGCATGGCCAGGGCCAGGGGATTGTCGTCTGCGGAGACCCCGGTGCCGACCATCACGCAGTGCACGTCCACCCCGGACTGGACCAGTTGCGCCAGGGCGGCCACCAGTCCGGCATGGTTCTTCATCGGATGGGCGCGGCCCACCATGCCCAGCAACCAGGTTTCCGCACCAATGCCCAGCTGCGCGCGCAGGCCACCGGGCGCCTCGGGTTCGGGGCAGAAACGCCCCAGATCAAAGCCGTTGGGCAGCACCACGCGACCGCTGGACGCAAAACCCAGGGCCTCGTGCTGCGCGGCCGCGGCCGCACTGTTGTAGACGATGCGCGCCGGATGCCGCGACAGCCACGCCCCGGTCCGGATCACCCAGCGGGTTCCGCGTTTCTCGTGTGCCAGGTCGTGCACCGAGTGGCGTACATTCCAGAACACCGGACCGCGGTGTCCAAGGCGCCGGGTGAGCGAGGCGGCAAGGTTGCCGTGGTACATCCAGCCCATGACGCCATCCGGCTGATAGGCGTCCAGTGTCCGGCGCAATGCCGCGATCCATCCCACCGAGAGCGGGCTGCGCAGTCCTCCGGAATACACCGGGATGCCGTGCGCGCGGATGGTCCCGGCCATTACGCCGGGCTCCTTGAGTGCGAAGACCGCCCCGGCATCCGGCGCGGCCCGTAACAGGTTCCCCAGCTGGCGTTCCGCTCCGCCCTGGCCGAGGCCATTGATCACATGCAGGATCTTCACCGCCGATTCTCCCGCAACTCGCTGATGACATGCAGGTGCTTCCCGCTGGCCGAGGGCGGGATCGTGCCCACGCGTTCGATATCGAGTCGGGTGCTCGCGCCCAGTTGCTGGTGGATGGCGGGTTCCAGTCGCTCGCGCAGGGCCTGCTCGCGCTCGCTGTCGGACCTGTGGTCTGCAGGGATCAGCCGCAGGCGGAGGTGATCCTCCGCGTGCTGTACCCACTGGTACTGCCCGATCCAGTCTTCCGGGTACAGAAGCTGGCGCAGCCAGCCGCCGAATACGACTGCACCGTTGGCGCCGCGCAGGTGATCGGTCACGCGCCCCCATACACCCTCCAGCAGGGGCCACTCACGGCCACAGTCGCAGGTCTCCCTCGACCAGCTGGCCAGGTCGCCGATCGCGTAGCGCAGTAGGGGCATGCTGTGATTCGTGAGCGAGGTGACCACGACGCGACCCGGGGTGCCGGGGGGTGCCGGCCGGCCCTCGTCGTCGAGGATCTCGAGGAACTGTGTCAGGGGGTTCACGTGCAGGCCTCGGTGGCGTTCGCATTCGCAGGCCATGTCGCCCACCTCCCGCGAGCCGTAGCGGTTGAACACAGGGGCGGAGAAGGCCTCCTCGATGGTGTCGCGCATATCGGGAAAGAGGGTTCCGGCCGAACTCAGCACGCTGCCGATACCCTGAATGCGGATCCCCCGGCGCAGGGCGTGCCGGGCGAGTTCGTGGCCGCTCTCCGCGTAGACCTGGAGCTGCGCGGGCGGTGCCGCGCGCAGCTGCTCCAGGTGTGCATCCATCGTGGCCGGATCCATGCAGTAGGCGTTCAGAAGGGTGCGATTCTTCATCCGCTCGGCCAGTCGGCGCACGCCGCGCCCGGCGGTCAGGTCGCGTGAAGCGGCCCAGAGCACGGCCTTGCGGTGTCCCGGCCGGTAGCCGGTCCAGGCATCGAACAGGGCCTTGGTGGCGCGGCCCCAGCGGCGGTAGGCGGTGTCCTGGTAGAACGTTGCGGGCTCGCCGGTCGACCCGCCGGAGGTGTTGCGCCGCAGTCCGGGGCGTGGCCGCTCGGAACACAGGCGCTCGCCTTCGCGGCGGATGGTGTGCTTGTCGAGAATGGGCAGTGACAGCAGGGCCGCAACCGGATCAGTCGCGATCACGTTCACCGGTGGCAACAGGTCGCGGTAGTACGGGACCTCGTCTCGCGCCTGCATCAAGAGACGGGCCAGTCGTTCGGCCTGCAGGCGTTGCAGGGCAGGGAGTGAGAGCCGCTCGGCGCGGCGCAACGCGGCATATTCGCGCGGGCCGGACAGCCAGGGAAGGAGGGCACCAAAGGCGAGGGACATGGCGTTTGCGTCTCAGGCGCCGGCGGTGCGCATCAAGCGCAGGCTGGAGCGTGCCCGGCGTGCGAGCTCCAGGAGTGGCCCCAGGCGCGAATACTGGATTGCCCGGTTCGACTCGCGCGAGAAGCGGCAAGGCTGGCAGTGACCACAGGGCCGGCCCAGGATCGGCGAGTGGCAGAACCAGGATTGTTCGAGCAGGGGCAGGAAGCCCTTGGCCTCGGCATCGAACTTCATCGCCTCCTTGGTTACTGACAGCAGCGGGAAGCGGTAGTACTGGAACAGCTCCCAGGCGAAGTCGTCCTCGCGAAAGCGGTAATCGCCGCACTGCGGATTGCGGAACAAGCGTTCCTGCAACTCGGTTCCGGCCTCGTGACCGGTCAGCGACAGTTCGAGGTCACGCAGGCCCTCCTGTGCGCACAGTCGTGCTAGCCAGTCGTACTGGGTACCCACATGCACCTCGCTGGCCAGGCGCTGATAAAGCGTGGTGATGTCCGGGTTCGCGAGGATGTCGTCGCGCAGGTAGACCCGGACCGGCGCGACCCGCCCGCGGGCTTCCGGGCGGGACTCCAGCCCTGCCCGGATGGTGGCCATGGCGCGCAGCTCGTAGACATAGGACTTGCGTCGCGGGTCCAGGACATAAATCGGTTGGACCCGGTGCTGGCGGTGCAGCGCCAGGTCCAGAAGGCGGTAGCTGGAGTCCCAGCCACCGGTCCACAGCAGTTTGATCGTGTGCATGACGTCCTCGTGATTGCGGCTGGCTGGGTTAGCGCGGATAGCCCTGTGGGACCGAGGGCAGCAACGGGCCAAAACAGGACTCGTTGCGCGACCAGGCCACTTGCTCCGCATTCCATTCCAGGATCACGGGCTTGCCGTCGGCCTGGATGCAGACGTCCCAGCCGATGAAGCGCAGATAGGGGATGCGGCGGTGGGCGTTCAGGCAGAGCTCGCGCACGGCGCCGAAGTTGGGGATCCGCAGGCCTTTGACGTCAGTGCCACTGTCCGGGTGGACCGAACCGATGCTGACGCAGACCGGGTCGCGCAGGTGGCCATCCAGCCAGCCTCCGCCGTCCACGCCGACGAAATAGCCGCCGGTGGAGACGTTGTCGGTGCGCTGTCCTTCGCGCCCGAGGCGCAGAAAGTGGTTCAGGATGCGCAGCTCGCCGGATTCGGGATCGAGGAAGGTCAGGACCCGCAGGGTGTTCACCGAACTGGCATTGATTCTCGCGATATCGGCGTGCTGCTCGATCAGGGGCTGCACGATGCAGTTGCCGGGAATCCGGGCGAGTTCCTCGGCGACGCGGTCGGCGGGCGCAAAGGTCACGCCGAGGCCCTGACGCCCCTCGTCGGGCTTGAGGACGTAGCTCTTGTCGTCTTCGAGACGGGCGAGGGCGGCAGCCAGCGGTTCCGGTGTGCCCCGGGCGTCCAGATACTGGCCACCCACGCGCACGAAGATGGGCGGTACGACGCTGTCCGGGAACAGGCGGGAGTCCATCGTCTTGAGTCCGCTCAGGCGGCGGATGTCCTGGCGGTTCCACAACGGATTGAGGTGTTCGGTGTAGTAGTCGTCGCCGATCCAGCCCTCGATGAACTCGCGGCGGACCTCGGTGTAGGCCGCCAGCCATGGCCACCAGGAATCGCTGCCGTAGGTTTGAGCGGCGTAACGCTTGATCTGTTGTAGGACCGGGCGCGTCACCACCGATTCGCCATGCGCGCGGATCAGCTTTTCGCGCCACTGGATCGCGATCTTGCGCGACTTCTGCAGGTGGCGCAGGTGCACCGCACGCGCAAGGGTGCGCGCGAGGCGTCCGCTGTTCTTGATCTGCAGGGGCTGGGATTGAACGTGTGTCACGGGCATTTCCTCGGTTTGCATCGGCACGCCGGCTTCAGCCGTGGGTGCCGGAGGGCGCAGCGTCGGTAATCGACTGGACCGGAGACTCGGTCGTCCCGGGTTCGGTGACCAGGTCGTCGAAGCGGCCCACTGACGTGAACGAGCCGCGCTCCAGGTGGGCGACCTGATCGCAGGCCCGCACGGTGCTCAGACGGTGGGCAATCAGGATGATGGTCTTGCTCTGCGCCAGGGACTCGATCGCCTCCATCACAGCGCGCTCGGTGGTGGTGTCGAGGGCGCTGGTGGCCTCGTCGAATACCAGGACATCGGGGTCGTGGTAGAGGGCGCGGGCGATGCCGATGCGCTGGCGTTGACCGCCGCTCAGGCGCACGCCGCGCTCGCCGACCATGGTGGCGTACTGCTCCGCCATGTCCTGGACGATGAAGTCGTGGACCTGCGCCATGCGGGCGCAGCGTTCCACCCGGTCGTGGTCGATTTGTGCGGCGGGGATACCCAGTGCGATGTTCTCGGCCACGGTCGAATCCGTCAGGAAGATGTCCTGGGGCACATAGCCCAGGGACTGTTGCCACGCGCGCAGGTTGGCATCCGTGACGGGCTGGCCATCCACCAGGATGGCGCCCTGGGTCGGCCGTAGCAGGCCCAGAAGCACGTCCACCAGGGTCGTCTTGCCGGATCCGGTGGTGCCGATGATGCCCACCGAGCTGCCAACCGGGATTTCCAGATCAATGGACTGCAGGGCAGGCTGGTGGGCGCCCGGGTAGGTGTAGTCGATGCCCTTGAGCTGGATGGTCTGGCGTGGGACCAACGGCTGCGGTGCACGTCGATGCAGCTCCGCGAGGGCCTCGCGTTCACGCAGGTCGGCGGTCACGCTTTCCACGGCCGCAGCGCCGAAGCGCAGTTTGGCGAGGCCGGCGTAGATGTGCTGCGCGGCGGGCAACAGGCGATAGCCGGCAAAGGCATACAAGCCGATGATCGGGAGGATCTCGCCGAGGGAATCGGTACCCGTTCCGCCCTGGGTGTGCAACAGGATCAGGGTCAGCGCGATGATGCCGCCGAAGCCGATCGCCTCGATGAGGAATTTGGGGACCTGGGCGATGGTCTGGTTGGTGGCCTGGTGCCGGGCCTGGCGCTTGGACGGCGCGTCGAAGCGCGACAGGTAGGCGTGCTCGCGGCCCAGTAGCTTGATGTCCTTGATGCCGCCCAGGGCCTCGCCGGCGGCGGTGAAGCGCTCCTTGTTGGCGCGCGAACGATCGCGCCCGATGCGTCCGAGCAGGCCGCGCACGAACACAAAGATCGTGCCGTACACGCCGCCAATGACGACCGCGACTCCCAGCGCCAGCCACGGGTCGACGATGACGAGCAGCGCCGCGATGGCGAGGGTGACCACCAGGTAGGCCACCATGGTGATCCCGGGGCGGAAGACATTGAGTACCAGCTGGTCGACCTCCGAGAGGATGCTTTTGGCCATGTCGCCGCTGTGGCGATTCAGGAAAAATGCATACGGCTGGCGCAGGTAGGTCTCCAGGAGTCGCTTACCGAGGCTGTGGCGGCGCATCTCGATGAAGCGGTTCATCGCAAAGTGCGTGAGTGTGCGAAACACCGCCGAGAACAGGATCAGTGCGAAGGCTGCGGCGCCCAGGGCAAAGATGAACTGGTCCACCGAGGTGAAGCCCAGCCCGGTGTAGAGCTGGTTGAGCACGGGGTTGGTGTGGACCAGTTCGGGGTTTCCAAGCACGGACAAGAACGGCATGACTGACGCCACGCCGGCGGTTTCCAGTATCGCCATCACCATCACCATGCCGAGCACCAGGGCGCCCCGCCGTCTCTCGGCCGGGGTGAGCAGTTGCAGGGTCTTGCGGTAGATGCCCATCAGGCGGCCGCCCGGTAATACCCCAGGTACCAGTCCACGAAACGGGCGATGCCATCCTCGACGGTGGTGGTTGGTTCGTAGCCGGTATCGGCGCGCAGGGCCTCGACGTCGGCGTAGGTATCCGGCACGTCCCCCGGCTGCAGCGGCAGCAGGTGCTTCTGGGCCTTGCGACCCAGGCAGTCCTCCAGCACCTCGATGTAGTGCATCAGCTCCACCGGACGGTGCGCGCCGATGTTGTACAGGCGATAGGGCGCGGAACTGCTCGCGGAGTCCGGGGCCGCGCCACTCCACTCGGGGTTCGGGGCCGCGGGCAGATCCAGGGTGTGGATCACGCCCTCCACGATGTCGTCGATGTAGGTGAAGTCGCGCCGGTGGTGGCCGTAGTTGAAGACGTCGATCGGCTCGCCCGCCAGGATCTTCTTGGTGAACATGAACAGCGCCATGTCCGGACGGCCCCAGGGGCCGTAGACAGTGAAGAAGCGCAGTCCGGTCACCGGCAGGTCGTAGAGATGGCTGTAGGTATGCGCCATCAGCTCGTTGGCCTTCTTGCTGGCGGCGTACAGGGAGAGCGGGTGATCGACATTGTCGTGCACCGAGAACGGCATGGTGGTGTTGGCGCCGTAGACCGAGCTGGAGCTGGCATAGACCAGGTGCTCGACGCCGTTATGGCGGCAGCCCTCCAGGATGTTGCCGAAGCCGACCAGGTTGGTGTCGACATAGGCCGCCGGGTTCTCCAGCGAATAGCGCACGCCGGCCTGGGCCGCCAGGTTCACCACCCGCTGCGGCCGGTGCTCGCGGAACACCCGTTCCACCGCCGCTCGATCGGAGATGTCCTGCTGTTCGAACACGAAGTGCTGACGGGCGGCGGGGAAGGCGCGTATGTGATCCAGCCGGGCCCGCTTCAGGCTCGGGTCGTAGTAGTCGTTCAGATTGTCGACACCGATCACGGTGTCGCCACGTTCCAGCAGGCGCAGGGCCAGATGGGAGCCGATAAAACCTGCCGCGCCGGTGATCAGGACTTTCATGTCGCCTTTCCCTCGTCGGATGAATGGCGGCTGTTTCCGGACCACAAGCCCGCTGTAGGGCGGTGTGATGGAGGTCCGGGACAGTCGCAGATGGACGGAACGCGATGGATTCAAGCACCCCCATTCAGGGCCCTGCAACGCCGTTTCCGGGAAACGTGAGGTCGATCCGCCGAAGCTGTGAACAGGCCCGTAAGTTTCGTGTTTGGGCGTTGTCCCCCGGGGGGGGTGCGCCGATATTCTGCGCCAGTTCGGCGACGATCCTGCTCATTCGTGACAGGGTTACCCCGCTTGAGGCCCAAGCCGCCCGGGTTCGCCACGATCACTGGAAGCCCCGCAGCTGCTGGCACGGCAGGCGTTGCGGTAATGCGCGAAAGAGGATGATCCATGAACGAGACAACCCCCATTCGCTGGGCCCTGTCGCTGGTCACGCTACTGGCGCTGAGCGGTTGTGCCTGGGCACCTGGCGGGCATATCTCCGAGCGCAGCTCGAGTGCCCCGGTCGAAGATCTGGTCGACATTGAACCGATTACGTTCGGTCTGATCCGGGCACAGGAGCAGCGCTCGGTACCGCCGGACCTGCGGCGGGCGAGCGATGATTTGGTGCGGGACGTCGACGAGTACGACTACCGCGTGGGTCGTGGCGATGTGCTGGCGGTCATTGTGTATGAGCACCCGGAGCTGACCATCCCGGCCGGGAGCGAGCGGTCGGCGGTGGAATCGGGCAACACCGTGCATTCGGACGGCACGATCTTCTATCCGTATATCGGACGGGTGCATGTGGAGGGGCGCACGGTCGCGGAGGTGCGCGATCTGATTGCGCGCGACCTGGCGGCCTTTGTGAACGAACCCCAGGTCGAGGTGCGGCTCGCCGCGTTCAACTCGCAGAAGGTCCGGGTGACGGGCGAGGTGCGCGAGCCGGGTGTGCAGCCCATTACGAACGTCCCGCAGACGGTGCTCGATGCCATCCACCAGGCTGGTGGTCTGGCGGACACGGCCAACTGGCATGAGGTGATCCTCACTCGGGACGGAGAGGAAATCGTCGTCTCGCTCTACGAGATGCTGCGCCATGGGGACATGTCGCAGAACCGGCTGTTGCGCGATGGGGATGTCCTGCACATCCCGGACACCGCCGGCCAGCAGGTCTATGTGATGGGCGAGGTGGGTGATCCTCAGCGCCTGCCCCTGGGCCGTGGTCAGGTCACCCTGATGGATGCGCTGAGCCAGGCTGGAGGCTTCAATGAAACCCGGGCGGATGCCAGCGGGATCTTCGTGATCCGCCGTGCACCACCCGAGAGCGACAAGCTCGCGACCGTCTATCAGCTGGACGCGCGCAATGCCTCGGCACTGATGCTCGGGGCCGAGTTCGAGCTCGAACCGCTGGACATCGTCTATGTCACCACCACGCCCCTCGGGCGCTGGAATCGCGTGATCAGTCAGATCCTGCCCACCGTGAGCGCGGTCTATCAGGCATCGCGGACCACGCGAGATGTTCGAAACCTCAGCGACGACTTCTAGCCATGTTCAATCGGATTCTGGTGGTTTGTACCGGCAACATCTGCCGCAGCCCCATTGGGGAAGCCCTGTTGCGTAATCGTTTGCCCGAGCGCGCGGTGGAATCCGCCGGCCTTGGGGCCCTGGTCGGGGAGGGCGTTCACCCCGAAGCCCGGCGTCTCGCCGAGGTCGACGGCCTGGATGTCTCGGCACACGTGGCGCGTCAGGTGGAGCCGGAGCTCCTGCATCACGCCGACTTGGTGCTGGTCATGAGCGAGCGGCAGCGGCAGGCAGTGGGGGCGTGCCACCCCGAGGTGCTGGGCAAGACGATGCGCTTCGGTCACTGGCTGGAAGATGGCCGGGGCCGTGATGTTCCTGATCCCTATGGCAAGAGCCCCGAGGTATTCGGGCAGGCACATGCCCTGCTCGTGGAGGCTGCCGACGCCTGGGCGCGGCGGCTCAATCGATGATCTTCGACACAGGTAAATCCCGATGACCCAGAATCATTCTCCCGGGGGGCCGGAAGGCGAACTGGATATTGGCCGACTGCTCGGTCAGTTGCTGGACCACAAGTGGTGGATCGTGGCGATCACGGTCCTGTTCGCAGTGGCGGGCGCGATCCATGCGACGCTGTCGACTCCGATCTACCGGGCCGATGCGCTGGTGCAGGTCGAAGACATGGGGCGTTTCAGCAGCCCCCTGGCCAACGTGCGTGAAATGCTGGGGCAGGAACCCCGTGTCGAGGCCGAGCTACAGATCCTCCGCTCCCGCATGGTCCTCGGACGCGCGGTCGACCAGGAGTCGCTGGACCTGGTGGTGCGCCCGCACCGCATGCCCGTGGTGGGGGACTACCTGGTGCGGCGCGGCATGGAGCGCCCTGCCTTTGCAGGTTCGAGCGTCTGGGCGGGCGAGTCCCTCAATGTTGGCGACTTCCGGGTGGCCCGTGCATACGAGGGACACACCTTCACGCTGGAGGTCCTGGATGACAACCACTATCGCCTGTTGGGCGGCGATCGCGACCTGGGCGAGGGCCGGGTCGGCGCGGACGTGGAGTTTCTTGATGGCGACGTGCGGCTCCGGGTGGCCGAACTGGAGGCGGCCCCTGGGGCCCGCTTCGATATCCAGAGGCGTTCCCGCCTGGCCGCGATCAATGGCCTGCGCGCCCAGTTCGATGTCGGACAGCAGGGTCGGGAGAGTGGCGTGTTCAGCCTGGCCCTGACCGACCCGGACCCGGACCATGCGCGCCGCATCCTGAATACAATCAATCAGATCTACCTCACGCAGAACGTTCAGCGCAAGGCGGCCGAGGCGGAGAAGAGCCTCGAGTTTCTGGAGGAGAAGGTTCCGGATGTTCGCGAACAACTGCAAACGGCCGAAGACGCCCTGAATGAATACCGGATGGAGCGCGAGAGCGTGGACCTTTCGCAGGAGACCCGCACCGTGCTGGACCGGCTGGTCAACCTTGAGCGTCAGCTCAATGAGCTGGAGTTCGAAGAGGCGGAGATATCCCGGCGGTATACGCCCAGCCATCCGACCTATGCGGCACTGATCGAGAAGCGTCAGAAGTTGCGAAGCGAGCGCGGCCGGTTGAATGAAGAGATCGGTGCGCTGCCGGAGACCCAGCAGCAGATCCTGCGCCTGAACCGCGATGTCGAGGTCAATCAGGACATCTATGTGCAGTTGCTGAATCGCATGCAGGAAATGGATATTGCCCGGGCCAGTACGGTCGGGAATGTCCGCATCCTGGACGATGCGCAGGCCGGCCTCTCGGCGGTGGAGCCGCAGCGCAGGATGATCGTGATGTTGTCCACGGTCTTTGGCGGTGGCCTGGCCATTGCGCTGGTGCTGGTCCGCGGGATGTTGACGCGCGGTGTGGAATCCCAGGAAGAGATCGAGGGTATCGATCTGCCTGTGTACGCCAGTGTTCCCCGGTCGCGGCAGCAGGAGAACCTGCTGCGCAGGGTCAAGCGGCGGCGTCAGCCGCGCGGCTTCGACGTGCCGGGTGGCGTGCTCGCCTCCCTTGACCCGGCCGACGACGCCATCGAGGCGCTGCGCGGACTGCGCAGCAGCCTGCACTTTGCGATGCTCGAAGCCGGAGACAATCGCCTGGTGATCACCGGGCCGAGTCCGGATGTCGGCAAGAGTTTTGTATCGGTGAATCTTGCCGCAGTCTGTGCTCAGGCGGGGCAGCGGGTCCTGGTCATTGATGCCGATCTGCGCAAGGGGCATGTGCATCATGCGTTCGGGCAACGCAGTGACGGGGGCCTGTCGGAGTATTTGGCCGACCGCGAATCGCTGGACGGGATCCTGCGAGGCACCGAGATCGATGGGCTGCACTACATCGCCCGCGGGAGTGCTCCGCCGAATCCGTCGGAGCTGCTGATGGGGGATCGTTTCAGCCGTCTGCTGGAGCAAGTCAGCCGCGACTACGACTTGGTGCTGATCGACACGCCCCCGATCCTGGCGGTGACCGATGCGGCCGTGGTGGCACGTCAGTGCGCGACCACCCTGATGGTCGTGCGTTTCCAGCTGAATCCGCTGCGCGAGATCGAGTCGGCCCGGAGGCGTCTCGAAGCGGCCGGGGTCGACGTGCGCGGTTGTATCCTGAACTCGATCGAGTACAAGGCCTCGACCAGTTACGGGTACGGTTACTATCACTACTCCTACAAATAGCGCTTCCTGACAAGGATTGGCGATCGCGAACGCGCTAACCCGAGGCCCCGGCTCTTGCCGGGGCCTTTTTGTGGCAGGGCGGGTCGCCGGAATCGATTGCGGCCGTGTAGGTGCAGAGGGTCGGTATCACCGGCCTCGCGAGACTCCGTGAAGGTCGAACTCAAGCGCAAACGGGGGAGAGTGGGCATTCAGAAGGCCCGACGACATGGGAATCGACGGCCTGCCCGGCTGGCATCCTGGCACGGGCCCCGCGCCGCCAGCGGTTGTGCATGCGGCCGGGCTGAGGCTGGGCTGGTCGCTGCCGGCGCAAAGGGCGGCGGGTCTGGTGGAAGCGGTATCCGGGCCCCGAGGGACCCGGATACCTAAGAGTTATCGCCAGGTGGCGTCGGGCTCGTCCCAGTAGCGACCGAGTTGGCGCTCCTCGGTGATGTCGAAGAGCTGATGGCGCCGGTTCAGGCGCGCCCCACCGTCGCGGGTCAGCGGCTGCCAGGCGATGTTGGCCCGGTTGCGGCTGGAGGTGGAGAAGAATGAATCGTAGGGGATCGACAGGTACAGACCCTTGTCGAAGCTGCCTTCGCCGAAGTCGTCGCCGGCGTCGGTGAAGGTCGACCAGGCACCAACCACCACGCCATTGTCGAACTGGCGCGAGAAGTCGAGTGTGGTCCCGAGATCCCCTGCGAGATAGCGGCCTACGCTGACTCGGGCATGGATGTCCTGGATACCGGTATCGAGATAGGAAGTGACGTGCCCGGTCACCTGTTCATAGTCGCGCAGGCCGAACTGCTGGTCGAACTCGCGCTGGCGGACCCAGTTGGCATCGACCCCCAGGGCCCAGCGGCTGTTGAACGGCCGGTACAGGATCTCGCCCCCGATGCCGGCGTACATGGTCTCCAGCAGGCCGCCGTAGGCCATTGCGTACCAGTCCTGGCCGAGACGCTGGGTATGCGTGGCTTGCAGGTTGGAAATTCCCACATCGGTCTCGGCCAGGTAGTCCCCGATGTGCGTGCGCACGCGGGGCAGTTCGGAGTCGGCGATGTAGTCATAGTTCTCCAGGTTGTCCAGCAAGGTGGTGGAGAGCATCGACGAGATCCAGGTGCCCTGGCTCAGGAAATAGCTGGCGTCCAGGTAG
The DNA here is from genome assembly GCF_000376905.1 of Thioalkalivibrio sp. AKL6. Taxonomy (NCBI): domain Bacteria; kingdom Pseudomonadati; phylum Pseudomonadota; class Gammaproteobacteria; order Chromatiales; family Ectothiorhodospiraceae; genus Thioalkalivibrio; species Thioalkalivibrio sp. AKL6. Next base: position 5,553 of record NZ_AQXS01000006.1, on the reverse strand, counting down.
GCCGAGAGGCGATAGAGATAGCCATCCGGTCCGCCAAAGTTCTGCTCCAGCGAGGGCCCCATGCCCCATTCGAACCGGCGCGGCTCGGCTGCGTAGAGCACCTCGCCGCGATCGTTGTCGGTGGGCTTGGCATCGCGTACCCGCACACTGTGGCGGTAGTCGGTTTCGTGATCGGCCGAAGCCAGGGCACGGCCGAAAGCCTCGCGATCGTGCAGGCTCTCGCGCAGATCGAGACCGAGGGTCTGCCAGCGATACTGGAAGGTATGAATGCCAGCTTCGGCCTGGGCTTCCAGCAGGCGGTTGGCGCGCCCTTCGGACTGCTTCAGGTCGCGGAAGCGGCTGGGCTGGCCGGTCACCTGAATGATGTCGCCGACCTGGCGAATCTCGGTCACATGAATCCCGGCGTTGGCATTGAGGTCCGCGGCGACCGCGTCCCAGTCGCGGCGGTCGAGATGCGCGGGTTCGACCGGGGGTGGATCATCGGCCTTGGGCTGCGAGAGTCGAGCCAGATTGGTCGTGAAGTGCAGGCCGACCATCGCGGTGTTCCCGCGCTGCCAGCCGGCATGCAGTTCCACGTTGCTGGTCAGGCGCAGGCGGGCGCCAAAATTGAAGCGCGAGTCCTGTTCCTGGGCATTGCTCTGGGGCTCTTGTTGATAGGTGTTGCCCTCGTACTCGACCTGCAGCAGCAGGCGATCCCAGGGGGTCTGGTATTCCACCCCGCCGAACAGCGCGGCGGGACCGCGGAACATCTGGTGCGTGGCGACTTCGCCCCCCTGGCCGCCGCCGGCGGACCGCGGGCGGCGGTCGAAGCTGTCGTGGATCCAGCCCAGCGGCGATTCGATGTCTCCGTGGTTACCGAGGTAGCCCCAGCCGAGCCCGAGGGAGAAGTCGAGGTTGTTCCAGCGTTTGCTCGCGACCAGATATTCGCCGCCGAACAGGGTCGTGCCGCCGAGATCCTGAAAGCCCACGGCCACCTCCGGGATGTACCGGGTCTCCTGCTTCAGGCGCAGCTTCATGTCGACGCCCTTGTCGATGTTGTAGCGGTCATCATCACCGGCCGCGAGGTAGGCCCGGTTTTCCACCTGGACGTAGCGGAAGCCCAGTTCCATCCAGTCCATGGGCTGGACGAAGACACTCCAGCGGCGATAAGGGAAGGTGCGATTCCAGCCTCCCGCGAAATGGCCGGCATCGCCGGTGCGGGCTGTCGGGGTTTGCATCAGGCCGATGCCACCGGTGTCCCGCTGGCCCAGGCCGAGTCCGAAGTCCTCGGCCTGGGCGGAGGGAATGCCCAGGCCGACGAGTACGGCGGCCACCAGGCTGCGGCGGCGCAGGCGCGAAGCGGTAATGTTCATGGGAGGGTCCGTAATGTGCAGTTGTCACCCGGCAGGCGAGTGGCGAGAAAGCGCGGCAGACGATGGTTGAGCAGGTCCCCCTCCAGGGTGCCTCCAAGGTCGCGGATGTTGAGATGGGCCATCACCCGTGTGCCGGGGGCGATCGTATTGTCTTCCCTGTTCCAGGCCGCGACCCCGAACACATGGACTTCGCCAAGCGGTGTCACTACGGCGGCCGTATCGGAGCCGCGCACCGCGGCGCGTGGCGGACGTGACAGGAGGTCCTGCAAGGTCATGCCCGGGTCCCATTCGTGGCGCTGAACGCCATCCATGGACCACAGCTCCACCCAGTCGGGCGGGTCGCAGTAACCGATATGTTCCAGGTCCGTCGCCGTCGGGGCATGCCGCAGGTTGGCCAGGAGCCAGGGCAGATCGAGACGTTCCGCGCTGCGCGCATGGGGGGTGGGCTCCATCGACTCGACCGTACGGCTCCAGTTGTCCAGCGCTTGCGCGACGTGTGGGCGCCCGGCGATGTCCATGGTTTGTGCGATCAGTTCAATCTCGGCCAGGAGCCGCCTGCGTTCGTGGTCGACCGGGCGCATATCGCGGCTGCGCAGGCCAAAGCTGTAGGCCCAGTCGATTGGCGCGGACAGCTCGCCTTGCCAGGCCACCCAGTGATCGGTGAGCGGGGTCTCGGCGGGCGAACGGTCGGCCAGGCCCGCGGACGGAGCCGCGGCCAGCAGACACAGGGCCAGCCAAGGGAAACGGATAGGGTGTTGCATCAGGCCTCCTGCCGGGGCTACCACCAGGGGCGAGCCACCTGCCAGGCGATCATGGGGCCGCCCGGCCAGGCCTGGCCGTCGTATGCCCATAGATCGCGGGTTTCGGGGTCGCGCCAGAGTTCGGCACGGGTAGTGCCGTCCCCTTGCCAGTCGATTCGCTCGCGGCAACGCTCGAGCTCCAGGGTCGCCAGGGGGAGGTCCCGCGCCGAGGGTGCGGCGCACTCGAGGGTGCCCTGGCCGACGTGGCGCACCACGGTTCCCGAGTCATCCCGGACATGGCGTTCGATCCGGTAGCCTGCGGAGGCCTCGCCGCGCCATGGGGGCGTTTCCAGGTCGGGGTGGTGGGTGCCAAGCAGGTCGGCGCCGAGGCCGGCGGTGGCAAACAGGCCCCCGTCGTGCAGTTGGAGCGACAAGCCCTCGGCACTCGGCCAGTACGTGTGTCCATTGGACATCGCCCCGAGGATCAGCAGTCCCCGGTGATGTTCGGTGTGGACCGCGAGCGAGGCGTAGGGGATTTCCTCCGCGCGGGAAGACGCATCCGGGCCACCGGATACCATGCTTTGCAGGGATGCCCCCAGCGGTGTGGGACCGCCACTACCGCAGGCCGTGATCAGGCTCACGAAAATTCCCAGGCCCAGACATGCGAAAGCCGCCCGGAGGCGGCCTTCGCGAAGGAAGAGCGGATTGGTCCGCATGGGCGTGCGTTACCGGGTGCCCGTGGCCGGGGTGGTACCGCTACCCGGAGTGGTGCCCGTGCCCGGGGTGGTCCCGGTGGACGCGATCAGGCCGACCAGGCGGCCGGAACGGGTGGCGATGCGCGAGACCGCGCCGGGTTCGGAGCGGGCCGCAGCGGAGATGCCGCCCGACGGGGAGCCGCCGGCGACCGGAGAGTTGGGGGTGCCCTGCGGGGCACTGGCGCTGGCGCCCGCACTGGTCCCAGCGGAGGGGCCTCCCGCGCCCCCGGCCGACTGGGCCATCAGGGGGCTGGATGCGAAAACGCTGGCAACAATTGCAGTGGCGAATATCTTCTTGATCATGGTCACGTTCCTCACTTCACCGGGGGTGTCGTTTACCGAGGGACAGTGTAGGAATGGATGTCCGCCGGGAACAGCGGACGGGGTTGATTCTGAGAGGTGAATGGGAGGTTTCGCGCACGTGTCTTGAACCAGTTGGAAATTTTGCCTCCTGGAGGTCACATTCGTGGGTGGTTCCTGTCCCGCGGACCCTTTCACGAAGCGTTCAGCTTGGCCGGTCTAGGCTTAAGGAAACACTGATTAATGCGCACACTCGCGTTGGCACGCCAGGTTTTCCGAGACAAGGCGCGGTCCGCAGCCGGTAGTGGTTCTACCGGCAAGGGGTGCAACGCAGGATCGGGGAACCTGGGGTGCCAACCCCACAAACCATTAAAAGCAGGGGCTCGGCCGCCCGTTGTTGATCAAAAACGGGCGTGCGCACGGCGTTGCGGCTCCCTTGTGCAGAATGACTGCACGGCAGTCACCGCGCCTTGTTCGCACGCAAAAGCGACTCGAGCGCGAGTGTGCACATTAATCAGTGTTTCCTTAATGGCGAGACCGAATCGCGCAGCCCCTGGCCGCGCAATGGAGGCAGAGATGACAAAACTAGTGCTGTTCCTGGTGGCAGCGGGCCTGATTTTGCTGTTGTCGGGGTGTCAGACGGTGAGCAAGCAGCAGACGGGGGCCCTGATCGGGGGCGCGGCAGGCGGTGTTATCGGCAGTCAGATCGGGGGCGGGCGCGGGCGTACTGCGGCGATTATTGCCGGGACCCTGGCGGGTGCGGCGGTTGGCGGTTCGGTGGGGCGGAGCATGGATGACGTAGACCGGATGCGCGTGTCGCGTACGCTGGAGACGGTCCCGGATCGCCAGAGCTCGACCTGGCGCAACCCGAATACCGGGCATCAGTACCACGCCACACCGACCCGGACCTACCGCTCCTCGGGGCAGGACTGCCGCGAGTACCAGGTGCAGGCCACCATGGACGGCTACCCCGAAACGATTAACGGCACGGCCTGCCGTGATGCCAGCGGGCGCTGGGTGGATGTTTAGAGAGAACCCCGGTGCCCCGGGCGACTTGTCCGGAGACGGGTCAGCCGGAAGAGGGCCACAAAAAAGGTTCATCGAAGGATACCGGGGAGGTGTTCGTGCGCTGAAGGGCATCGTAGTCTCGCGTGGAGCCAGGAAGGACGCGGGAGAGAGCGATGCTGGACAAGAAGACGTTGCAGAAGCTGGGGGGCTGGGAAGGCTATCGGCTGGAGCGTGCGGTTTGGCCGGAGGAGGCCGGCGGCACGCTGGAGTTGCACCTGAAGCCGACGCGGCAATGGATGCACTGCGAGCGCTGCGGTCATCGGACCCGGCAGGTGCACGAGACGACGGTACGGCGGGTGCGGGATCTTCCCCTGTTCGAATATCGGGTGGTGTTGGTAGTGCCGCGTCGCCGGGTGTGGTGCGAGCACTGCGGCGGTCCCCAGTTGGAACGTCTGAGCTGGCTGGGGCGCTATCAGCGGCTGACCAACCGGTTGGCGGATGCCTGCAGTCAGTTGTTGCGTTCAGCCAGTATCCAGGCCGTGGCCGCATTCTATGGCCTGGGCTGGCACACCGTGAAGACGGTGGACCGGCATCGCCTGGCGGCGGCGCTGCCGGAGCCGGACTGGGCATCGATCCGCTATCTGGCGATGGACGAGTTCGCCCTGCACAAGGGCCACCGCTACGCGACCGTGGTAATCGAGCCGATCCGGCGCCAGGTGTTGTGGGTCGGCGAAGGCCGCTCGCGCGAGACGGCGCGGGCCTTCTTCGAGCAGCTCCCCGAAGGCGTGTGCGAGCGCATCGAGGCGGTGGCGATCGACATGACCACGGCCTTTGAGCTCGAGATCCGGGCGCAGTGCCCCCGGGCCGAGATCGTCTACGACCTGTTCCATGTGGTGGCCAAGTACGGGCGCGAGGTGATCGACCGGGTGCGGGTCGATGAGGCGAAGCGCCTGGGCGACGACCGACAGGCCCGACGCGTGATCAAGTCCAGCCGCTGGCTGCTGTTGCGCAACAGGACGTCGTTGAATGCTGGCCAGGCGGTGCGCCTGGACGAGCTGCTGCAGGCCAACCAAGCGTTACTGACGGTCTACCTCTTACGCGACGAACTCAAGCGACTGTGGTTCCAGCGCAGCCCCGAGCGGACGTACCAGGCGTGGCGGCAATGGGTGCAGCAAGCCCGCGACAGCGGAATCCAAGCCCTGCAGCGCTTCGCACGCCTGCTGGAGCCCTACCTGCCCGGCATCGTCTCGCGCTGCCGCCACCGGCTGAACACCAGCGTCGTCGAGGGCATTAACAACACGATCAAGGTCATCAAGCGTCGGGCCTATGGCTACCGCGACCAGGACTACTTCTTCCTCAAAATCCGCGCCGCCTTCCCCGGTAATGCTCGATGAACCA
>NZ_AQXS01000005.1:0-149865 GCF_000376905.1 Thioalkalivibrio sp. AKL6 | reverse complement strand
AAAAAAGGTTCATCGAAGGATACCGGGGAGGTGTTCGTGCGCTGAAGGGCATCGTAGTCTCGCGTGGAGCCAGGAAGGACGCGGGAGAGAGCGATGCTGGACAAGAAGACGTTGCAGAAGCTGGGGGGCTGGGAAGGCTATCGGCTGGAGCGTGCGGTTTGGCCGGAGGAGGCCGGCGGCACGCTGGAGTTGCACCTGAAGCCGACGCGGCAATGGATGCACTGCGAGCGCTGCGGTCATCGGACCCGGCAGGTGCACGAGACGACGGTACGGCGGGTGCGGGATCTTCCCCTGTTCGAATATCGGGTGGTGTTGGTAGTGCCGCGTCGCCGGGTGTGGTGCGAGCACTGCGGCGGTCCCCAGTTGGAACGTCTGAGCTGGCTGGGGCGCTATCAGCGGCTGACCAACCGGTTGGCGGATGCCTGCAGTCAGTTGTTGCGTTCAGCCAGTATCCAGGCCGTGGCCGCATTCTATGGCCTGGGCTGGCACACCGTGAAGACGGTGGACCGGCATCGCCTGGCGGCGGCGCTGCCGGAGCCGGACTGGGCATCGATCCGCTATCTGGCGATGGACGAGTTCGCCCTGCACAAGGGCCACCGCTACGCGACCGTGGTAATCGAGCCGATCCGGCGCCAGGTGTTGTGGGTCGGCGAAGGCCGCTCGCGCGAGACGGCGCGGGCCTTCTTCGAGCAGCTCCCCGAAGGCGTGTGCGAGCGCATCGAGGCGGTGGCGATCGACATGACCACGGCCTTTGAGCTCGAGATCCGGGCGCAGTGCCCCCGGGCCGAGATCGTCTACGACCTGTTCCATGTGGTGGCCAAGTACGGGCGCGAGGTGATCGACCGGGTGCGGGTCGATGAGGCGAAGCGCCTGGGCGACGACCGACAGGCCCGACGCGTGATCAAGTCCAGCCGCTGGCTGCTGTTGCGCAACAGGACGTCGTTGAATGCTGGCCAGGCGGTGCGCCTGGACGAGCTGCTGCAGGCCAACCAAGCGTTACTGACGGTCTACCTCTTACGCGACGAACTCAAGCGACTGTGGTTCCAGCGCAGCCCCGAGCGGACGTACCAGGCGTGGCGGCAATGGGTGCAGCAAGCCCGCGACAGCGGAATCCAAGCCCTGCAGCGCTTCGCACGCCTGCTGGAGCCCTACCTGCCCGGCATCGTCTCGCGCTGCCGCCACCGGCTGAACACCAGCGTCGTCGAGGGCATTAACAACACGATCAAGGTCATCAAGCGTCGGGCCTATGGCTACCGCGACCAGGACTACTTCTTCCTCAAAATCCGCGCCGCCTTCCCCGGTAATGCTCGATGAACCACAAAAAAGCCCCGCATGAGCGGGGCTTTCTCGTTCCAGGGTTGCCCCCGGAAGGGGGTGCGAACCGATCAGGACCTGCGGTACATGTCCTCGGTGGTCGGGACGTAGCCGAGGTTGTCCTCGCCGATGCCCTTGACCTTCGGTTCGTTGAGGTCGCTGATGCGCACATTACCGTCCTGGCTGCGCAGGTAATCGGCGACGCCGTCCCAGATGTCGACCCCGACACCGCCGGGCACGCTCTGTTGCACGCTGGCCCAGCCGGCGACGACGTATTCCTTGTCGGCGTCCAGCTTCCTGCCGTCCAGTTCCATTTCGGAGATCCGGTTGCCGGCACTGGCGCTCGGGTCGATGGCGTACTTCAGGCCGCCGACACGGACCATGTCGCCGCCCTGCTGGTAGAACGGATCGGCGTTGTACAGGTTGTCGGCCACGTCTTCCAGGATCTCCTTGATCTGGGCACCGGTAAAGGCGTTGCGGGTCATCTCCGGGTAGGTGAGACCGGTCTGGTCCATCACGTGCTCGAAGGTGATCGGCATGCCCGGCAGCACGGTGGTGCCCCAGCGGAAGCCCGGGGAGAACGAGATCTGCGCATCGTTGTATTCAATCAGGCCATCGCAGATCAGCTGGTCGAAGGTGCCGTTGAAGTTGCCGCGGCGGAACAGCAGGTCCTCGGTGACCGCCAGTTCCTCGGACAGCTTCTCCTCCATGTTGAAGGTCTCGCCCTTCCAGGTGACCTCGCTGTTGCGCATGTTGTGGATGTAGGTCGCCATTGCCGGGTCTTCCGGCAGCATCTCGGCGAACACCGGCACGAGGCGGTATTCCCAGTCCTTGATTGCGCCGTCGCGGAAGTCGAAGTCCAGCACGCCGACGAACTTGGCGTTGGAGCCGGCATTGGTGACCAGGCAGGTCCCGCCGTCGGGGCGCTCGACTGGCAGGGGCTGCGGCACGGCGTCATGGGTATGGCCGCCCATGATGGCGTCCAGGCCCTCGACCATGCCGGCCATCTTGATGTCCACGTCCATGCCGTTGTGCGACAGGGCAACGACGATCTCGGCGCCTTCGGCACGCGCGTCGTTGACGGTCTCCTGCATGTCGTCCGGACGGATGCCGAAGGACCACTGTTCGACCATCCAGCGCGGGTTGGCGATTGGGGTGTAGGGGAAGGCCTGGCCCACCACCGCCACGTTCACGCCGTTCATCTCGCGGATCACGTAGGGCTTGAAGATGCGGTCACCCCAGTCCACGTCGCGGACGTTCTGGGCGACGAAGTCGATGCCGGCATCGGCGAAGTCGCCGTTCACGACCTCTTCCACACGGTCGGCGCCGTAGGTGAATTCCCAGTGACCGGTCATGACGTCGATGCCCAGCAGTTTCTGTGCATCGACCATGTCCTGCGCGTTGGTCCACAGCGCGGAGCCGGAGCCGCCGCCCCAGGTGTCGCCGCCGTCCAGCAGGAGGGCGTTGGGTCGCGAGTCACGCAGCTTGTTGATCAGCGTCTTCAGATGCGCAAAGCCGCCTACGCGACCGTACTGTTCGGCCGCTTCCATGAAGTTCAGGTTGGTATAGGCGTGGGCGTAGATGCTGTCGCGTTCGATGTCGTAATGCTTGAGGAAGTGCTCGCTCACGATGTGCGGCGGACGGTTGCGCATGTCCGCCACGCCGAGGTTGACGTTCGGCTCGCGGAAGTACACCGGCTTCAGCTGGGCGTGGCAGTCGGTGTAGTGCAACAGGTGCACATTGCCGAAGCGATCCAGGGTGTCGTAGGGATCACCCGCAGTGCCGCCCTTGTTGTTGCTGCAGGCGGCGGTGCCCAGGGGGAAACCGGCGGCGCTGGCGGCGGCCAGTAACTGCATGAATTCTCGGCGTGAGATGTGCATGAGGAGTTCTACCTCTCTTGTCCGGGTGTATTGGTGGTGGGTTTTCGGGCAGTTCTATGACTGTCGGTAGACGAATGGTCCTGCGGGAACATTCCCCGCGTACGCGGTTTCTATCGCCGGTCCTCGCGCGCCTCGCGTGCGGTCTCTCGGGCCGTGTCGCGCTTGTCTTCGATGCGTTGACGGTCGCGCTCGCTGGCATCCGAGGCGTCCATCCCCGCCTCGAACTGGCGCACGGCCTCCTCGTACTGGGCGCGATGGAAGAAGTATTCGGCCATGGCCTCGCGGCTGATTGCAATATACCCGGCCGCGTCCGCGATGTCCGCCTGCAGGCGCAGGAGCTCCGGATTGGGGGCCGCCTCGCGGCGGATCATGTCGGACAGGATGCGAATGGCGCGTTCGGGCTGCCCGAGGTCGCGGTGGACCCGGGCCAGGCGTTCGCGGATCACCGGGTGGCCGGGATACACCGCGTCCAGATCTTCCAGCCGCTCCAGCGCCGCGCTGTGGTCGCCTTCCTCGCGCAGCAGTGCTGCGAACGCGAGTTCGAGGGTCAGTCCGGGGGCGTCCGCTGCATCGAGGCGTTCGAGCTGTTCGCGGGCGCGGCCGGGTTCTCCGCGTTGGAGATAGGCGACCGCCGCCCCGTAGCGCTGCTGGGGCGAAGGGGTGTCCGTTGCGCGGAAGCGTTCCAGGGTTCGCCGTGGATCCTGCAGCGCCTGCATGCGCGCCTGCATCCACTGGAATTCGGGGCCGCGGTTGCGGGTGTCGCTGGCAGCCATCTGGTTGGCGCGGTTGCGGGCGTCGGTGATCCGGTCGAGAGTGACCGGGTGCGTGCGCAGGTACTCCGGCACCTGGTCGCCGACCCCGCGCGAGAGCTCTTGCAGGCGCTCGAAGAAATCGGCCATCGCATTGGGGTCGAAGCCGGTGCCTTGCAGGATCTGCATCCCGGCCCGATCCGCCTCGGCCTCGTTTGCGCGGGTGAAGTTGATCTGTTGCTGGATGCCGCCGGCCACACCCCCGGTAATGATGGCCGAGCCCAGGGTCGGATCCACCGCCGAGGCAAGGATGCCCGCCAGGATGGCGAGGCCGGTGGTGAAATTGATGTCGCGCCCGCGCGCGAACATGCGCGCGAGGTGACGCTGGGTAACATGCGCGATTTCGTGTGCGACCACGGCGGCCAGCTCGGCCTCGTCGCGGACCTCCAGCATCAGACCCGCATGGATGCCGATAATGCCCCCGGGCATCGCGAAGGCGTTCACCTGGCTATTGTCGATGGTCAGGAAGTAGAACGGCCCATCGGCGCTGGGTGCGTTGGCCAGCAACTGGCGTCCCAGGGAGTCGACATAAAAGACGATCTCGGGATCGGTCACCAGGGGGGCGCTGCGGCGGACCTCGCGTAGCAGGGAGCGGCCGAGCTCGCGTTCTTCCGCCGGGGTCAGTACGCCGCCGGAGGCCTCGCCCAGGTCGGGCAGGGAAACGCCGCTGGAGTGGGCGGGTGGTACCGCCAGGCTCGCCACCACCAGAAGGGCGGCGAGCAGGAAATGGACAATAGAAGGCATGCCGCGAGGGCCGGCGGGCGCCGGCCCTCTGGTGTGGGCATGCCGGGGGCGGTCGTTACTTGCCAAGCCCCGGGGCCGACGAATAGGTGCGCATGCTGTCGCGGGTTTCCCACAGCTTCGGCTTGAGCATCGCCGCAGGCACCATGAACTTCTTGCGGTCCAGCACCTTGTGGGTGCGGACGAGCTTGATGACGTCGTCATAGTCCATCTTGAACAGCAGGCCCACGTCGCCGCCGGAGGTACGCCGCGCGATCATGTAGTTGTCCTGCATGTCGTGCACGTAGATGTTGGCAGGGCGCAACTTGCCGTTTTCGTCTTTCAGCGTGACGGCATAGTGGCCGTCGACCTGGAATTCGCTCTTGTCCACCGGGATATCCTCCGCGAAGCAATGAAGCTGATGTGTCTGCATCAGCGTTTTCTTAAGCGTGGGCGACGATAGCAGAACTTTTCGTCCCGGGCGACCATCCACCTCTCCTCACTTGGTCTTGTTTGCATTTCCGGTCGGTTTCGCTATGCTCCGCGCCCACTCCTTGCGTAGAGCGGCCGCCGGTCAGAGCTCACGCGACGAGTACGGCATCCCCCGCAAGTGAACGACCCGGAGCGCAGCGTGTACGGATTTACCGAGATCACCCCGGACGAACTGGAACAGTGGCGCAACGAGGGCAAGAGCTTTCGTTTGCTGGATGTGCGCTCGCCGGGCGAGACCGGTCGCGGCGTGATCCCGGGAGCGGAGCTTGTCCCGCTGGCCACCTTGCCGCTGCGCAAGGACGAGTTCACCGGTAGTGATGCGCCGGTGGTCATTTACTGTCAGAGTGGGGCGCGTTCCGCCCAGGCCTGCGCCTTTCTCGCCCAACAGGGGGTGGACTGTGCAAGCAGCCTGCGCGGCGGCATTGTCGGGTGGGCCCAGACCGGAAAACCGGTGGTAAGCCCGGATTAGAATTCGGTTGTATTCCGATGCCGATTCGCCTATAAGGGGGAATTCGGTGGATTACCGTTCGGTAATGGCTGCAGCGCACAGGGCCCAACCGGACCGCAGTACACGACTGATAAAACGCACTCAAAGGAGAGAAACGATGGCCAACTTTGACCAAGAACTCGATGCTTCCGGCCTGAACTGCCCGCTGCCCATCCTGCGCGCCAAGAAGGCGCTGGCCGCGATGGACGCCGGCCAGGTTCTGCACATCATCGCGACCGACCCGGGCGCCGTGAAGGACTTCCAGGCGTTTTCCAAGCAGACCGGTAACGAGCTGATGGAGCACAAGGAAGAAGGCGGCAAGTTCTACTTCCTGATCAAGAAGGGCTAAGGCGCTTCAGGTGCTTGATTCGGGGCGGCAATTCGCAAGGGTTGCCGCCCCGAATCCTGAATAACGATGGTTGCCATGCGGTAACTGGATTGGTGCCTGGACGAGGTCTAGGCTGGCTGCGCAAGGTTCACAAGAAACCTGCATCGCCTAAAGCGAAGAGGTGTGAGATATGGCGACATACGCTGAGATGCAGCAAATCTTCGACGATATTCGTGGAGATTTTCGCTACGACCACGAGCTTAACGGCTGCCTGAACTGCGGCATCTGCACGGCCACGTGTCCGTCCGCCCAGTTCTACGATTACTCGCCGCGCGAGATCGTGCAGCTGCTCTGGACCGAGAACGTCGAGCAGATCTACGACGCGATGCAGGAAAAGATCTGGGCCTGCGCCCAGTGCATGACCTGTGCGGCGCGCTGCCCGTTCAAGAACTCCCCTGGTGGCCTGGTCGCGATCATGCGCGAAGTGGCCATCAAGCACGAGATGCAGTCCGCCAAGGACGTGCTTCGTCCGTTCGGCCGCGTCATGCTCAAGCTGATCACCACGGGGAACCAGCTGTCTCCCGATATGATCCAGCCCGATCACTTCCCTGACTGGGGCCCCAACATCCAGAAGGTGGAAGGTGATCTGCGCATCCTGCGCAAGGCGATTCCGGTGAAGACGCTGCAGACGGTCGAGACCGCCTGGGAAGTGTCCCTGAAGACCTCGGTGGAGATGTACACCATCTGGGAAATGACCGGAGTCCTGAAGTCCCTCGAGCTGATGGACGAGAACCTCTTCGACGTGATCGAAGACTTCATCGACGAGAAGCGCGAGGACTACGAAGACTGGCTCGAGGAGCAGGAAGAGGAAGACGACGAGTAAGTCGTCCACCGATTCCCGCATCCAAGACATCAGGAGAAGCGTTATGAGTGAACAGACCCCAGGCAATCACAACCAGAATGGTGAAGGCGCTGGCGCCGGCACCATGAAGCCCGGTTCCCACAACACCGACGGGCAGGGCATCGCCGGTCACGGTTCGTTCTTCCAGTCGACCGACCTGTCGAAGGAAGACGCAGTCAAGGCCACCGACTGGGTGCGCAAGCACGTCGACCGCCGCACCGTCGACCTTGGCGACCGCATGGACGACGTCCGCGAGCATATGTACGAGCTCGAGAAGGACGGCCAGATCATTATTCATCGCATCAACGATGAACACGAGCCGATGTCGGTGAAGACCCTGTTCGGCTGGGACAAGAAGATCCCGACCAAGCAGCTTTGGCACCACAAGTCCTGTGGCCAGTGCGGGAACATCCCTGGCTACCCGACCTCGCTGTTGTGGTTCATGAACAAGTTCGACTTCGAGCCGGGCAAGGACTACCTCGACGAAACCGACCAGACCTCCTGCACCGCGTGGAACTACCACGGCTCCGGTATCGGGAACGTCGAATCGCTCGCTGCCGTGTTCCTGCGCAACTTCCACCAGGCCTACGTCTCCGGCAAGCAGCACGGCCACGAGCTGGGTCATTTCTTCCCGCTGGTGCATTGCGGCACCTCCTTCGGCAACTACAAGGAGATCCGCAAGTACCTGATCGAGTCCGCCGAGCTGCGCGAGAAGGTCACCAAGATCCTCGGCAAGCTGGGTCGCCTGGTCGACGGCAAGCTGGTCATCCCGGAAGAGATCATCCACTACTCCGAGTGGGTGCACGTGATGCGTAACCGTATCGCTTCCGAGCTGCAGACCATCGACGTCTCCAACATCCGCACCACCGCTCACGTGGCCTGCCATTACTACAAGATGGTCCACGAGGACGCGGTGTACGATCCGACCGTGCTGGGCGGCAACCGTACCGCGATCATCACCTCCACCGCCCAGGCTCTGGGTGCGCAGGTGATCGACTATTCCACGTGGTACGACTGCTGCGGCTTCGGCTTCCGCCACATCATCTCCGAGCGCGAATTCACTCGCTCGTTCACGATGGATCGCAAGATCCGCGTGGCCCGCGAGGAAGCCAACGCCGACGTGATGCTGGCCAACGATACCGGCTGTGTCACGACCATGGACAAGAACCAGTGGATCGGCAAGGCACACAACCAGAACTTCCAGATCCCGATCATGGCGGAAGTCCAGTTCGCGGCCCTGGCCTGCGGTGCGGACCCGTTCAAGATCGTCCAGCTGCAGTGGCACGCGTCGCCCTGCGAGGACCTGGTCGAGAAGATGGGCATGTCCTGGTCCGAGGCCAAGAAGACCTTCCAGGAATACCTGAAGGAAGTCGAAGCCGGCAATATCGAATACCTCTACAATCCTGAACTCGCTTACGGGGGCAAGGTCTGATGCAGCAAGATACCGTTCTAGTAGTGGGTGGTGGGCCGGCCGGTCTGGCCGCTGCCGCCAATGTCAACTCGGCCGGCTACAAGGCCGTGGTTGTCGAGAAGGAAGACGTCCTGGGCGGCGCCCCGATCCTGTCGGGTTACGCCAAGCTGGTGCCTTCCGGCGAGTGGGCCAAGGACGCCATTGGTCGCATGGTCAAGCGCGTCGAAGACGACGCCAACTCGACCGTGCACAAGAGCGCCAAGGTCGAGAAGCTGGAAGGCGAGGCGGGTAACTTCACCGCCACGCTGACCAACGGAGAGTCCGTCCAGGCGGGCGCCGTGGTTCTGGCCACCGGCTTTACCCATTTCGACTCCATCAACAAGCCGGAGTGGGGCTTTGGCACGTATGAAGATGTGCTGACCACCACCCAGATGGAACAGATGGTGGGCAGCGGCAAGATCGCCTGCCCGTCCGACGGCCGCGTGCCGGAGCGCGTCTGCATCCTGCTGTGCGTCGGTTCCCGTGACCGTCAGATCGGCCGCGAGTGGTGCTCCAAGATCTGCTGTACCGTCTCCGCCAACCTGGCGATGGAGATCAAGGAGATCTCGCCGGAAACGGACGTGTTCATCTACTACATGGACATCCGGACCTACGGCCTGTACGAAGACAAGTTCTACTGGAAGTCCCAGGAAGAGTTCAAGACCAAGTTCGTGAAGGCCCGTATCGCGGAAGTGACGGCCTCGGGCGATGGTCGCCTGCTGGTCAAGGGTGAAGATACCCTGGTCAAGCGCCCGATCATCATCCCGTTCGATATCGTCGTGCATGCCATTGGCATGGATCCGAACGCCGATAACCCCGAGCTTTCCCAGGTGTTCGGTATCGGCCTCGAGAAGCACGGCTTCATCGAGAAGGCCGAGCAGTACACCAACACCTGTGGCACCACCCGCAAGGGGATCTACTCCTGCGGCGCGGCCTACGGCCCCGAGACGATCGACGATTCGATCACCCAGGGTGCCGCCGCGGGTGGCCGCGCGGTTGCGGATCTGCATGCGCTGGTTCAGAAAGCCGGCTGAGGTCGTCAGCGACGACGCGGCTTCGGGACTGGTCCCGGAGCCGCTTGAGGTTACCTTTGACAAGGAGATCCTCGCGTCCAAGCTCTCCGCTCTGAAAGGGGCCATCGCCGAAGCGGGCGGGGTCGAAGGGCTGGAGACGTTCATCGAGGCCTTGCGTTCGAAGCACGAAGTCTTTGCGGCGATCGTGGCCAAGGGCGACGAGATCGATGCGGAGGATGTGCGAGCCCTTGGGGGGCTGGTCTTTTCGGTTCGCCGGAAGCTGGTTTCCCTGATGGCGGAACGGCAAGGGGCCCTGGTGGACGGGGTGCGTGCCCTGATCCGTCCGGATGTGGGTGTCGACTCCCGCCTGGCCGCGTTCGCGGACCTGGCGGCAGACGACAAGAAACTGCGCCGGGCGATCTGGGACTTCGGTGCCGAGATCCTGCATTTCGCGGATCCCGACGCCATGCCACTGGCTTGTCGCTGGGTCTGGGACACATCGACCACGACCGGGGCGTTGCGCGAGTTCATTCGCGCCAACGACACGCTGCGGTCGATCCCGATCGGGGAGTCGGTCGGTGCGATCGAGGGGGCGCGGCGCTGGTTTTACGAGGCGCTGTCCGAAGAGGGCTTTTACCGGGACCTGCCGTTCGTGACGGATCTGGTCTGGGTTCAGGCCTATTCGGATTACGCCCGTGCCCTGTCGATGAGTTTCGGGATGATCGACAACCAGTTTGGTGGCAAGCAGGACCCGCTGGAACTGGCCGTGAAGCTGCTGGGGATCGATTCCCCGGAAGGTCGCCTGAAAGGAACCGATGCGTCGCTGCATTGAACAACGGAACGAACTTGAGCCTGCTATACAGGTTTTCGGAGAGACGTCATGGCAATACATGAAAAAGCACTGATCGAGGACGAACGACTCCAGCAGCACGACGAGCTGGTGGTCGACGGGGTGGATGTTTCCGGTCACTGGAACACCATGATTGCCCCGCGCACCGTTCGCGATTACGACGACGATTTCGAGACGAAGATTCAGACCTACACGGGTGCGGAGAATGTGCACCGCTGCTGGCAGTGCGGGTCCTGCACCAACTCCTGCACGATGTATGCGCAGAATGTGCAGTTCAATCCGCGCTACTGGATCTACCTGACCCGCCTTGGCATGAAGGAAGAGCTGGTCAAGGACAAGGACATCATCTGGCAGTGCGTGTCTTGCAACAAGTGCACGAACATCTGCCCGAAGGACGTGAAGCCGGAAGGCGTGATGAAGGCGCTGGCGCACTGGATGGAAGAGGAAGGGATCACCGAAAAGACCCCGTCCAGCATCTTTGATGAAGAGTTCGCCGATCAGATCTACAAGACCGGCCGCATCGAAGACGGCAAGGTGATGCAGAACTTCTTCAAGAAGACTGGCCAGCCGCTTCTGCAGGAATGGCTGAAGGTGTTTGTCTTCCGCATGATGAAGCACCTCCCGGTGAAGCACCTGATGGCGATGGGCTTCAACACGATTCATACGCCGCGCACCAAGTCCTGGGGCAAGACCGGGGACGTGCTGAAGAGTTACGTGCGCGAACAGAAGGAGGCCGCTCATGGCTAAGGTTGCTTACTATCCGGGTTGCGCACTTGAGGGCTCCGGTGGGCCGTATGACCGCTCCACCCGTGTGCTGGTGAAGGCGCTGGGTCTCGAGATGGAAAACCTGCGCGACTGGAACTGCTGTGGGGCGATGGAGGTGAAGAACGTTCACCCCATGCTGCAGACCTACCTGTCCGCACGGAACATGGCGATCGCCTCCGAGCAGATGGGCATGGACACCGTGATGGCCCCCTGCAACGGCTGCTATCACAACCTGAAGAAAGCCGAGTTCGAAACTGCCACGTCGGAAGACGCGATGAACACCGTGCAGGATCTTGCGCGTCAGTCGGATGACCCGGTCTACAGCGGCGACGTTCGCACCCTGCACCTGCTCGAGTGGCTGATGGAAGAACTCGGCCCGGAAGGCATCAAGCAGAAGATGACCAAGAGCCTGAACGGTATCAAGGTCGCGAACTACTACGGCTGCATGTACACCCGTCCGCGCCAGATCTTCCCGGAGAAGGACAATGGCCCGGGCTCCGACTCCAGCTATCAGCCGCACTTCATGGATGACCTTCTGGGTGCCGCGGGTGCCGTGAACGTCGAGTATCCGTTGAAGACGTCCTGCTGCGGGGGTGCGCACACGTTGTCCGATTCCGATACCTCGACCCAGCTGGTGCTGAACCTGCTGCAGTCGGCGGAAGACTCCGGTGCGGAAGTGATCGCCACCGAGTGCCCGACCTGCCACTCCGGTCTGGAGATGCACCAGGTGCGTGCCGAGACCGAGTTCGGCATCAAGACCGATGTGAAGGTGTTGTACTTCACCCAGTTGCTGGGTCTGGCCATGGGCCTGTCTGCGCGGAAACTGGGCATTCACGAGAACGTGAGTGATTCGATTGGCCTGTTGAAGGAGAAGGGGGTCATTTGATCCCTGGACCCATGCCCGGCATGGCCCATCGATGAGTTTGGAAGACGGGCGCCTGGCGCCCGTTTTTTTGTGTAGGCACGGGTCCCCGCGGTCCCGGGAATGAGGCGAAACATGGATTGCAACGGCTGCGAGTTTCACCCTGAACTGTTCTACGACGACGAATTCCAGATCTGGCTTCGTCGCGAGGACGACGACACCCTGACCGTGGGGATGACCGACCTGTCGCAGACGATTGCGGGCAAGATCATCCACGTGCGGGTGCGGCGGCCGGGTACGCGGCGACCGCCGGGCAAGCCGGTTGCCACGATCGAAAGTGGAAAATGGGCGGGTCCGATCCCCAACTTCATCGACTGCAAGATCGTCGAGGGGAACGAGGAAGTGCTGGAGAACCCGGTGCTGCTGAATTCCGATCCCTACAATGCCTGGATTGCCCGAGTCGAGCCCACCAAGGGGATCGAGGCCGCGCTGGAGGTGTTCCTGACCGGGGACAAGGCCGAGGAAGGCTACTGCAAGCGGGCCAAGGACGATGACATCCAGTGCCAGCGCAAGCTGCGGTGAGCGGGACCATGGCGGATATCGACAACGATTATTACCTGGACAACGACGAACAGACGGTCGTGATCATCATGACCTCGGGTCCGTCGACGCCCGGCCGTTGCGCCACGCCGTTCTATCTCGGCGCGGTGATGGCCTCGATGGATGTGGACGTGCACATCTTCTTCACCATGGAGGGCGTGCGCCTGATGGAGCAGGGTGTAGCGGATGATCTGCGGGCCATGGAAGACGGCAAGCTGATCAAGGACTTTATCCAGGACGCAAAACGCGCAGGCGTGCGCTTGCACGTTTGCCAGCCCGCTCTGCCGGGGTATAGAATCGACGCGTCTTCGGATCTCATCGACGATGTCGATGAAGTGAATCGGGCGAGCGAGTTAGCCGACCTGATACTACGCAGTGATAAAACGATAACGTTTTAATTTTCCCGCTTTATTTGAATATTCCTGGAGGAAGACATGGGTGCAGTTCGGGGTTGTGATATTCCGGAAGATCTGATGTACAACGTTGAAAACAACGTTTGGGTGCGCAAGGAAAGCGACGGTACCGCCACCGTCGGTCTGACGTCCTACGCCTGTTCGCTGGCGGGCACGATTGTGTCCTACACCCCGAAGAAGGTCGGCAAGACGGTCAAGAAGGACAAGTCCTGCACCACCGTCGAATCCGGCAAGTGGGTGGGTCCGGCGAAGACCCCGGTCACCGGTGAAGTCACCGAGACCAACGACAAGGTTGCGGGTAACCCGGGCCTGATCAACGAAGATCCCTACGGCGAAGGCTGGCTGATCAAGCTGAAGCCGGAAGACTGGGATGGCGAAATCGGCGATCTGAAGACCGGTTCCGACGCCCATGCGGCCTTCGAAGCCAAGATGGAAGCGGACGGTTTCGGCGGCTGCTAAGCCCCGATCCGGTCCGGGCCGCTGACCCGTTGCGGTTGGCGGCCTCTTTTTTTCGGTAATACCCGAGTAAAACCTTCAAGAAATGCGCCGACCCGGAGACCGCCGATGACAAGCTGGAACGATGTAATCCAGCGGGTAGAGCCCCTCGAGGACGTCCCCGTCGATCCGTTGCTGGTTGATGACCTCCAGCATAGCCTGCAACACGCCGGGGATCCGGGTTCGGTGCACTTTTATACCCCGACCTTCAAGTCCTACCAGTCCAGCGAGCTGGCCGATTGTGGCAAGAGTGCGTGGCCGGCGATGTCCATCACCGGTGGCGATTGCAAGCTGGCCTGTGATCACTGCAAGGCGAAGATCCTGGACCCGATGATCCCCGTCCGCACCCCGGAGGATCTCTGGCGCCAGGTGAATGGCGTGATCGAGTCCGGCGCCCAGGGCATGCTCCTGACCGGTGGCTCGAATCATCGCAACGAGGTCGAATACGACCCGTATTACTCCACCATCCGGCGCATCAAGGACGAGTTCCCCGAATTCCGCATTGCCATGCATACCGCCCTAGTGGACGACGACATTGCGCTGTCCATGGAACAGGCGGGAATCGATGCGGCGATGATGGACGTCATCGGTGCCCAGGACACCATCACGCAGGTCTATCACCTGCGGCGCAGCGTGGACGACTTCGAGCGCACGCTCGAAAGCCTGGTGAACACCAACATGAAGGTGGTCCCGCATATCGTGATCGGCCTGCACTACGGCAAGCTGCTGGGAGAATGGAATGCGCTCGAGATGCTGGCGCGCCACCTGCCGGACGCCGTGGTGCTGGTGGTAGTCATGCCGTTCTACGCGCCGGCCAGTCGCCCGTTCGAGACCCCGGATGTGCATGCTGTAGGCCGCTTCTTCCACGACGCCCGCGCACGCCTGGGTGATACCTCGCTGCTGCTGGGCTGCGCCCGTCCGCCGGGCGAGGCCAAGAGCCAGATCGACAGCTATGCCGTCATGGCGGGCCTGTCCGGGATCGCTCACCCGGCGGAAGGGGTGGTGGAGCTCGCCGCGCGCCTGGGCAAGAAGGTGCGCGTGACTCCGGCCTGTTGCTCGATCGCTGTCGGTGACGAGGTGATGGCCGAAGACGCCGGCGCCGCCAGTGGCGTCGAACTGGACCTGGACACCATCGTGGCGGAGGAAGCCCGGCGTCGCGAGCAGGAGCGCAAGGCGCGCCAGGGCCTGGGCGGCATTCGCATCGTCACCGAGGGGGGCGAGGTTGCAGCCGGAGGTGGATGTCATGCCTGAGCGCGACCAGACGGCCCTGCGCATCCTCGACACTGGGCTGCGCCCGGCCGCCGAGAACATGGCGTTCAACCGCGCCCTGCTGGAATGCCATCAAGAAGGCGCATCGCCGCATACCCTGCGCTTTTTGCAGTTCCAGCCCTGTGCCCTGGTGGGGTTCCACCAGAACGTGGACCAGGAGATCAACACCGAGTACTGCCAGAAGAACGGCATTGCCATCCAGCGCCGCATCACCGGCGGTGGTGCGATCTATTTCGATGCCACCCAGCTCGGTTGGGAACTGTATCTGGACAAACGCTTCCTCGGTTCGGCCGACATGGGGCAGATTGCCGCGCGGATCTGCAACGCAGCGGCGGCCGGCATGCGTTCGCTGGGCGTGGACGCGCAGTTCCGCCCGCGGAACGATATCGAAGTGGATGGTCGCAAGATCTCCGGCACCGGCGGCGCCTTTGACGGCGATTCGATCATGTACCAGGGCACGTTGCTGATCGAGTTCGATGTCGAGGACATGCTGCGCATCCTGCGCATCCCGGCGGAGAAGCTTTCCAACAAGGCCATCGAGTCCGCGCGCGACCGGGTAGTGAACCTCGCCACGCTGCTCGACGAGATGCCCGCACTGGACGTGGTCAAGGGGGCCATTGCGCGCGCCTTCGCCGAGGAGTTCGGGGTGCGCACCGAAGCCGCCGGCCTGCTCCCGGAAGAGCGCCGCGCCTTCGACGAGGCGCTGGCCGACATCGATACCGAAGAGTGGGTGTATCAGCGCAACCGTCCGGCGACCGATGCCCCGATGTTCGAGAGCATCTCCAAGTCCGATGGCGGGCTGATGCGGGTGGGCGTGGCGCTGGACCCGGAGCGCAAGCGTCTGAAGCAGCTGTGGATTACCGGGGACATCTTCGTGAAGCCGGCCCGCACGATCGCCGATCTCGAGGCGGCCCTGCGGGATACGCCGCAGGCGGAGATGGAAGAGCGCGTGCGCGCCTTCTTCGCCGAGCGCGACGTCGAGATGCTCCAGTTGAGCGCGGATGACTTCATCGCCGCGATCCAGTCGGCGCTGGCGCAGGCCGAGGTCGAAGCGGTCGCGGAATGATGAACGGAATACGAGGTTTTCGCTAATGCTGCCCGCCGCGGTGGATGTGCTGGTCGTTGGTCTGGGCCCGGGCGGGGCCTCGGCCGCGCGTGTGTGTGCCGAGGCCGGGTTGTCGGTGCTCGCGGTCGAGCGTAACAAGGCCTTCGGCGAGCCGGTGCAGTGCGCCGAGTTCATCCCCAACCCGATGGGCGCGTACGCGCAGCCCGACGGCGTGTTGCTGCAGCGGATCGACGCGATGCAGAGCTTCCTGCCCTCCGGCGCAGTGGAACATTCCGACTTCCCGGGCCTGATGGTGGATCGCGGCGAGTTTGATCGCGCCATCATCCGTGCCGCCGAGGCGAACGGGGCGCAGCTGGTGACCTCGACTCCGCTGGTGGCGGTGGACGCGGAACGTCATACCGCCCGGGTGAAACACGCCGGTGCCGAACGCGAGATCGGCTATCGCGTACTGATCGCGGCCGATGGGCCGCATTCGCCGGTCGCCGAGTCGCTGGGCCTGCCGGCCTTGCCGACGGTGCAGACCCGCCAGTACACCGTGCCGCTGAACAAGCCCTACACCGCCACCGATGTCTGGCTGTCCGATGACTACCCGGGCGGCTACGCCTGGCTGTTCCCCAAGGGCCAATGGGCCAATCTCGGTCTGGGCGCGGACAAGCGCATTGCCGGTGATCTCAAGGCGCCGCTGGAATCCCTGCATGCCCAGCTCGTGGAACAGGGACTGCTGGGCGAGGAGATCCGCTACCGCACCGGCGGGTCGATCCCGGTCGGCGGCCTGCGCGACTCGCTGGTGGCCGGCGACGTGCTGTTCGTCGGCGACGCGGGTGGTCTGACGCACCCGATTACCGGTGCCGGTATTGCCGCCGCGGTGGTTTCGGGCGAGGCCGCCGGCGAGGCCGCGATCGGCCACCTGGAGGGCGACGCCGAGGCCCTGGCCGACTACGACGAGGACATGCGCGACCAGTATGGGCCGGCGCTGGAGCGCGCCTGCGAGCGGCGCGCCTTCCTCAACGAACACTGGCGAACCCCGCGGGCTCAGGAAGATGCCACTCAGCGCCGCGGATGGATTGCATTTTCCGAGTATTTCAACGATGGTGACCGGGCCGCGTAATCGGCCCCGGTCGACGGATGCCTGGCATCCCCGAGACAACGCTGGAGGAATTCCATGAGTGCAAGTGCAGAGGAGATGGTCGCGCCGATCAACTTTTATCGGCCCGACTATCACATCAAGACCCCGGACATGCGTTCGCCGGAGTACGTGCAGATGTCCACCGCGGCCGCGATCACGCTGGGCCTGGTGCCGGGCACTATGCATCGCACGTCCTGCACGCACTGCCTGAACCTCCTGGTTACGTACCCGGAAGGCTGCCGTGCCAACTGCTCCTACTGCGGCCTGGCCCGCCACCGCGAGGAATCGCGGGATTACGCCGACCGCAACTTCATCCGCGTCGACTGGCCGACCGCCAAGTACGACGAGGTGATCGAACGCGTGAAGAACCACGCCGACGCCGGCCAGTTCGAGCGCATGTGCATCTCCATGATCACCCACCCGAACTCCGACGCCGACACCGTCGAGCTGCTGGAGCGCTGGGTCGCCGAGGTCAATCATATCCCGGTGTCGATCCTGTCCAACCCGACCACCATGAGCTATGAAGACCTCCAGCTCCTGCGCGACAAGGGTGCGGACATCTTCACCGTCGCACTGGACGCGGTGACCCCGGAGATCTTCGAGCGCACCCGCGGCAAGGCGGTCGAGAGCCCGCATAGCTGGGACAAGTACTGGCAGTCCATCGAGTGGGCCGCCGAGATCTTCGGTCCGGAAAAGTTCGGCGCGCACCTGATCTGCGGCATGGGCGAGACCGAGGAAGAGATCCTGCAGGTCTGCCAGCGCATCCGTGACCTGGGTGGCCACAACCACATGTTTGCCTTCTTCCCGGAAGAGGGCTCGCTGATGGAAGACTGGAACCCGGTCCCGCGTGACCAGTGGCGCCGCGTGCAGCTGGGTCGCTTCGTCATCGACTACGCCGGTGGCCGCATCGACGACATGAAGTTCAATGCCGACGGGCAGGTGGTGGACTTCGGTCTGCCGCAGGCCGAGGTGGAAGAACTGATTGCCTCCGGCAAGCCGTTCCAGACCTCCGGCTGCCCCGGCAAGTCGGACGAGGAGGTCTCGGCCTGCAACCGCCCGTATGGCGATTCCAGCCCGACGGACATCCTGTCCTTCCCGTTTGCGCTCAACTCGACCGATGTCGGGTTCGTCCAGCGGCAAATGGCCGGGGAGGATGTCGGCACCTTCGACTTCGACGCCGACGAGGCGGAAGACGAGAAGACAGCCTGAAATCGATAGTGGTAGTATCCAGCGAAAGCCCCGGAACCCCCGGGGCTTTCGCACGTCAGGGGATCAATAAGACTTTTTGAATATTCAGGTTTCGAGCGGGGTTATCAAGGCCATTCGCCCGAGTGCCCTTGAACACACCTGCCGAAAAACTCGCGCCACAGTCGGTCACCGTGGCGCGGGCCGTGGGAACACCACCAAGACCGGACCGGCGGCGATACAAGGGGGCCGCGCGGAACCGGGGTGTTCGCACAACACAACAAGAAGACCACCAAAGGAGATATACAATGGAAGCACGCATCATTCGCCGCAGCGTGGTGACGATCGCGGTCGGCCTGGCCATGGGCTCCGCCGGCGTCGCGCACGCCACCAACGGCTACTTCGCCCACGGCTACGGCACCAAGGCCAAGGGTATGGGTGGCGTCGGCATGGCGATCTCCCAGGATTCCTACGCCCCGGGCATCAACCCCGCCGGCATCGCCGGCATGGAGACCCGCATCGATGGCTCGCTGACCTACTTCCGGCCTGAACGCTCCGTAACGTTCCATACCGAAATGGGCGACATGTCGGTGGACTCCGATAGCGAGGATTTCTTCATTCCGTCGATCGGGTATGTACAGCAGATCGATGAAAACCGATCTTGGGGTATCGCCCTGCTGGGTAATGGAGGTATGAACACAGATTACCCCGCTGTAGAAAACCCGGCATGTGGCGGTCAGGGGAGTGGTATTTTTTGCACCGGTGAGGCCGGAGTGAACCTGGAGCAATTGGCAATTATTCCGACCTACGCTCAGAAGTTTGCGGATGGCCGGGTTAGCGTAGGCGTGAGCCCGGTTATTAGTTATCAGCGTTTTAGTGCCAAAGGCACCGAGGCGTTTGGCGGTCTTAGTGCCGAACAGGGTGAAAATCTGGCCGGTGATCGTACTGATACCACTTGGGGTTACGGTGCCCAAATCGGGTTCCAAGCAGAACTAGCTGAGGGCGCCCGGGTGGGTGGTAGCTATCGTTCGAAGATCCGTAACGGCGACTTCGATGACTACAGTGGTCTGTTTGCTGACGGTGGCAGCTTCGATATCCCGTCCACCTATGGTCTCGGTATGTCGGTCGATGTCACGCCTCGGTTGACGCTATCTGCTGACTATCAGCGCATCAAATACTCGGATGTCGATGCTATTTCGAATCCGGCATCCAATCTCATGTTGGGGCAAGATGGCCTGTTGGGCGCAAGGAACGGCGCGGGATTCGGTTGGGAAGATATCAACATTTTCAAGTTTGGGGCTCAGTTCGAGGCCGGTAATGACTGGACATGGCGCGTGGGCTATAACCGTGGGGAGAACCCCATCCCGTCGAGTGAAGTCCAATTCAATATTTTGGCCCCGGCCGTGATGAAGGATCACTTCACGTTTGGATTTACCAAGGGCTTTGGCGAGCATCACGAGCTCAATTTTGCGGCGATGTATGCGCCGAAGCAGAGCGTAAGAGGACCGACGGCCGACTTCAGCGGCGGGATGCCGCCTGCCCAAGGTCCAGACGCAACGATCGAGATGCGTCAGTACGAGCTCGAGATCGGGTACGCGTACCGGTTCTGATCGGGAGGTCCGGGGCGGTCGCCTGACCGCAGCGGGCCTCGGTGTTGTGCGCCCGGGAGGGGCGCCCGGCCTTGAGGGGAAGGCCGGATCCGCCAGGGAGGGCGGGCGACCCCGAGGTTTGTGACGCACTGGGGGGTGCGTTCCGGGCCCTTTTTCCTGCCGAGCATTCCGCTCGAACCTATTAGTGAATTCAAAGGAGGATGCCATGCGAGCAATCCACGCCTTGCGCGGGAGTGTCCGTGCGGTCGGTATGGTCGCGGCGGTTGCGCTGTTCGCGGCGAGCCAGACCGTGGCGGCCGACAACTATCGCCCGTTTGTACTGGCCTACACCGGATCGGGGACCGATGTCTCCGGCGAGGCTGCCAGTGTGCGGGAACGCCTGGAGGGGGCCGATTTCCGGTTCCTGGGCGAATACCCCGTCAGCAATGACCGACACGTGGTCGTGGTCACCCACGATGACCTGCTGTCCGTCGCCGGCTCGGAGGAGCGGGGTGGCTATATCGCCCCGATCCGCGTGGCCGTCACCGCGGTCGATGGCGAGTTGCAGGTGAGCTACAACAACCTGGAGTACTTCCGTCACGCCTATCGCCTGGATGCTCCGGTATCCGGTGTCAGCGACCGGCTGTCCAGTACCCTGGGTGCCGAACGCGAGTACGGTTCCGAGGGCGGGCTGAGCGAACGTGATCTCAGTCGTTATCGCTATACCTTTGGCATGGAGCGCTTTGACGCCCCGTACGAGCTGGCCAGTCATGGCTCCCGGCGGGCGGCGCTGAGCGAGCTGGATGGCAATCTCGCATCCCGTGTCGCCGGGGTCAGCGAGGTCTACCGGGTGGACATCCCGGGGCAGGACGTCACCGTGATCGGCGTGGCCGTGCGCGAGGCCGACGGGGCCGACCAGGACTCGGCCGACCTGCACCAGCTCGGCATCGTGGATGTGGGCGAGTTCCGCCATACCGCGACCGTGCCGCTGGAGATCATGGTCCGCGGGGGCGAGGTGGAGGCGCTGCACATGCGCTTCCGCAAGGCGCTGCATTTCCCGGATCTGCGGATGCTGGGGGACAACAGCTTCATGCGTCTGCGCAGCTCGCCCGGCGCGCTGGAGGAGACCCTGAAGGCGGTCGCCGGCCACCAGGAGCAGGAAGATAGCGGATTCGAGTGGTAACCCCGCTATAATCCGTTCGCGCCATGGAATGGCGCAAGGGGTGGCGGAATTCCCGCGTACCCCACTCAAGAACCCCGGTCTGCCGGGGTTTTTTTACGGCCCGGGCACGCAGTTGTTTTATGCTCCCGCAACACTCGCGGCAGGATGCACATCCATGAAATCGATGAAGATTGCCAATATTGGCGAGATCCGCAACGAACTCAACAAGTACAAGAAGGGCAAGAAGCTCGATATCCATCAGTTCAACCAGGTCGCGCGCCTGGCCTGGCTGGGCAAGATCGTGATGCAGCCGCTGGATCTGGAGGATGCCGAGTGCAAGTCCTTCCTGGTCTACATCCAGGAGCCGGAAGAGCTGGCCGCGCACTTTCTCGACACCGACCAGGAGCTGTCCGGCGGCATCCATATCATCGATGGTGAGCAGGCCATGGCCATGGTCGAGATCATGCGCAGCGGTGTCGAGGAACGCGCCAAGCTGTACGAGGACCTCTCGCGCAGCGACTTCTATTTCCGTTACTTCTACCAGCCCGGCCAGGAGGACAAGGCGGACGATCCCGCTGCCGGCCAGGACAAGACCGAGGGCTGACATTTGGTCGCATCGACGGTGACCCCGGAGTGGATCGACGCCGGGGCTCGCTCCGCCGAGGAACTCCACGCGCTGTATGCGGGGCTGGCGAGCATGACCTCGCCGGACGCCCCCCCGCGCGTACTCTGGACGCACGCCCGCGAGCCACATATATCGGTCGGCGCCAGCCAGGATGCCGCGTCCGATCTGGACCTTGCGGCCTGTGCGGAGCAGGGCGTCCCGGTGGTGCGGCGCCCGCTGGGCGGTGGCTCGGTCTGGGTGGATGCCGATCAGGCCTGTTTCTTCCTGATCCAGCCGCGTCATGTCCTCGCTCGGGGGCATCGCCACTTGTTTGCCATGGGCCTGGGCATCGCGATGGATGTCCTGCGCGAGCTTGGGCTGGAGGGCGTGGAGGCGCGGGGTCAGGATGTCTGGGTCCAGGGGCGCAAGATCATGGGCACCGGCGCGGCCACGCTCGACGAGGGCTGTGTGTTCGGGGCCAGCTTCCTGCGGCACTTCCCGGTCGAGCGTTTTCTTGCCTGTGTCCATGCCCCTAGCGAGGGCTACCGCGACTGGCTGCGCCCGGCGCTGGAGACCGGCATGACGGATTGCGCCCGTCAGTGCCCGGAGCCGCCCGAGCCCGCGCAGGTCGAGGCCGCCCTGCGCGCGGTCCTGGAACGCCGTTTCGGCGTGCCGGTGCGGGTGATCGAGCCGGACCAAGACACCATCGAACAGTGGCTGGCGGCCGGGCGCGAGGAGCTCGAGGATCTGGCCGACGGGCAGGGATCGCCTGCAGTGCGCGACGGGATTCGGGTGAACCGCGACAACCACGTGTTCGAGACCCGCGGGGCCTGTGGGCGCCTGCGCCTGCACGTCGAGGGCTCGCACATCGCACGGGTCTGGTGCGAGGACCCGGCGACCACCGCCATCCTCGAGGAGCACCTGATTGGCGAGTCCCCGGAGCGCCTGCGCGTGCGCTCGCGCCTGAACGGCCAGCTCGACGCCCGCATGGTCGACGAGATCAGTGCCCGCATTGACGGGCTCTATCGCGGAATCGCGGCGGCCTGACCCGCCCATTTCGTTACCCACGAACGCCGGAGATGCCGTATGTCCGAACCGACGATCGAACGCCGCCTGGAGAAACGCGTCATCCTGATGACGCAGGATGCCGGCTTGACCGAGCGCATGCAGGCCCAACTGCCGCAGGGCTGGCAGTTGCACCGGGTGACCGACCTGGATGAGCTCGGTCCGTGGAACGAGATCCTGCTGTATCGCTTCCTGCTGCTGGATCTGGACGAGATCGAGGCCTTCGACCCGCTGGACGTGATCCGGATGCTGCGCATGGAATACCAGATCAATCTTCCGGTATTCTGCTTCGGCGGGGATCAGGACATCCAGGACGAGATGCGCCTGGCCCGCGCCGATCGTTTCTTCGGGCGCGACGAAATGATCGACAAGCTTCCCGAGTTCATTCGCCAGTACGACTGGTAACGGGCCCCGGTCCGGCCTGACGGTCGGACGTAGCGTTACAGGGAGATCGTGGCATGGAACCCATCATCCGGGTGCGCGAGTTGTACAAGGTCTTCGGGCCGAACCCGCAGGAAGGCCTGCGCCTGATCGAGGACGGCCTGGACAAGGACACCATCTTCGAGCGCACCGGCAACACGGTGGGCGTGAAGGACTGCAACCTCGATATCGGCGAGGGCGAGATCTTCGTGGTGATGGGGCTGTCCGGATCAGGCAAGTCCACCCTGGTGCGTCTGCTCAACCGCCTGATCGAGCCCACTGCCGGCACCGTGGAGGTCCGTGGGCGTGACGTCACGCGCATGAGCCAGCGCGATCTGATCCGGCTGCGCAGCGAGGATCTGGCGATGGTGTTCCAGTCCTTCGCCCTGATGCCGCACAAGACCGTGATCGACAACGCCGCCCTCGGCCTGGAGATCGCCGGGGTCGGCCGCACCCGCCGCCGTGAACGCGCCCAGGAGGCGCTGGACCAGGTGGGCCTCAAGGCCCATGCCCGCAGTTATCCGGATGAACTTTCCGGCGGCATGCAGCAGCGCGTGGGCCTGGCCCGTGCGCTGGCCACCGACCCCTCGATCATGCTGATGGACGAGGCCTTCTCGGCGCTTGATCCGTTGATCCGCACCGAGATGCAGGACCGCTTGCTGGACCTGCAGCGCGAGCAACGACGTACGGTCGTGTTCATCTCCCACGATCTCGACGAGGCGATCCGGATCGGGGATCGCATCGCCATCATGCAGGGTGGCGAGGTAGTGCAGGTCGGTACGCCGAAGGAAATCATCACGCACCCGGCCAACGAATACGTGCGCTCGTTCTTCCACGGCGTGGACATCACCCAGGTATTCCAGGCCTGCGACATCATGGACAGCGAGAACATCCCGGTGCTGGATGCCGATACCACGGCCGGCGAGGCGCGCAACCGCATTGCCCACGTGCCGGGCAACGAGGCCGTGATCGTCGATGCCGGCGGGCGCTTCCAGTCCGTCGTCCAGGCCAAGCGTCTGGGTGAGCTCACCCTGGATCGTCCCGCCAGCGAGATCGCGGTGGAGGTGGAGCCGGTCCCCGAGGATACGGCGCTGGCCGACCTGCCGCGGCGCGCTGCGCAGAGCCCGGTATCCATCCCGGTGGTGGATGGCGAGGGCCGGTTCCGCGGCCTGGTAACCCTGCAGCGCCTGGTCGAGGCCCTGGACCGCAGCCGCAACGCGGCCGCCGCGAACGGAGATTACTGACATGGAGGGGCGCATCAATATCCCGGTGGGCGACTGGATCGAGAGCGGAGTCGACTGGATCCTCGATAACCTGGAGCCGGCGCTGGACGGTATTGCCTGGTTCCTGGGGCTGCTGACCAATTCCTTCGAGGGGGCCTTGC
Organism: Thioalkalivibrio sp. AKL6; assembly: GCF_000376905.1. Lineage (NCBI taxonomy): Bacteria > Pseudomonadati > Pseudomonadota > Gammaproteobacteria > Chromatiales > Ectothiorhodospiraceae > Thioalkalivibrio > Thioalkalivibrio sp. AKL6. Next base: position 125,616 of record NZ_AQXS01000005.1, on the reverse strand, counting down.
TCGCGATCCCCGCGTGGCTGCTGGTGCTGGTGCTGGTGGGGCTCAGCTGGTGGCGGGTCAGCTGGCGCTTCGGCATCTTCGCCATCGTGGCGCTGGGCCTGATCCTCGGGATGGACCTGTGGGAGCCCACCATCAAGACGTTGTCGCTGGTGCTGGCGGCCACCGCCGTGGCGCTGGCGATCGGTATGCCGGTCGGGGTCGCGATGGCGCGCAGCGACTGGCTCGAGGCCTCGATTCGTCCGGTGCTGGATCTGATGCAGACCATGCCTCCGTTTGTCTACCTGATCCCCGCCGCAATCTTCTTCGGGCTGGGCACGGTGCCCGGCGCGATCGCCACGGTGGTGTTCTGCATGCCGCCGGTGGTGCGTCTGACCAATCTCGGCATCCGGCAGGTGAATCGCGAGCAGATCGAGGCCGGGCTGGCCTTCGGTTGCAATCGGCGCCAACTCCTGACCAAGATTCAGTTGCCTCTGGCGATGCCGTCGATCATGGCCGGCATCAACCAGACCATCATGCTGGCGCTCTCCATGGTGGTGATCGCGTCGATGATCGGTGCCGGCGGGCTTGGCAACACCGTGCTCACCGGTATCCAGCGGCTCGATGTCGGGCTGGGGTTCGAGGGCGGCCTGGGGGTCGTGATCCTCGCCATCCTGCTCGACCGGATCACTCAGAGCGTAGGACTGCGGCGCAAGGCGAGCAGTTGACCGGCCCTCGCGTCGCGCTATCCGTTTCACTCGAAGGAAGGAGTAGCACGATGAACAAGACACTGACTTCAACCCTGCTGGGCGGCGTGCTGGCCGCCTCCATGGGCCTCTCCACGGCCCAGGCCGACGATATCCAGATTGGCTGGACCGCTTGGTCCGATGCCGAATTCGTGACCAGGCTGGCTGAACGCGTCATCGAGGACGAGATGGGCTACTCGGTCGATCTGATCCAGACCGATATCGCCCCGCAATACCAGGGCCTGGCCTCCGGCGACATCGACATGATGCTGATGGCCTGGCTGCCAGGGACCCATGCCGACTACATGGATCGGGTGGGGCAGGACGTGGTGAACCTGGGTCCTCTGTACGGCAACGCCCGCCTCGGCTGGGTGGTGCCGGACTATATCCCCGAGGACGAGCTTGGCTCCATCGAGGACCTGAAGAAGGACTCCGTGCGGGACAAGCTGAATGGCCGCATCACCGGGATCGACCCGGGCGCTGGCCTGACGCGGCTGTCGGAAGAGGCCATGGAGACCTACGGCCTGGATGGCTACAACCTGCAGATCTCCTCCGGGGCGGGTATGACCTCCGCGCTGGAACGCGCCATCCGTCGTGACGAGTGGATCGTGGTGACCGGCTGGAGCCCGCACTGGAAATTCGGCGCCCATGATCTGCGTTACCTCGAAGACCCGGAAGGGGCCCTGGGCAGCTTCGAACGGATCCATGCCCTGGCGCGTGAAGGCTTCGCCGAGGAGTACCACGACGTGGCGATGATGATCTCGCGTATGCACCTGGATCTCGAGGTCCTGGAAGACGCGATGTTCTACGCCCAGGAAAACTCCTACGCGGAGGCCGTGGATCGCTTTATCGAGGACAACCCGAAGTACGTGCAGTACTGGGTGACCGGCGTGATCGACTGATCACCGCAGGTCATGGCCATGCCCGAAAGCCCCGCTCCGGCGGGGCTTTCTTCGTCTGGGGCCCCGACTCCATTGTTAACCGCGAAGCGCACGAAGATACGAAGAAGGGCCAAGGCGATCACACCACGGAGGACACAAACAGTACGCAGAAGCGCGATTAGGGGGCGGGCGACGGGTCGATCGGAACACCTTGTCGGCATTCTCCGGTCACCATGAAGACGCCCCTCCCTCGGCATCCCGGAAACCGCGCAGCGGTTATCCGGGATCGCCACTGCTGGAGATCACCCGGACGTCCGGGGGCTCGCCCGGGAGATCCCGGCTCTCCGCTTCGCTGCGTGCGGCCGGGATGACGAGGGGGTATGCGGCCGGGGATAACGAGGGGCATGCGGCCGGGGATGACGAGGGGCGTGTGGCAGGAGATGGCAAGGGACGGTTGTGGCTGGACCCGAAACGCGAAAGGCCCCGGACAGGTTGCCGCGGGGCCTTTCGCTGTTGCCGTCCCCGATGGAGCGGGGCCGCGCTAGCCGGACTGGATCAGCCGATCCAGGCGTGTTCCAGCACGTCGATGCGGACCTTCTCGTGGAAGGTCTCGCCATTGCCCTCGATCACCAGGTCGCCAATGCGGGTGCCGGCGGTGTCGTAGCTGAACTTGCAGTCGAAGGTGCCCGGCAGGGACACGCTGCCCTCGCACAGGGTCTCGCCTTCCACGGAGAACGAGCACTGGGCGCTGCCGGAGCCGTTCAGCACGGCCTGCAGCCGGAATTCCTCGTTGACCGGACGGCGGTAGAAGTTCGGGTCGCGGTTCGGGTTGTACTGCAGGTTGTTCAGCTTGACGAGCTTGACAAGTTTCATACCGGGTCCTCTATTGAAGCGCTGAATCCGAGTGACGGGCGCATCCGCAAGACCAACCCCGCAGCCGTGGGGCGTTTGGTTCATGCAAGTGCGCAGGTTCGATAGAATAGAAACAGAGAATGATACAACAAAGCCTGCGGGAACACGATTGGCGGCCCGCCCAGCGCGCAGGAGGGTAACGCCGCCCCCGCGCATACACCAGTCCCGGCCCCGCGGTCAGTCCCGACCGCGCGGTCGACATCGGAGATCCCATGAAGAACCTGATCAACCGCATCCGCGGTGTGGAACGCGACGTCATCGAGAAACCGGGGGACGCGGGCGACGCCCCGTTCTACAAGCCCCAGCGCGACGAGATCGAGATCTTCAAGGCGGCCTACTCGAAGCGCCTGCCGGTGATGCTCAAGGGGCCGACCGGTTGCGGCAAGACCCGCTTCCTGGAACACATCGCCCACGTCCTGGGCCAGCCGCTGGTGACGGTGTCCTGCCACGAGGACCTGACCAGCTCCGACCTGGTCGGCCGCTTCTTGCTGGAGGGCGAGGAAACCGTCTGGCAGGACGGCCCGCTGACGCGCTCGGTCAAGGAGGGTGCGATCTGCTACCTCGACGAAATCGTCGAGGCGCGCACCGACACCACCGTGGTGATCCACCCGCTGACTGACCACCGCCGCCAGCTCCCGCTGGACAAGAAGTCGCAGATCATCGATGCGCATGAAGACTTCATGCTGGTGATCTCCTACAACCCGGGCTATCAGACCGTATTGAAGGACCTGAAGCCCTCCACCAAGCAGCGCTTCGTCGGTATCCACTTCGACTACCCGGCGGAGGACGTCGAACGCGAGATCGTCGCCAAGGAATCCGGCGGCCTGGATGCCGATCGCGTGGAGAAGCTGGTCGCCGCCGGGCGCAAGGCCCGCGCGCTGAAGGACCACGGTCTGGAAGAGGCCACCTCCACCCGTGCGCTGGCCTACGCCGGCGAACTGATGCAGGCGGGCTTGAGCCCGCGCGTCGCCTGCCGCGCCGCGATGATCGCCCCGATCACCGATGACCCCGAGCTGATCCAGGCACTGGAGGAGATCTTCGACGCCCACTTCCCCGAGTCCGAAGCCGCGTGAGGGACCCCGCGACCAACGGCGGCGCGAAACCGGAGGCGGAAGAACTCGTCGAGATCGAGGAGATCCTCCAGCACCTGGAGGACATCAGCTTCGTCGCGCACCGCGATACGAAGGAGGCCCTGCCGGCGATCCGTCCGTTCGGGGCCACCATCGCGCGGCGCTGGATCGAGACCGCGCGCGACCTGTTCTTCCATGACCGCGAGGCCGGCAAGAGTTTCATGCGCCACTCGGCCCGACTTGCCGAGCACATGCAGACGGTGGAGCTGTGGCTGGAGCAGGCTGCGCGCTTTCAGGAGTGGGTGAACTCCAATTACGCCCTGGAAGGCTTCATGGCGCAGGCCGACCGGGTGTACGCGGAGTGGGGCGAGGCCGGCGAGCGCGAGTGGGCCGAGATCGGCCTGCGCTGGTGCGCACGTAGCCTGCCGGATGCCCGTGCCTATTTCGAGGCCCCATTCGTCAAGCTCTCGGGCGGGCGCGGCATCGAGGGCCTGCGCGCCCTGATCGAGCCGGCCGAAAAGCTGTTCGACGAGCGTGGCCTGACCCTGGACGCCTACCTCGAGGGTGCCCCGATCGCGCGCAACCTGGTCGGTGACGCGGGGCTGCTTTCCTGGGCGCGGCGCGGGGCGGACTTGCTGAAGGCCGGGCGCTCGCGCGGCGAGGCCTATTTCCGCCTGGAGAGCGACGAGAGTCTGAAGCTCCTGCTGGAGGCGCTGCCGGGCTTCCGCCCGCGCATGAACGGGCGCTTCCTGCGCCTGGTGCTGATGGCCTGGCTGGATGCCGACATCCCGCTGGCGGATTCGAGCTGGAAGCCGGGCGAGGGCCGCCCGATGCTCGAGACCGACGGGCGCCGCCTGTTCATGCCGGCCGTGATGGACTCCCGCGAGGAGGCGATCGTCGCCACCCAGCACGCGGCCGCGCATCTCGCGTTCGATACCTACGCGCAACCCGATGTCGAGCGCCTGTTCGAGCGTGCCGGCGCCGAGCATCCGCCGCTGGACGACAAGTCGCGCATCACCTGGCGCCCGTTGTTCGCTCAATTCGAGGCGCGCATGTTCAGCTTCCAGGTGCTGTTTGACCTGGCCGAGGATCTGCGCGTGAACGCGCGCCTGGCCCCGCGCATCCCGAACTTCCTGTCGCGCCTGGTGGAGCTTGCCCGCGCCCACGAGCGTCCGGAGGGTGCGGCCGGCATCTACTACGACTTCGCCCTGCGCGCCCACGAGGCCCTGCTGCGCGGTGAGGCCCAGGACCCGCGCCTGGCGCGCATGCTGGAGCCGGACGCCGATATCGTCACTGCGTGGGCCGTGGGTGAGGCGCTGTTCGCCGACGATACCTTCCCGGACATTACGATCGAGGAGCGTGCCGAGGCCTATCTGCCGGGGCTGTCGCTGAACCAGTCGCTGCCGGTCTACCCGCAGCGCAAGCGCGACGGCATCCTGGCCGATTTCCGTGACCACGAGGCGCACGACGAGCACAAGCTCGAGCACCAGAAACAGGAAGAACAGCCCCAGCAGGCCCCGGAGCAGGCGCAGAAGGATCCGGACGCGGATATCCAGACCCCGCAGCAGGAGACCTCCGGCACCGGCGGGCGCATCGGCACCGGCATACCGCAGCCGGCCCAGGTGGCCAAGCGCGGCGTACCCTATACGCCACGAAAGGACGGCATCCCGTATCCCGAGTGGGACTACCGCGAACAACGCTACATCTCCGACTGGGTGAACCTCTACGAGCGTGTGCTGGACGACGAGAACCCGGAGCTGGCGGCGACCATCCTGTCGGAGAACGCCGACACCCTGAAGCGTCTGACCCGCGGCCTGGAGATGCAGCGCCCGATGCGCCTGGCGCCGCAGCGCAAGCAGCTGGACGGCGACGAGCTGGATACCGAAGCGGTGATCGACTACATCGCCGACAAGAAGGCCGGGCTCTCGCCCAAGGCCTTCATCTACCGCCGCCGCGCAGTGCAGCACCGCGACACCTCGGTGCTGATGCTGGCGGACATGTCCACCTCCATCATGGCGCGCCACCCGAGTGGGCAGGGCAAGATTGTCGACCGCGTGCGCGAGGGGATGATGCTGTTCGCCGAGGCCATCGAGAAGGTCGGCGACCCCTATGCGCTCGCCGGCTTTGCCTCCAAGCAGCGTGACCAGGTCAATTACTACTGGTTGAAGGATTTCAACGAGGACTTGAACGACACCGTGCGCGCCCGCATCGCCGGGGTGTCCGGGCGCCTGGCCTCGCGCATGGGGGCGGGCATCCGTCACTCGCTGGAGGCGTTCAAGCGCAACTCCAGCCAGCGCCGCCTGTTGCTGATCCTCACCGACGGGCGCCCGGCCGACTATGACGACGGCGGTGACCAGCGCTATCTGCACGAAGACACCCGCATGGCGATGAAGGAGGCGGTGGATGCCGGTATTCACCCCTTCTGCATCACCCTGGACCCGTCCGGGTCCGAGTACCTGCCGGCCATCTTCGGCCCCGGGCACTACACCATCATCGACCACGTGGACGAGCTGCCGCGCCGTCTGCCCGAGATCTACCTGAGGCTGCGCCAGTGAATGCCACCCCCGAAGCCATCGATCAGGACGCCACAGCCCCGGGGTCGGAGCGCGCTCCGGCCCGGCGCCACGCGACCCTGCTGCATGCGCCGCGCTATCGCGGGCACAGCTACGGCGACAACCATCCCCTCGGTATCCCGCGCGTCTCGCTGACCATTGACCTGATCGAGGCCTATGACGCGATCACCCCCGGGGAGATGGCCGTCACGCGCCGTGCGCAGCCGGCCGAGCTCGAATGGTTCCACACCCGCGAGTATGTCTCCGCGATGCAGCGCGCCGAGGCGCTGGGCAAGGTCTTCCAGCGCTACCGCGACCGCCACAACATCGGCAACTTCGAAAACCCGTTCTTCGCCGGCTTCTTCGCCACCCCGGCCACTGCCACCTTCGGCTCCATCCAGGGCGCCGAGGTCGTGCTGGGCGGGCAGATGGCCTTTAATCCGGCTGGCGGCATGCACCACGCCGCCCCCGACCAGGCGCGCGGTTTCTGCTACTTCAACGACCCCGCGCTCGCGATCCTGCGCCTGCGCCAGGCCGGTCAGCGTGTGCTCTATCTCGACATCGATGCCCACCACGGCGACGGCGTCGAGGCCGCGTTCATCGATGACCCGGATGTCCTCACCGTCTCCCTGCACATGGACACCGAATACGGCTATCCCTTCGAGGGCGGCCGCATCGAGGACACCGGTCCGCTCGGCAACGCCGTGAACGTGCCGCTGCCGAAGGAGACCAACGACAGCGAATTCCGCGCCGCCTTCACCCGGGTCTGGGGCGCGGTGCTGGATCGCTGGCGGTCGGACGTGATTGTCGTCCAGGCCGGCACCGATGCCCTGCTGCCGGATCCGCTGGGCAAGTTCGGCATCTCCACCCAGTGTTTCCTCGCCTGCATCGACGACGTGATCGAGACCAGCCCGCGCCATGCGGATGGCACGCCGAAGCTGCTGGTCCTCGGCGGTGGCGGTTATCACCCCCTCGCGCTCGCCCGCTGCTGGACCGGCGTCTGGTCCCTGCTCACCGGGCGCGACCTCCCCGCCGCGATCCCCGCGGCCGGCCAGGCCTTGCTGCGCGAGGTCGACTGGGACATGGACGAGGAAGAGGCGTGGTACGCGAACCTGTTCGTCTCCCGCCTGGACGCCGATCGTTCCGGCCCCGTGCGTCCCGAACTCGAGGAGCGCCTGGAGCGGCTTTTCCATACACACCCGCTGTTGCGCGGGTAGTGGAGAGACGCTGAACCATCACCGGCCCGTGACTGCGGGCACAGACGATACCGAGCCTGGATTGCGGCTCCGTGTCTCCTGGGGCGCCCATCGGGTGTAAAGCTTTCCGACGGGGTTTCGGGCCGTTTTCCCGAAAAATGTCGGAATGGTTTACACGAGTCCCTTCACGGTGAATCGGGTTTAAGAAGAAGTCCCAATCAAACAGGGCCTTATCGGATTTGGCGCGTGTCTTGCTTCGTAGTTGCTCGAGAGGGCGAAAGGCGCCCTGAGCGGTCAAAAGGCCGGGACCCGGAGGTGAGTGTGATGCGCAAGTGGTGGAGTAAGCAGGTGGTGGTGCTAGCGGGCGTAATGCTCGCAGGCTCGGTGGCGAACGCGGCCATTATCGAGCTTCCGGACGTCGACGCGACCTATGACGGGATCCCGGTCGCCATTCAGTACAACGATTTCTATTCTTACTCCGGCTCGTTGCTGAACCAGTGGGGTTTCCTGTCCAATGACCAGTTTACCGGGCAGGGCACCGGCACGCTGGATCTGATTGTGGGCACGGGTGCTGGTGGCGCGGATAACCAGGGTATCGGGCCCGGCGGCAGCTACAATTTCGAGGACCCCATGCCCTTGCCGGGTGGCGGTACGACCGACTTCACTGGTGACTGGGGGCTGGGCACCCAGGCCAACGGGCCTGTGCTGGTGGACAACCTCCTGGCGTACCTGGATGCGATCAACCCGGGGGCCACAATCCCCACGTTCATCTTCGACCACAACCAGACAGGCTCAGCCCCCGATCTGTGGGTCCAGGCCGAGGTCTTTATCTACGACCCCGTCACCGGGGAACGCGTGGCTCGCTGGATCTTCGACGACGGCAATGGCGGCCCGGTTCTCTCGCCCGGCGAGGTCGAGGTGATTGGCGATTCGGGCGAGGTGTACGAGGCCGATGCCAACAAGGGCAGCGGCAAGCTGGACTACATCGTGTTTGCCCCGACCATGGATCTCGGCCTGTTCTCCGGCGAAGGCTATCTGTTCGGGATCGATTTCTTCTTGGATGACCTGAACAATGGCTTCGAGGAGCTCTATCTCAGCGGACGGTTCACGACCACGACCGAGGTCCCGCTCCCTGGGCCGGTCTGGTTGATCGGGCTTGGGCTCGTGATGCTGGGGGCCTTCCGCCGCTATCGGCATTCGGCCCCGGGCCTGTAGCCTCTGCTGCTTTCCTCTGCCGCCCCCGGCTTCCGGCTCGGGTCGGCCTCTGCCCCGCGCCCTGGCACATGCCAGGGCGCGGCTGTTTGTGCGGCCGTACAATGCCGCCGGTAGTGGCCCGCTCGCGTTGCGGGTTTTCGCAAATCCCGTCCGCTGACGTACGATTCTCCCCCTCATCGGGTGGGTGAGGGTTCGGGGCTTCCCGGAGTCCGTCACCCGGGGCCCGCGACCAATCGAGGAGACGCATGCAGCCCGTGCAGAAACTGATACCCGGATACGCCAATGCCAAGGCGACGCGTCGTTACGCAGAGCAGTTCGTGTCCGAGGGCAAGGCCGCCGAGGGGCATTACAGCGAGTTCTCGCGCGCGAAGATGCGCCTGTCGAGCCTCGGGATCGGCACCTTCGGCGGGGCAGCCACCGCCGAGGTCGACGCGCAGATCTCCGCGATCGTTGCGCGTGGCCTGGCCGAGGGCGTCAACGTGGTCGATACCGGCGCGCACTACCGCTACGGCCGGTCGCTGGCCGCGGTGGGGGCCGGCGTGCGTACCGCGCTGGAGGCCGGGGTTCCGCGCGAGGCGATGTTCCTGATCTCGAAGGGCGGCTTCCTGACCCTGCGCGGTGGGCCTCCGGACGATATGGAGGCCTGGTTCCAGCGCGAGATCGAGGCCCAGGGCATGGGCACGAAGGATGATCTGGCCAAGGGCGCGCATCTGCTGACGCCGGAATACCTCCACTACCAGATGGAGCTGTCGCGCTCGCTGATGGGGGTGGAGACGCTGGACGCGTTCCTGATCGATCAGCCCGAAGTGCACATCCACGAGATCGGCAAGGAGCCGACCAACCGCAAGCTGGAGCCGGTGTTCGAGATGCTGGAGCGGGCGGTACTCGAAAAGAAGATCCGCACCTACGGCATCTCCACCTTCGAGGGCTTCCGCGAGGAGACCGACGCGGCGGTGTTCCAGTCGCTCACCTCCATGCAGGGCCTGGCCGAACGCGCCGCGCAGACGGTGACCGGCGACGACCATGCGCGGCACCACTTCAAGATCGCCATGCTGCCGTTCAACCAGGTGATGCTGGAAGGCTTTACCCGCTTCAACACCGCGACCGGGCAGGGCAATGTGGCGAGCCCGCTGCAGGCCGCGCACCAGCTGGAGGTGTACATGATCGCCTCGCATTCCATGCTGAAGGGGCATCTGGCGAAGCAGTCGGTGGAGGTGGTCGAGCAGCAACTGGCGAGCCTGCCCAACCCGGCGCAGCGCGCGTTGCAGTTCAACCGCTCCACGCCGGGTCTGGGCACCTCGCTGGTCGGCATGAGCACGCCGGAGCATCTGGACGACATGCTGGCGGTGATGCGCGAGCCGATGATGGACAAGAAGGCCTATCTCGGCATGTTCAAGAAGGCCGAGGAGGAATAACGCCTTGTAGGAGCGTGCTTGCACGCGAAGCCCCTGCCCGCGTCCGACTTTGGCAGGGGCTTCGCCGGCAAGCCGGCTCCTACAAGGGTTCCGGAGCCTCTGCGGTGGTGGAGATTTCATACACAAGGGTATGCCATGCAGGTTGATCTGAAGGCCCTCGAATTCCCCGCGATCCAGCGTCTGCTGGAGCGCCTGACTGCCACGCCCTACGGCGCGGATGCCGCGCGCGGGCTGGAACCGGCGCCGAACCTGGATGCGGCGCGGGCGTTGCAAAAGGCGGTGACCGTCGCACGCCAGCGTCTGGATGCCGGCACGCTGCCGCGGCTGGGCCAGCTGCCGGATGTGCGTGCCGCGCTGCGCCAGGCGGCCAACCCCGGCGCGGCCCTGCCAGTGCAGGCGCTGCACAACCTGCAGGTCATCATGCGCCAGGCCCGTGAACTGGCGGATCGGTTGGCCGACACCCCGGAGATCTATCCGGCGGACCTGAACAAGCTGTACCCACCCGAGGCGCTGGAAGAGCGCCTGGCTGCCTGCCTCAACCCCGGCGGCTCGCTGCGCGAAGACGCCAGCGCCGAGCTGGTCGAGGCCTTCGGGCAGCGCGGGCGGCTGCGTGACGAGGTCGAGGCGGTGGTGAAAAAGCGCCTGGCGGACTCCGATTTGGCGCAGAAGGGCGAGGATGCGCTGAAGGTGCAGTGGCACCAGGAGCGCGCAGTCATGGTGCTGCGCGGCGACGCGGCCGGGGCGGTCAAGGGTGTGCGTCGGGGCACCGCGATGGGTGGGCGTGACCAGATCGTGGAGCCGATCGAGGCGGTCCCGTTGAACAACCAGCTCGATACGGTCAACAGTCAGATCAACACCGAACAGCAGCGTCTGTTGCGCGAGCTGACCGATGGGGTGCGCCAGCATGGCGAGCCCCTGGATCTGATGCTGACCGCGCTGACCTGGATTGATCTGGCCTCGGCCGCCGCACAGCTTTCGGCGCAGATGAATGCCCATGCCCCGAGGCTGGAGCCCGAGGCCGGCGTGGAGCTGATCGAGGCCTACCACCCGCTGCTGCTGTTGCAGTTCGCCGAGGGGAACGGCCCGCAGCCGGTTCCCCTGTCGATTCGTCTGGATGGCGAGCAGCCGCTGTTGCTGATTACCGGCCCGAACACCGGCGGCAAGACAGTCGCGCTGAAGACCCTGGGCCTGCTGGTCACCATGGCCTGGTGCGGGCTGCATATCCCGGCCGAGCAGGACTGTCGCATCGGTCGTTTTGATCGGGTCATGGTCGATGTCGGTGACCACCAGAGCCTGTTCCACCATCTGTCGACCTTCGCCGGGCATGTGGAGGTGCTCAAGCGGATCCTCGACCATGCTGGCTCCGAGAGCCTGATCCTGCTGGACGAGCTGGGTACCGGTACCGACCCCGACGAAGGTGCAGCCCTCGCCATGGCGATGCTGGACGAGCTGCGCGCCCGCGGTACGCGCGGGATTGTGAATACCCATCTGGCACCGCTGAAGGACTACGCGGCGCAGCATGCGGGCATCGTGAATGCCTCGATGCAGTTCGACGCGGAGACCCTGTCGCCCACCTATCGGTTGCTGATCGGCGAGCCGGGGGTCTCCTTCGGGTTGACCATTGCCGAGAAGAACGGCCTGCCACTGCAGCTGGTGGCGCGGGCCCGCGAGCATTTTGCCGAGTTGCCCACCGCGCAGGCCGGGGGCGAGCACAGCTGACCTACGGTGTCGGCTCGGTCCGGCGCCGGGGCCGCCCGCGGAGATTACTCGCTGCGCTCGCCCTGCGGGCCGGCCTGCGGCCGTTCAACGCGCTCCGCGCTTTTGTGCCACGGCGCTTCGCGCCTCGCGATGACGGTGCTTGTTGCCCCCGTCATTGCGAGGCCCCGCAGGGGGCCTGGCAATCTCGTGGGAGCGGGCAGGGCGGCGGGGTCGGTTAGCCCCGTGTGCCGATGGCTACGTCGCTGGTTCCCCGCGAGGACCGGCGCGTGCCCATCCGCTTTATGGCGTGAAATGGGGGCGATTTCATATTAGGATGGTGGGCTATTTTGATTTGTGGTGCGTGATCGCCCGACGATCGTGCACAAGCCCCCGGTAAGGAAGTCGACCACCATGTCCGAGTCCGCAAGCTCCGCCACCGCCATCACCGGCGCCGAAATCTTCTGTCGCAGCCTCCAGGCCGAGGGCGTCGAAGTCGTATTCGGGTATCCCGGTGGTGCGGTACTGCACATCTATGATGCGCTGTACCGGCAGGACAAGGTCTCCCACGTGCTGGTGCGCCACGAGCAGGGTGCGGTGCACGCGGCCGAGGGCTATGCCAAGTCCTCCGACAAGCCGGGCGTGGCCCTGGTCACCTCGGGCCCCGGCGCGACCAACGCGATTACCGGGATTGCCGATGCCTACATGGATTCGGTGCCGCTGGTGGTGTTCACCGGGCAGGTGCCGACCAGCATGATCGGCAACGACGCCTTCCAGGAAGTGGATACCGTGGGGATCACGCGTCCCTGCGTGAAGCACAACTTCCTGGTCAAGGACGTGAAGGACCTGGCGACCACGATCAAGAAGGCCTTCTACGTGGCGACCACCGGGCGCCCCGGCCCGGTGGTGGTCGATATCCCGAAGGACGTGACGGCCGATACCTGCGTGTTCGAGTACCCGGAGAGCATCCACATGCGCTCCTACAACCCGACCACGAAGGGACATACCGGCCAGATCCGCAAGGCGGTGGACCTGATCCTGTCGGCCAAGCAGCCGATGATCTACACCGGCGGCGGCGTGATCCTGGGGCGTGGCTCCGAGGCCCTGACCGAGTTCACCCGCCAGCTCGGCTATCCGATCACCAACACCCTGATGGGGCTGGGTGGCTATCCGGCGTCGGACAAGCAGTTCTTGGGCATGCTGGGCATGCACGGCACCTACGAGGCCAACATGGCCATGCACCACGCGGATGTGCTGATCGCCATTGGCGCGCGCTTCGATGACCGCGTGACCGGCAACATCGAGAAGTTCTGTCCGCATGCGAAGATCGTGCATGTGGACGTCGATCCGTCCTCCATCTCCAAGAACGTGAAGGTGGATGTGCCGATCGTCGGCGAGGTGGAGCCGGTGCTGCGCGAACTGATCAAGGGCCTGAACGAGGCCGGCAGCAAGCCGGACGCCGAGGCCCTGGCCACCTGGTGGAAACAGATCGCGGAATGGCAGGCGCAGGACTGCCTGAAGTACGACCAGACCTCTGGGCTGATCAAGCCGCAGTACGTGGTGCAGAAGTTCTGGGAGCTGACCGAGGGCGATGCCTACGTGACCTCCGATGTCGGCCAGCACCAGATGTGGGCGGCGCAGTTCTATCGCTTCGACAAGCCCAATCGCTGGATCAACTCTGGTGGCCTGGGCACGATGGGCGTGGGTCTGCCGTTTGCGATGGGCGTGCAGTTCGCGCATCCGGAGGCGACGGTGGGCTGCATTACCGGCGAGGCCAGCATCCAGATGTGCATCCAGGAGCTGTCGACCTGCTTCCAGTACCAGCTGCCGCTGAAGATCCTGAACCTGAACAACCGCTACCTGGGCATGGTCCGGCAGTGGCAGGAGTTCTTCTATCAGGGCCGCTACGCCATGTCCTACATGGATGCGCTGCCGGACTTCGTGAAGCTGGCCGAGGCCTATGGCCACGTCGGTATCCAGATCACCCAGCCGGGCGACGTCGAGGGCGCGATCAAGGAGGCCCTGGCGCAGAAGGACCGCCTGGTGTTCATGGACTTCATTACCGACCAGTCCGAGAACGTGTATCCGATGATCCCGGCCGGTGCCGGCCAGAACGAAATGATCCTGGTCTGAGCCGGGTACAGGGAAGAGCCGTATGCGTCATATCATTAGTGTCCTGCTGGAAAACGAATCCGGTGCCCTCTCGCGGGTGGCCGGACTGTTCTCCGCGCGTGGTTACAACATCGAATCACTGACCGTCGCGCCGACCGACGACCCGTCGCTGTCGCGCATGACCATCGTCACCAGCGGTTCCGACGAGATCGTCGAGCAGATCACCAAGCAGCTGAACAAGCTGATCGACGTGATCAAGCTGCTGGACATGACCGCCTATCCGCACATCGAGCGCGAGATGGCGCTGGTCAAGGTGCGTGTGCCGGAGGCCGCCGAGCGCGAGGAGGTCAAACGCCTGGCGGATATCTTCCGCGGCCGGATCATCGACGTGGCCCACGACAGCTACGTGATCGAGATCACCGGCGAGGGCTCCAAGCTGGACGCCTTCCTCGTGGCCCTCGACGCGTTTACCGTCCTGGAGGTCGTACGCTCCGGCGTGATGGGCATCGCCCGGGGCGACGTCGCCCTGCAAATCTGAATCCCCGGGCCCCGCCCCCGGTTGCGGGGGCGGGGCCCGTTTGTTTGCCATGGGCCCCGCTGGGGGCTGATATCAAGGAAATTGCGATGAATCTCTATTACGACAAAGACGCCGATCTCTCCATCATCAAGGGCATGAAGGTGGCCATTATTGGCTACGGTTCGCAGGGCCACGCCCATGCGAACAACCTGAAGGACTCCGGTGTGGACGTGACCGTGGGTCTGCGCGAAGGCTCCGGCTCGCGCGCCAAGGCCGAAGAGGCCGGCCTGACGGTGGCCGATGTCGATGCCGCGACCGCCGGCGCCGACCTGATCATGGTGCTGGCCCCGGACGAGTACCAGGCCGCGCTGTACCGCGACGTGCTGGAGCCGAACCTGAAGCAGGGCGCGACGCTGGCCTTTGCCCACGGCTTCGCGATCCACTACAACCAGATCGAGCCGCGCGAGGACCTGGACGTGATCATGATCGCGCCCAAGGCCCCGGGCCACACCGTGCGTTCCGAGTTCGTGCGCGGCGGCGGCATCCCCGATCTGATCGCGATCCAGCAGGACGCCTCCGGCAAGGCGCGCGATATCGCGATGTCCTACGCCTCGGCGATCGGCGGCGGGCGTACTGGCATCATCGAGACCACCTTCAAGGACGAGACCGAGACCGACCTGTTCGGCGAGCAGGCCGTGCTGTGTGGGGGTGCCGTGGAACTGGTCAAGGCGGGCTTCGAGACCCTGACCGAGGCGGGGTATGCACCGGAGATGGCCTACTTCGAGTGCCTGCACGAGCTCAAGCTGATCGTCGACCTGATGTACGAGGGCGGCATCGCCAACATGAACTACTCGATCTCCAACAATGCCGAATATGGCGAGTACGTGACCGGCCCGAAGGTGATCAACGAAGAGTCGCGCTGGGCCATGCGCGAGGCCCTGCGCAACATCCAGAATGGCGAGTACGCCAAGCAGTTCATCCTGGAAGGCGCGATGAACTACCCGTCGATGACCGCCAACCGCCGCCTGAACGCCGCCCACGAGATCGAACAGGTCGGCGAGCGTCTGCGCTCCATGATGCCGTGGATCACGGCCAACCAGCTGGTCGACAAGTCCCGCAACTGATGCGAGGCCCTGCGATGGACATTCCGGTCTGTCGCAGGGCGTCCTCTCTCCCGAGCACCCGATGCTGTTTCCGCTAGCTCCCGAAGGCCGTCTGTTCGTCATCATCGCCGCGTGGATGACGGTGATTACGCTGCTGGTCGGGGAGGCGGAGCTGGGCCTGTTCATGGTGATCCTCACCGTGGCCCTGATGGGGCTGTTCCGGAACGTGCGGCGCAAGGCCCCGGCACCGGCCCTGGGCGTGATCGCCCCGGCCGATGGCACGATCGAGTCGATTACCGAGACCCGGGATCCGTTTACGAAAAAGCCGGCGGTCTGCATCCGCCTGCGTCAGCGCCGCCTGGGCGAATACAACGTGCACGCCCCGCAGGAGGCCGAGATTCGCGAACGGGTCTGGCCCGGCAAGGAGACCGACGAGGTGACGGATGCCCAGCTGGAGGGGCGTCTGGCCTATGCGCTGGAGACCGACGAGGGCGCCCGGCTGACCCTGGCGCTCAGCGTCGATCACTGGCCCCGCATGGTGCGCATGCAGAACAACGTCCCCGGCAACCGCCTGGGACGCGGCAAGCGCATGGGGTTCGCCGGCTTTGGTGGTACCTTCGAGGTCTGGCTGCCGGTCGGCGCGCAGGTGATGGTCGAGCCGGGTCAGCGGGTCCTGGCGGGTTCGGCCTTGCTCGGCGGGTTACCCGAATCCGAGGCGACCGGGGACGACGAGAGCGCGGCGGAGGTGCTGCAATGAGTACAGGGGACGAAGGCGACCGACGGACGGATCCCGAGCCGGACTACATCGAGGGCGAGGATACCGTCGCCGACGATCAGCCGCCCCATCGCCGGCGCCGGCGCGGGGTGTATCTGCTGCCCAACCTGTTCACCACCGGGGTGCTGTTCTCCGGATTCTTCGCCATCGTGTCCGCAATCAACGGCGAATACATCACCGCCGCCATCGCGATTTTCGTGGCCATGGTGCTGGACACCCTGGATGGCCGCGTCGCGCGCATGACCGACACTCAGAGCGAGTTCGGCGCGCAGTACGACTCGCTGTCGGATCTGGTGTCCTTCGGTGTGGCCCCGGCGCTGGTGGTCTACCTCTGGCAACTGCACGACCTTGGCAACTTCGGGTGGGTGGCGGCGTTCTTCTTTGCCACCGCCGCGGCGCTACGGCTGGCGCGCTTCAACAGCCGGCTCGCGGTCAGCGACAAGCGCTTTTTCCAGGGGCTGCCAAGCCCCGCCAGCGCCGCGATCCTGGTGGGCATGGTCTGGGTGCTGGAGGACTGGGGCATCCCGGCGGAGCTGGCCGACCCCTATCTGGTGGGCATCCTGGTGGTCACCGTGCTCGCCGGGGCGGCGATGGTCAGCAACCTGACCTACTTCAGTTTCAAGGACATGGACTTCAAGCACCGGGTGCCTTTCCTGGCGATTGTCGGGGTGGTGCTGGCGCTGATGCTGCTGGCCCTGGATCCACCCAAGGTCCTGCTGGCGGCCTTCGTCATCTATGCCCTGTCCGGACCGTTGCTGACCCTGGAGCGCTGGCGCCGGCATCGTCGCCGGGCGCCGTCGGGGGAGTAGCCGCGTGTTGCTGTCGGTGCGCCAGCGCCGCATCCTCGCGGATATGGGCATTCCGGTGTGGCGCTCGCGCATCGCGCTGGAGGACAAGACCGAGGCCGCGGCGCCTCCGGCGGAATCCGCCCTTGTGGCGGGCGAGCGCGCCGAGGTCGTGGATGCCGGGGCGCCGGGCGCCGCAGTTGGTACCCTGGACTGGGAGGCCCTGGAGGCGCGGGTGCGCGGCTGCCATGCCTGCGTCGAGCTGGCCCGCGAACGCACGCAGACCGTGTTCGGGGTGGGCGACCCGCGCGCGCGCTGGCTGTTCGTCGGCGAGGCCCCGGGTGCGGAAGAGGACCGCCGTGGCGAGCCCTTCGTGGGTCGTGCGGGGCAGCTGCTGGACAACATGCTGCTGGCGCTGGGCCTGGACCGGAGCCGCGATGTCTTCATCGCCAATCTGCTGAAGTGCCGCCCGCCCGGAAACCGTGACCCGAAACCCCAGGAGTCCGCGGCCTGCCGCGGGTTTCTCGATCGCCAGATCGAACTGATCCAGCCAGAGGTTATTGTGGCGCTGGGGCGTGTAGCGGCCCACGCCTTGCTGGCGACGGACGAGCCTCTCGGTCGGCTGCGTGGCACGGAGCAGCGCTACCAGGGCGTTCCTCTGATCGTGACCTACCATCCGGCCTACCTGCTGCGCAAGCCGGGTGACAAGGCCCGTGCCTGGCAGGACCTGCAGCGCGCCCGGACCTGTCTGTCAGAACCGCTCACTGATTGAGGGATTGGGAACCTTGGCCGAGTCGCCGGGTTCCGAACCAACGACACCTCGCCCCGTCCTTTCCTTCACTGCTGCTGGAGAAGCCTGCGTCATGAGTGCCGAACCCCGCGTCCAGCCCGAGTTGCGCCGCATGCAGGTGGCCGATGTGGAAGGCGTGATGCGCGTGGAGCGCGAGGCCTATGTGTACCCCTGGACCGCCCGCATCTTCGAGGACTGCCTTCGGGTGGGTTACGACTGCTGGGTGCTGGCGGTGGATGGTCGCCAGGTGGGGCATAGTGTGCTGACGGTGGCCGCCGGCGAGGCCCACCTGCTCAACCTTACGGTGGACCCGCGCTGGCAGGGCAACGGGCTTGGCCGTTTCATGGTCCGTCGCCTGTTTGACTATGTGTGCAGTCAGGATGCAGAGGCGTTGTTCCTCGAGGTGCGCCCATCCAATGTGGCGGCGGTGCAGCTCTACCGCTCCGAGGGCTTTGAGCATATCGGTACCCGTCCGCGCTATTACCCGCTCCCCAGCGGCCGCGAGGATGCCTGGGTGCTGACGCGTCGCTGCGCCGCACCCGCCGGGGCATGATGTGTCGGTTCGGCGCCGGAGTGTGAAGTCAGTCACAGCGTCGGGTGCAAAATCCGTAACCCGGTCGGGTTTTGCCGCCTTGGGTTCTCGTCCCGGGACCTCCGCGTTGTGACGGTCACCCCCCGGGTCTATGATCGAACTCGGTATTGGCCCCGACTCCGGATGAGGTAACCCATGTCCCGATCCCTACGTGCATTGTTTGTTTCGCTCCCTCTGGCGCTGCCGCTCCTGGCTACCGGAGGGCTTGCCCATGCCCAGCAGGCCTTCGGCTACGACGAGGCCGAGCGCCAGCAGGAGCTGCTGGAAGTCTGGTACGAGATCCGTGAAAGCAACGCACAGAAGGGCAATACGGCGGCGATGTTCGACGTGGGCATGGCGAACTACGCCGGGCGCGGCACGGCGGTGGATTACGATCAGGCCCTGCGCTGGTTTGCTCGCGCTGCGGATGCCGACCACGCCAGTGCGCATTACTATCTGGGTTACCTCTTCGCGACCGGCAAGGGCACCGCGGCCGACGCCGAACGCAGTCACGAACATTACTCACGCGCGGCGGAACTGGGTCATGCCGATGCCCAGTACTGGCTGGGCAGCCATCTGGCCAATGGCGAGCAGGATCCGACCGCTGCACTCGAGTGGTTGGGCAAGGCGGCAGATCAGGGACTGCCTGCCGCGCAGTATTATGTGGGGCTGATGCACGAGAATGGTCAGGGCACCTCGCGTGATCCGGCCGCCGCCGCGCGCTGGTATACCGCTGCAGCGGAGCAGGGCTACCGGCATGCCCAGATCGGGCTGGGTCGCCTGCACCAGAACGGTCGCGGGGTCGAACGTGATCTGGTGCAGGCACATGTCTGGTACAGCATGGCGGACGACCGGGAACGCCTGGCCTCGTTGGAGACCCGCATGAACAACCGTGACCTGGTGACTGCCCAGGGGCGCCTCAAGGAACAGAACGCCGCGCTTCAGGCAGCCTCGGCGCGCTGATCGGGCAGCGCCGGAACCCATGCAAACGGCCCCGTTTTTCGGGGCCGTTTGCATGTTGGGCACCCGGAAAGATGAACCGGACCCGCGCTTTCGCGTTAAACTGACGGGCTTGATTCAAGCGGCCCGTATTCATGTCCTTTATCGAGGAAACCCGCCGACGCCGGACCTTCGCGATCATTTCGCACCCGGACGCAGGCAAGACCACCATGACCGAAAAGCTCCTGCTGTACGGCGGCGCGATCCAGCTCGCCGGTACGGTCAAGGGGCGCAAGTCAGCGCGCCATGCCACCTCCGACTGGATGGAGATGGAGAAATCGCGTGGCATCTCGGTCACCTCTTCCGTCATGCAGTACCCGTACAAGGGCCGCATGGTGAACCTGCTGGACACCCCGGGACACGCGGACTTCTCCGAGGACACCTATCGCACGCTGACCGCAGTGGACTCCGCGCTGATGGTGATCGACGCCGCCAAGGGTGTCGAGGAACGGACCATCAAGCTGATGGAGGTCTGCCGGCTGCGCGATACGCCGATCATGACCTTCGTGAACAAGATGGACCGCGAGGGCCGCGATCCGATCGAGTTGCTGGACGAGGTCGAGGAGGTGTTGAAGATCCAGTGCGCCCCGATCACCTGGCCGATCGGCTCGGGAAAGCGCTTCCGTGGCGTCTATCACCTCCGCCGCGACGCGGTGCATCTGTACGACCCCGAAGAGGGCGGCAAGAAGTCCACCGGCGAGATCATCGAGGGCCTGGACAACCCGCGCCTGGACGAGGTGCTGGGGCCGCAGGCCGGGGAGCTGCGCGAGGAACTGGAACTGGTGCAGGGCGCCTCGCACGCATTTGACCCGGAGGCCTACCTGAGCGGTGCGCAGACCCCGGTGTTTTTCGGCTCGGCGATCAACAACTTCGGGATCGAGGAGCTGCTGGACGACTTCGTCGAGTACGCTCCCGGCCCGCTGCCGCGGCCGACCCACTCGCGCAAGGTAGAGCCGACCGAGGAGAAGTTCACCGGATTCGTGTTCAAGATCCAGGCGAACATGGATCCGAACCACCGCGACCGCATCGCGTTCATGCGCATCTGCTCGGGCACCTTCGACAAGGGCGCCAAGCTGCGCCACGTGCGCATCGGGCGCGACGTGAAGATCCCGGACGCGCTGACCTTCCTGGCCTCCGACCGCGAGCATGTGGAGACCGCCTATCCCGGCGACATCATCGGCATCCACAACCACGGCACCATCCGCATCGGGGATACCTTCACCCAGGGCGAGGACCTCACCTTCACCGGCGTGCCGAACTTCGCCCCGGAGCTGTTCCGCCGCGCGCAGTTGAAGGACCCGCTGAAGATGAAGCAGCTCGCCAAGGGGCTGCAGGAGCTGTGCGAGGAGGGCGCAACCCAGCTCTATCGCCCGTTGACCAACAACGACCTGATCCTGGGGGCGGTCGGCGTGCTGCAGTTCGAGGTAGTCGCCGAGCGACTGCGCACCGAGTACAAGGTGGAGGCACAGTTCGAGAACGTGAACGTCCAGACGGCGCGCTGGGTCGAAAGCGATGATCCGAAGAAATTCGACGAGTTCAAGGAGAAGGCGGCGACCAACCTGGCCATCGACCACGGCGGCGATCTGGTCTATATCGCCCCGACCCGGGTCAACCTGCAGATGGCGCAGGAGAAGTGGCCGGAGATCCGCTTCCAGTCGACCCGCGAGCACGGACAGCCGACGGAGTAACCTCCGCGCTCCTAATTACTCCCTCGGCGCGCGGGACATTGGCCCGTCATTGCGAGGAGCGAAGCGACGAAGCAATCTCCCGTGGGCCATCGGATCTAGCTGGGGTGCGAGCTTCTGGAAGTTGCTGCGGCGCCTTCCGCGCCTCGCAATGACGTTGCATCTTGCCTGCACAGGAGGTTCGCATGGCGTTGAATTTCCGATGGACCCCGGCCCTTGTGGTTGTAGTGCTGGCGCTGGGCGTTGGTGCCTGTTCGGTGCACAAGACCGAGACCCGGGGTGACGGGCCCGAGCCGCGTCCGGGCACGGTCGAGCAGATGAACCCGTTCCTGCATTTTCTCGAGAGCCGCCCGACACCCGCGGAATTCGGGCGCGTCTACCCCGACGTGATGCTGGTGCTGCCCGGCGACATCGTGACCCAGGAATACCGCACCGATCACAGCCGGTTCTTCGCGGATCTGGACGACGAAAATCGTATCCGTGGCGGCGAGTTTCGCTGATCCCGCGATGCTGCAAATCTCCAACAGCGTGAGCGTCCCCGAGCACGAGATCGAGCTGATTCCGATCCGTGCCCAGGGGGCTGGCGGCCAGAACGTCAACAAGGTCGCTTCGGCCATTCACCTGCGCTTCGATATCCGCGCCTCCGGCCTGCCCGATGTCTACAAGGAACGCCTGCTGCGCCGCCGCGATCAGCGCATCAGCAAGGAGGGCGTGATCGTCATCAAGGCGCAGCAGTACCGTACCCAGGAGGCCAATCGCGAGGACGCGCTCGAACGCCTGGCGGAGCTGCTGCGCGAGGCCGGCCGCCCGATCAAGGCCCGCAAGGCCACGCGGCCGACGCGCGCATCCAAGCTGCGCCGCCTGGAGGGCAAGACCCAGCGCGGCCGCAAGAAGGCCCTGCGCGGCCGCGTCGACCCGGACTGATTCACTTCTCGGTTCACCACGAAGCGCACGAAGACATGAAGGAACTCAAGGGCGTATTCAGCACGGAGGACACGGAGAAATTCGAAAGGCTCTGATTTGAACGATCCGTCAAGGGTGCGGGGTGCCGCCAAGCGCA
This sequence comes from Thioalkalivibrio sp. AKL6, assembly GCF_000376905.1. Lineage (NCBI taxonomy): Bacteria > Pseudomonadati > Pseudomonadota > Gammaproteobacteria > Chromatiales > Ectothiorhodospiraceae > Thioalkalivibrio > Thioalkalivibrio sp. AKL6. The sequence goes on along the minus strand of NZ_AQXS01000005.1, from coordinate 103,561 downwards.
CGAACCAGCGGCGGTTAACCGGCAGTAACCCAGGCTGCAATCAATACCCGTATCTCACTCCTACTTCCCTGTTTTCTCTGACCCCTCCGTGGTGAACAAGGGTTTAGTCCCCGGCGTTCGGGCTTGCGTTGGCGGTGGTGGGTTCGTGTTCCTGCTGGTGTTGCCACAGGCGGGCGTAGGCGCCGTTCCTGGCGAGGAGTTCGCGATGGGTGCCGCGTTCGACCACGCGGCCCTGGTCCAGCACCACGATCTGTTCGGCGTCCTTCACGGTGGACAGGCGGTGGGCAATGACCAGCGTGGTGCGCCGCGCCGAGACCTCGTTCAGGGCCTGCAGGATGGCCTTCTCCGAGCCCGAGTCCAGTGACGAGGTGGCCTCGTCGAACACCAGGATCGGCGGGTCCTTCAACAGCATGCGGGCGATGGCGATGCGTTGCTTCTCGCCGCCGGAGACCTTGAGCCCGCGTTCGCCGACCACCGTGTCCAGGCCGTCGGGCAGGCGCTCGATGAAGTCGTCCAGATGCGCCAGGTGGACCGCGCGCCGGATCGCCTCTTCGGACGCTTCCGGGTCGCCGTAGGCGATGTTGTAGCGAATGCTGGAGTTGAACAGCACGGTGTCCTGCGGGACCACGCCGATCGCGCGGCGCAGGCTCTGCTGGGTCACCGCGCGGATGTCCTGTCCGTCGATGGTGATGCGCCCGCCGGTCACGTCAAAGAAGCGGAACAGCAGCCGGGCGAGCGTGGACTTGCCGGCCCCGCTGGGCCCGACCACCGCGAGCTTGTGCCCGGCGGGGATGTCGAGCGAGACGTCCGCGAGGATCGGCCGTTCCGGCTGGTAGTGGAAGGCGACCTGTTCGAAGCACACATGCCCGCTGGTGACCTCGAGATCCGGTGCGTCCGGCCGGTCCTCGACCTGCACGGGCTTCTCCAGCAGCCCGAACAGGCGCTCGATGTTCGCCAGCGACTGGCGGATCTCGCGATAGACGAAGCCGAGGAAGTTCAGCGGCATGAACAGCTGGATCATGTAGGCGTTGACCATGACCAGGTCGCCCAGTGACATCTGCCCCGAGGCCACGCGGCTGGCGGCCAGCAGCATCATCACGGTGATCGCGCCGGCGATGATCAGGGCCTGCCCCGAGTTCAGCAGCACCAGCGACAGGACGTTCTTGGTGCGCGCCTGTTCCCAGGTGGCCAGGCCCTCGTCGTAGCGCCGGGCCTCGAAGCCCTCGTTGCCGAAGTACTTCACCGTCTCGTAGTTCAGCAGGCTGTCGATTGCGCGGGTGTTGGATTCGTTGTCGCGCTGATTCGCCTCGCGCACGAAGCGGGTGCGCCACTCGGTAATCCACACCGACCAGGCGATGTAGGCCGCCACCGCGATGATCACCGTCAGGGTGAATACCGGGCCCACCGCGATCAGCAGGATGACCGCGACCATCGCGATCTCGATGATGGTCGGCAGGATGTTGAATACCATGAAGCGCAGCAGGAAGCTGATACCGCTGGTGCCGCGCTCGATGTCCCGGGCCAGGCCGCCGGTCTCGCGCGCCAGATGAAAGCTCAGCTCCAGCCGATGCAGATGTTCGAACACGCGCAGGGCCGCCCGCCGCATGGCGCGCTCGGCCACCCGCACGAAGACCGCGTCGCGCAACTCCCCGAACAGGGTGCCGCCAAAGCGCAACAGGCCGTAGGCCACCACCAGTGCCACCGGTACTGTCACCAGCGCGTCGGTGCCGGAATCCTCGAAGTGATCGACGATGTATTTGAGTGCCAGCGGGACCAGCACGGTCGCGAGCTTGGCCAGGCCCATCAGCCCGAGGGCGAGGAACAGCCGCCCGCGGAACTCCGCGAGATAGGGGAACAGGGAGCGAACGATGCGCCAGTTGATCGCCTCGTCGGGCGCATCGTGCACGCTGGAATGACCGCGCATGGGGGAGTCCGGGGCTGGGTAGGTCGCTTACTTTAGAGAGGCGCGGCGGAATTCGCACATGGGCGCGCGTTCAGTAGCGGCTCATCCCTGCGTCCGCGGAAGGTCAGCGGTGGATGCGGTAGCCCTCGCCCCGGTCCTGTTCCAGGTCGACCCGCAGACGCCGGATCGAGTTCACGTGCCCTGTACCTGGTTGCGCCCGGCATTTTTGGCAGCGTACAGGGCGCGGTCGGCGCGATCGACCAGGGCCTCCGCGCTCTCGCCCGGGTTCAGCTGGGCCACGCCGAAGCTGGCGGTCAGCGCGTGCCCGGTCTCGAAGTCGGTGGCCTCAAGGGTGCGGCGCAGGTCCTCGGCCAGTTGGCTCGTGGCCACGACATCGCCCTGCGGGCACAGGATGAGGAATTCCTCGCCACCCCAGCGGGCGGCCCGGTCGGTTTCGCGGATGCGGGCGGCGATCACGCGACCGACCTGGGTGAGTACGGCATCGCCGCGACCGTGCCCCAGGGTGTCGTTGATCGGCTTGAAGTGGTCCAGATCCATCATGATCGCGCCAAGCAGGCCCCCGTGACGTTCGGCCCGCCGGATTTCGTCGGCCAGCATCTCGCTCGCCTTCATGCGGTTGTGCAGGCCCGTCAGCGGGTCGGTGGTGGCGAGACGTTCCAGGCGTCTCTGGGCCGCCTCCAGGGAGTGTGTTCGCTCCTGGACCAGGCGTTCGAGCACATGCGCGCGTTCCTCCAGCTCCTTGACCGGGTACGGCTCGTCGGCATCGTGGACGCTGGCGGGGAAGGAACCGTGCAGGTGTTCCAGGCGCCAGCCGTCGCCGGTCCGGTGCAGCAAGAGGCTGGCCCGCAGCCCGTTCAGTCGCACCCGTTGTCCGCGGGTGTCGAGCAGCATGTCGAATACCAGCATCACCAGGGCGACCTCATCCGTGACGAGGCGGACGTCTTCGCGGTGTATCTCGTAGTCGAAGGGTTCCGGGACCTGTTCGATGTCGCGTCCGACGACGCGCTCCACGTCCTCCGGCGTGAAGGCCGCTTCGTCGCCTCCGGTTCCGAAGCCACTGACCTGTGGTGCGTGCCACTCGAGTACATCCGCGAGGTCGCGCTCACGCAGCCAGGCGTCGAGGTAACCGTGAACGACCTGGCGGATGGCGGCCTTGCCGTTGGAGGGCATCGAGATCAGTCGATGCCGACGGCGCGCTGCTCCTGGCGGATCCACGCGATGATGTGGGCGGTGTCCTCGCCGGATACGCCGGCCACCGGAGGCATCTCGCCAAATTCCCAGTGGTGCTGGTGCACGCCCAGGGCCACGGCACGATGGAAGGTGATATCCGGGTGGTGCGAGGGTTCGTAGATCCGGTGGATCAGCGGCGGCCCCTGGTCGGTGCCGCGCGCCTCCTCCCCGTGGCACTGCATGCAGTTGGACCGGAACAGCGAGCGGCCGGCCTCGGGGTCGGCGGCGAAATCCTCCGGCGGCAGGCTGTAGTCGAGCTGCGCCGTGGAGCCCGAGGCCGCGTTCGACTCGCCGGCGGGTGCCTGCGCGGCCGCGTCGCCGGTGTCCGAATCCGGAGCCTCGGAGCAGGCGGCGAGCGTCAATAGCGCGAGACAGACAACGGGCAGGAGGCGGACGGGGGTCGGCATTGGGACTCCGGAGAAGAGGGGCTGGGTTGGCAGTCTAGCGTGGCGGGTGTTATCGCGGAAAGGCGCAAAAAACCGAATCAGCGCCTTCTTGAAGGTGTCGGTTGCGGGCGGCGCAGGGTGATTCCGACGCCTGTCGCTTGCAGCGGTGCCGGGCATTCGGCAGTCTTGCCCGCCTGTCATCTTGTTTGGAGTGTATCCATTGGAACCCTCGGGTCTTGCAGCTGGAGAAGCGCAGGGAAGCGCTCCGGCGGCGGCGCTACTGGAGATCCTGCGCGAGACCTTCGGCTATACGGAATTTCGCGGCCAGCAGCAGGCGATCGTCGAGCATGTGACCGCGGGCGGCGACGCGGTGGTGCTGATGCCCACCGGCGGCGGCAAGTCGCTCTGCTACCAGATCCCGGCGCTGGCTCGATCCGGCTGCGGCATCGTGATCTCGCCCCTGATCGCGCTGATGCAGGATCAGGTCGCCGCCCTGCGCCAGAACGGCGTGGCCGCGGCCAGCCTGGACTCCGGCCAGAAGGCGGACGAGGCGCGTTCCGTGCTGGCGGCCCTGCACGCCGGCGAACTGGATCTCCTGTACATGTCGCCAGAGCGGCTGTTTGCCTCGGGCATGCTGGAACGCCTGGAAGGCATCGACCTCGCCTTGTTCGCGATTGACGAGGCGCACTGCGTCTCGCAGTGGGGGCATGACTTCCGCCCCGAATACAGTCAACTGGCGGTGCTGGCCGAGCGTTTTCCACAGGTGCCGCGCCTGGCCCTGACCGCGACCGCCGACGGCCCGACCCGCCAGGAGATCCGCGAACGGCTGTGCCTCGATCAGGCGCGCGCCTTCGTCAGTTCCTTCGACCGGCCCAATATCCGTTACCGCATCGCCCAGGCGGACGGCGGCCGCGGCGGCTCGGCACGTGATCGGCTGCTGCGCTTCATCCGCGAGGAACACGCCGGGGAGGCGGGGATCGTGTATTGCCTGTCACGCAAGAAGGTGGACGCCGTGGCCGAATGGCTGGCGGAGCAGGGTGTCACCGCCCTGCCGTATCACGCCGGCCTGCCGGCCGCGACCCGCGCGGCGAACCAGACCCGCTTCCTGCGCGAGGAGGGGGTGGTGATGGTCGCCACCATCGCCTTCGGCATGGGCATCGACAAGCCGAACGTGCGCTTCGTCGCCCACCTGAACCTGCCGAAGAGTCTGGAGGGCTACTATCAGGAGACCGGCCGCGCCGGCCGCGATGGCCTGCCGGCCAATGCCTGGATGGTCTTTGGGTTGCAGGATGTCGTGACCCTGCGCCAGATGCTGGAGGGGTCGCAGGCCGGGGCCGAGCGTCAGCGGGTCGAACAGCAGAAGCTGGAGGCCATGCTGGGCTTCTGCGAGATCACCAGCTGTCGCCGCCAGGCCCTGCTGGGATATTTCGACGAGCACATGCCGGAACCCTGCGGGGCCTGCGACAACTGCCTGGAGCCGCCGGCGACCTGGGATGCCAGCGTGCCGGTGCAAAAGCTCCTGTCCTGCATCTATCGAACCGGCGAGCGCTTCGGCGCCGGGCATGTGATCGACGTGCTGCGCGGCTCGGCCAGTGAGCGCCTGACCCGTCTGGGACACGATCGTCTGAGCACCTTCGGTATTGGCAAGGAACTCGACAAGGCGCAGTGGCGCGGCGTGGTCCGGCAGTTGCTGGCGCGTGGGCTGCTGCGCCTGGATGACGAGGGCTACGGCGGACTGAAGCTGGATCCGGCCTGTCGCCCGGTTCTGCGCGGCGAGGAGGGGATTCACCTGCGCGAGGAGGCGGCCCGTCCGGAGAAGGGGGCACGTACCGCCAGCCCGGCACGGCGTGATACGGCCCGTACAGTCGCGGCGATGGACACCGAGGATCGCTCCCTGTGGGAGGCGCTGAGGGGCCTGCGTACCGAGCTGGCGCGGGATCAGGGGGTGCCGCCCTACGTGATCTTCAGCGATGCCACATTGCTGGAGATGGTGGCGGCCGCGCCGCGCACCCATGACGAGATGGCCGGGATCTCCGGGGTCGGGCAGCACAAGCTGGAACGCTACGGCGATGCCTTTATCAAGGCCATCGAGGGGCATTTCGGGCTATAGTGGTGCGAAAACCACACCAAATGATGCGTTCGGGGAGACCGCGTGACCGATACCCGCTTCCTTGAGGATTTCTACCGCCTTCGCGACGGTCAGCTGGTCGTAACCCCGGAGCAGGGCAGCGACTTCGCCAAGACCCTCGCGGGCGACTTCAATCCGATCCACGATGCCGACAACCGGCGCTTCTGTGTCCCGGGGGATCTACTGTTTGCCCTGGTGCTGGACACCTACGGCGCGAGCGCGGACATGCTCTTCCGTTTCACCGGCATGGTCGGCGGCAATGTGCCGCTGATCTTTCCGGAAAACCCGGGCGCGGCCTTTGCCATTACCGACGAGAGTGGCAAGAGCGTAATCGAGGTCGAGCGTTCGGGGGCGGTGATCGACGAGCCCAGTGCGATCGAGTCGCTGATCCGCAGCTATGTCGGCTTTTCCGGCCAGAACTTCCCGCACGTGCTGGTGCCGCTGATGGAAGAGCACGGCGTGATGGTGAACCCCAAGCGCCCACTGGTGATGTATGAGCGCATGGGTTTTCATCTGCCCGAGCCGCTGGCAGCCAGCGCCGGGGTGCCGGAGCCCCGTCTGAAGGATGCAGTGATGACGGTCAATGGCAAGCGCGGAGAGATTCGCCTGGACTACGAACTGGTCATCGACCAGTCGGTGGTTGCCGACGGCAGCAAGCACCTGGTGCTGAGCGGGCTGCGCGCGTTCGATGCCGCCGATGTCGAGCGGCTCGTCGCCGACTACGAAAGCTGGAAGGCCGCCTACTTCAATCAGCCGGCCGGGGCCCAGGCCTGAAGTGCCTTGTTCGCCACCACGCGCACGAAGACTCGAAGACGGGCCAGGTCCAAAGCGAAAAGCCTTTACAGGTCGGCGGGAAGACGGGGCGTTTTTGCTCCGAGGGCATTGGGGAGAACTGCGGACGACAGCGTCGCGCCAGGCACTGGGGCTGGGTGTGAGCGTTCAAGAACTCTTCTGATTTCCCGTCTTCCTGTGAATCGCCCTTGAACTTCTTCCTGTCTGCGTGTGCTTCGTACTGAAAACTCAGTAGAACTGGCCGAGCGCCGAGCGAACCTGGACTTCGGTCTCGGGCGTGAGGTGTTCCGCGAGTTTTAGTGGGTGATCGGGCAGTAGCAGCACGACTGACGATCCCAGGTTGAAGCGTCCCATCTCCATCCCGCGCTCCAGGGTGATCTCGCGGTCGGGATACTCGCTCACACTGATCTCGCGACCATGGGGCGGGGTGACCTCGCCGGCCCAGACGGTCTCGATGGAACCGACGTTCTGGGCGCCGATCAGGGCCATGGCCATCGGCCCCACCGGGGTGTCGAAGCAGGTCACCACGCGTTCGTTGCGGGCGTACAGCCGCGGCACGTGACGCACGATGCGCGGGGCGACCGAGAACAGCCGTCCGGGCACATGGATCATGTGGGTCAGGGTGCCGGTCAGCGGCATGTGCAGTCGGTGGTAGTGACGCGGCGACAGGTACAGGGTCACGAAGTGCCCGTGGCGGAAGGCCTCCGCGAGCTCGTCCTCCCCGCCCAGCAGTTCCCGGACCGTGTAGTGATGCCCCTTGGCCTGGAAGATCTGTCCGCCCTCGATGCGCCCGGCGGCGCTGACCCGGGAATCGGCCGGGCTGACCAGGGTATTCGCGTCCCCCTCCAATGGCCGTGCGTCCTCGCGCAGGGCGCGGGTGAACAGCGCGTTGAAGCTGGGGTAGGTGGTCAGGTCCGGTTCCGCGGCCTCGTCCATGTTCAGGCCGAAGCGGCGCACGAAGGCGCGCAGCAGCGGTTGCAGCTGCGGCGACTCGATGCGCGCCAGACGATGCACCACGCGCGACAGGGCGTGCTGCGGCAGCAGGTGCGACAGGCGCGCCAGCCAGGGGTCGATCTTGCTCATGCGGGATCTCGTTCGGGCGTACACAGTGACATCGAGGCGGTATGATGACCGCCCCCGCACGCAACGGAAAGACCGGGCATGGATTCAACCACCGGATTGCGCACCTTGCGCGACTTCATTCGCTTCGGCGCCAGCCAGTTTCGCGGCGCCGGGCTGACCTTCGGCCATGGCACCGACAACGCCTTTGACGAGGCGGCCTGGCTGGTGCTGCACACCCTGCACCTGCCGCTGGATCTACCCGAGTCGTGGTGGGATTCGCGCCTGAGCGAGGCCGAGCGCACGCGGGTCGTGGCGGTGTTGCGCGAGCGCATCGCCACCCGCAAGCCGGCGGCGTACCTGACCCGCGAGGCCTGGTTCGCCGGGTTGCCGTTCTATGTCGACGAGCGCGTGCTGGTGCCGCGCTCGCCCCTGGCGGAGTTGATCGCCGCGGGCTTCGAACCGTGGCTGGATCCCGATGGGGTGACGCGGGCCCTGGATCTTTGCACCGGGGGTGGCTGCATCGGTATCGCGATGGCGCTGGCCCTGCCGCAGGCGCAGGTGGACCTGGCGGATGTCTCGCCGGATGCGCTGGCGGTGGCTCGGATCAACATCGAGCGCCACCAGATGGGCGAACAAGTCCGCGCATTGCAGTCCGACGTGTTCGATGGGCTGCAAGCCGGCGACCGCTATGACCTGATCGTGTCCAATCCGCCGTACGTGGATGCCGAGGACATGGCGGCCTTGCCGGACGAGTACCGCCACGAGCCAGCATTGGGACTGGCTGCCGGGGGCGACGGGCTGGATATCGTGCGCCGCATCCTGGACGGGGCCCGCGAGCACCTGACCGAGGACGGCGCGCTGATCGTGGAGGTCGGCAACAGCCAGGCCGCGGTGGAGGCCGCCTTCCCGGACCTGCCAATGATCTGGCTGGAGTTCGAGGCCGGCGGGCATGGCGTGTTCCTGGTCTACGCCCGCGACTTGCCCGCCAGCGCCTGACCACGCCGACCCACGCGGGCCCGCGCCCGGACCCCGGTCCGAAAACCCGGCAGCAGGCCCTGTAAACGGCGCCGGTGGCGATGCATACTGCGAGGCTATGGAATCACGTCTGGTGGATATGCAGAGTCGGTCCGAGGAAGAGCGGGCGGAGGTCAGCCTGCGCCCGAAACGGCTCGCGGACTACACCGGTCAGCCGCGCGTGGTCGAGCAGCTGGGGCTGTTCATCGAGGCCGCCCGCGGGCGTGACGAGGCCCTGGACCATACGCTGGTCGCCGGCCCGCCCGGGCTGGGCAAGACGACCCTCGCGCATATCATTGCCAACGAACTGGGGGTGGGCCTGCGTCAGACCTCCGGCCCGGTGCTGGAGCGCGCCGGCGACCTGGCGGCGATCCTCACCGCGCTGGAGCCGCGCGATGTCCTGTTCGTCGACGAGATCCACCGCCTGCCGACGGTGGTGGAAGAGATCCTGTATCCCGCCCTGGAGGATGGCCAGCTGGATATCGTGATCGGCGAGGGTCCGGCCGCGCGTTCGATCAAGGTGGACCTGCCGCCGTTCACGCTGGTGGGGGCCACCACCCGCGCCGGGCTGCTCTCGGCCCCGTTACGTGACCGGTTCGGTATCGTCCAGCGCCTCGATCATTACACTGTCCCGGATCTCGCGCATATCGTGAATCGCGCCGCCGGCTTGCTGGGCGTGGGGATCGAGGCCGAGGGCGCGACCGAGATCGCGCGCCGCGGGCGCGGCACGCCGCGTCTGGCCAATCGTCTGTTGCGGCGGGTGCGCGATTTCGCCCAGGTGCGGGCCGACGGCGTGGTGACGCTCGATGTGGCCGCGCAGGCGCTGGACCTGCTGGCGATCGATGCCTCGGGGCTGGATGCCCAGGACCGCCGTCTGCTGGAGGTGCTGGTGGAGAAGTTTGATGGCGGCCCGGTCGGGGTCGAGAGTCTGGCCACCGCGATGAACGAGGACCGCGGCACGCTGGAGGATGTGGTCGAGCCGTTCCTGATCCAGCAGGGCTATCTGCAGCGCACCCCGCGCGGGCGCCAGGCGACCCGCCGCACGCTGGCCATGTTTGGTCTGGCGCGTACGGAGGAGGGTGACCTGCTGACGCCGATGGCCGAGGGCGCGCGCCAGCCATGACGACGGATTTCGAATGGCCGGTGCGGGTGTATTACGAGGACACCGATGCCGGTGGCGTGGTCTACCACGCGAATTATCTGAAATTCATGGAGCGCGCGCGGACCGAATGGCTGCGTGCGCTGGGCTTCGAGCAGGACCGGTTGCGCGCCGAGTACGGAATTGTGTTCGCCGTGCGGCGTCTGTCTGTGGAGATGCAGCGCCCCGCCCATTTCAACGAGGCCCTGACGGTGACCTGCCGGGTGCAGCGTCTGCGCCGCGCCAGCATCGAATTCGCGCAGGCGGTGCAGCGTGACGCGGCGGTGCTGGTGACCGGCGAGGTCGGCATTGCCTGTGTGGACGTGGCCCGGCAGGCGCCGGTGGCAATCCCCGATGAAGTGACGCACGCGCTGCGTGCGGCGGATGGAACAAAGGCATAACGGGAGATGGACAAGTGACAGTCGACTTTTCAATGTACCAGCTGATCATGGACGCGAGTCTGATCGTGCAGCTGGTCATGGTGATCCTGGTGGTCGCCTCGGTGCTCTCCTGGCTGGTGATTATCATCAAGGCGCGTTCCCTCAACGCGGCCCACCGCGCCAGCGATGAATTCGAGGAGCGCTTCTGGTCCGGCGCCGATCTGTCGCATCTGTACGAGGGGGTGCGGCGCAAGTCAGAGATGTCCGGCATGGAGCATGTCTTCTCCTCGGGCTTCAAGGAATTCCTGCGGGCCCGCCAGCACGGCATGGCGCCCGGCGAGCCCGCGCACCGCGCGATGCGCGTGGCCATCGCGCGCGAGACCGACGAGATGGAGCGCTACCTGCAGTTCCTCGCCACGGTTGGCTCGACCAGCCCGTACATCGGCCTGTTCGGGACGGTGTGGGGCATCATGCATGCCTTCCTGGGACTGTCCGGGGTGCAGCAGGCCACGCTGGCGATGGTGGCCCCCGGGATTGCCGAGGCCCTGATCGCGACCGCGCTTGGCCTGTTCGCCGCCATCCCGGCGGTGATCGCCTACAATCGCTTCGCCGGGGATGTTGACCGCGTGGCCTCGCGCCTGGAGAACTTCGGCGACGAGTTCGTGGCCCTGCTGAATCGCCAGGGGGCGGGCAAGCCTGCCGAGGGTGTCGCCGGGGCGCCGGCCTAAGCCATGGCCGAGTCGCGTCGCAACAGTCGCCGCCTGCGGCGGCCCATGTCGCAGATCAACGTCGTGCCGTTCATCGACGTGATGCTCGTTCTGCTGATCATCTTCATGATCACCGCGCCCATGCTGCAGCAGGGCGTGGAGGTCGACCTCCCGGAGGCCGATGCCGAGGCCATGGAAGAGGACCCGCAGGCGGCCGAGCCGCTGGTGGTCACGGTGGATGCTGGCGGCGCCATGAGCCTGAACCAGGGGCCCTATGTGAACGAGCCGCTGGCGCCGCAGGAGATGACCGAGATCGTGCGCGAGTTCCTCGCCGAGAATCCGGGCACCCAGACCTTCGTGCGCGGTGACCGCAATGTCGATTACGGCCGCGTGATCGATGCTATGGTTGCCCTGCAGCGTGCCGGAGGCGGCCGGGTCGGGCTGATCACCGAGCCGCCGCGCGACAACCAGGACTGAGCCGCCCCGCCGTGTTCGAGCTCCTGCGCCGTCATCCCTTGAGCCTGGTCCTCGTCCTGCTTCTGCATGGCGTGTTGTTCGCGGCGTTGTTGCTGAATGTCAGCCTCGTCTCGCCGACCTCCACCCGTGCCGCTGTCGAGATCGCGGTGCAGGAGGATATCGAGGTGATCGACGCGGTCGCGGTGGATGCCGAGACCTTCGATCGTATCGAACACCAGCGCGAAGTCGCCGAGCAGGAGCAGGTCGCCGAGCAGTTGCGCGCCGAAGAGGAACGCCGCCGCGCCGAGGAACAGGCCCGGCGCGAGGAAGAGCGCCGCCAGGCCGAGGAGCAACGCCGCCGCGAGGAACAGGAGCGCGCGCGCCAGCAGGCCCTGGAGGATGCCGAACAGGCCCGCCGCGAGGCCGAGGAGGCGCGGCGCCAGGCGCGCGAGGAGGCCGAGGCCGAACGCGAGCGTATCCGCCAGGAGCGCGAGGCTGCGGAACAGGCCCGGCGTGAGGCCGAGGAGGCGCGCGAGCGTGAGGCGGCGGAACGGCGGGAGCGCGAGGAAGCGGAGCGTCAGGCGCAGGAAGAGGCGGAGCGCCGCGAGCGCGAGGCGGCCGAACGCCGCGAACGGGAAGAGGCCGAGCGTCGCGCCGAGCAGGAGCGCGAACTGGAAGAGCAGCGCCGCCGCGAGGCGATGGAGCGCGAGCAGGAGCGCATGGCCGAGGCGCAGGCCCGGCGCGAGGCCGCGGAACGCCAGGCACAGGCGGATCGCGAGCTGAACGAATGGCGCGCGCAGGTGCAGTCGGTGGTGCAGCGCCGCTGGCGCCAGCCATCGGGGCTGGATGCCTCGGATCGTGCCATCGTTCTCGTGCGCGTCAACGAGACCGGGCGTATCATCAATTTCGACATCGAGAGCTGCTCCGGCGGGACCGCCTTCTGCGACTCGGTTCGGCAGACCATGGATCGCCTGTCGTCGCTGCCGCGCCCGCCGGATGCGGATGCCGTGCGCGGCGGGGTAAGCATCCGCTTCGAGCCCGACTGACCGGCCCGCTGCCAACCGGGCCACGAGGAACACCATGCAACGAATGATTCACGCGATGCTGCTGGGGCTGGCGCTGCTGTGGTCGGCGCAGGCCCAGGCCGTTCTGGAAGTGACGGTAACCGAGGGGGTGACGGGTGCGATCCCGGTGGCTGTGGCTCCGTTCACCTGGGACGGCGACGGGCGTCCGGGCGAGGATGTGGACCAGATCCTGGCCGCGAACCTGACCCGGAGCGGGTTGTTTGACGTCGAACGCGACGGTTTGCCCCAAGCACCCTCGGGCCCAGCCGACTTCCTTGCCCAGCCCTGGGCCGAGGCGGGTCTGGAGTACCTGGTGGTCGGCTCGATGCGCCCCGACGGCGACAACGTGATGGTCGAGTTCCACGTGTTCGACGTGCTGGCCGAGGAACGCCTGGGCGGCTGGCGTATCCCGGTGCCGGCGGACATGTTGCGCCGCGGCGCGCATCGCGTGTCGGATATCGTCTACGAGCAGATCACCGGAGACCCGGGTGCCTTCAGTGCGCGTATCGCGTTTGTCAGCGTCGAGCGCCGCAACGACTCGCGCGAGTTTCGCCTGGAGGTCGCGGACTCCGACGGCGCCAATCCGCGCACCCTGTTCCGGTCGCGGGATCCGATCATGTCGCCGGACTGGTCGCCGGACGGTCGTGAGCTGGTCTACGTCTCCTTCGAGAATCGCCGCTCCGAGGTGTTCCGTCAGAATGTGGAGACCGGCGAGCGCAACCGGATCGCGAGTTTTACCGGCATCAACAGCGCCCCGGCCTGGTCCCCGGACGGCCGCCAGCTGGCGCTGAGCCTTTCGCGCGACGGCTCGCCGAATATCTACGTGATGGATCTGGCCTCAGGCGATCTGCGTCAACTGACGCGCTCCAGCGCGATCGAGACCGAGCCGGTCTGGTCGCCCGACGGCGATACCATCTACTTCACCTCGGATCGTGCGGGCGCGCCGCAAATCTATGCCCAGCCGGCCAGCGGTGGCAATGCGCGCCGTCTCACCTTCGAGAGCGGCTACGCGGCGGCGGCCACGATTTCCCCGGATGGTCGCTCATTGGTGTACGTCCATGGGGGCGATGGCGGATTTCAGCTGGCGCGTCTCGATCTGGATGATCGCCGTGTGACGCGCCTCACGGACGGGCGCGATGCAGAGTCGCCAAGCTTCGCACCCAATGGCAGCATGATCCTGTATGCCATGACGGATGGGGGGCGAGGCGTGCTCGGCTCCGTCAGTCGCGACGGCCAGGTGCACCAGCGGTTGGCCGCCCGCGAAGGCGAGGTGCGCGAACCTGCCTGGTCGCCCCTGAACTGATGTCCCCGGACCTATTTACTGTCCCTTTTTCGAGGAAACGAACGCCATGAATAACCTGTTTCGCCTGGCCCTTGCGGCTGTCGTCATTGCGGCCCTGTCGGCCTGTGCCACACCAACGCGTGATGCCGAGGATGCCGAACGAGCCGCCGAGCGCGAGGCGGCCGCCGAACAGGCGCGTGCCGAACGCGAGGCCGCCGAGGCCCGCGGCCTGGGTCGAGATCGCGATTTCGACGCGGCGGCCCTGGACGACCCGGACAGCCCGCTGGCCGAACGCCTGGTGTATTTCGATTTCGACCGCGACGAGGTCAAGTCCGAATACATGCCGATGCTGGAGGCGCATGCCGCCTATCTCTCGCAGAATTCGGGTGCGCGCCTGCGTCTGGAAGGGCATACCGACGAGCGCGGCACGCGCGAGTACAACCTGGCTCTGGGCGAACGCCGGGCGCAGTCGGTGCGCCGGGTGCTGAATCTGAACGGCGCCTCGGATGACCAGCTCGAGGTCATCAGTTATGGTGAAGAGATGCCGGTGGCCTTCCAGCAGAACGAGGAGGCCTGGGCCAAGAATCGCCGGGTCGAGCTGGTCTACGAATCCCGGCGCTAAGCGACGGGAAGCCAGATGCAATCAAAGCTCGACAAGTCTTGCGGAAATGCCCCCTCGGGGGCATTTCTGTTTCGGTGCCCGGGACGTCCGGGCCTTCTTCTTGGCGCCATTCTGGCGGTAACCTTTGCCCTGGCCCCGTTGGCCCTGGTGCCGGGCACGGCCGGGGCCCAGGACGGTACGGTGTTCGCCACGCAGTCGCAGATCCGTCAGCTCGAACGCCGCCTCGAGCGGGTCGAGCGGGTGCTGGATTCCAGTGCGATGAACGAACTGCTGCAGGTCTCCGAGTCGCTGAGTCGGGATCTGCGCGAACTGCGCGGCGAGGTGGAAACCCTGCGCCACGAGGTGAACCGTCTCAGCACCCGCCAGCGCGATCAGTTCCGTCACCTGGATGAGCGGGTGGGCGCGTTCGAGAGCGGGGCGGTAGCCACGGATGCTGCGCCGCGGGAGGAAGTGGTCGAACTGGACCTGCCGGAAGCGGACGAGCAGGCCGCCTATCAGGCGGCGTTTGACGACCTGATGGCCGGGGATTACACCACCGCCATGCGCAAGCTGGAGCAGTTCATCGAGGACTACCCCGAGGGCAACTTCACCGCCAATGCCTGGTACTGGCTGGCCGAGGCGAAATACGCCAGTGGCGAGTTCGAAGCAGCGCTGGAGGATTTCGAGCGGCTGCGAGAGGATTTCCCCGAAAGCGACAAGGGTGGCGATGCCCTGCTGAAGATCGGCTACGCCCACTATGAACTGCAGAACTTCGACGCGGCGCGCGAGGCGCTGGAGGCGGTACGGGCCGACTACGGCGGGACCACCCTGGATCGCCTGGCCCGTGAGCGCCTGCGGCGGATCGAAGACAGCCAATGACCACGGACACGCTGCGCGATGCCCGGGGCGCCGGGGTGATCGATCCGGCCGCGGTGCGGCTGAGGATCACCGAGATGTTCGTCTCCCTGCAGGGGGAGGCGGCGCAGGTGGGCTGGCCCACCGCCTTCGTGCGCCTGACCGGTTGCCCGCTGCGCTGTCGCTGGTGTGACAGCGAATACGCCTTCGAGGGTGGCGAGGCCCTGATGCTGGCGACGATCCTCGACTGGGTCGGGCGTGCCGGGGTCCGGCATGTCTGCGTGACGGGCGGTGAGCCGCTCGCGCAGCCGGGCTGTCTGCCGCTGCTGGAGGGCCTGTGCGATGCCGGTTTCAGTGTTTCGCTGGAGACCAGCGGGGCGATGGCGATCGCGGGTGTCGATCCGCGGGTGGCCATCGTGATGGACTGGAAGGCGCCAGCGTCGCAGGAATCCGCTCGCAACCACCCCGACAACATCCCTCGGCTGAGGGCCGGCGACCAGCTGAAGTTCGTGCTGGCCGGGCGCGAGGACTTTGACTGGGCGCGAGCCGAGCTGGAGCGTCTGGCGCTGGCCCCGGAGGTCGAGGTCCTGTTCTCGCCGGTGTACGGCGAACTGGAACCGAGGGCCCTGGCCGACTGGATCATCGCGGAACGTCTCCCGGTTCGCTTTCAGATGCAGCTGCACAAGCTCCTCTGGGGCGACCAGCCGGGGCGCTGAGATGGGTGAGCGCGCGGAGAAGGCCGTGGTGCTGCTCTCGGGCGGGCTCGATTCGGCGACTTGCCTGGCCATGGCCCGCGCCGAGGGGCTGGACTGTCACGCCCTGTCGATCGACTACGGTCAACGCCATCACACGGAGCTGGATGCCGCGCGGCGCGTAGCCGCCGCCCAGGGCGTGACGGATCACCGCGTAGTGGCGGTGGATCTGAGCGCGATTGGTGGGTCCGCACTGACGGACGCCGCGATCGCCGTGCCCACGGCACCGACCGAGGGTATCCCCGTGACCTACGTGCCGGCACGCAACACGGTGTTTCTGGCGCTCGCCCTGGGGTTTGCCGAGACTCTGGACGCGCGCCTGCTGTATGTGGGGGCCAATGCGGTGGACTACTCCGGCTACCCGGATTGTCGTCCGGCCTTCATCGAGGCCTTCCGCGACCTCGCCCGGGTGGCGACCCGCAGCGGGGTGGAGGGCACGCCCTGGGAGGTGCGGGCGCCGCTGATGCACCGGTCCAAGGCCGAGATCATCCAGGCCGGGGTCCGCCTCGGGGTCAACTACAGCCAGACGGTCAGCTGCTACCAGGCCGACGCCGACGGCCGCGCATGCGGGCGCTGCGACAGCTGCCGCATCCGCCGCGAGGGCTTCGCGGCCGCCGGTGTCCCCGACCCGACTCGCTATGTCCCCGACTGAGCCGCGGCCCCGGAATGCCTCGGGCAGGAATGAAAGCGGGCTCGATCTCGTCTAGCGTCCGATGTATGCTGCGCACCCCATGGGTGCAGGCGTGCCCTGAAATCTTTCATCGAGAGGATACGTGATGGAATTCTCCAGTTTTTCGACTGCCGCAATGGCGTTCCTGGGTGGGGCGTTCATCCTCGCCTTCATCATGGGAGCCGTGGCGAACAAGACCAACTTCTGCACCATGGGCGCCGTGTCCGACTGGGTGAACATGGGCGATACCGGACGCATGCGTTCCTGGTTGCTGGCGATTGCCGTGGCCATGCTGGGCGTGGCGATCCTCGAGTTCTTCGGCGTGCTGAGCGCGGATGGCTCCTTCCCCAACTATCGCATGACCGAATTCCAGTGGGTCGAGCACGCCTTGGGCGGCTTCCTGTTCGGGATCGGCATGACCTATGCCTCGGGTTGCGGTAACAAGACCCTGGTGCGCGTCGGCGGCGGTAACATCAAGTCGCTGATGGTACTGATCGTGATCGCGATCATCGCGTACTTCATGGTGCGCCCGTTCCCGGGCACGTCCGACACCCTGTACTCCCTGCTGTTCATGGACTGGACCACCGCGCTGGCGATCTCCACCCCGGCGGGCCAGGATCTGGGCACGCTGGTGGCCGGTGAAGAGAACGGCCTGACCGCGCGCCTGGTGCTGGGTCTGGTGATCGGCGTGCTGCTGCTGGCCCTGATCTTCAAGGCCGCGGACTTCCGTCGCAGCTTTGACAATATCCTGGGGGGGCTGGTGATCGGTCTGGTGGTGCTGGGCGCCTGGTGGCTGACCAGCAACATCCAGGTCGATGACGGCATGGACACCTACACCCCGCAAGCCTATGTCTCTGACTGGGACTTCGTGGCGGATGCCGACGCCGGTGAGCGTCCGGCCGAGAGTGCCCCCTGGGCCAACCAGTCGTTCACCTTCATCAACCCGATGGGACAGAGCCTGCGCTACGTGTCGAGCGGCTTCGACAACACCGTCCTGTATTTTGGCGTGATGGCGCTGGCCGGCGTGATCCTGGGTTCCTTCTTCTGGGCCCTGGTCACGCGTGCCTTCCGCTTCGAGTGGTTCGCTTCGGTGCGCGACTTCGTCAACCACTTCGTGGGCGGGATCCTGATGGGCTTCGGTGGGGTGCTGGCCATGGGCTGCACCATTGGCCAGGGGATCACCGGCATCTCCACGCTGGCCCTGGGCGGCTTCCTGACGTTCATCATGATCGTCTTCGGCGCCGCGCTGACCATGAAGATCCAGTACTACAAGATGGTCTACGAAGACGAGGCCAGCTTCGGCAAGGCGCTGATCACCTCGCTGGTGGACATGAAGCTGCTGCCGGGTGGCATGCGCAAGCTGGAAGCCATCTGATGGCCTAGCGACGGGGGCGCGTCTTGCGTTTTCCCCGTCGCGCCGTAAACTACGCGGCACTGGAGGCCCGGCGATCCCGGGCCTTCGACTTTGCAACGGCCAGGGCGATCCAGATGTTCGCTCCGGGCCGAACCGAAAAGGGTCGTTAGCTCAGTTGGTAGAGCAGTTGGCTTTTAACCAATTGGTCGTAGGTTCGAATCCTACACGACCCACCATTTTCTCCGGTCCCCGCACCGGCACAAGGGCCCGTCTATACGGGCTCTTTGTGTTTGTGGGTGGGGAACACGCTAGAATGCGCGGCTAACGCGCGAACGCAACAAGAGTTTTCTGCAAGATCGCGAAAGTGGCGGAACTGGTAGACGCGCTGGGTTTAGGTCCCAGTGGGGTAAAACCCGTGAGAGTTCGAGTCTCTCCTTTCGCACCACTGTCTGCATTCCGACCAGCCATGAAGGTTACCACTGCGATCGGCAGGGATGACCGATTACCGAACTATGACGAGGCCCTCCATGCAAGTTTCTGTTGAAGCCACCGGCAACCTGGAACGCAAGATGACCATCCAGGTCCCCTCCGAGCGGATCGATACCGAGGTCGACAATCGCCTAAAGTCCCTCGCCAAAAGGGTCAAGCTGGACGGCTTCCGCCCGGGCAAGGTCCCGCTGAAGGTCGTGCGCCAGCGCTACGGCTCCGGGGTGTACCAGGAGGTGATGAGCGAAGTCCTGCAGGAAAGCTACCGCGAGGCGGTGCAGCAGGAGGGCCTGGAGCCGGCCGGTAACCCGAGCATCGAGCCGACCAATCTGGAAGGCGACGACGCGATCGAGTTCACCGCCAGCTTTCAGGTGTTCCCGGAAGTGGCCGTGGCTGACTTCAGCGGCGTCGAGATCGAACGCCCGGTGGCCGAGGTCGGGGACGAGGACATCGATCGCGTGATCGACTCCCTGCGCGAGCAGAACAAGGAGTGGGCCGAGGTCAAGCGCAAGGCCAAGAAAGGCGACCGGGTGACGCTGGACTTCGTCGGCAGCCTGAACGGCGAGGAGTTCGAGGGCGGCAAGGCCGAAGACTTCCAGATCGAGCTCGGCGCCGGGCGCCTGATCGAGGGCTTCGAGAAGCAGCTCACGGGCGTGAAGGCCGGCGAGGAGCCGACCATTGATGTCACCTTCCCCGACGACTACCCGGCCGAGAACCTGAAGGGCCAGACCGCGCAGTTCGCGCTGACCATCAAGAAGGTCGAGGGGCCCAAGCTGCCGGAGGTGGATGAGGAGTTCGCCAAGAAATTCGGGATCGAAGACGGCTCGGTCGAGAAACTTCGCGCCGATGTGCGGTCCAATATGGAGCGGGAACTGCGTCAGGCCCTGAAGGGCCGGGTCAAGCAGCAGGTACTGGAGGCCGTGGTCGACAAGCACGACTTCGATCTTCCGGATGCCCTGGTGAAGTCTGAGGTCAACCGCCTGCGCGAAGAGGCCGAGAAGCGCTTCGGCGGCGCCGAGCAGACGCAGCCGCTGCCGGACAGCCTGTTCGAGGAAGAGGCGAAGCGCCGCGTGCGTCTGGGTCTGGCGCTGCGTGCCATCATCGAACAGAAGGGGTTCGAGGTGGACGCCGAGCGGGTCGAGCGCGATCTCGAGGAGATGGCGGCGACCTACGAGGATCCGGAAGAGGTGAAGCAGTACTACCGCTCCAATCCCCAGGCGAAGAGCAACCTGGAGTCACTGGTGCTGGAAGATCAGGTGGTTGACTGGGTGCTCGAGCAGGGCAAGGTCACCGAGAAGGAAACCAGCTTCCAGGACGTGATGAATCCGAACAAGGAGTCGACTGAATGAGCCACGATATGGCCGACCAGGGCGCACAACACGCCCAGGGCCTGAACCTGGTACCGATGGTGGTCGAGCAGACCGCCCGCGGCGAGCGCGCCTACGACATCTACTCCCGCCTGCTGAAGGATCGAGTGATCTTCTGCGTGGGTCCGGTCGAGGACTATATGGCCAACGTGATCGTGGCCCAGCTGCTGTTCCTCGAGTCGGAAAACCCGGACAAGGAAATCAGCCTGTACATCAACTCTCCGGGTGGCGCGGTGACCGCCGGCATGGCGATCTACGACACCATGCAGTTCATCAAGCCCGAGGTCAGCACCCTGTGTGTCGGCCAGGCGGCCAGCATGGGCGCGTTGCTGCTGGCGGGCGGTGCCGCCGGCAAGCGGCATGCCCTGCCGCATTCGCGCGTGATGATCCATCAGCCGCTGGGCGGCTTCCAGGGCCAGGCCTCGGATATCGACATCCACGCCCGCGAGATCCTGAAGATCCGCGATGAGCTGAACCGTGTGCTGGCCCATCATACCGGCCAGTCGATCGACAAGATCGCGGAGGACACCGATCGTGACCGTTTCCTGACCGCGGTCGACGCGAAGGAATACGGCCTGATCGACCACGTGCTGACCCATCGCGACTCCGCGAGCGATTGAGTTCGCGTTGTTCGCAAGCTCGCCCCCGAGCACCGTTTCGGGGCGGGGGCGTCAATACCGGACTTCCGCTTGGCTCGTTTGCAACTGCCAGGCAAACGGGGCATGTTCTGAAGAACACTGAAATCGCAACCGAGGCAAACGGATGAGCGACGAAACAACCCCCCCCGCCGACGGCAAGCTCCTGTACTGTTCTTTCTGCGGAAAGAGCCAGCACGAGGTGCGCAAGCTGATCGCCGGGCCATCCGTATTCATCTGCGACGAGTGCGTCGAGCTGTGCAACGACATCATCCGCGAGGAGATGCAGGAAGCGGGGCACGCCGAGCGTGATTCCCTGCCGACCCCGCACGAGATCCGCGCGATCCTCGACGACTACGTGATCGGCCAGAACTCCGCGAAGAAGATCCTTTCGGTGGCGGTGTACAACCACTACAAGCGCTTGCAGGCCCGGGCCGGCAAGGATGATGTCGAGCTGTCCAAGTCGAACATCATGCTGATCGGCCCCACCGGCTCCGGCAAGACGCTGCTGGCCGAGACCCTGGCACGGGTGCTGAATGTCCCGTTCACCATTGCCGATGCCACCACGCTGACCGAGGCTGGCTACGTGGGCGAGGATGTCGAGAACATCATCCAGAAGCTGTTGCAGAAGTGCGACTACGACGTCGAGAAGGCCGAGAACGGCATTGTCTACATCGACGAGATCGACAAGGTCTCGCGCAAGTCGGACAACCCGTCCATCACCCGTGACGTCTCGGGCGAGGGCGTGCAGCAGGCCCTGCTGAAGCTGATCGAGGGCACCACCGCCTCGGTGCCGCCGCAGGGCGGGCGCAAGCACCCGCAGCAGGAATTCCTGCAGGTCGATACCAGCAATATCCTGTTCATCTGTGGCGGTGCCTTCTCCGGGCTGGAGAAGGTGATCCAGCAGCGCGCCGAGAAGGGCGGGATCGGCTTTGGCGCCGAGTTGCGCACCACCGAGGCGGCCAAGTCCGGTGGCCAGTGGTTGAAGCAGCTGGAGGCCGATGACCTGGTGCGCTATGGCCTGATCCCCGAGTTCGTTGGCCGCCTGCCGGTGCAGGCGACGCTGGACGAGCTCGACGAGGACGCACTGATCACGATCCTGACCCAGCCGAAGAACGCCCTGATCAAGCAGTACGCGCGCCTGTTCGAGATGGAGGGCGTGGAGCTCGAGTTCCGCGACGATGCCCTGTCCGCGATCGCCCACAAGGCGATGGCCCGCAAGACCGGTGCGCGCGGTCTGCGCACCATCATGGAGAACATCCTGCTCGACACCATGTACGAGCTGCCTTCCATGGAGGGGGTCAGCAAGGTGGTGATCGACGAGGCGGTGATCCGTGGCGATGCCGAGCCGTACCTGGTCTACGAGAACGACTCGTTCGCCAAGAAGCAGGCTGCTGCGGATTCCTGAGCGGAAGTGTTGCGGCGCTCTTGAAACGGGCGCCGCCGCCCCCACTTCCTCCTGTACATTCGTCCAGCCCTTAGGGGGCAACATGACCGATACCCACTCCTCCCAGAACGAGGTGGACTCCCCCGTCAAGCGCGTCGCGGTCCTGCCGCTGCGCGATGTCGTGGTCTATCCCCACATGGTCATCCCGCTGTTCGTGGGTCGCGAGAAGTCGATCCGGGCGCTGGATTCGGCCATGGCCGAAAACAAGCAGGTGCTGCTGGTCGCGCAGAAGAGCGCGGAGGTCGACGAGCCGGAGGCCGGCGATCTGCACCAGATCGGCACCCTGGGTAATATCCTGCAGCTGTTGCGCCTGCCCGACGGCACCATCAAGGTGCTGGTGGAGGGTGCCCAGCGCGCCCATGTGATGGATATCTCCACTACCGGCAATGTCGAGAAGGAGGAGGACTACTTCGTCTCCGACATCCGGCTGATCGACGAGGAATACGACACCGAGGACAAGGAGCTGGAGATCCTCGGCCGCTCCGCGCTGAATCAGTTCGAGCAGTACATCAAGCTGAACAAGAAGGTCCCGCCGGAGATCCTGACCTCGCTGGCCGGGATCGACGACACCTCGCGCCTGGCCGACACCATTGCCGCGCACATGTCGCTGAAGCTGGAGGAGAAGCAGGAAGTCCTCGAGATCGCCAATGTGCGCGCGCGCCTGGAGCACCTGGTCGCCAAGATCGAGGGCGAGATGGATGTGCTGCAGATCGAGAAGAAGATCCGTGGCCGCGTGAAGCAGCAGATGGAGAAGTCCCAGCGCGAGTACTACCTGAATGAGCAGATGAAGGCCATTCAGAAGGAGCTGGGGGATCTCGAGGACGCGCCGAACGAGCAGGAAGACCTGGCCGACAAGATCGAGAAGGCGGGGATGCCGGAGGAGGCCAAGAAGAAGGCCACCGCCGAGCTGAACAAGCTGAAGATGATGTCGCCGATGTCGGCCGAGGCTACGGTCGTGCGCAGCTACATCGACTGGCTGGTCAACGTCCCGTGGAAGAAAAAGACCCGGGTCAGCAAGGACCTGACGCGCGCCGAGAAGATCCTCAACGAGGACCACTACGGCCTGGAAGAGGTCAAGGAACGCATCCTCGAATACCTCGCGGTGCAGTCCCGCGTGCGCAAGCTGAAGGGCCCGATCCTGTGCCTGGTCGGCCCGCCCGGGGTTGGCAAGACCTCGCTGGGGCAATCCATCGCCCGCGCGACCAATCGCAAGTTCATGCGCATGGCGCTGGGCGGGGTGCGCGACGAGGCCGAGATCCGCGGCCATCGCCGGACCTACATCGGCTCGCTGCCGGGGAAGATCATCCAGAACCTGGCCAAGGTCGGGGTGCGCAACCCCCTGTTCCTGCTCGACGAGATCGACAAGATGGCGATGGACTTCCGCGGTGACCCGGCCTCGGCGATGCTCGAGGTGCTGGATCCGGAACAGAACCACACCTTCAGCGACCATTACCTGGAGGTCGATTTCGACCTGTCGGACGTGATGTTCGTGGCCACGGCCAACAGCATGCACATCCCCGGGCCGTTGCTGGACCGTATGGAGGTCATCCGCCTGTCCGGCTACACCGAGGACGAGAAGGTCCACATCGCGCACAATTACCTGCTGACCAAGCAGATCAAGGCCAACGGCCTGAAGCCGGCCGAGATCCAGATCTCCGATTCGGCGGTGCGCGACATGGTGCGCTACTACACCCGCGAGGCGGGCGTGCGCTCGCTGGAGCGCGAGATCGCCAAGGTCTGCCGCAAGGTGGCCAAGCAGCGTCTGCTGGCCAGCGAGAAGGAGCGGGCACGCACCACCTCGGTCACACCCAAGACGCTGGAGAAATATCTCGGCGTGCGTCGCTTCCGCTTCGGCCTGGCCGAGGAAAACGATCAGGTCGGTCAGGTCACGGGCCTCGCCTGGACCGAGGTCGGCGGCGAGCTGCTGACCATCGAAGCCAGCGTGGTCCCGGGCAAGGGTAAGACCCAGCAGACCGGCAAGCTCGGCGATGTAATGCAGGAGTCCATCCACGCCGCCCTGACCGTGGTTCGCTCGCGCGCCGAGGCCCTGGGCCTGGAGGAGAACTTCCACGAGAAGAAGGACCTGCACATCCACGTGCCGGAGGGCGCGACGCCGAAGGATGGCCCGTCCGCGGGCATCGGCATGTGCACCGCGATCGTCTCGGCACTGACCGGTATCCCGGTGCGTGCGGATGTCGCGATGACCGGCGAGATCACGCTGCGTGGTCAGGTTCTGCCGATCGGGGGCCTGAAGGAGAAGTTGCTGGCCGCCCACCGCGGAGGGATTCGCACCGTCCTGATCCCGGAAGAGAACGAGAAGGATCTGGTCGACATCCCGAAGAACATCAAGCAGAAGCTGGATATTCGTCCGGTGCGCTGGATCGACGAGGTCCTCGAGCTCGCGCTGACCCACATGCCGGAAGGCAAGGCCGGGGAAACGCCGGAGAAGGTCGAGGAAGTCGTCAAGCCGGCCAAGGAATCCGGTCGCCGTCGGGTCCGGCATCACTAAGCATCTGTAATTGGTGCGAAACCGCGGGCGCTGGATTCATCGGCGCCCGCGGTTTTTTGTGTGCTGGTTCAAGCCAGCCCGAGGGCCCCGCCGGGCGGGCGTTTGACACTTTTTCGGGGGGCTTGCTATAACCCCATGCGCATCATCTGATTTCGTGCCGAGGGCAGTCGCGGGGCCATGGAGAAAAGGTCCCCGGCTGGTGTAAGCTAGGCCCCGTCCGGCAGAAAGCCTGAGTCACCACTGAGATAAGGAAGCGCTTCATGAATAAATCCGAATTGATCGACGCGATCGCGGCGGAAGCCGATGTTCCCAAGGCCCAGGCCGGCAACATCGTGGATGCCTTGGTGAGTGTGGTCGGCGATACCCTCGCCAAGGGTGACCAGGTCTCCCTCGTGGGCTTTGGTACCTTCCTGGTGCGCGAGCGCGAAGCCCGCACCGGCCGTAACCCGCGTACCGGTGAGAGCATTCAGATTGCCGCGTCGAAAACGCCTTCGTTCAAGGCTGGTAAAGCGCTCAAGGATCGAGTAAACTAGCGCGCTTTATGGGGTGCTTAGCTCAGTTGGTAGAGCGTCGCCTTTACACGGCGAATGTCGGCGGTTCGAACCCGTCAGCACCCACCAAGTGCAACCCTGACCCTGGTTGCGCTGCACGAATACGGAGCGGTAGTTCAGCTGGTTAGAATACCGGCCTGTCACGCCGGGGGTCGCGGGTTCGAGTCCCGTCCGCTCCGCCATCTCTGAGAAAGGCGCCCTTGTGGCGCCTTTTTCTTTGTTGGCTGCCACGGAGCGCTCGAAGCCACGTCTTTGGGCCAGACCAAGGTCCACAGCAGTCGACCGGAACGTGGGAAGGGCGGAACAAAGCCCGAGACGCATTTCCGGGAGTCCGGGGCCGGGCACTGTCATCGCGCGAGCGCATCGAATGCGAGGTCCGATCCTCCGGGCCGACGGCTCCGAGGTATGTCCACAGCGATCGGCGCCGGCACGAGAGTGCGCAAGGCTTCATGCGAGGAGACCCGTCCAGGAGGTCAGGTTTTCGCCGCGCCTCCCTTCCAGTCTTCTGATCTTCCGGTAGACGCTCTTGGTCGGGCCCTTCTTCGTGCCATCGGCCGCTTCGTGGGAGACACCCGAGCCCAGGCGCAGACGCGCGCGGGCGTGCCTGCTACCATCGGCCGCTGATTCCCGTTTTCCTCCTAATTGCCGGAGTGAGCAGAGACCATCATGTTGCAAGCGATTCGTGACCGGGCGAGCGGCTGGCTCGCCTATGTGATCATTGGCCTGATCACCATCCCCTTTGCCCTGTGGGGCCTGGGCGAGTATTTCGGCGGGGCGGGCCCGCTGGTCGCCGCCGAGGTGAACGGCACGGATATCGCGGTGCGCGACGTGCACCAGGAGGCCCGCGCCCAGCGCGACGAGATGGCGCGCATGTTTGGCGGCGAGATCCCGGATGACGTGCTGGACGAGCAGGGCATCCGCCTGCAGGCGCTGGAGACCCTGATCCGCCAGGAACTGCTGCGCCAGGCGGCCGATTCCGCCGGCTTCAAGGCGGCGGGCGACAGCGTGTTGCGCGAGATCCGCGGCATGCCGGTGTTTCAGGAGGAGGGCCGCTTCAGCCGCGAACGCTACAGCCAGTTGTTGAATGCCCAGCGCATCAGCCCGGCCGACTTCGAGCAGGACATCGCCCGCAGTATTGTCATGTCGCAAATTCAGCGTGGCATCCAGGCCACGGGCGTGGTGCCGGAAGCCCTGGTGGAGGATTACAGCCGCCTGCGCAACCAGACGCGGGTTGCGAGCTGGAAGGTCTTCGCCGCGGACGACTTTGATCGTCCGGATGTGGTGGATGACGACGCGATCCGCGACTATTACGACGCCAATCCGGAAGACTTCACGACCACGGAACGGGTGCGGGTGAGCTATCTGCGCCTGGACCCGGAAGGCCTCGAGGCCGGGGTCGATGTCACCGAGGATCAGGTGCGCGAACACTACCGGGTCAATCGCAGCCGCTACGAAGAGCCGGAACTGCGTGAGGTGCGCCAGATCCGCATCCAGGATACCGACGAGGATGGCGAGGAACGTATCCGTGAACTGCGTAGTCGCCTGGATGATGGCGAGGACTTCGGCGACCTGGCGGAGGAATACTCCGAAGACAGCCTGACGGCCGACCGTGGTGGCAGCCTGGGCGAGGTCGCCCGGGGCGATCTGGATTCCACCCTGGAGACCGTCATTTTCACCCTGCCGAAGGACCTCATCAGCCAGCCGGTACGAACGGATCGTGGCTGGTTCATCCTTGAGGTGACCTCGATCCAGGAATCCCGGGCGCAGCCGTTCGAAGAGGTGCGCGAGGAGGTCGAGCAGGATCTACGCGACCGGACGGCCGAGCAGATGCAGATCGACGCCCTGGACGACCTGATGGCACTGGCAATCGAGTTTCCGGACACTCTGGAGCCGGCCGCCGACGCAACGGGCCTGGAGGTCCAGACCAGCGACTGGTTCTCCCGCGGCTCGGGCGATGGCATCGCCCGCCATCGTTCCATCCGCGATGCGGCGTTTGACCCGCGGGTACTGGAGGACGGCAACAACAGCGAGGCGATCGACCTGCAGGACCGTTCCACCGTGATCCTGCGTGTCGATGAGCACGAGCCGGCCGAGGTGCGCCCGCTGGCGGAGGTGGAGGACGAGATCCGCGAGCGCCTGCAGCGTCAGGCCGCTGCGGATGCCGCGCGTGAGGCGGGAGAGGCCCTGATCGAGCAACTGCGCGAAGCCGATGACTGGACCGCCGAGGCCGTGGAGAACGGAGAATGGAGTCGGTCGGTCGAGATCACCCGTGAACGGGCGACCGAACTGCCAACCGGGTTGCAGGACCACCTGTTCCGGCTGCCGGCGCCAGGCGCGGGCGCAGTGGAGATTGCCGGCGCCCGGGTCGGGGATGGTGACTTCGCGGTGACCGTGCTGGAAGCCGTACGCATGGGCGAGGACGCAGTGGATACTGCGGCGCGCCAGCAGGCGCGCGACCAGATTGGCAACGCCTACGGGAGTGCCGAGTTCCGGTCCTATCTCGCATGGCTGGAAGAGCAGGCGGAGATCAAGCGCTTCCCCGACGCGCTCGACTAGTCGCCGTAGAACCGTGAGGGGGCGCTTGGTGCGCTCCCGACCACGAAAAAGCCCGGCCCGCTTGCGCGGTGCCGGGCTTTTTTCTGGTACCCGGGATCGCCCGGGTAGCGCAGGGTCGCCTTATGTTTCGAGGCCGATCTCGGCTGCGCCCAGGCCGACCGTGTTGTAGCCGGAGTCGACGTACATCACTTCGCCGGTGATCCCGGAGGCAAGGTCGGAGCAGAGGAAGGCGCCGGCGTTGCCGACCTGATCCGTGGTGACGTTACGGCGCAGCGGCGCGTTGGCCTGGACGTGATCCAGGATGCGCTTGAAGTCGCCGATGCCGGAGGCCGCCAGGGTCCGGATCGGACCCGCGGAGATCGCGTTCACCCGGGTGCTTTCCGGCCCCAGGGTGTAGGCCAGGTAACGCACATTGGCCTCCAGGCTCGCCTTGGCCAGGCCCATCACGTTGTAGTTGGGCATCGAGCGCTCGGCACCCAGATAGCTGAGGGTGAGGATGGAGGCGTCGCGGTCCTTCATCATGCCGCGCCCGGCCTTGGCCAGCGCGGCCAGGCTGTACGAGCTGACATCGTGCGCGATGCGGAAGCCGTCGCGGGTCATGTTGTCGAGGAAGTCCCCCTCCAGCTGCTCCTTGGGCGCGAAAGCGACCGAGTGCACCAGGATGTCGACGCCGTCCCAGTAATTGTCCAGGTGCTCGAAGACCTGTTCGATCTCGCGATCGTCCTCGACGTTACAGGGCACAAGGATGTCGGAATCGAAATCCGCAACCAGCTTCTCGACGCGATCGCGCAGGCGTTCGTTCTGGTAGGTGAAGGCGAGTTCGGCGCCCTCGCGATGCATGGCCGCGGCAATGCCGTAGGCGATGGAACGGTTGCTGGCCACGCCGACGATCAGTGCGCGTTTGCCCTTGAGAAAACCCATGTAAAACTCCTTGATTCTGATCCGTGCCGACGCACCCGGGCGGGTCGTCTCGACGGCGCCCGACCGCGAGCGGAACCGGGGACGGACGCGACTGTCTTCGGGATCATACCGATGTGCCGCAAGTGCGGCCAGCACCCGATGAGCCGGAGGGAGCGGCTTGCTATAGTGCGAACACTTGCGGTCTTCAGGGCCGCCCACCCGGCGCCCCGGAATCGGGCCTGCCGGACTGCCACCGCAGCAACCCGGAGGCCTTGTGAGTCGTCATTTTGGTTGGATCGTGACCCTGATCGTGCTGGGTATCCTGCTGTTGCTGGTGATGGTCCAGATCGACCGCCAGTGGCAACGCATGGCCTCCATGCAGAGCACCATGACCGAGCAGGCCCGGGATCTCCGTGCATTGCGGCGCAGCCTGCAGGGCCTGGAATCCGACCTTGCCTCCGGGCGCTTCGCCGGGATGGATGGCGAGCGTGCCGCGCGGGCGGACGATGTCCCCTCGGCGTTCCGGCGCGCGGCGCGCGCGGCCGAGCAGGAGGACTACGCCGAGGGTGACTGGCTGGTGCAGGCCTTTGGCACGGGCCTGGCGACCATCACGCCGTATGTCTCCTCCGATGCCTATGCCTCCGAGGTGCAGAACTACGTGCTGGAGTCGCTGGTGGTGCGCGACCCGGAGACGCTGGAGTGGCAGGGGTTGCTGGCCGAATCCTGGGAGTTCGACGACAGCGGGACCGAGCTGACCTTCCGCCTGCGTTCGGGGCCTCAGTTCTCCGACGGCGAGCCGCTGACGGCCGCGGACATCGAGTTCACCTTTGATTTCCTGATGACCGATGCCATCGCGGTGCCGCGGGCGCGTGCCTTTCTGGAGAAGGTCGAGGCGGTGGAAGCACTGGACGAGCGCACGGTCCGGTTCACCTTCGAGGAGCCGTACTTCGATGCGATGCGGGTGGCCGGGGGGCTCGACGTATTGCCGAAGCACTTCTACGAGCGCTATCTCGGTGACCCGGAGACCTTCAACGAGTCACGCGGCATCCTGCTTGGGTCCGGGCCCTACCGCCTCGAGGATCCGACCGGCTGGACCCCGGACGCTGGGCGTATCGAACTGGAGCGCAACCCGCGTTACTGGGGGCCGGTGGAGCCGCCGCTGGATCGTCTGGTGTGGCGGGTCATCCAGAATGACAGTGCGCGTCTGACCACCTTCCGCAATCGCGATATCGACGTGTACGGGGCGCGCCCGCGCGAGTATGCCCGGTTGCGCGACGACGAGGCCCTGCGCGAGCGCGCGGATACCCACGAGTACATGAGCCCCACGGCCGGCTATTCGTACATTGCCTGGAACCAGCAGCGCGATGGCGAGCCGACGCGTTTCGCCGACCCGCGGGTGCGCCAGGCGATGAGCTACCTGACCGACGTTGACCGGCTGATCGAGGAGGTCATGCTGGGGTATGCCGAGCGCGCGATCTCCCCGTTTTCACCGCGCAGCGATCAGCACAATCCGGATCTCGATCCGATCCCCTATGATGTCGAGCGCGCCCTGGAGCTGCTGGCCGAGGCCGGCTTCCGCGAACGCAATCGCGATGGCGTGCTGGTCAACGAGGACGGCGAGCCGTTCTCCTTCGAGTTGTCGTATTTCCAGGACAACGAGGACACCCGCCGCATCGCGCTGTTCCTGCGCGACCTCTTTGCGCGTGCCGGGATCGAGATGCGCCCGTCGCCGACCGAGTGGTCGGTGATGCTGGAACAACTCACCCGCCAGGATTTCGATGCCATCACCCTGGGCTGGACCAGCGGTGTGGAGGTGGATATCTACCAGATGTTCCACTCCAGTCAGGTGGTTTCCGGTGGCGACAACTTCATCCACTACCAGAATCCCGAGCTGGATGCGGTGATCGAGGCGGCGCGTGGCGAGGTGGACGAGCCCGCGCGCATGGAGCTTTGGCGCGAAGCCGAGCGCATCCTGCACGAGGACCAGCCGTATACCTTCCTGATGCGGCGCCAGACCCTGGCCTTCATCGACCGACGCATCCAGAACCTGGAGCAGACCGCGCTGGGGCTCAACCTGGGGGCGGTGCCGCTGGAGATCTACGTCCCGTTCGAATCGCAACGGTACGGGCAGTAGCCGGCGATGCCCATGGAAGCTGAAGCGGCAGGGGAGCGCCGCACGCGATGCTGACCTACATCCTGCGTCGCATGCTCCTGATGGTGCCGACCCTGTTCGGGATCACCGTGGTCGTGTTTGCGGTGATGGCGGCCGCACCCGGTGGGATCAGCGCCCTGACGCTGGTCGAAGGCCAGGGCCTGGAGCCCCAGGCACAGAAGGCGATGGAGGACTACTACAACCAGCTCTACGGGCTGGACCAGCCGGCCCCGGTGCAGTTCGGGCGCTGGCTGAACAACATCTCGCCGATCGGATTTGCCCAGGACGCGGACGGCTCGCTCACCGGCTGGCCACACTTCAAGGTCCCCAATCTGGGCACCAGTTTCCGCTATGGCCGGCCGGTGATCGATCTGGTGGCCGAACGCTTGCCGATCACGTTGCTGCTGAACGTGCTCTCCATCCCGCTGATCTACATCGTCGCGGTTGCGGTGGGGGTGCGCGCGGCCACCCAGCATGGCCAGGCCTTCGATTCGCAGTCTGGCGTCGTGCTGCTGGCCCTGTGGTCGGTGCCGACCATGCTGGCCGGCGTGTTGCTGATCGGCTTCTTTGCCTCCGACCAGTTCTGGCAGTGGTTCCCCACCGGGGGGCTCAGCCAGCGCGCGGCGCTGGACATGACTTTCCTGCCCACGGTGGAGGTGGTCTGGGCGTTGCCGTTGTTGCTGATCCTGCCGTTTCTGGGGGTGGCGCTGGGGATCTACCTTGCGCGCTACCTGCCCGCCCGTATCCGCGGCGGGGTCGGGGCGGCACTCGGGGCCGTCTGCGGCTGGCTGATGTTCCGCGATCTGGCACCGGCCGGGATGGTCAGTACCGCAGTGGCCGTGCTTCTCGGGGGCGGAGTGGGCTGGATGATGGCGCACAGCGACTGGGGCGTCCTGCGCGGGTTTTATCTGGGCACCCTGGGGCTGGGTGCCGGGCTGGCGCTGGCGCTGGGCCTGGCGCCGGGCCATATGGTGCCGGGCTTCCTGCTGGACCGGGCCTGGCACCTGGTGTTGCCAGTGCTGTGCCTGTCCTACGGCGGGCTGGCATTCCTGGCCAAGCTTTCGCGTTCGGCGGTGCTGGAGAACCTGACCTCGGATTACGCGCGTACGGCGCGCGCCAAGGGGGTGGCCGAGCACGACGTGCTGTGGCGTCACGTGTTCCGCAATTCCCTGCTGCCCCTGATCACCGTGTCGGCCACGCTGCTGCCCTCGCTGCTGGCCGGCTCGGTGATCGTGGAGGCGATCTTCTCCATTGATGGCATGGGCAAGCTGGCGGTGGAGGCCGTGCAGACGCGCGACCGTGAGCTGGTGCTGTCGATCACCCTGATCTCGGGCGTGCTGACCCTGGTGGGCTATCTGCTGGCGGATCTGGCCTACGCCATCGTCGATCCGCGGGTGAGCTATGACTGAGACCGCGCACAACACGCAGCAGGCGGATCGCCGCAGCCGTTCCTGGGCCCGGCGCGTGGTGGGCGAGATCCTGCTGCGCTGGGGTGCCCGCCTCGGGATTGGCTGGATCGCGCTGTTGACCCTGGTCGCGATCCTCGCGCCAGTGCTCGCGAATTCCCACCCGCTACTGGTACAGACCGCCGACGGCGCGTGGGCGCTGCCGTTTCTGCGCTACCTGACGGCTGCGGACGTGACCCTGTTTGGTTTGCTGGTGCTGGCTCTGATCTTCTGGCGTCTGTCCGGACGGCCATGGCGGCGCTTCGGTCTCTGGGCAGTGCTGGGTGCGGTGCTGGGCGTGGTGGCCTGGCAGACGGTGTCGCCGCCGTCGCTGGTGATTCACGAGCAGTACCGTGAGGCCGAGGTGCTGGGCGAGTATCAGCGGGTAATCCGCGCGCCGATCCCGTACTCGCCGCGCGACTACCTGCGCGATTACGCCGATACCGGGCTGGAGGCCCCGCGCGAGTCGCCGGATCGGGTGCACTGGTTCGGTACGGACGATACCGGCGCCGACGTGCTCTCGCGCATGATCCACGCCACGCGCATCGCGCTGTCCATTGGCTTCATCGCGACCGGGATTGCGCTGGGGATCGGGGTGATCCTGGGCGGGCTGATGGGCTATTTCTCGGGGATCGTGGACATGATCGGGATGCGCCTGGTGGAGATCTTCGAGGCCATCCCGACGCTGTTCCTGCTGTTGACCTTCGTCGCCTTCTTCGGGCGTTCGTTGTACCTGATGATGCTGATCATTGGGCTGACCTCATGGTCCGGCTACGCCCGTTACGTGCGCGCCGAGTTCCTGCGCCTGCGCCAGCAGGACTTCGTGCAGGGGGCCATCGCCTCGGGGTTGTCGCTGCCGTCCATCCTGTTCCGGCACATGCTGCCGAACGGCATCGCACCGATCCTGGTCGCGGCGAGCTTTGGCGTCGCCTCTGCGATCCTCGCCGAGGCGACGCTGTCGTTCCTCGGCCTGGGCCTGGTAGACGATCCCTCCTGGGGCCAGATGCTGAACCAGGCGGTACAGAGCTCCACCTTCAACTGGTGGATGGCGGCCTTCCCCGGGGGCGCGATCTTCCTGACCGTGTTCGCCTACAACCTGATCGGCGAGGCCCTGCGCGACGCGGTGGACCCGCATGCCCGCTCCGCGGCGCGCACTGCCAATCGCGATGACGGCGCGCGTCCGGCGGCCGGGGCCACCAGCGCCACCAGCGGCGGGGTGCGCTGAATGCTGGAGGTGCGCAATCTGCAGATCCGCCACCGCGACGGCGAGGCAACGCTGGTGGAGGATGTGAGCTTCGCCATCCGCGCGGGCGAGCTGTTTGCCCTGGTCGGGGAGTCGGGCTCCGGCAAGTCGATCACGGCGCTGGCCATCATGCGTCTGCTGGATGCGGGGTTCGAGAGGCCCTCGGGCGAGGCCTGGCTGGCCGGACGCGAAGGCCGCCAGGAGTTGCTGGGGCTTCCAGGCGCGGTGATGCAGCATGTGCGCGGCGACCGCATCGGCATGATCTTCCAGGAGCCGATGACCTCCCTGAATCCGGTGCTGAAGGTGGGCGATCAGATCGAGGAGGTGCTGCGCCTGCATCGCCCGCAGATGAGTCCGGAGCAGCGCGCGGCGCGCACCCTCGAGGTCTTGAGCGAGGTGCAGTTGCCGAACCCCGAACAGCGCCGCGACGAGTACCCGCACAAGCTCTCCGGCGGCCAGCGCCAGCGGGTGATGATTGCCATGGCCCTGGTCGCCGAACCGGATCTGCTGATCGCGGACGAGCCGACCACCGCGCTGGACGTGACCATTCAGGCCGAGATCCTGAAGCTGATCGACCACCTGCGCGAGAAGAACGGCATGGCGGTCCTGCTGATCACCCACGACTTCGGCGTGGTGGCCTCGGTGGCTGATCGCGTGGCGGTGATGCGCCAGGGGCGCCTGGTGGAGCAGGGGGAATGCCTGCCGCTGTTGCGCGCTCCGCAGGACGCCTACACCCGCAAGCTGATCCAGGCGCTGCCGGAGAACCTGCCACCGCTGCCGCCGGTGCCGGGCGCGGGGCGCGAAGCACTGTTGCAGGTCTCCGGCCTGCAGGTGCACTTCCCGGTGCTGAAGGGCCTGATGCGTCGCCAGGTGGATGTGGTGCGGGCGGTGGATGACGTCAGTTTCGAGCTGGAGAACGGCGAGGTGCTGGCCGTGGTGGGGGAGTCCGGCTGTGGCAAGACCACCCTGGGCCGCGCGATCCTGCGCCTGATCGAGCCGACCGGTGGCGAGATCCGCTACCGGGGCGAGTCGTTGACCCACATGGCACGCAAGCCGTTGCGCCGGCTGCGGCGGCACCTGCAGGTGGTGTTCCAGGACCCGGCCTCGTCGCTGAACCCGCGCCTGAACGTGCTGACGCTGCTGACCGAGCCGATGGCGGTGCACGGCATCGGCGCCAATCAGGACGAGCGGATTGCCCTGGCCGGCCGGGTGCTGGATCAGGTGGCGTTGCCGGAGGACAGCCTGTGGCGCTATCCGCACGAGTTCTCCGGTGGTCAGCGCCAGCGTATCGCGATCGCGCGCGCCCTGGTGCTGGACCCGGACGTGATTATCTGCGACGAGGTGACCAGCGCGCTGGACGTATCCGTCCAGGCAGAGGTGCTGCAGATCCTGGGCCGGCTACGCGCGGAGCGACGTCTGGCGATGATCTTCATCACCCATGACATGGGTGTGGTCGAGTACTTCTCCGACCGCATGCTGGTGATGCACGACGGGCGCATGGAGGAGATCGGTGCCACCGCCGAGGTGCTGGCCAATCCGCAGGCCGACTACACCCGCCACCTGCTGGATGCCGTGCCGCGCGTCTCGCGTTATCTGTAAGCCCACCCGCCCGCGCTGTGCGGTGCACGGCCGCCGTCTGGCGGTTGCGGGTCGCTTACCGTGGCGAATCCTTTCCTGGTGTTCTCTGCGTATGTTCCGTGCCCTGTGCGGGGACGAACGGCCTTTCGGCTCTGCTGACCCGTGTGGGGTCGATCTACTTCTGGCAGGCGGGGCAGTAGCTGCTGGCGCGCTGGCCGATCCGGCGCGTGCGCAATACCTCGGCGCAGACCGGGCAAGGCTCGCCGGCGCGGCCGTAGACGCGCAGCGACTGGCGGAAGTAGCCGTGGGTGCCGTCCTCGTGCAGGAAGTCGCGCAGGGTGGTCCCGCCCTGTTCAATGGCCGCCGCCAGCACCGCCTTGATGTGGCTTGCCAGGCGCTCGTATTCGGCGCGCGTGATGCGTCCGGCCGCGCGCCCGGGCCGAACGCCGGCGAGGAACAGGGCCTCGGTGGCGTAGATGTTGCCCACTCCCACCACGATCGCCTGGTCCATGATGAAGGCCTTGACCGGGCCCCGGCGGCCGCGGCTGCGGCGGAACAGGGAGTCGCCATCGAATTCCGGGTCCAGGGGTTCCGGGCCGAGGTCGGCCAGCAAGGCGTGGGGTCCGGCGCCCTCGGGGAGCGGCAGGCAACAGCCGAAGCGGCGCGGGTCGTGCAGCCGAACCTGGTAGCCGTTGTCCAGGTGCAGGGTCAGGTGATCGTGCCGGCGCAAAGGCGTCTCGGGCGTGCAGTGGCGCAGGCTCCCGGACATCCCGAGATGCAGCAGGAGGCCGGTACGATCGGTCTCCAGCAACAGGTATTTGGCGCGCCGGGTCAGGCTGCGGACCCGGGCGCCGGCCAGTTGCTGCACCAGCTCCGGCGGCACCGGCCAGCGCAGGCGCGGCTCGCGGACCTCGAAGGCCGTGATGCGGCGCCCGGCCAGCAGGGGGGCGAGCCCGCGCCGGGTGGTCTCGACCTCGGGCAGTTCAGGCATGCACGCCCTCGATTTCCAGCAGCAGCTCGCGCCGGCAGACGTCGCCGCGGACCCACTGGACGATCGGCCCCGGTTGGACGTCGTGGTAGTGCTCGGCGAGGACCGCGGCGACCTTCGGCCGATCTTCCGGATGTCGCAGGTAGACGCGCAGCCAGGCCGGGCGTGGCAGTTCGTGGCCAGCGGTGTCATGCAGGGACCGCAAGTTGGCCAGGGTCTCGCGTGTCTGGGCGACGACGTCGTCGGGGTGACGGCTCTCGTGGCCGACGATGCTGGCGGTGCCGGAGAGCAGGATGAGGGGGCCGTCCGCGGTTTCCAGGCGGGTCGCGCGGGCGAAGGTCGGGCTCTTCGGGCTGTAACGCGCCGGGTAATGATAGGCGCTGACCTGACGCGGGTTCTCCAGGGAATCGGCCGGGGTGCGAGTGGCGATCAGGTAGATGACCAGCTGGCGCTGGTCGCTCCCGATGGCCGTGGCGGCGGGCATGCTGGCCAGCGGTATCTCCAGGGCCTCAAGCGCGGTGGCGCGGCCCATGCAGAAGGCCTGATAGCGTTCCAGCCCGTCCTCCTCGGTATGGATGTCGCCAAAGTAGTTCCACACGCGTGCCAAATGCTCGAAGCCGCGCGCTCGGCAGGCGGCCAGCAGGGCGCGGTAGGCGTATTCGGTCTGCTCCCGGAGACCGTTATCCGGTCCGCTCCAGGTCGCGAAGAGGACGTCCTCGTGTTCCAGCAGGCGGACGGGCCCCTCGTGGATCGGCGTTGGCGTGCCGCTGGCGGTCCAGTACTCGACATAGTGATCCGGCGCCAGGGGGTGCAGGCCCGGGCGGATCTCCAGGTGGCCGGGCCCGCTGTCGATCCCGGCGGGTTCGCGCAGCCGGATGTGCATTCCCGTATCGGGGCCGGCGGCGGCTTCCGGCATGAGCTGGCTTCGCAGGGTAAGGGGGGGCATCTAGTTCTCCGCCAGCGAGGCGAGCAAATCCTCGGTCCAGCGTACGGCCTCCAGGTAAAGGCGGCTGGAGACCGGCGCCGGGACCGGGGCATTCGTGCTGTCCAGCGGGGGTGTCGGGCCTTCGAAGGCGGCGATGGTCGCCAGCAGCGGTGCCAGCGGTCCTGCGCCTTCCATCAGGGCCTGTTCCATTTCGGTGGACAGGCGGAGTTCGCCCAGGATGTGTCGCAGCGGTACCCCCAGCACGCGATCCATCCCGGAGAGCATGCCGAGGGTGAAGTAACGCTCGCACTCCTCGGGGTGCAGGCCCAGGGCGCGCGCCATCAGCATGCCCATACGGGCACGGATCATGACCTGCTCGAGCCCGTGGGTGGGATTGCCGGTACCTCGCAGTACCATCAGCATCGCCAGGCGTTTGATGCGCCCCTGGCCCAGGCGCAGGATCGCGTTGTAGAGCGAATCGGTCGGGCGAGAGCCGCGATAGGCCGGGCTGTTGGCGATGCGCAGCAGCTGGATCGCGAGCCCGGGCTCGGCGGCGATCAGTTCCTCCAGCTCGGCCGGCGTCGGATCCGGCGCCTGTAGCGCCCGCAGGAGGCGCAGCAGGGCCACTTCCAGGCTCTCCAGGCGCTGCCCCTCGATCACGTGGGGGAAGGACAGGTGAAAGCCCTGGAACAGGCTGAAGCCAAGGGCCTGGCAGCGAGCATAGGCCTCGGCCGTTTCGACCTTCTCGGCCAGCAGTTCCACGTCGAAGGCGCCCAGGGTGGTGACTTCCTGCTCCAGGCGCTGGCCGCCCAGGGCGAGCACATCGAGCTTGACCAGATCCGCCAGTTCGACCAGCTCGGAATGGCTCTCCTGAAACTGGTAGTCATCCAGTGCGATGCGAAAGCCCCGGGCCTTCAGTCGGCGTACCGCGGCGATGACCTCGGCGTCGATCTCGATATCCTCGAGGATCTCCAGCACGACCTGTTCCGGTGGCAGGCTGGTGATGACCTCGTGTTCGAGAAAGCCGCGGGTGAGATTGACGAAGGCCAGGTGTTTGCCGACCAGGTGTTGGAGACCGATGTCGATGAAGGCGCTGCGCAGGAGATCGGAGGTGGCCAGGTCGCCGTCGGTGACCGAAGCGGCATCCAGGTGCCCGGCGCGAAACAGGAGCTCGAAGCCGACCAGATTCTCCTGATCGTCAAAGATGGGTTGCCGGCCGACAAAAATTGGTTGCATGCTTGCGCTAGGGAAACACTGATTAATGTACACGCTCGGGCTCGAGTCGCTTTGGCGTGCGAACAAGGCGCGCTGACTGCCGTGCAGTCACTCTGCACAAGGGAGCCGCAACGCCGTGCGCACGCCCGTTTTCGTCAACAACGGGCGGTCCAGCCGTGGCGTTCAATAACTTGTGGGATTGACGCCCCAGGTTCCCCGGTCCTGCGTTGCGCCGCTTGCAGGTAGAACCGCTACCCGCTGCACGACGCGCCGGGTCGCGGAAAACCTGGGGTACCAACGCGAGCGTGTACATTAAATCAGTGTTTCCCTTGGTCAAAAACAGATGGGCGGCCACGACTGCGTGCAGCAGGCCGGCTCGGGAGGGACATAAGCACCATGGATTCGATTGATGCGCCATTTGGAGAAGTCGTGGAGTTGCGCCAGATCCTGCACGACTCGGGGGTCCCGCTGCTGCGGGTTATTATCCGCGATGGCGGGCGTTATACCAAGATCGAACTGGACCCGGCGACGGCTCACCGCTGGGGCCGCGTGATGACGCGCTGGGCAGAAACCGCCGCCGAGGGTGCCGCGACACCAGGGGACGGCGGGCAGCCGGATCCGGTCTGAGCCCGCGTCAACGGGGGATATGGCTGGATGCATACGCGCTCGAGTTGATCTCGAGCGCCGACCGGGCGCGTTGAGCGAGGCGTGGCCGAGCCCCGCGAGCCGAGTGGCAAGTGGGGAACGGTGCGTTAACACGAATGCGTTTTCCGGTACGGACCGCGCTCGCGCCAACACAAAAAGGCCCGGATCCGCGTAGGCGGGCCGGGCCTTTTTTCGCCTGTTGTCAGGCAATCGAGCCGATGGGCGCGATTACTTGATCTTGGCTTCCTTGTACATCACGTGCTTGCGGACGACGGGATCAAACTTCTTGATCTCCATCTTCTCGGGCATGTTCCGCTTGTTCTTGGACGTGGTGTAGAAGTGCCCGGTGCCGGCGGAGGACACCAGGCGGATCTTGTCGCGTGCGGACTTGGCAGCCATCGTGAAGCCTCCTTAGACCTTTTCACCGCGGGCACGGCAGTCCGCCAGGACCGCGTCGATGCCGCGCTTGTCGATAATCCGCATGCCCTTGCAGCTAAGGCGCAGGCGTACGAAGCGGTTCTCGCTCTCCACCCAGAAACGGTGGAAATGCAGATTGGGCAGGAAGCGCCGCCGCGTCTTGCGGTGAGCGTGAGAAACGTTGTTACCGGTCGCCGGGCGTTTGCCGGTCACCTGACATACTCGGGCCATCGGGGGACTCCGGAATTTGGGTCTACCAGAAAGACGGCGGACTATAGCGTAGCCCCGGGGCGGGTGCAAGGGAGGCGCTGATCAATTCGGGAACATTCGCGGCGGCTTTGGGGCAAGACGCCGCGTCCCGAAAGGCCAATCGGTTCGAGTGTGAACGTGAACGATCCGGTTAGCGGTTGTTCGCTCGCTTGAGGGCCGCTCGCTCATCGGTCTCCGGGCACAGGCCGGGAACGAGGCCCCGGTCGTGGGCCCCGGCGATGATCGCCTCCAGCGGCATCGGGCGGGCGATGCCGTAGCCCTGAGCCGCGTTGCATCCGTAGTCGCGCAGCCGCGCCAGGGTGGCCGCGTCCTCGGCCCCCTCGGCGACCACCTTGAGGCCCAGGTCCCGGGCCAGGCTGATGCTGGCGCGAGTAATCTGCTCGTCGACCGGGTGCTCCAGCATTTGCCGTACAAAGGCCTGATCGATCTTGAGAGTCGTCACCGGCATACGTTTGAGGTAGGCCAGCGACGAATAGCCGGTGCCAAAGTCGTCGATGGCGAGTTCCAGTCCGGCCTCGGTCAGGCGCCGCAGGGCCCGGATCACCTCGTCCGGGTCCGCCATCAGGGCGGTCTCGGTGAACTCGAGTTCCAGGGCGCAGGGTGGAAGCCCCGAGACGCGAACCTTCTCCAGCAGGCGATCGGCAAATCCGGGGTCGAGGAAGTTGCGCGCCGAGATGTTCACGCTGACGGGCATGTCCAGGCCTTCGACGCGCAGGCGGGCGATGTCGGCCAGTGCGAGATCAAGGACCCGGTCGGTGAGGCTGTGGATCAGTCCGGTGCGCTCGGCCGGCGGGATGAACTGGTCGGGAGGGATGCGGCCGCGAACCGGGTGTTCCCAGCGTAGCAGGGCCTCCAGGCCCATCACCTGATCGCTCGC
Source organism: Thioalkalivibrio sp. AKL6 (assembly GCF_000376905.1). Lineage (NCBI taxonomy): Bacteria > Pseudomonadati > Pseudomonadota > Gammaproteobacteria > Chromatiales > Ectothiorhodospiraceae > Thioalkalivibrio > Thioalkalivibrio sp. AKL6. The sequence goes on along the minus strand of NZ_AQXS01000005.1, from coordinate 63,560 downwards.
GAGATTGACCTTCGGCTGGTAGTGCAGGCTTAGCTGGCCGTCGTCCAGTGCGCTTTGCAACTCGCCCAGGAGTTCCACGGTGTACAGGCTGTGCTCGTTGCTGCGGCGGTTGTAGCTGCGATAGCGGCGCCCCGAGTGACTGGCCTCGTGCATCGCCATCCAGGCCTTGGTCAGCAGCCGGGTGGGTTCATCCTGCTCGTGAAAGGGGAAGGAGGAGACGCCCGCGTGGGCCCCGAGATAGACCGGGATCTCGAAGACCTCGAAAGGGGTTTGCAGGCATTCGATCGCGGCGCGTGTGACGGCGAGTGTCTCTTTGCGGCTGCGGTGCGGCAGGATCAGGGCGAAGTGATCGTCGTGGATGTGGAACACGGACGCCCCGGCGGGCTCGGCCACTGCCTGCAGGCGCTCGGCAATGGATCGCAGCAGGGGGCGCTCGGCGGCGAAGCCCAGGGCGCCAATGCTGTCCGGGTAGTTGTCCATCTGCAGGCTGATGACGAACACGCGGGTGGCGGCGGCGTCCGGGGCGTCGGCCTGGGTCATCAGTTGCCGGGCATACTGCTCGAGCGACTCGCGATTGGGCAGGCCGGTCACGGGGTTGTTGTAGGCCTGTTCCAGAAGCCGTTCGGAGTGGCGGCGCAGGGTGTCGAACAGCCAGCCGGAGAATCCCCCGAGGACGATGTAGATGCCGGTGCGCGTGAGCCAGTTCAATGCGGGTTGAGCCGCCCCGGTGGCGGTATCCAGGGGCATGAACGGACCCAGGAGCAACCCCGCCAGCAGCCCGAAGGCCAGCCCGCCCCACAGCCCGAACAGGGCGGCCCCCAGCAGCACCGGGATGAGGATGAAGTTGAGGTAGGCAGTGGAGGTGCCGCCGGTCTCGTATACGATCAGCGCGACCAGCGCCATCAGGAGTGGGACGGCAGCGGCCCCGGCGAGTCGCCAGCCTCCGGGGATCCCCTGTGAGCGGGCATGTGACCAGGTGGAAAACGGGGTCGGCGCCATTCCGGTTCCTTCGGTTTGTGCCATTCGGGTGCCGCCACGATTATCGACGTAGTGGGCCGGTTTGCGTGCAGGGTCGGGAATCGCCGCGTCGCGAGAGGTGGTCGCTGTTGCCGGTCGCGGGGGCTTGGTAGCATTCCTCGACCAGGGTTTCCCTGATTGTCTGGAACCTTCTACTTGGCGGAGCGGCATGGCCGATCGGCGTTTGCAGGTCTTTCTTACGGTGGCACGGTTGCTGTCCTTCACCCGCGCCGCCGAGGTGCTGCATATGACGCAGCCCGCGGTCACCTTTCAGGTGCGCCAGTTGGAGGAACAGCTGGATACCCGACTGTTCGACCGCAACCACAATCGAGTCACCCTGACTGATGCCGGACGGCTGGTACAACGATATGCCGAACGCATCTTTGACACCTATGGCGAGATGGAGGCCGCGCTGCGCGAGTTGAAGGGCGCGGACGGCGGGGCGCTGGTGATCGGCGCCAGTACCACGGTGGCGGAATACATGCTGCCGGCGCTGCTGGGTGCATTCCGCCGCGAGCATCCGGATATCGGCATTCGCCTGCGGGTGGGCAATACCGAGAATGTCGTGGTGATGGTCGAGGAGGGCAGTGTCGATCTCGGCATCGTCGAGGCCCCGGTGACCCACCGCAGCTTGCAGGTCCAGCCCTGTCTGGTGGACCAGCTGCGGCTGATCGTGCCGCCGGAACACGAGCTGGCCCGGCGCGACACGGTGACCGTCGCCGACTTCATCGAACGCCCATTCATATGCCGCGAGGAGGGTTCCGGGACCCGCGAGGTCATCATGGAGTACCTTGGGCGCGCCGGATACGACCGCAGCAGTCTGCGCGGCTGCATGGAACTGGGCAGCCCGGAGGCGATCAAGGGCGCGGTGGTGGCCGGCATGGGGGTCTCGGTGCTGTCCGAGGCGGTGGTGGCCAAGGAACTGGCCCTTGGCGAACTGGTGGCGTTGCCGCTGTCGCCGCCGCTGGAACGGCCGATCTCGCTGGTGCATGCGCGGCAGAAGTTCCGCGTACCCACGCTGGAGGTGCTGATGCAGTTCCTGCGCGGGTACTGCACCGGTCAGCGTCCGCTCGCCCCCGCATCAGAACTCAAACAGGATTGACGTGACATGAAGAACTACTGCGTGGTGCAGCATACCTATTCCGAGTTTCTCGGCCTGATCGAGTCGCAGCTGGAGAAGCGCGACATCGGCTTCTCCTACTACCGACCGTTCGTGGGTCAGGACCTGCCGGGCTCCGCGGCCCAGTTCGACGGGCTGTGGCTGCTGGGCGGCGCCTGGCCGACGGCGGATCACGAGGAGAATCCGCAGGTCCCGGACGAGCTGTCGCTGATCGATATCTTCCGCCGCTCGAAGCGTCCGGTGGTGGGCGTCGGTATGGGCGGGCTGCTGGTGGCCGAGCAGGCCGGTGGCACGGCGCACGAGGACCCGATGTACCGCGCCCGCTTCGTGACCGCGCACAAGACCGCGGCCGGGGAAGGCGACGCACTGGCCGAGGCCCTGGATGGCCGGCGGGTGCTGCAGCTGGTCAACGGCCGCGTCGACCTGCCGGAGGACGTGCAGCCGATCCTGGTGGACGACGACGGCGACTGGCTGGCGATCCGGCCGGACGAGCTGACCTATGGCATGCTGTTCCGACCCGAGGTGAAGCCCGGGATGCTCGAGGACATCATCATGGAGGCGCGGCACAATCCGCCGCCGAACATGGGCGAGCTCCTGGGCGAGGCGCGCATGGAATGGGGCGAGATGCAGAAGGTGACCGAGGACGTGCTGGTGGCCCTGGTAAAGACGCTGGGCCTGATGCAGGAACGCCGCAAGATGCCGGTGTTCAGCCTGAAGATCGAGGACGAGGGATGATCCCACCCCTGGGCATGGGCAACGAGGGGGGGCTGTCCGGGGGCGATCTCGGGTCGGTGCTCGGCGGTGCGCGCAAGAAGGGCCGGGAGGACCCGGCCAAGGAGATCGCCGAGATCGCCGCGCGGCTGTCGACCGAGGATCAGGCCAGCCTGCTGAAATTCGCCCGTTTTCTGGAGCAGGAGTCGCCGGCCCCCGCGCCGGAACCGGTTCCCGAGCCGGAGCCGATCCCGCGTCCGGAGAGCGAGTCCGTCATCAAGGCGATGCGCCGGCTTTCCGCGACCTATCCCATGCTGGATCGCTCCAAGCTGCTGAACGAGACCTCGGCCCTGATGGGCCAACACGTGATGCAGGGGCGCCCGGCGGTGGAGGTGATCGACGAGCTGGAGGTGGTCTTTCGGACTCATTACGAGAAGGCCGTCGTCCAGGATCCGACCCGACAGACGGATGCCGACCATGACGAGGCGCCGGGAGGGGCCTCGCAATGATCGATATCCTGCGCCAGTGGTACCAGCGTCATTTCACCGACCCGCAGGTGGTGATCCTGGCGTTTCTGCTGCTCGCGGGATTCCTGATCATCGTCTTTGCCGGGCGCATCCTGGCGCCGCTGCTGGCTTCGCTGATCATTGCCTACCTGCTGGAGGGGGCGGTGCGCAAGCTGGTCTTTTTGCACATCCCGCGCATCCTCGCGGTCACCCTTGTGCTGCTGGCCTTCCTGGCGCTGACGGTGGCGGCGCTGTTCAGCGTGGTGCCGCTGATGTCGGCCCAGGTGACCCAGCTGGTGCGCGAGCTGCCGGGGATGATCTCCGAGGGCCAGAACCTGCTGTTGCAGTTGCCCGAGCGTTACCCGCAACTGATCAGTGACGATCAGGTGTTCGAGCTGATGGGGGCCATTCGCGCCGAGGCGACCCTGCTGGGGCAACGCGTGGTGTCGTTCTCGCTGTCCTCGGCACGGCACCTGGTGGACGTGGTGATCTACCTGATCGTGGTCCCGCTGATGGTGTTCTTCATGTTGAAGGACCGCGATCTGATCCTGAACTGGATCCGCGGCTTCATGCCCCAGGACACCCACCTGGCCAGCGAGGTCTGGACCGAGGTGAATCTGAAGATCGCCAGCTACGTGCGCGGCAAATTCATCGAGATCGTGATCGTCTGGGCGGTCACCTTCCTTACCTTCAACTGGTTCGGGCTGGAATACGCCGTGTTGTTGTCGTTCATGGTGGGCATCTCGGTGATCATTCCGTACATCGGCGCGGCCGTGGTGACCATCCCGGTGGCGGCGGTCGCATACTTCCAGTTCGGCCTGAGCTCCGAGTTCGCCTGGGTACTGATTGCCTACGGGGTGATCCAGTTTATCGACGGCAACGTGCTGGTGCCGCTGCTGTTTTCGGAGGTCGTCAACCTGCACCCGGTGGCGATCATCGCCGCGGTGTTCGTGTTCGGCGGCATCTGGGGGCTTTGGGGGGTATTCTTTGCCATCCCGCTGGCGACGCTGGTACATGCGGTGATCAAGTCCTGGCCGCGCGCCCAGTGGCCGCCGCCGGAGTCCTCTGGAGAGCCGGCGGCCGCCGCGGCCGAAGCCGCCACCAAGTAGCCCGACATCCCTGATCGCCGGCCCGCCCGTGTGCGGGTTCGGCGGTCTGCCCGTGACATCAAGAACAAGAAGAACGCATGACCGGAACCGAGATCCTGATGAACGTGACACCCCAGGAGAGCCGAGTGGCCCTGGTGGAAAATGGCGTCCTGACCGAACTGCACCTGGAGCGCGCCCGCCGCCGCGGGATCGTGGGGAACATCTACAAGGGCCGGGTGGTGCGGGTACTGCCGGGCATGGATGCGGCCTTCGTCGATATCGGGCTGGAGCGCACGGCCTTTCTGCATGCCTCCGACGTGGCCCCGGTGGAGCGCGAGGAGCTCAATGGCAACGGCCCGTCTGCCAGCGACGCCCCTGCGGCGCCCGTGGCTGGCGGCAATGGCACCGGCACGCCGGCCCCGGTGGTGCGCGAGGGTATCCGCGAGCTGCTGCGCGAGGGGCAGGAGGTCCTGGTGCAGGCAGTCAAGGACCCGCTGGGCTCCAAGGGCGCGCGGCTTACCACCTATATCACCCTGCCGTCGCGCAATCTGGTGCTGATGCCGAACCAGTCCAATGTCGGTGTGAGTACGCGCATCGAGGACGAGGGCGTGCGCGCACGGCTGCGTGCATCCATCGAGCAGTTGCGTGACGAGCTGGCGCCGCAGCACGGCTTTATCGTGCGCACGGCCGCGGAGCTGGCCGACCACGAGGCCATGTATAACGACACGGCGTTCCTGAAGAAGGTCTGGGATACCCTGCAGGAGCAGGCGGTCGGAGCCCCGCCGGGGACCGAGGTCTACGCCGATCTGCCGCTGGTGGAGCGCATCCTGCGCGACATGGTGGGGGGCGATATCGAGCGTATCCGCATCGATTCGCGCGAGACCTATCAGAAGGTCTGCGGCTTCGTCGAGCGCTACCTGCCGGAGCTGATCGGCCGGATCGAACACTATCCGGGCGAGCGCCCGATCTTCGACCTGTTCAACGTCGAGGAGGAGATCCACCGTGCCCTGGAGCGCAAGGTGGAACTGAAATCCGGTGGCTACCTGATCTTCGACCAGACCGAGGCGATGACCACGGTGGACATCAACACCGGCGGTTTCGTCGGCCATCGAAAGCTCGAAGAGACCATCTTCAAGACCAATCTGGAGGCCGCGCAGGCGATCGGTCGCCAGCTGCGTCTGCGCAATCTCGGCGGGATCATCATTATCGATTTCATCGACATGCAGGACGACGAGCACAAGCGCCAGGTGATCCGCGCGCTGGAAAAGGCCCTGGAACGCGATCATGTGAAGACCCAGACCTGCGACGTGTCGCCGCTGGGCCTGGTGGAGATGACCCGCAAGCGCACCCGCGAGAGCCTGGAGCACCAGATGTGCGAGCCCTGCCAGGTGTGCAGCGGGCGTGGCTATCTGAAGTCGGCCGAGACGGTGTGCTACGAGCTGTTCCGCGAGATCCTGCGCGAGGTGCGCCAGTACGACGCGCGCGAGCTGCGCGTGCTGGCCTCGCAGAACGTGATCGACCTGCTGCTGGACGAGGAATCCGCCAGCCTGGCCGAGCTGCAGAGCTTTGTCGGCATCCCGATCCGCTTCCAGGTGGAGACGCTGTACACCCAGGAACAGTTCGACGTGGTCTTCGTCTGATCTACAAGTAGTATGTAGACAGGCACCCGGTCCCCGTCTCCGTCAGGGAGGAAGAGGCGCGAAGATGAATCGCCAGTGCGGACCCAGCACGGATACGGGTCCCGGTCGGCCGGGCGGGTCGGATTGCGCCTCCCCGGTGGAGAAATGAGACGCCGGTCACAAATCCTGAGGGTGGCGCTGGGCGCCTTCCTGGCGCTGGTCATCGTGATCGTGCTGCTGCGCCTGGCGCTTCCGCACTGGGATGGCCTGCACGCCTGGGTGGAGGATACCGCCAGCGAGCAGCTCGAGCGCGAGGTCACGGCCGCAGGTATCGAGCTCGGCTGGACCGGCTGGTCGCCGGCGCTGGTGGCGCGCGATGTCCGCGTGGCGATGCCGGATGGTGAACCGGTCGCCATCGACCACCTCGGGGTCGCGCTGAGCGTCGGGGCCAGTCTGCGTAGTCGCCATCCATCCTTCACAGTGCATGTTCGGGGCGTCGAGCTGCGCTTGGTACGCCACGCCGACGGACGCTTTTCCCTGCACGGTCGCGAGCTTGGCATGGGCGAGGGCCGCTTGTTCACGCTCCCCGTGGAGCAGTGGCCGGATGTCGAGGCCGAGGCTATCCGGTTGGTCTGGGACGATCGCAGCGCCGGCCTGGAGTCCGATGCGCGACTGGACCGGGCCGCCCTGCGCACGGCGCATGACGGGTCGCTGCGGATGCACCTCGAAGGGGTGCTGGATGGCGAGGCCGCGGGCGGGCACTTCGAATTGGGGCTGAAGGCCCCCGCTGCGGATTTGCGTGATGCGCGCTTCTTCCTGCGGGCCGATGCGGTCGACCTGACCGCCTGGCAGCCGTGGCTGGCCTACCTCGGCTGGCCCGCGCCCGAGGGCACGGCCGCGCTGCGTCTGTGGGGCGCGCTCGACGAGGGGCGCATGGCCTGGCTGCGCGGGGAGCACGAAACCACCCTCAATCTGGCCGGGGAGCCGGTCGGTCCGGCCATCGGACATCGTTTCGACTGGCGGGTGCAGGAGGATCGCCACCGCTCGTCCTGGAGCGGGACCCAACCCGGTTCCGGCGATCTGCGACTCGCCTATCGCCTGGAGGGCAAGCCGGAGGGGCTGGTGGTGGACGCGGTGGAAATGGCCGCGCGCGATCTCGAAGTGGAACCCTACGCGCCGCTGCTCACGCTGCTTCAGGATGCGGCGCCCGAGTTGGCGGAGCGGATCGCGGACCTGCATCCGCGCGGCACCCTGGACTTCGCCCGGCTGGAGGCCCGCCGCGACGATGGCCGTCTGCAGCCTGTCTGGGCGGAGGCCGATGTGCACGACCTTGGCTGGCGCGCGGGGGATCACGGGCTTGGGGTGCAGGGCGCCTCGGGCTATATGCAATGGCGCCGTGGCGGTGTGGAACTGCTGCTGGACAGCCGCGACCTGCAGATCGACCTGCCGCGTGTGCTGGCCGATCCGGTGCCGCTGGATACGGTGCGTGGACGGCTGCGTGCCGAGCGCGATGACGCCGGACACTGGCGCCTGGCGGGCGAGGGCCTGAATGCCGCCAATGCCCATGCCGCGGTTCGCGGCCGCCTGCGGGTGCTGCTGGATGGTCACGCGGCCGGACCCCGGGTCGATATTGCGATGGACATTCTGCGAGCCGACGGTGATCACACCGCGCGCTACCTGCCGCTTTACCACCTGCCGGACAACACCTACCAGTGGCTGGTGGACAGCATCGTTACGGGCACGTCCTCCGGCGGCGGCATGGCCTATCGCGGGCGCGGGAAAGACTTCCCGTTCGCCGGCGACGAGGGTGTGTTTGATCTCTGGGCGGATGTCGAGGCGGGCATCCTCGACTATCAGGAGGGCTGGCCACGAGCGGAGGACCTCAGTGGCCGGCTCCTGTTCCACAACGCGAGCTTCCGCGCCGAGAGTGCCCGCGGGCGCATTCTGGACACCGAGGTGCGCGACACCCGGATCGGGATCGAGGACATGGAGCATGCGGTCCTCGAACTGGAAGGCACGGCAGAGGGCGATGCGGCGGATCTTCTGGCCTACCTGCGCCAGGCCGAGCTGCTGGAGGAGGCGGCCGAACTCCGTGACCAGGCGCGGCTGGACGGGCCGACCCGGCTGGGTCTGTCGCTGAACCTCCCGCTGCAGGCGGGCCGAATGGCCGCGACCCGTGTCGCCGGTGATCTGGACCTGCGGGGGATCCGCGCCGAGGTCTCGGGCTGGCCGACCATTCTCGAGGCTGTGGAGGGACGGGTCGAGTTCGATACTGCGGATCGCGTGACGGCCGACGGGGTTACCGCGCGGGTTCACGGCGAGACGGTGACGCTGGGGGCGGACTGGCCGCTGGATGGCGAGACGGCGCGGTTGACGGCGCGCGGTCCGCAGCCCCTGGCCCCGTGGCTGGAGGACTTCCCGGAACTTGCGCCTTATCTCGACGGGGCGGCGCACTGGGATGCCCAGTTGCGCTTGGGGCCGGCGGTGGACGGGGTTCGTCTGGAGTTGCGCTCGGACCTGGTCGGGGTCGCGATCGACTGGCCGGAGCCGATCGGCAAGTCCGCGGCGGCGGCCCGCGAGCTGGAGCTGGTGCTGCCGCTCGGGCATGACGGCGCCGGTATCGGCCACCTGACGCTGGGGCAGGTCCTGCGCGCCCACCTGCGCCTGTCACCGGCGGCCGCGCCGGAGGACCCGGCCGCACGGGGTGCCGAGCCGCGTACGGCCGCGCGCGGGATCGGGTTGCAGGCCATGGCGCTGGAGATCGGTGCGCCCCGCGCCAGTGCCCTGGCCTTGCCGGGGGCGGGGGTCTCGGTGCGGGCGCGTCTGCCGGAGTTGGCGGTCGACCCTTGGCTCAAGGCCCTGAGCGAGGCCCCCTGGGGCGGCGATGTGGATCTGGGTGCGGCCGGCGAGGGCGCCGGGGAAACCGCGGGAGCGGTCGCGTTGACCCGCCTGGAACTGGATATCCGCGACCGCATCCGCTGGGGCGAGCAGGACCTGCCCGGTGTGCGCTTCCTCGGCCGACGCGGGGATGCGGGCTGGGATCTGGAGGCCACTTCCGACTGGCTGGCGGGCGAGGCCCGCTGGCGCCCGATGGGAGCGGGCGGGCGCGACCGCTGGGAGGCGCATGTGCGCCACCTGGTCCTGGAGGAGCTTGAGTGGGGCGGAGAAGCGGACCCCGATCCCGGGGTGAACCCTGTCGCAGTCGGGGGCTTCGAAGACCCGCGCGTGTGGCCGGCCGTGGACTTGACCCTCGACAGCCTGGCGCTGGGGGATTACCGTTTCGCGGACATCGAGCTGGGGCTGGAGCCGCAGCCGAACGGACTGGTCGTCCGCGACCTGGAGCTGCGGACCCCGGAAGGTGACCTGCACGCAGACGCCGTCGGGGCCTGGCGGGTGACCACCGGTGGTCTGCCGGAGACGCGCCTGGACGTGAGCCTCTCCGGCGGTGATTGGGGCCGGGCGCTCGAGTCGGCGGGGTTGTCGCGTGCGATGGTCGGGGGGAGCGGTGACGGTTCGCTGTCGCTGACCTGGCCGGGCCCTTTGTATGCCCCGCGCCTCGCACAGCTGGCGGGCTCCATGGAACTCTCGCTGGAGGACGGGCGTCTGGCGGATGTCGAGCCGGGCGCCGGCCGCCTGCTCGGCCTGGTGAGCCTGGACGTGTTGCCGCGGCGGCTGCGGCTGGATTTCCGCGACGTGTTCACCGAAGGCCTGACCTTCAGCGAACTGACCGCGGAGGCGACACTGCGCGATGGTGATCTCTACGTGCCGGCCCTGCGCATGGAAGGGCCATCGGCGCGCGTACGCCTGAGTGGTCGTACCGGGCTGGTGGCGCGCGACTACGATCACGAGATCGTGGTGGTGCCCAGCCTGCGTACCGCGCTGCCGATTGTCGGGGCGCTGGTGGGCGGGCCGGTGACCGGGGTCGTGGTGCTGCTTGCGGAACGCGTGCTGGGGATTGGGGATCAGATAGAAGAGGCGGCTCGTGTCGAATATTCGGTGACGGGCCCCTGGGACGACCCGCAGGTGCGCGTGCTGGTGCAACCGGCCGCAGATGCCGAAGGGCCTGACAACGACTAACGCCGGCAGGGATCGGCGTTGCGGGCGCCATAACCGGCCCCGGTAACCAGATGATCGGAGCGACATGACTCAGGTAGCGGCCATCCAGATGGCCTCCGGACCCCAGCCCCAGGCGAACCTTCTGGAGGCGAAACGACTGCTGCAGGAGGCCGCCGACAAGGGCGCCCGCCTGGCTGTCCTGCCGGAGAACTTTGCCTTCATGGGCATGCAGGAGACGGACATCCTCGGGATCGCGGAGGTCGCCGATGGCGCCGGCCCGCTGCAGGCCTTCCTCGCGGAGCAGGCCCGGCGCCTGGGGCTGTGGATCGTCGGCGGGACCATCCCGCTGCAGACCCCGGACTCCGAGCGGGTGCGTTCGGCTTGCCTGGTGTTCGACGACCGCGGGCAGCAGGTGGCGCGCTACGACAAGATCCACCTGTTCGATGTGTGCCTGCCGGATAGCACCGAGGCCTACACCGAGTCGAAGGTCTTCGAGCGAGGTGACCAGGTGGTGGTCGTCGATACGCCGGTGGGGCGCATGGGCCTGGCGATTTGCTACGACCTGCGCTTCCCCGAGCTGTTCCGGGCCCTGCTGGACAAGAATGCGGAATGGGTCGCCCTGCCGGCGGCCTTCACCGCGCAGACCGGGCAGGCGCACTGGGACGTGTTGCTGCGGGCGCGCGCAATCGAGAACCAGTACTACATGCTGTCGGCGGCCCAGGGCGGCTTCCACGTGAACGGCCGCGAAACCTACGGCCACAGCGCGCTGGTGGACCCCTGGGGTCGGGTGGTCGGCCAGTTGCAGCGCAACCCCGGGGTACTGCTGGCGAACCTGGATCCGACCCAGGCCGCGCGCATCCGGAGCAGCTTTCCGGCGGTGGACCACCGCCGCCTGCCGTGCCCCAAAACCACCTGACCCCGCACCCTGGCCTGGGTCAGGGTGGCGATATACCCGCAACGGCCGCGCGCTTGAAAGCGAACGGCGTGCCCCAAGCTCCATACTGAGGGCCGACAGCTGCTCCCCCATGATGGACACGGAACAGCGGATTTACGGAACCCGAGAGGACTTCATGATCGACCGCCTTGCGCAACAGACCCTGCTCGACCCCGCCGGCCTTGGCGAAAGCGAGCTGAGCGCCCTTCTGGGCACCACCTTCGGTCACGGTATCGATGGCGGTGACTGCTACTTCCAGTTCGCCAGCCAGGAGGGCTGGTCGCTGGAGGACGGCATCGTGAAATCCGCCAGCTTCAACATCGAACGCGGCGTCGGCATCCGCGTCGTGCGTGGCGAGCAGACCGGGTTCGCCTACTCCGACGACATCGCGATGCCGGCCATGCTTGAGGCCGCGAAGACCGCGCGCAGCATTGCCAGTGCCGGGCAGAGCGGGCGCATTGCGGTTGCCTCGCGCGCGACCTCGCGGCCGGCGCTGTACGCCCCCGACAATCCGCTCGATTCGCTGGGCGAGCAGGCCAAGATCGACCTCCTGAAGGAGGTGGATGCCGTCGCCCGCGCCGAGGATTCCCGCGTAACCCAGGTGATGTGCTCGCTGGCCGGGGTGCACGAGGTGGTGCTGGTACTGAATGCCCGCGGCGAGATGACCACCGACGTGCGCCCGCTGGTGCGCCTGAACGTCCAGGTGATCGTCGAGCAGGGCGGGCGCCGCGAATCCGGCACCTCCGGAGGCGGTGGTCGTCACGGCTACCAGTACTTCCGCGAGGATGGCCGCGCCGCCGGTTATGCCCGCGAGGCGGTGCGCCAGGCCCTGGTGAATCTCGATGCGCGCGACGCGCCGGCCGGCAGCATGAAGGTGGTGCTCGGGCCCGGTTGGCCGGGCGTCCTGTTGCACGAGGCGATCGGCCATGGGTTGGAGGGTGACTTCAACCGCAAGGGGACCTCGGCCTTCTCCGGACGCATCGGTGAGCAGGTGGCGGCCAAGGGCATCACCATCGTCGATGACGGCACCCTGGAGGGCCGCCGCGGCTCGTTGAACGTGGACGACGAAGGCAATCCGACTCAGCAGACCGTGCTGATCGAGGATGGCGTGCTGCGCGGCTACATGCAGGACGAGATGAATGCCCGCCTGATGGGTACGCAGTCCACCGGCAACGGCCGTCGCGAGTCCTATGCCCGGCTGCCGATGCCGCGCATGACCAATACCTACATGCTGGGCGGCGACGCTGATCCGGAAGAGATCCTGGCCTCGGTGGACGATGGCCTGTACGCGGTCAATTTCGGTGGCGGGCAGGTGGACATTACCTCCGGCAAGTTCGTGTTCTCCGCCTCGGAGGCCTACCGGGTGGAGAAGGGCAAGGTGACGTACCCGGTCAAGGGTGCGACCCTGATCGGCAATGGCCCGGATGTCCTGACCCGGGTGTCGATGATCGGGAACGACATGAAGCTCGATTCCGGCGTCGGCACCTGCGGCAAGGAGGGCCAGGGCGTGCCGGTCGGCGTGGGACAGCCCACGCTGCGTATTGACGGCATGACCGTGGGCGGTACCCAGGCAGCCTGAGGGCTGCAGGGCCCGATGCAACCAAGGAGGCACAGATGAATCTCGATTTTCTCGAACAGGAACGTTCCCTGCCGGAAGGGCATGGCCACGACAAGATCGTCCAGTGGCATGTCTTTCGCGCGCGCGACAAGGCCGAGCAGTTCGCCCACCACGTGGAGCTGAGCGAAGGCCAGGACCTGGTGGGCGGCTGGACGCGTGACAGCGTCGGCATGCTCTACTGGGTCGGTGTGCACGTCGACGACCTGGAGCGCTGGGGCAACGCCGGCGCAGTCCACAAGCACGGCGCCCGGGTCGACTAGTAATCCCTTCCCCGGGCCATCCGGCCCGGGGTGTCCTTGTATCGCCCCCAGATCAGTCATCGAGTAGCGGAACCCTGCATGAGTACATCTCCCGAACGCGCCATCCCGGAACCCGTGTCCCAGGAAGACGGGGTCCAGGCCCTGTCCCATTCGCCGGACTCCCTGCAGACGAGAGTTCAGCGCACGCTAGAGGCCGCGCGCGCGCGCGGTGCCTCGGACGTCCAGGCCGTGGTCAGTCACAGCGTCGGGCTGGAGTTGGGGGTGCGCAAGGGCGAGATCGAAACCCTGGAGCACGAGCGTGACCAGAGTCTTTCGCTGATCGTCTATTTCGGCCAGTCCAAGGGGGCCGCCTCTACCACCGATTTCAGTGACCAGGCCCTGATCGACACCGTCGAGGCGGCCTGCCGCATCGCCCGCTACACCGAGCCGGACCCGTACGCCGGGATGCCCGATCCCGCGTTCAAGGCGAGCGAGTGGGACGACCTTGACCTGGATCACCCCTGGGGCTGCAGCGCCGCCGAGGCGACCGAGCTGGCCCGTACCATCGAGGCCGCCGGCTTCGCGGCGGATGAACGGATCGAGAACTCCGAGGGTGCCAGCGTCAGCACGCGGCGGGCCATTGCGTTTCTCGGCGACAGCCAGGGGTTCATGGGCGGCTATCGCAGCACCCGGCACTCCCTGTCCTGCGCGCTGGTGGCGCGCGACGCAGCAGGCATGCAGCGCGACTACGCCTATACCGTCGCACGCCACGCGGATGATCTGACCGCCGCCGAGCAGGTCGGGCGCGAGGCCGCCGAGCGCACCGTGCGCCGGCTGGGCGGGCGCAAGCTGTCGACCCGCAACTGCCCGGTGCTGTTTGCCCCGGAGATGGCGCGTACCCTGATTGGCAGTTTCACCCGTGCGATCGCCGGTCCGTCCCAGTACCGCGAGAGCTCGTTCCTGCTGAACGCCATCGGCGAGAACGTGTTCCCCGCGTGGATGCAGATCGAGGAACGCCCGCAGACGCCGCGCGCGCTGGGTAGCGCCCCGTTCGACGGGGAGGGCGTGCGCACCCGCAACCGCCCGCTGATCGCCGACGGCGTGCTGCAGAGCTATACCCTCGACAGCTACGCCGCGCGGCGTCTGGGCCTCGAGGCCACTGGCAACGCCGGGGGTGCGCGCAACGTGACCGTGGCCCCGGGCGACAAGGACTTCGCCGCCTTGCTGGCCGAGATGGGGACCGGTTTCCTGGTCACCGAGCTGATCGGCCAGGGCGTGAATCCGGTGACCGGCGACTATTCCCGCGGGGCCGCCGGCTTCTGGGTGGAAAACGGCGAGCTGCAGTATCCGGTGGAGGAGATCACCATCGCCGGCAACCTGAAGGACATGTTCCAGCGGATGGCGGCCGTGGGTACCGACGTCGACCGCCGCGGCAACATCCACACCGGTTCCATCCTGGTTGAATCCATGATGGTGGCCGGCGACTGAACGGCTCTTTCCGGTCTGCCTGTACGGGCATGACCGGCCGTTTCCCCGCATCACCCACCCTGCTACTCTCGCCTAGGGAGACGCTGATTGAATCGCGCGCTCGGCCGCTTTTGCGCGCGCACGGCGTTGCGGTTCCTTTGTGCAGAGTGACTGCACGGCAGTCACCGCGCCTTGTTCGCACGCAAAAGCGACTCGAGCGCGAGCGCGCGATTCAATCAGCGTCTCCCTAGGGCTGCATGGCCCCGTGACGCGCGACCGTCCGCCCTCCGCAATACGGTCGTATCCCGGTGGCGAGGAGCGGCCATGAACTTCTTCAAGCAGCAAGAGCAGGCACAGCGCAGGACGCGCTGGCTACTGGCCCTGTTCGGCCTGGCCGTGCTGGTGATCGTCGGGGCCCTGGGCCTGATTGTCTGGGCCATGGGGGGCGGCACCGAGGCCATCGCCTGGACCATGGGGATCACCGCGGGCCTGATCGTCCTTGCGAGTCTGTACCGGGGCTGGCGGCTGCGCGCCGGCGGCGGTGGGCTGATCGCGCAGGAGATGGGCGGCATCCGGGTGGATGGCAATCCGGCGGACCCGCAACAGCGGCAGCTGCGCAACGTGGTCGAGGAGATGGCCATTGCGTCCGGGGTGCCGGTACCCGAGATCTACGTGCTGGAGCAGGATCTGGGCATCAACGCCTTCGCCGCCGGCTTTGCGTCGAACGATGCGGTGATCGCCGTGACCCGCGGTGCGCTGGACAGCCTGGAGCGCGCCGAGCTGAAGGGTGTGGTCGCGCACGAGTTCGGACATATCCTCAATGGGGACATGCGCCTCAACATGCGCCTGATCGGCATCCTCTACGGGATCGAGATCCTGGCGCTGCTGGGGCAGGGCGGGCTGGCGCGGCGCCGGCGTCGACACAAGGGCGACATTGCCGATACCGGGGTGGGGGTGCTCAGCGTGACCCTGATCGTGGTGGGCTATGCCGGGCTGGCCCTGGCGCGCTGGATCCGGGCCGGTATCTCGCGCCAGCGCGAATACCTCGCGGATGCCCATGCCGTGCAGTTCACCCGCGAGCCGGACGGCCTGGCCGGTGCGCTGAAGAAGGTCGCGGCCCGCTATGCCGGGCTGAATGGCAATACCGAGGAGATCACTCACATGCTGTTCGCCAGCGACGCGATCGGCCAGATCTTCGAGACCCATCCGCCCCTGCTGGATCGCATCCGCACCTTGCAGCCGCATTTCGAGCCCCGGGATCTGCAGCGCCTGCGCGACCAGATCAATGCCCGGGTGCGGCAGCGGGCGCACGAGCGCGCGGTGGACGGCATGCAGCGCGAACGCGAGGGGCGTCTGCCGGGCGCCGAGGCCGTGGGGGATGCCCTCGGCGGCCACCCGGCACTGACCCATATCCTCGGTGCCGGCATGTTGCTTGCTGCGATTCCGGGGCCACTCGCCTGGGCCGCGCGCTCGGATGCGCGGGCGATCGAGGTGGTCTTGTATCTCCTGTTGCATGCGGACCCGGATGTGCGCGAGCGGCAGCGGATGATGATTGCCGAGGCGTTGGGCGAGGCGCGCGGAGAGGCCGTTCGTCGTCTGCAGGCAGCGGAACCTGCGCTGCGCGAGGACCTGCGCCTGCCGCTTCTGGAGCTGGGCTTCCCGATGCTGCGACGGCTTTCAGCCGAGGAGCGCGCGCGCCTGCAGGGGCTGGTGGAGCGGCTGATTCATGCCGATGGCCGGGTGGCGGTATTCGAGTATGCCCTTGGGCGCATGCTGAGCCGCCAGCTGCGGGATGTGCAGGATCCTGCCGCGGCGTCCCGCCCCAGGACTGCCACGCTGGGCGCCCACAAGGAGAGCGCGCATTACTTGCTGGCGGTGCTGGCCCACCATGGCCATCCGGACGAGCCGGCGGCGGCGCGGGCCGCGTTGACCGCCGGGATTGGCAGCCTGGACGGGGCGCTGCCGCTGGCGGTGGAGATCCCCGAGGCCCTGACCGGGGCGGCCGGTGCGCGCGCATGGGCGAATGTGCTGGACCGCGTGCTGGAACAGCTGGATACCCTGCGCATGCGCGACAAGGACTCGCTGATTCGGGCGATGGTGACCATCGTCAGCCATGGCGGTCAGGTGGTGCCGGCCGAGGTCGAGCTGCTGCGAGTGATGGCGGCGTCGCTGCACGTCCCGCTGCCGCTGGCAACGGAGGGGCTGTTGGATGGTTTGGGATAGCGGGCGGCCTGCGCATGAGGGTGCGGCCGGTGTCCCTCGAGGTGCGTTGGTTCTGGCCGGAAATGCCTTGAAACCGCTTCCACGTGGGAAATAAGCACCTGAATCCAAATTAAAATCCGACTCAAGCGGCGGATAACAAACGATTTTCCGGGCTCACATCAAGAAAATCCGAAAAAACACTTTCAATCGAGAGCGGTTTGGGAGGACAATGGCTGCGAGGTAACGGTAACAGGCTCCATGCAGCACCAGGCGACACCCCGAAAGGGGCGTTAAGATTCGCAGTTCCGGTCCCGGTTGGTTTGGGGCCGCGTAGAATCACGATCAAGTTCCATCGTCGTTCGGTTGCCCTCCAGTCTCTCCTCCCCTCGAAAACCCAATCTATTATGAACAAGCAGAGGTAACCGAAATGGCTACAGGTACAGTGAAGTGGTTTAGCGACGAAAAAGGCTTTGGCTTTATTACCCCGTCTGATGGCTCCAAGGACGTCTTCGTCCATCACAGCGCCATCCAGGGTAGCGGCTTCAAGTCGCTGGCAGAAGGCCAGAGCGTCTCGTTTGACGTCGAGCAGGGCCAGAAGGGCCCGGCCGCCGCGAACGTCGAAGCTCAGTAAGACAACCCCGGCGCGCAAGCGCCAGGTTGAGAGAGCCCCGCCTAGTGCGGGGCTTTTTTTGTGCGCGATTCTGGCTGCAAGTCGGGACGGGCGTCGTCGCATGGACTTGGCGAGGCAGAGCCACGATAGAACGTGTCCAGGGAAGACCTTTTTTGTGTGGCGCAGACCGGGCAACGTGCTACGGTTCCCGCATGATCGCTGGATATCGTCAAACCCGCGTCCGGATGCGCCGCGCCGGCCGCGCATGGCCTCGCTGGATCGCGGTGTTCGGGGTGCTGCTGGCGCTGGTCGTGGGGAATGTGGCTGCGGCCCAGGGCCCCTATCGCGCGCCTGCAGCGATCCCGGGTACCCAGACCATCGAGGCCTCCGAGGCCTGGGCGCTGTTCCGCGAGGGCGTGCCCTTCGTGGACACGCGGCTGCGCGCGGATTTCGAGGCGGGGCGAGTGCCAGAGGCCCGCAACCTGACCATCATGCGCGACCTCGAGGACGAGCGGAATCGTTTTACCCGGGAGAACCTCCTGGAGTTCATCGGCGCGCTGGACGCCCCGGTGGTGATGTACTGCAACGAACGGGACTGCTGGCGCACCGAGGCGGCCACGCGCCGCGCCCTCGGATGGGGCTTCACCAATCTCTACTACTTTCCCGGCGGCTTTCCCGAGTGGATCCGCTCCGGCTATCCCTTCGAATAGCCGCGTGGGCGCCGCAGACGCACATTCCGGCAAGGGCATACGGCTCCAGACGGTCCTGACCGCTGTCATGTTCGCCGGGCTCCTCGTGCTTGCCGGGACCCTTGCGATGGGCACGCACCTTGCGGTCAATCAGGCGGAGCAGCGCCTCGACCGGCTGGGCGTGGAGGGCCAGTCGGCCGCCTGGCGCCAGACCCTGGCGAACGAGTGGCAGCGCATGCGCGCCGAGGCGACCGCGGTGACGCGCAACGAGGCGCTGATTGGCGCCATGCGTGCCGACGCGGGCATCAGCACCTACGCGGACCCTCTGTACAACCGCCTGCGGGCCGGCGGGATCGCGGACCGGATCGTGGTCCTGGATGCCCAGGGCACGGTGCGTTATGACTCCGACGGCAACCGTGGCGAGCGTGTGCCGCTGGCAGAGGCGGCGCTGGCGGACGGGCGCTTCCACGAGGGGCTGCATCATGTGCCCGGCGAGCGAATCTATGCCGGTCTGGCCATCCCGGTCTATCGTGGCGGCAATCCCATCGGCAGTGTCGTGCAACTGCGCGATCTGTCGACCTCGGCGCTCGAGTCCATGGCGGAGGCGATCGGCGGTCGTGCCGCGTTGCTGGATGGTCGCGGGCCACTGGCCCTCACCGCGCCATTCTCGATGTCCCTTTCGCTGAGTGGGCGACTGCAGGAGCAGGCGACCGCCGGGCGCGTGGATCTGGATGGTCGGCATTCGCAGGTGGTCTATTTGCCCCTAATGCCATACGCGGCCGAGCGTCCGACCGCCAACGTGGTCCTGTCGCGTGACCTGACCGAATCGGTCGCTACCCAGAACCTCATCAATGCGCTGACCTATGCGGCCGCCTTCCTGGTGCTCGTGCTGATCGCGGGCGGGTTGTACCTGTGGCTGGGTCGCACCCTGCGGCCGATGCAGCAGGCCATGAAGACCCTCGACCGGATCGGCCATGGAGAATTCCACACGGATCTGCGCGTTGACTCCCGAGTGACCGAGATCGCCCGCTTGCAGCAGGTGACGCAGACCATGGCGCAGCGCCTCGGCCGCATCCTGGAGGTCGAAGAGGAGAACGCCCGCCTGGCGTTTCGAGATGCGCTGACCGACCTGCCCAACCGGCGACTGTTGCTGGAGCATCTGGAACACGCCATTCACACGGTCAACCGGACCCGTCGGCATGCCGCTTTGCTGCTGATCGACCTGGACAACTTCAAGACCCTGAACGACACCTGCGGCCATTCCGCGGGGGATCGCCTGCTGCAGGCCCTGGCCCAGCGCTTCACCGCGCGACTGCGCGACCAGGACATCGTGGCACGCCTGGGCGGCGACGAGTTCGTGGCCCTGCTGGAGGAGCTGAGTCCCGATCGTTCACAGGCGGGGGTCGACGCCCAGCGCATCGCCGGCGAGCTGCTGAAGGCGATGCGCGAGCCGGTCCGGATCGATGACATCGAGCATGTGATGTCCGGCAGCATCGGGATCACCCTGTTCCCGCGTGGCTACGATACGCCGGAGGAGTTGCTCAAGCAGGCCGATTTCGCCATGTACCAGGCCAAGCACCAGGGCCGTAACGCGGTGCGCTTCTACGACCCGGCGATGCAGCGGACCCTGCTGCGCGAGGCGGAGCTGGAGCGCAACCTGCGCCAGGCGCTGGGGCGCGAGGAACTGGTGATCCACCTGCAACCCCAGGTGGACCCGGAGGGACGCATCCTGGGTGCCGAGGCATTGATGCGCTGGCCGCAGCCGGACGGAACCTGGATCTCCCCGGGCGAGTTCATCCCGGTGGCGGAGCACACCGGGCAGATCCTCGAGATCGGCCGCCTGGCGCTGCTCCAGGCCTGCCAGACATTGCGTGCCTGGCAGGGGCGGCCAGGGCTGGAGGATCTGCCGATCTCGGTCAACCTGTCGCCGCATCACCTGCGCCAGGCGCGTCTGATGGACGAGGTAACGGGCATCCTGGAGGAGACCGGGGCCGCTGCCCAGCGGCTGCACATCGAGGTGACCGAGAGCGTGATGGCGGATGCCTCGCCGCAACTGATTGCCAATCTGGAGGCCCTGCGGGCGCGCGGGGTGGCGCTGGCGCTGGACGACTTCGGGACCGGGTATTCCTCGCTTGGCTATCTCAAGCGTCTCCCGCTGGATGTGCTCAAGATCGACCGCTCCTTCGTCCAGGACATCGAGCACGACGCGGACGACGCCAACATCGTCGCGACGATCGCGGCCATCGCCCACAACATGGGTCTGAGCCTGATTGCCGAAGGTGTGGAGAACGAGGCCCAGCGTGATTTCCTGGTGCGTCATGGCTGCCAGCGCTTTCAGGGCTACTTGTATCACCACGCCATGCCGGTTGCCGATTTCGAGGCCCTGGTGGCCGATAGGCCCGGGGTTACGAACCAGGCGGATCGCGAACCGAGAGGACCGACGGAATGACAGCAAACACCCAGCGCGGGTGGCGGGCACTCCTGCTCGCCGGATGGATGATGGGGTTCGCGACCGGGCCCGTCGTCATGGCTCAGGCAGGGGAGACTCCAGCCCCCTGGGGCGCGGCTGCACCGGTGGAACAGGGCTACCAGGGTCTGCGGGCCGTGTACGACGTGACCGCCGGGACACCCGAGGGCCTGCAGAACGTGCTCGACCACGCGGCCTACCTGAGCCGGATGGTCGAGGACGACCCCTTCGACAGCCACATCGTCCTGGTGGTCCATGGCGGAGCGCTGGACCTGTTCGCGCGCGAGCATTTCGCCGCGCACGAGCAGCTGATGACGCGTGCCCGCGGGCTGACCCTGAATGGCGTGATCGAATATCGCATCTGCCAGGCCGGGGCCGCTCGTCGCGGCTACGCCCCGGAGGACTTCCACGGCTTCGCGAGCGTCGTCCCGATGGCCGATGCCGAGATCATCCGTCTGCAACAGCAGGAGGGCTACGGGTACATGCGTTAGGGCGACGCTGGCCCTTGTCCACGCCCGCGTCGGCGCTCCATGTGTTGCGCAGGGTGGACGCGGTTCTACCGGCCCGTTGCCACCCGTGGTACGTAACTCCGGGTCGAGGAACGCGGGGGCATCAACCCCGCAAGTCATTGAATGCCAGGCTTCGGCCAATGTTCCCACTGACGGCGTTGCGGTTCGCGACGAAAGCTCGGCTACACTGAGCTCACCACGCCTTGTCAGCACGAAAGATCGATTCGAGGGCGACCGCGTATGTGGGGCCGCGTGTCCCCGGCGTACCAGAAGGGTATTCGATGACGGACGATAGAACGGCGAGGGAAGGATTTCTGCACGAGTTGGCGCAGACCAGTGTGCTCGCGGAGATCTGGCAGCACTTCCCGGAGAACATGTTCCTGATTCGGGTCGAAGGCCCGGATTTCGTGGTCGAGGCATCCAACGCGAAGATGCAACAGCTGTTCGCGCAGGATTGTACCGGCCGGCGCTTGCACGACATCCTGCCGTGGCCGGTCGCGGAGCAGGTGGTCGCACATTACCGCGACTGCCTGCGCCAGGATGCGCCCCTGCGCTACGAGGAACATGCCGCCTTTCGCGACGGCGATGGAGTCGAAAAGGAAGGGCACTGGCTCACCCTGCTGTTGCCCGTGCATGACACGCAGGGCGCGATCACGCACTTGTTCGGAATTTCCCAGGATGTCACCGAGTTGCGCCTGGCGCGTGAGGATCTGGAGCGCTACAGCCACAACCTGGAGGCCGTGGTCGAGGAGCGCACGCAGGCCCTGAACCAAGCCAACCGCGAGTTCGAGGAGGCCAATCGGCGGCTGGAAAAACTCGCGTCCTGCGACCCCCTCACCGGGGTTGGCAATCGCCGGCACTTTCAGGCACGGGCTGAGAGCGAGATGGAGCGCGCCCGCCGCCACGGCAGTCCCCTTTCGCTGTTGATGTTCGATCTCGACGGCTTCAAGCGGATCAACGACGAAGTGGGACACGCGGCCGGCGACGCCATGCTGAAGCGGGTCACCGCGACCGCGCAGGCAACCCTGCGCGACGCGGACCTCCTCGGACGCTATGGCGGGGACGAATTCGTCGTCCTGCTTCCGCATACCCCGTTGGCGGATGCCCGACGGATGGCCGAGCGCCTGCAGGCGCGGGTGCAGGAACGGGCGGACATCTCCATCAGTGTCGGCGCGGCCGGCTTTCTCGCCGACGACACCCATCTCGAGCACCTCGTCCACCGCGCGGATACCGAGCTCCTGGCCGCCAAACGTACCCGGGCTGAACGCTAGCCCAGGACTTCCGGGTGGCTTCAGGCCGGGTCAGAGACCGAAGATCTCGGACTTGAGGTTCCACTTGGATGCGAGGGTCTCGGTGGCGTTGAGGAACTCCTCGGCGCGGGTCGGGTGGTTCCATTGGCCCTTGGCGATCCAGGCCAGCGCGGTGTCGCGGTTCGGGGCCAGCGACAGGATGTGGATCAGCTCGCCGGCTTCGGCGCCGATCACCTCGCCGCCCAGCAGGGCCCCGGTATCCATGTCGCCGATCAGGCGCACGAAGCCCTCGGGCTCGTCCTGGCCCAGGGCGCGCGGGGAGGTCTCGAAGGCGGCGAACCCGACCGCGGGTTCCAGTTCATCGTCCTCGGCGTCGTCCTCGTCCATGCCCAGACGCGCCATCTCGACGGCGGAGTAGATCGCGATCGGGACGAAGCGCTCGTCCTGTTCGCGGGTGTTGCCGTTCTGGATGTTCTCGACCGCGATGGTCGCGTCGGCCAGGGCGTGGTTGGCGGTCTGCCACTCGCTGGCGACATCGCCGATGACGTAGATGTTGTCGACGTCGGTCTGCAGGGTGGGGCGGCGCTTCACGAAGCCGCGGGCATCAGTCTTCACCCCGATCGTATCCAGGTTCAGGCCCTCGGTGTGCGGGGTGCGTCCGGTGCCGAGCAGGACCCAGTCGACCTCGAAGGTGTTGCCTTCGCTGTCGGTGATGGTGACGCCGTCGTCGGACATCTCGACCTTCTCGTAGCCCTTCACGCGGGTGGGCTCGACGCCGTCCTCGGCGAGGCGTTCCTTCAGCGTGCCCAGCGCCTGGGGGCTGAATTTCTGGCCGGACAGCGGCTTCGAGCGGTTCAGCCAGGTGACGTCCTTGCCGAGGTGGTGAAAGATCCAGGCGAACTCGGTGGCGACCACGCCGGAGCCGATGATGGCGACGCGCTGACCGGCCGGCGGCTTGTCGTCGAACAGCATGTCGGTGGTGAGGACGCGGCCGGGCGCCGCCTCGAAGGGCGCGGGCACGCTGGCGGTGGCACCGGTGGCGATGATGGTGTGCCGGGCCTGCACGGTCTCGGTGCCATCGTCGGTCACGACCTCCAGGGTCTCGGCGTCGCGGAAGCTCGCGGCTCCGTGGCGGTACTGGATCTTGAGGTGCTTCATGTAGCCGAGGTAGGAGTTGCGCACCTCGGTCACCACGTCTTTCTGGTGGTCCCAGGCCTTGTCCATGTCGGCGCTGAGACTGCCGCTGATGCCGCGGCCGGCGAAGTGGCGCTGGGCGGCGACGGTGCGCGCGGTGTGGTACCAGTCCTTCTTGGGCACGCAGCCGCGGTTGAGGCAGCAGCCGCCCCAGTCGGCCTTTTCGATGATGACGACGTTCAGTCCGCGCAGGGCGCCCAGGACGGCGGCACGATAGCCCCCGGGGCCACTGCCGATGATGGCCAGGTCAAAGGTTTCGCTCATGGTGGTTACTCGTCGGTCAGATCAATGATCGGGTCGTGCCATTCCAGCTGCGTGAGGTTCAGCTCGAACACGCGGCCGTCGGCCTCGTAGTCGAAGCGCACCGGGACATGGCGCAACTCGCGGGCGAACCAGGCGGACAGGGCGACATCGCTGTCGTCCGTGCGGCGATCGATGCGGATGGTCTCGACTCGGCCGATCGGGGAGTCCATGGTCTCGCGCCCGGCGTACTCGAAGCGGTATTCGCGCAGGCGGTCGCGTTCCAGGGCCTGGATGGTTTCGCGATCCCCTTCGCTGGACAGCTCGCCACTCTCCAGGCGCTGCATCATCAGGTACAGCGAGCCGAGGAAGTCCAGGGTCTGCGGCGGCACCTCGAGATCGAAGCGTTCGCCGTTGATGGTGCCGATCGCGCGGTTGGTCTCCCAGTCGAAGCGGGTCTCGACCTTGCGCTCGCGGCGCGGGGTGATCTGCTGGCTGCGCGATTGCACCAGCTGCAAATCGCCGTTTCGGCTGTTCATCAGGGCCTCGCGGCTCAGCTCGAAACGCCCGAGGATGCGCAGAAAGCCGGAGACATGGGCGTCCATCGCCATGCGGGTCTGCACGTCTTCGTGATTGAGGGTGATGCGCGCCTTGAGCGTGTTGCCCATGGCGTTGGCCTCGTAACTGGCGGTGTACGGCGGGATCGGGCTCAGGTCGCGCTCTGCAGCCGCGGGGGCGGCCAGCAGGGCCAGCAGCAGGGCGATTGCGAGTCGGAACATGGGGGTTCTAGCCGACCGGGTGCGGTGGGCGGCTCCGGGCGTCAGGGCCTGAAACATCGTGGGTGTCCTCGTCGAGTTGCAGCGGCGCCTCAAGCGGCGAGCCGTCGGCCTGCAGGATCCGCCCGGACCACTGAATTTCACCTGAACACACCCGGCGCACGGCCTCGGGGTACAGCCGGTGCTCGGCCCGTTGCACGCGGGCGGCCAGGGTGTCGGGCGTGTCGTTGGGGTCGACCGGCACGCGGGCCTGCATGATGACCGGGCCGCCGTCCAGTTCCGGGGTAACAAAGTGCACGCTGGCGCCGTGTTCGGGATCGCCATCGGCCAGGGCGCGGGCATGGGTATCCAGGCCACGGTACTTCGGCAGCAGCGACGGGTGAATGTTCAGCATCCGGCCGGTGAAGCGGTCCACAAAACCGGGGGTCAGGATGCGCATGAAGCCGGCCAGGATGACCAGGTCGGGGGCATAGTCCTCGATGGCGGTGGCCAGGTCGGCGTCAAAGGCCTCGCGCGAGGGGTAGTCGCGGTGGTTCAGTACCCGGTGCGGGATGTGATGCTGTTCGGCAAAGCCCAGCCCGGCGGCATCGGGGCGGTTGCTGATGACGCCGACGACCTGCGCCGGGATGCGGTCCTGCTCGCAGGCCTCGATCAGTGCGCCGAGGTTGCTGCCACGCCCGGAGATCAGCACCACCAGGCGCTTCGGGGTCGCGGCCGATTGCCCGGCGGGGACGCTCATGCGGCGACGTAGGAGACGCTTGGCTGGTAGTCGTCGCGTTCCTTGATCACGCCGATCGGCCAGCTGCGGATGCCGGCGCGGGCCAGCTGCGAGCTGGCGGCCTCGACCCGGTCCTCGGGGAGGATCACGGTCATGCCGATGCCACAGTTGAAGGTGCGCAGCATCTCCTCGTCGGCGATGTCGCCGGCCTGCTGCAGCCACTGGAACACCGGCGGGCGGGCCCAGCTGTCCGGGTCGATGCGCGCCCCCAGGGTATCCGGCAGGACGCGCGGAATATTCTCGGTCAGACCACCGCCGGTGATATGCGCCATTGCGTGCACCGGGAACTGCTGCAGCAGCTCCAGCAGCGGGCGTACGTAGATCCGGGTGGGGGCCATCAGCGCCTCGCCGAGGGAGACCCCGTCGGCGCCCGGCAACGGGGCGTCCAGGCCGGCGCCGGAGTGTTCCAGGACGCGGCGGATCAGGGAATAGCCGTTGGAGTGGGGCCCGCTGGCCTCCAGGCCCAGGACCACATCGCCCGCGGTGACCCGGCTGCCGTCGATCAGGGCGGCCTTCTCGGCGATCCCGACCGCGAAGCCGGCCACGTCGTAGTCTTCGCCCTGGTACATCCCGGGCATCTCGGCCGTCTCGCCGCCGATCAGCGCACAACCGGCCTGTTCGCAGCCCTCGGCGATGCCGGTGACCACGTCGGCGGCGATGTCCACGTCCAGGTGGCCGGTGGCGTAGTAGTCGAGGAAGAACAGCGGCTCGGCGCCCTGGACCACGATGTCGTTCACGCACATCGCGACCAGATCGATGCCGATGCTGTCGTGACGACCGGTCTCCTGGGCCAGGCGCAGCTTGGTGCCGACGCCGTCGGTGCCGGAGACCAGAACCGGCTGCTTGTAGCGATCCATCGGCAACTCGAACAGGGCGCCGAAGCCCCCCAGTCCGGCCATGACGCCGGGACGCCGGGTGCGCGCCGCATGCGGCTTGATGCGTTCGACCAGCTCGGCGCCGGCCTCGATGTCGACACCGGCCTCGCGGTAGGTCAGGCCTGAACGGGATTCGGACATGGGTTCCCCGATGTTTGACGACCGCGCGCCGTGGCGGTCTCGCAGAACCCGGCATGGTAGCGAGCCGGGTGCGGGCGTGCAAAGAAGACGGTGCGGCCCGGGCCGCATTTGGCCGCTTTCCTCAGGGACTTCGGCGCGGTGGCCTGTGGTATTTTGTGGCGCTTGTCGAACAATTGAACGCAACCATGTCACTGCACCCCCGAACGCATTCGCGCCTGGCTATGCTGCTGGGTCTTTTCCTCCTCGTGCTGGCCCCGGCGGCCGCGGCCGATGGCCCGGTGGTGGTGACGGTCGCGGCCGAGGACGAGTCCACGGCCCTGGAGCAGGGCCTGGAACAGGCGCTGGTGCGTCTGGCGGGGCTGCGCTCGGAGCCGGTACTGGTCGAGGCGTTGCTGGACGCCCGTGACGACGCGGGCTGGATCGCGGCCCTGGAGCGCCGGCAGCAGGTTGAGGACGATTCCTACCGCCTGGAGTTCGACCGCTTCCGTCTGCGCACCGCGCTGCGCGATGCCGGGGTGCCATCCGTGCTCGGGGAGCGTCCGGGGCTGCTGGTCTGGGCCGTCCACGAGCGGGGCGGGCAGCGCGACCTGCTCGGGGATGCCGTGGACGGTCCGGGCATTCTCTCCGCGCTGGGGGATCTGGCCGCGGCGCGTGACATGCCGCTGTTGTTCCCCCTGGGCGACCTTCAGGACCGCCGCGCGGCCCAGCCGTCCGACATCGTCGGCGGCGTGACCGAGCCGCTGGTGGAGGCGGCGCGTCGCTACGACGCCGATGGCGTCGTGCTGCTGCATGTGCGCGAGACCACGAGCGGGGCGGAGGCGCGGGCGATTGCCGTGCACGATGGCCGCGAATATCGCAGCGCGGCGAGCGGGGAGGATCCCGGTAGTGCGGCGCACGACGCGGTGGCGCGAGGGCTGGATCAGGTGGCCGAACGCCTGGCGCGGGTGGCGGCCGAGCCGGAATGGCTGCGTCTGGGCTTTGCCGGGGTTCAGGGCTATGGGGCCTTCGAGCGCCTGCGCGCCGAGCTGACGCGGTTGCAGGCGGTGGAGACCGCGCGTCTGGATTCCCTGGCCGGCGATAGCGTGGTGCTGCAGGTCCGTACTGGACTCGAGCAGGACGATCTGATCGATCTGCTGCGTGGCTCCGGCTTCGCGCGGGCCGAGACGCCCGAGGACGCCGCCGGTGCCGATGCCTGGCTGGACCGGCGCTAATCCGCGCCGGCCTCGGTTCGCGCCCACTTTCATCGAATGTTCCCTCGCCACCAGATCCCCAACGCCGTCACCATTGGCCGGATCGCGCTGATTCCGCCGATCGTGTGGTTGCTGGCGCTGGAGCACTACGTGGTGGCGGTGGTGCTGCTGGCGATCGCCGGGCTGACTGACGCCCTGGATGGCTGGCTGGTGCGGCGCTACGGCTGGCACACACGGCTCGGGGCCTGGCTGGACCCGGCCGCGGACAAGCTGCTGATGCTGGGGGTCTACGTCGCGGTGACGCTGTCCGGGCTACTGCCGTTGTGGCTGCTGGTGCTGGTGGTCGGGCGGGATGTCTGGCTGACCGTGGGCTCCGCGCTGTACCGGGTGTTCGTCGGCCCGCTGGCCATCCGGCCGCTGCTGATCAGCAAGGTGAACACCTTTTTGCAGATCACGCTGGTACTGGTCGCCATCGTGAAGGTCGGTCTGCTGGCGCTGGATCCGATCTGGGTGCAACTGCTGGTGATCGTCGTGGCCTTCACCACCGTGGCCAGCGGGCTGGCCTATACCGTGCAATGGGGATTTTATGCCTGGCGTCACCTGCACGGACACACGAATCCGGCAGGGACCTCGGGGAGGACGCCATGAATCCGGATACCCGCGACCATGTCTGGCCGCTTTCAGCCGCCCCGCTGGCTGCCCTGGTTGGGCTGCTGGTCCTTGGTGGAGCGCTGTACCTGCTGGCGCCCATCCTCACGCCCTTCGTCGCAGCCCTGCTGATCGGCTACCTGTTCAACCCGCTGGTGACCCGGCTGGTTGCGCGCACGGGGCGCTCGCGCACCCTGGCGACCGTGGTGATCTTCCTGCTGGTGATGCTGGGGTTGGCGGCGCTGATCCTGATCCTGATCCCGCTGGCGATCGCCCAGGTCGAGCGGCTTACGCTGGCGATGCCGCAAATCCTCGGCTGGTTCGACGATCAGGTGCGCCCGCGGCTGGAGGATCTGGCCGGGGATTCCCTGCCGCCGCTGGATGCCAGCGCGCTGCAGGGGCTGGTGGCGGACCACTGGCGCGAGGCCGGCGGGCTGGCCGGGGGCGTGCTGCAATGGATCGGCAGTTCGACTGGCGCGCTGGTGCTGGGGGTGCTTAACGTGGTGCTGATCCCGGTGGTGAGCTTCTATCTGCTGCGCGACTGGCCGCGGCTGCTGGACGGCCTGCGGGATCTACTGCCGCAGGCCTGGCGGCCGGCGGTGCTGACCTTCGCCGCGGAGTCGGACGAGACCCTGGGGGCCTTCCTGCGCGGGCAGTTGCTGGTGATGCTGGCGCTCGGCCTGTTCTACGCCGTCACCCTGACCGTGGCGGGAATCGAGATGGGGCTGGCGATCGGCCTGATCGCGGGGCTGGTGAGCTTCATTCCCTACGTGGGCGTGATCGTTGGCGTGCTGCTGGCCACCGCCGCGGCGCTGGTGCAGGGCGACGGCTGGAGCCTGCTGCTGATCGTGCTGGTGATCTTCGCCATTGCCCAGGTGCTGGAGTCCATGGTCCTGACCCCCTGGCTGGTGGGGGACCGTACCGGGCTGCACCCGGTCGCGGTGATCTTTGCCGTGCTGGCGGGCGGCCAGCTGTTCGGGTTCTTCGGCGTGCTGCTGGCGTTGCCGGTGGCGGCGGTCCTGGCCGTGGGGGTGCGCCATACCCTGGCGCACTACCGGCGGCTGAATGCCGAGGATGCGCCCGTGGATACAGGGGGCGGAGGCTCATGACGACGGGGCAGGGAGGCAATGCTGCGCCGCAGCACCAGCTCCCGCTGGATTTGCGCCTGCGCGACGCCTCGCGCTTTGCCAGTTTCTATCCCGGCGGCAACCGCCTCGCGCGGGACGCGGTGGAGGCCCTCTCGATCGGGACCGGGATGACCGAGCCACAGATTCTGTTGCACGGCCCGGTGGGCCTGGGCAAGACCCATCTGCTGCAGGCCGCCTGCCACCAGGGTCACGAACGCGGCGAGCCCGTGGCCTATCTGCCGCTGGCCGAACTGGTGACCGCGCCGCCGCTGGCGGTGCTGGATGGGCTTGAGCGCGCCCGCCTGGTTGCGCTGGACGGTCTCGACGCGGTGGTCGGGCAGGGCGACTGGGACGAGGCCCTGTTCGGGCTGCTGAATCGACTTCGCGATGGCGGCTGCCGGGTGCTGCTGGCAGCCGCGTACGCGCCGGACGGGCTGGGCAGTGGCCTGCCGGATCTGACCTCGCGCCTCGCCTGGGGGCCGGTGTTCCGCATGCAGGCGCCGGAGGAGGACGACCTCAAGCGCATCCTCGCCCAGCGCGCGGTGTTGCGCGGGCTGGAGCTGCCGGAGGCGGTGGCCGAATATCTGTTGCGCCACTACCGCCGCGACCTGGTGGCGCTACTGGAGCTGCTGGACCGCCTGGACCTGGCCGCCCTGGCCGAGCAGCGGCGCCTGACCATCCCCTTCGTCCGCGACCAGCTCGCGCGTTTGTGATTTTTACCGCGAAGCGCACGAAGGCACGAAGAAGGGCAACGTCAAGGGCGTTTTTTGCTGAAAGGCAGGCATGACGGAAGAAAGGACTTATTGGTTGGAGTCGATCGCCCGGAACGCCATCGCGGTGTGCAGTGCCCCGCCGATGTCCGTCATCCCGGACACCGCGCAGCGGTGATCCGGGATCTGGTTGTCCTGCGCCGGAGATCCCGGCTCTGCGCTGCGCTCCGGCCGGGATGACGGGCAACGGAGGCGGCAGCCCTGAAGGTCCTTGCGCCCGCGGCGCCCCATCCAGAACCGCCTTATTTCCTGTGAGACGCCCTTGCCCTTCTGCGTGCGCTTCGTGGTGGATGGAAAAGTCAGGAAGCCATCTGGCGGGCGCGGCGGGCGTCCAGCTTGACGTAGAGCAGGCAGCCGGCGAACCAGGCGAGGCTGGCGGTGGTCATCAGCACACCGTAGAGCCGGGCGTCCGCCGCGGCGGCCAGCGTGATACCGAGGGTGATGTAGGCCAGCGCCAGCAGGCTGGACCAGGCGTGGGTGTAGCGGCGTCCGTGCAGCATGCCGCGCAGCGGGAACATCAGCGGCAGGACCAGCACGACCAGCGCCACGGCGATCGGAACGATCTCCGGCGGGTCGATCCAGGTTGTCCAGATCAGGATCACGCCGAGCAGGCCGAAGTAGGCGATTAGCGCCAGCGCGCGGGCCGCGAGGATCATGCGTCGTCTCCGGCCTGGAGCCGCAGGGCAATGCGGCCGACGCGTTCGCCCAGCGCGCCGGCAATGCGCTGCTCGTCGCGCGTGACCGGGTGTTCGCCCTGGCCCCCCGCGACGTGGCTGGCGCCATAGGGCGAGCCGCCGCTCGTGGTGGTGCTCAGTTCCGGCACGGTGTAGGGCACGCCCACCCACAGCATCCCCTGGTGGATCAGCGGCATGGCCATGGTCAGCAGGGTGGTTTCCTGCCCGCCATGCTGGGTAGCCGTGCTGGTGAACAGCCCGAACGGCCGATCCACCAGCCCGCCGCTGGCCCAGAGACCGCTGGTGCCATCAAGGAAGTGTTTCAGCGGCGCGGCCATGTTGCCGAAGCGGGTGGGCGACCCCATCACCAGCCCGGCGCATTCTTCGAGGTCGCGGGTCTCCGCGTAGGGCGGGCCGTCGGCGGGGACCGCCGGGGCGTCGCCGGCGATGTTGGTGCTCACCGGCGGGACGGTGCGCACGCGGGCGACCGCACCGGCGCGCTCCACGCCACTGGCCACGTGGCGGGCCAGTTCTGCCGTCGCCCCATAACGGCTGTAGTACAGCACGAGGATCTCGGGGGCGGCGCTCACGACAGGATCTCCAGGACCTGTTCCGGCGGGCGCCCGATACGGGCGTCGTCGCCGTGGACGAGGATGGGGCGCTCGATCAGTTTCGGGTGCTGGACCATGGTCTGGATCAGCGCTTCGTCGTCCATCTCGGCATCCTTCAGGCCCAGCTCGCGGTATTCCGCCTCGCCGGTGCGCAGAAGGTCGCGTGGCGCAATGCCGAGCTTGTCCACGATCGCGCGCAGGGTGGCCGCGTCCGGCGGGGTCTTCAGGTATTCGACGATCTGCGGTTCCACGCCCTGTTCGCGCAGCAGCGCCAGGGTCGCACGCGACTTGCTGCAGCGCGGGTTGTGGTACAGCGTAGGGGCATCGGACATGAATCCACTCCGGAGGACAACAAATGACGGAGACCAATGATAACCATGCCCGCCGCTGGCGTGTGAGCGGCCAGGTACAGGGCGTGTTCTTCCGCGCGTCCACCCGCGACGAGGCGAAACGCCTGCACCTGACCGGTTATGCCCGCAACGAACCGGACGGCAGCGTGGAGGTGCTGGCCGTGGGTCCGCGCAAGGCACTGGACGCGCTGGAGGAGTGGCTGGCGGACGGCCCGCGTATGGCGCGGGTGGACGCGGTGGAGGCCGAGGAGTTGCCGCCGCCCGACCCGGCGCCGGGCGACTTCTCCACCGGTTGACCCGATGGCGCGTCAGTAGCGCCGCAGCGGGCGGCCCGGTGGCGGAATGACCTGGACGAAGGCACGCACGTCGCGCAGCCGGTGTGGCCCGTCCGAACGAATGCGGGACTCGGCCCCCTGCATCCAGTCGCCGTCCCAGGCGACGCGTGCGGCCCCGGTGCGGGAATGGCGCGGCAGGTCGATCAGCAAGAGGCCGTCTTCATAGGCGACCTCGAGCTCGCTGCGATAGCGCTCGGCGTGGACCTCGATGCTGCGGGTCTCGCCATTGGCAAGGGTAAAGCTGGTCGGCTCCAGCGCCCGTTCGCGACCGCCGATGCGCAGGGCCCCGCCGCGCAGGCTGACACGGATCAGGTCCCCCGGCAGTCCCGCATCGCCGCTGCGGAGCGCGGCGACCTGCGCTGCGCGTTCGGCCGCCAGCGCCGCCTCCTGCTCGGCCTCGGCCTGCAGGCGAGCCTCGCGCGCCTTCTGCACCGACTCCCAGGCGCGGATGGCCTCGACACGCTCGGCCTCGCCCATCGTGTCCCACTGTTCCTCGCTTACCCCGTAGATCCGCGGGCTGCAGGCGGCCAGAAGCAGCGCCATGAATGCGGCTGCCAAGGGGAACATTCGATGAAGGGTTTCGGCCATATCGGGTTCCGGTGCAGGGGCGCTGCCGCCAGTCTCTCCGTTCAGGCTGTATCGGGGCTGAACCGGGCTCAGAAGATCAGGTTGATCACGAGCAGCGAGACGACCATGAAGAGCACGGTCATCAGGGAGCCGGCGCGCAGGTAGTCGGCCACGCGGTAGCCGCCGGGGTCCAGGATCAGGGCGTTGACCTGGTGGGTGGGCAGGATGAACGAGTTGGAGGCGGCGATCGCGACGATCAGTGCAAAGACCCGCGGATCGGCATCGATGCCCATGCCCTGGGCGACGCTCGCGAAGCTGACCGCCAGCGGCACCAGCAGCACGGTGGCACCCACATTCGACATCACCAGCGTGAAGAAGGTGGTCAACAGGAAGACCGCGACCTGCAATACCCAGACCGGCATCCCCTCCAGCTGCTGCATGCCGTTGGTCGCGATCCACTCCCCGGCGCCGGAGTTCTCCACCGCAAGCCCCAGCGGGATCAGCGAGGCCAGCAGAAACACCGTCTTCCAGCTGATGCCGCGATAGGCCTCGTCCATGCTGATGACGCCGCTGAAAATCATCCCCAGTGCGCCGCCCAGCAGGGCCAGCGCCAGCGGCAGGTCGGTGAACAGCACGAGCCCCAGCCCCAGCGCGAGCGACCCGAGCGCAGCCAGCGGCCGGTGGGTCTTCGAGGCCTCCTGCTTGCGCCGCGGATAGCGGCTGGTCACCACCACGAAGTCACGGTTGTCCTCCAGCGCCTGCAGGTGCTCCCATGGGGTATGCACCACCAGCGTGTCACCGGCCTTCAGCGGGGTGTCCGGGACCTCTTCGATGATCAGGTCGTCGCCGCGCTGGATGCGCAGGACCGAGATGCCGTAGGTGCGGCGCATGCCCTTGTCGCGCACGGTCTGTCCGATCAGCTCCGAGCCGGGCGGCACGATAACCTCGGCGATCCCGCCATGGCGGGCCGACAGCACGCGCGCAAACACATCCAGCTCGTCCTTGAGGACGGTCCCGGTACTGTCGCAGGTCTTCTCGATGGTGGTGACCGGTCCGAGGATGGCCAGGTGCGCCCCGCGCTTCAGTTCCACGTCGCGGTTGGGTTCGATGCGGGTCTCGTCATCGCTGGTCACGCCGACGACATGTACGCCAAAGGCCGCCTCGAAGTCGCCCACCGTGCGTCCGGCCAGCGAGCTGTCCTCGCCCAGGCGCGCCTCGCGCACGCCGAAGTCCATGCCATAGACCTCGCGGAACCAGGCGGAAGTGGTCTGCACCCGGCTCTCGTCCGGGTCTTCCGTCTGCGGGTCGCGGGCGGGCAGAACCCATTTCCCGAGCACCGCGAAGTACAGGATCAGGGTGGCCAGCAGGGCCAGCCCGATGGGCGTCACGTCGAAGAGGCCAAAACCCTCGACATCCCCGGGTAGCAGGTCGTTGAGCAGGATCAACGGGCTGGAGGCGACCAGCGTGAGTGTGCCCCCGACGATCGCGGCAAAACCCATCGGCATCAGCAGGCGCGAGCGCGGGATGCGGGCGGCGGCACCAATGCGGTTGATCACTGGCATGAACAGCGCGGCCGCGCCGATGTTCTGCATGAAGCTGGTCACGATGCCCACGGCGCCCGAGGTGGTCGCCATCACCCGGCGTTCCGTCTTCCCGCCAAACCGCAGGATCAGGTCCGCCAGGCGGTTCATCACTCCGGAGCGGTCCAGCCCCGTGCCGATGATCATCACCGCGATGATCGCGATGACCGCGTTCGAGGCAAAGCCGGAGAAGAGTGCCTCGCCCTCGACGATCGGCGCGACCCCCGGCACCAGCGCGACCATCCCCAGCAGGAACAGCACACTCAGCGCCGCGAGGTCGATCCGGATCACCTCGGTCACGAACAGCAGGATCGTCAGCCCCAGCAGGCCGAACACGATCCCCATCTCCAGCGTGAACGCTATGTGTTCCATTGCACCCGGCGCTTGCCGCGCGTGGCGGCGTTTCGGATCAGCACATCATGAACCGCAGACAAAGCGCGTGCCTCATCCCCGCAGCCGTTCGCGCAGGGTGTCGATCAGGTTGTCGAGCGGCAGGTGTTCGGCCTCGGGGGCGCGGCGGTCCTGGTATTCGAGTTCGCCGGCGTCCAGGCCGCGTTCGCCGATGACGATTCGGTGCGGGATGCCGATCAGCTCCATGTCGGCGAACATCACGCCGGGGCGCTGTCCGCGGTCGTCCAGCAGGACCTCGAAGCCGGCCGCCTGCAGATCGTCGTGGAGCTTTTCCGCCGCCTCGCGTACGCGCTGGGATTTCTTCGCGCCGATCGGGCACAGGGCGATGTCGAAGGGCGCGATGGCGGTGGGCCAGCAGATGCCGCGCTCGTCGGAGTTCTGCTCGATGGCCGCCGCCACGACGCGCGAGACACCGATGCCATAGCAGCCCATGGTCACGACCTGCTCGCGGCCGTCCTCGTCCAGCACTCGGGCGCCCAGGGCCTGGCTGTACTTGTCGCCCAGCTGGAAGATGTGGCCGACCTCGATGCCGCGACGGATCTCGATCGGACCGGAGCCATCGGGGGCTGGTTCGCCCTCGGTGATGTTGCGCAGGTCGGCGGTCTCCGGCTGCGGGAGGTCACGGCCCCAGTTCACGCCGGTCAGGTGATGGCCGTCTTCGTTGGCGCCGACCACGAAGTCGGCCATGCCCAGCATCGCCTGGTCGGCCAGCACCGGGATCGGGCTGCCCACCGGGCCCAGCGAGCCGGGGTCGGCGCCGAAGGCGGTACGGATCTCGGCCGCCTCGGCCATGCGCAGCGGCTCGGCGATCCAGGGGTGCTTCTCGGCCTTGACCGCGTTCAGTTCGTGGTCGCCACGTAGCACGATGGCGACCAGGTCGGTGTCGATCTCGTCGGAGGCCGCGACCACCAGGGTCTTCACCGTCTGCTCGGTCGGGATGTTCAGGAACTTTGCCAGCTCGTCGATGGTGTGTACGTCGGGCGTGGCGATCTTCGCCATCTCCGCGCCGGGTGCCGGGGCCGGGTCCGGCTTCGGGCAGGGGGCCAGTTCGACGTTGGCGGCGAAGCCGGCCGGGGAGAAGGCGATGGCGTCCTCGCCGGAGCTGGCGAGGACGTGGAATTCGTGCGACGCATTGCCGCCGATGGCGCCGGTGTCGGCCTCCACCGCGCGGAAGTCCAGCCCGCAGCGTTCGAAGATGCGGGTGTAGGCGGCGTGCATCTGGCGGTAGGTCTCGGCCAGCGAGTCGCCGTCGATGTGGAACGAGTAGGCGTCCTTCATCAGGAATTCCCGCGCGCGCATGATCCCGAAGCGCGGGCGGCGCTCGTCGCGGAACTTGGTCTGGATCTGGTAGTAGTTGATCGGCAGCTGGCGGTAGCTGCGGACCTCGCGGCGTACCAGGTCCGTGATGACCTCCTCGTGGGTCGGGCCGAAGCAGAAGTCCCGGTCGTGGCGGTCCTTCAGGCGCAGCAGCTCGGCGCCGTAGAAGTCCCAGCGGCCGGATTCCTGCCACAACTCGGCGGGCTGCACCGCCGGCATCAGCACCTCCAGCGCGCCGGCGCGGTTCATCTCCTCGCGCACGATGCCCTCGACCCGGCGCAGCACGCGCAGCCCCAGTGGCAGCCAGGTGTACAGCCCGGAGGCCAGCCGGCGGATGTAGCCGGCGCGCAGCATCAGCTGGTGGGAGACGATCTCGGCGTCGGCCGGGGTTTCCTTCAGGGTGTTCAGCGGGAATTGCGAGACGCGCATCGGGGGCAGTCCGTGGTTGATGGCTGGAAAGGGTTCAGAACGTGGTGCCGTTGGTGCCCCAGAAGTGGCGCGGGGCGTCGGCGAATTCGATGTACACGCGGGCGGGTTCGATACCCAGCTCTGCCTGCAGGGCGTCGCACAGCTTGCGCGACAGCTCGCGGGTCAGGCCCTCGGGCAGGCCGATGCTCTTGAGCTCGCAGTAGGCGAGCGCATCGGTACTGCCGCCAAAGCACATGGCCGGATTATGCGTGCAGGCCACCATCACGTAGCCCTCGGGCTTGCCCAGCCAGTCGGCGACCTCCGCGGACAGGCGCTGGCTGAGGCCGGTAGCATCGTCCGGCAGGGCGGTATTGGTCTCGACTCGCAGCAGCGGCATGGCGTCCTCCAGATCTTGTGTGGTTCCCGGATCGGTCGCCATGATACGGGGAGCGCGGGTGCGCTGCAGCGTCCCGGCGAGTCGCCGGGGTGGGTGAAACCCTTGTCAGGGTGGCTATACTCGCAGCGAGGGAGCGGACCGGTCGCGGGCGGATGCGCCCGGATTGCGTTCGGCATCAGGAAATAATAAATTAGAAAAAGCTAATATATGGGGCCGGGACGAGTGCGAGACGGCCCATCCCCGGCGACCTCACCAAGCAAGGAAAGACCCCATGACACGAACCCGGATGCGCCACACCCTGTGGGCCCTGCTGCTGTTGCCGTTTGCGGCCCAGGCGGAGCTACCGTTCGACACGGCCACCGCGGAACGCCAGACGATTGCCCAGGAACGTATCCTGGATGGCCGCGTCGAGGCGGTGCAGCGGTCCACGATCTCCGCCCAGACCTCCGGGCGCGTCCGCGAGCTCTACGTGGACGTGGATGACTTCGTCGAGGTCGACGAGCTCCTGGTGCGGGTCAGCGATACCGAGCAGCAGGCCCGTGTAAGCCAGGCGGAGGGGGATCTGGCCGACGCCCGCGCCCGCTTCAACGAGGCGCGTTCGGAGTTCGCCCGGATTGAGGATGTGTTCGAGCGGGGGGTGGTCTCGCGCTCCGAGTTCGACCGCGCCGAGGCCGCGCTGGGGTCGGCGCGTGCCCGCCTGCGCTCGGCCGAAGGCCGGGTCGAGGAGGCCCGCGAGCAGCTCGGCTACACCGAGGTGTATGCGCCGTATTCCGGGATCGTCACCGAGCGTCATGTCGAGGTCGGCGAGTCGGTCAGCCCGGGCTCACCGCTGTTGTCCGGGATCAGCCTGGATCAGTTGCGCGTTGCCGTGGATGTGCCGCAGCGCTTGATCCACAACGTGCGCGAGCGGCGCAGTGCCGAGGTCCTGCTGAACGGGGACCGGGTGGCGGCCGAGAGTCTGACTATCTTCCCCTATGCCGATCCGGCCAGCTCCACCTTCCGGATTCGCGTGAACCTGCCGGAGCAGCAGGATCTCGGCCTGTTCCCCGGCATGTTCGTGAAGACCGCTTTCGTGGTGGAGGACGTTGAACGCCTGCTGGTGCCGGTGGAGGCCGTGGTCTATCGCAGCGAGGTTATCGCCGTGTACGTCGTCGATGAGGACGATCGGGTCGCGTTCCGCCAGGTGCGGGTCGGGCGCCAGCATGACGGCATGATCGAGATCCTCGGCGGTCTGGACGACGATGAACGCGTGGCGCTGGATCCGGTGCATGCGCAGATCTATCTGAAGGAACATCAGCAGGTGAACCGATGAGCGATGCCGGCACGGAGGGGGCGTCCGAGCGCATGGGGATCTCCGGGCGCATTGCCAAGGCCTTCCTGACTACCCAGATCACCCCGCTGCTGGCCCTGATCGGTCTGCTGCTGGGGTTGTTCGCGATCCTGGTCACGCCGCGCGAGGAAGAGCCGCAGATCAACGTGACCATGGCCGATGTGTTCATCCCGTTCCCGGGGGCGAGCGCGCAGGAGGTGGCCCAGCTGGTGGCCACGCCGGCCGAACAGGTGCTCTCGGAGATCGAGGGCATCGACGACATCTATTCCGTCTCGCGCCCGAACATGGCGCAGATCACCATCCAGTTCGAGGTCGGCGAGGATCGCACCGCGGCCCTGGTGCGCCTGTACAACCAGGTGTTCTCCAACCAGGACTGGCTGCCGCCGGGTCTGGGGGTCGGCGAGCCGATCATCAAGCCGATGGGGATCGACGATGTGCCGATCGTCAACGTGACCCTGTGGACCGAGGACCCCGAGCGCGGCGGGCACGACCTGCTGCGCGTGGCGCACGGCATCGAGGCCGAGCTCAAGCGCGTACCGGGCACCCGCGACATCTACACCGTCGGTGGGCCCGATCACGTGGTGCATGTGCGCTTCAAGCCGGAGACCCTGGCGGCCCACAACCTGTCGGTGGACGACCTGCGCGACAGCCTGCAGGCCTCGAACTTCTCGCGTGACGCCGGGCAGCTGTACCACGACGACGAGGAAATCCTGGTCCAAGCCGGCGACTTTATTACCGAACCCGAGGCCTTCGCCAGCCTGGTGGTCGGGATGCACGAGGATCGCCCGGTCTACCTCTCGGATGTTGCCGAGGTGGTACAGGGTCCGGCCTATGCCACCGAACACGTGCGCTTTGCCCATGGCGCGGCCGCGGGGGATCGCGCGCGCCTGGGCGAGAGCCATCCGGCGGTCACGGTGGCCATTGCCAAACAGCCGGGGACCAACGCCCCGGATATCGCCGATGCCCTGGTCGAGCGGCTGGAGCAGTTGCGCGGGACCTACATCCCGGACGGCATCGAGACGACCATTACCCGCAATTACGGACAGACCGCGGACGACAAGGCCAACACGCTGATCCAGAAGCTGATTCTGGCAACCGCCTCGGTCGTCATCCTGGTGTGGATCGCGCTTGGCTGGCGCGAGGCGTTTATCGTTGGCGTGGCGGTGGTGATCACCCTGGCGATCACGCTGTTCGCCTCCTGGGCCTACGGCTTCACGCTCAACCGCGTGTCGCTGTTCGCGCTGATCTTCTCCATCGGGATACTGGTGGATGACGCCATCGTCGTGGTCGAGAACATCCACCGGCACATGGCCAAGGGCGGCAAGAAGTTCATCGAGGCGATTCCGCTTGCGGTGGACGAGGTGGGCGGACCGACGATTCTCGCGACCTTTGCGGTGATCGCCGCGCTGCTGCCGATGGCCTTCGTGACCGGGCTGATGGGCCCGTACATGAGTCCGATTCCGATCAACGCCTCGATGGGGATGATCATCTCGCTGGCGGTGGCCTACGTGGTCACGCCCTGGCTGACCTACAAGGTCCTGCGCCGCCAGGCCGAGAAGCATGAACATGCCGCGCCGGCCAGTGGTGGTCATGGCGCGGAGGGCGAGAGCGCCTCGGCCGGGCTGATGAAGATCTTCAACACCCTGCTGCTGCCCTTCCTTGGTACTGGCGGACGCAAGAAGACCGCTCGCCTCGCGCTGTGGTTGGGCACCCTGGTGCTGATCCTGGCCTCGGTGTCGCTGGCGTACTTCCAGCTGGTGGTCATGAAGATGCTGCCGTTCGACGACAAGTCGGAGTTCCAGGTGGTACTGGACATGCCGGAAGGCACCAGCCTGGAGCGCACCTCCCGCGTGCTGGCGGAGATGGGCGACTACCTGAAGACGGTCCCCGAGGTGCACAACGTGCAGACCTACGCGGGCACCGCGGCGCCGATCAACTTCAACGGCCTGGTGCGTCAGTACTACCTGCGCGAGGGTTCGCACGTCGGCGACATTCAGGTGAACCTGGTCGGCTCGTACGAGCGCGATCGCAAGAGCCACGCGGTGGCCCTGGGCGTGCGCGAGGCGATCAACGCGATCGCCGATCGGCATGGCGCGGCGGTCAAGGTGGTCGAGGTTCCACCGGGTCCGCCGGTGATGTCGCCGATCGTCGCCGAGATCTACGGCCCGGACTATGACGGCCAGATCGAGATCGCCCGGCAGGTGCGCGAGCGCTTCGAGAACACCGGCGACATCACCGACATCGATGATTCGGTCGAGTATCCGGGGCAGAAGAAGATTCTGCAGGTCGACCGCGAACGGGCCGCGCGCCTGGGGGTGTCACAGCAGGCGGTGGTGCAGGCGATCTCGACCTCGCTGTCGGGCGAGGACGTGACGTATCTCTACGGCTCCAACGTGAAATATGCGGTCCCCGTGCGGCTGGAGTTCGATCAGGCCGAGAAGGGCAGCCTGGACCCGGTGCTCGGGCTCAAGGTGCGCTCGCGCGACGGCACGCTGGTGCCGCTGTCCGAGGTGGTCAACGTGGTCGACTCGAGCCTCGAGCACTCCATCCACCACAAGAACCTGCTGCCGGTGGTCTACGTGATGGGTGATCTGGCCGGTGGGCTGGATAGCCCGCTGTACGGCATGTTCGACATGTTCTTCGGCCTGCGCGACCAGCCCATGGCCTACGACGAGCCGCTGGAGCAGCTGTTCATCAGTCAGCCGGACAATCCCTACAACTTCTCGCTGAAGTGGGACGGCGAGTGGCAGGTGACCTACGAGACCTTCCGCGACATGGGGATCGCCTACTCGGTGGGGCTGCTCCTGATCTACCTGCTGGTGGTGGCGCAGTTCCGCTCGTACATGGTGCCGTTGATCATCATGGCGCCGATCCCGCTGACCGTGATCGGGGTGATGCCGGGGCATGCCTTCATGGATGCCTTCTTCATGGACGCCAAGTTCACCGCAACCTCGATGATCGGGATGATCGCGCTGGCCGGGATCATCGTGCGCAACTCCATCCTGCTGGTGGACTTCATCAACGAGGAGATTCGCCGCGGCGTGGATGTGATCGAGGCGGTGGTGCACGCCGGCGCGGTGCGCGCCAAGCCAATCGTGCTGACCGGCCTGGCGGCGATGGTTGGGGCCGGGTTTATTCTCGACGACCCGATCTTCTCCGGCCTGGCGATCTCGCTGATCTTCGGCGTGTTCGTCTCCACGCTGCTGACGCTGGTGATCATCCCGGTGCTGTACTACCTGTATGTGCGCACCCGGGTCGACCTGATCCGCGCCCAAGCGGTGTAGGCCATACCGGTCATTGCGCGGAGCCCTCGGCTCCTCGCAATGACGTGGCCGGAGTCCGGCGTTTTCGCAGCCGGTGTGCGAGCGGCTACAATCGACCCCATTCAACCGAACAGGAGTCGCTCGATGGATGTCGAGATGGGAGAGAACGGGCTGAATGTCCTCGGAATCAGCCGTGAGCAGTGCGCCACCCTGGTCGAGGTGCTGAAAGCCAGCGAGGACCAGCGCTTCATGGAGGACCCCGAACTGCGCAAGCTGTTCAAGCTGCTGGCCGTACTGCAGAGCGATCTGTGGGACGACATGACCGCCGGGGAATTCGACTTTACCCCCTACAAGAAACAGTAGCGTTCACTGGCGTCGTTCAAGGCGCCTGTACCGGAGCCGTCCATGCCCGACAATGATTCCCGCCGGCCGTCCAATTTCGTGATCGGCAATATCTTCCTTGGTGCTGCCGCCATCATGCTGTTTTTCTTCGTGACGCTCTGGGAGGTCCTCGGGGTGTTCGCGCTGCTCATGTGGATGGGTCTGGCCGCCATCGGGGTCTACTTCATCGTGAAGGACAAGGACATCAATCCGGGCGGTCCCCCGAACTGATCCGTTGCATTCGTTACAACCGACGGCCGTGAAGCCGGCCCCGGCATCGCCGGGGCTGGCACGGTTGCGGGGCGAGTTTCTCGAATCCCTGGCACAGCGGGTCGCGGAACTGGAGCGGCTGTCCCGGGCCCTCGACGGTTCGGCGCAGGATGGCGACCGGCTGACCACGCTGTACCGCGAGGCCCAGGCCCTGGCGCAGGCCCGCGTGCAGCCGCTGGGCGGCTGCACGGCCCGATCGCGGGTACGGCTGATCGACGACGGTGGCGAGGTCGGTCACGAATGATGCGACAGACGGCGGCCTCGAGCCGTATCTGACGGGCGTTGGTCTGGGCGTGGCCACCGCGTCGGACCCGGAGGCGCTCCGGCGGCAGCTGGAGGAAACCCGAGTGGACGTGGTGGTCCTCGATCTGCAGAGGTTGGCAGAGCCGGTGGAATCCTTTGTCGCGCTGCTGCGAACCCGGGATACCGGGGGTGTGGTCCCGTTGCTGCTGTTGACCGAGGATCCGGGTCGGGTCAACCACCTGATGACCCTGCACCCGGGGGTCGCCGGAGTGTTCCTGAAGCCGGTGGAACCGGCCCGTGTTGCGGCGGCGATCACCGCGCGGGCGCGCCAGATGCGCCAGATTGACGGGGTCAGCCAGTCCTATCGCGATGCGCTCTACGAGCGCGAGCGCGAGCACGTGGCGGTCAACGAGCACGCCTTGGTCAGCATCGCCGATGTCGCCGGCAACATCATCTACGCCAACGAGCGGTTCTCGCGGGTGAGCGGCTACGCCGTGTCCGAGCTGATGGGGCGCAACCACCGCATTCTCAAGTCCGGGCAACATCCGCCGGAGTTCTACGCCGACTTGTGGGAGACCATTGCCGCCGGCCAAATCTGGCGGGGCGAGGTGTGCAACCGGGCGCGCAGTGGATCGCTGTACTGGGTGGAGACCACCATCGTCCCGTATCTCGGAAGCAACGGCCGTCCCTACCAGTACGTGTCGATTCGCACCGAGATCACCCACGTGAAGCATCAGGAGCACCGCCTGCGCTCCAGCCAGATCTTCGCCAACATGGGGACCTGGGAGTGGGCGCCGAACCGCGAGGCGCTGGGCTGGTCGGAGCGCATCCCGCCGCTTCTGGGCTGTCCCGAGGGCGGGCTGGAGCCGACGGTCTCCAATTTCTTGGACGCCGTGCATCCCGATGATCGCGCCCGGGTACGCACCGCCATCGCCAGCAGTCTGCGCCGCGGTTCCTACCTCGAGCTGGAACACCGGGTGATCTGGCCGGACGGGTCGGAACACTGGCTGCTGGAACGCGGCGACGTGGTGCGCGGCCAGGACGGCGAGATTCTGTACATGCTGGGCGTGATGCAGGACATCACCAAGCGCAAGAATTCCGAGCTGGCGCTGTCCGACCTGTCCACCCGCCTGCTGGAGTCGCAACGGCTCGCGCGTATCGGCAACTGGGAGATGGATGCGCTGGATGGGCGGATCACCTGGTCCCGGGTGCTCCGCGAGATCTTCGAGCTGGATGCCGAAGACGCGCCGCTCGAACGTGACGACTACCTGAACCTGGTTCACCCGGAGGACCGCCATCAGGTCGAGAGCTTCCTGGCTGGCGTCGGCGAGAGTCGGCACCACGAGATCAACCACCGGGTGGAGCTGCCCGGCGGACGCATCCGCTTTGTCCACATGATCGCGAGCGGACGCTTCGATAGCGACGGCCGATTGACGCACGTCGGCGGAAGCTTGCAGGACATCACCGAGCTGCACCAGGCGCAGGAACACCTGGCGTTGTTCCAGCGCATCTTCGAAGCCTCCGAACAGGGGATCGAGGTGGTGGATCGCGAAGGCCGCTTCGTCTACGTCAATCTGGCTGCTCTGGAGATGCTGGGCTACCGTTCGGAGGAGTTGCTGGGCCGGGATTTCCACGAGCTGGGGATCATCCCGGCGGAGAACAAAAAGGAGGAGCAAGAGATCGACCAGGTGCTGGCCGAGGGCGGGGCCTGGACGGGCAAGCTGCCCCAGCGCTGTGCCAACGGGGCCGTGTTTATTACGGCCAGCACTATCGGCGTGGTGCGCGATGCCCGCGGGGAGCCGCAATACGGCTTCAACATCTTCAGTGATTTTACCGACGAATTGCGCCGTCGCTCGGAGCTCCATCGGGCCCGCGAGACGGCCGAGGCGGCCAACCGCGCCAAATCCGACTTCCTTTCCAACATGAGCCACGAACTGCGCACGCCGATGAATGCCGTTCTCGGCTTTGCCCAGTTGCTGGAGAGCGATCCGGCGCTGGATGGACACCAGCGTGGCCACCTGGAGGAGATCACGCGCGCGGGCCGGCACCTGCTGGACCTGATCAACGAGATCCTGGATCTTGCCCGAATCGAGGCCGGTCGCATGCGGGTCGAGCCGGAACCGGTGGCGCCGGGGCCCGTCCTGGAGGAGTGTCTGTCCCTGCTGGAGCCCATGGCACGCGAGTGTCGCGTGGAGCTTGAGCCGGACGCCCTGCCGACCGTGATGCTGCAGGCCGATCCGCGGCGGCTAAAGCAGGTGCTCCTGAACCTGCTCTCCAATGCGATCAAGTACAACCGGCCCGGCGAAAGTGTGCGTGTGAGTGGCGAGGTGGGGGAGGCCGATGTGCGGATCGCTGTACGTGACAGCGGGTCGGGCCTGACCGAGGAACAGTGCCGGCGGTTGTTCCAGCCGTTCGAACGGCTGGCGGCGGAGGAGCAAGGGGTCGAGGGCAGCGGTGTCGGGCTTGCGGTTACCCGCAATCTGGTGGACCTGATGGGGGGCGAGATCGG
Source organism: Thioalkalivibrio sp. AKL6 (assembly GCF_000376905.1). Classification (NCBI taxonomy): domain Bacteria; kingdom Pseudomonadati; phylum Pseudomonadota; class Gammaproteobacteria; order Chromatiales; family Ectothiorhodospiraceae; genus Thioalkalivibrio; species Thioalkalivibrio sp. AKL6. The sequence goes on along the minus strand of NZ_AQXS01000005.1, from coordinate 19,073 downwards.
GGTCGACAGCGTGCCGGGGGAGGGCAGTACCTTCTGGTTCCGTCTGCCCCGGGCCCGTGACCGGATGCCGTCCGGCACCGGGGACGATGCGGCACTGCCCGGCGGCTCCGGCGCGCCGGGCAGTGCCGCGTGCTCTGCATTGAGGACCACGATGCCAACCAGCGTCTGATGCGCGAGATGCTCAAACAGCAGGGCGCGGCCGACTGCCGCATGGCGGAATCGACCGCCGAGGGACTCGACATGGCCCTGCGGGATCCGCCCGAGCTGATCCTGCTGGACCTGAACCTGCCGGTGATGGATGGGTTTCAGGTGCTGCGCGCGTTGCGGGCCGAGCCGGAGCTGGCCGCGATCCCGGTGATTGCGGTGACCGCCGATGCAACGGATGCCACGCGCCAGCGGGCCGAACAGGCCGGTTTCAACGACCTGTTGACCAAGCCGATCGGTGCGAATGACCTCCTGCGGGCGCTGGATCACTGCCGCGCGAGTCGCCCGGACGGCTGACCCCGCGAGGGGGTGCGTCGCGCACGCCTTCGTCGCGCACGCCGTCCTACAGGAAGAGGAAGCCGACGATTGCCACCGCCGCGATCACCGCGACGGCATCCGCGGTCAGCGCGGCGGCCAGGGTGTGGCGCACGCGCTTGATGCCGATGGCGCCGAAGTACACGGCGAGCACGTAGAAGGTGGTCTCGGTCGAGCCCTGCAGGGTCGAGACCAGGATGCCGACATGCGTGTCCGGCCCGGTGGTCGGATCCTGCATGATGCCGGCCATGATGCCGTAGGCGCCGGAGCCGGACAGCGGGCGCAGCAGCGCCATCGGCAGCGCCTCGGCCGGCAAGCCGAACGGTGTGGTCAACGGCCCGACCAGCCCGACAAACATCCCCAGTGCCCCGCTCTCGCGCAGCATGCCCACCGCGACCAGGATTGCGACCAGGTAGGGGATGATGCGCAGCGCGACATTGAAGCCCTCCTTGGCGCCCTCGACGAATACCTCGTAGACCGGCACGCCGCGGATCACGCCGTAGGACAGGAAACCGACCACCAGCCCCGGGATGATCCACGGCGCGATCGCCTGGCCGTAGAGGATGGTCAGCGGGATGATGCCCAGCACTGCGGCGAGCACGGTCAGCGAGACCCAGGCGGGGTAACCCTCGGTGGGGACCTCGATGTTCATCGGTTGCTGGTTGGCCGTGTCCGCTGTCGGGTCGGCGTCCTGGGTGGGCTCGGCGGTCGCCTCCCGGCCGGCCTCGCGCATTGTGTCGTCCAGCTCGCTCGCGCCATCCGCGGACGTCTGGCCCGGATCAATGCTGCGAGTCGCCGGTGGTGGCAGGAAGTAGCGCTGCAGGATCAGCGCGCTGGCGATGCCGGCCATGGTCGCGAACAGGGTCGCGAACAGCGTGGTCGGCAGGATCGCGGCCGGGGCCTCGGAACCCAGCGAGGCGCGCAGGGCGATCACGCCGGTGGGCAGCAGCGTGATGCTGGAGGTGTTGATCGCCAGGAACAGCGCCATCGCGTTGGTCGCGGTGCCCGGGTGCGGGTTGAGCTTCTCCAGCTCCTGCATCGCGCGGATGCCGAACGGCGTGGCGGCGTTGCCAAGACCTAGGATGTTCGCGGAGAAATTCAGAATCATCGCGCCCATCGCCGGGTGTTCGGGCGGCACCGACGGGAACAGGCGCACCATCAGTGGCCGCAGCAGCCGGGCCAGCACGGTCAGCAGGCCACCGGCCTCGGCGATCTTCATCAGGCCCAGGAACAGGGCCATCACCCCGACCAGCCCTAGCGCCAGCTCCACGGCGGAACCGGCGGCCTCGATGGCGCCCTCGGAGAGGGCCTGCATCGGTTGCTCGTCGGGATCGGTAGAGCGGATCTCGCGGATCGCGGCCGTGGCCACGGCGATCACGATCAGGGCGAGAAAGATCAGGTTCATGCGGTACCGTGCGCCACGGTCAGCGGTTCTCCCCGCGTGATACACCGCGCAGCACGGCATCCATCGCGCGGGCCGGCAGCAGCCACTTGAGGAAGGCGAACAGCCGGGTGGGGAAAGTCACGTGATAGCGCACCCGCGGGCGGCGGGCCTCCAGGGCGTGCACGACACAGCGCGCGACGGCCTCGGGCCCCAGCGTGAACGGTGCATCGGCCTCGGCGTTCGCCATGCGGGCCTCGGCGGCGCGGTAGGTCTCCTGCCAGGGGCCGTGTTCGCGCTGGACGTGGTAGCGAAAGGCCTTCAGCGCGTTGGCGCGGAACGCGCTGCGGATCGGCCCCGGCTCGATCAGGGCGACATGGATGCCGGTGCCGTGCAGTTCCTGGCGCAGGGTGTCGCTCATGCCCTCGATCGCGAACTTGGAGGTCACGTAGGCCCCGCGCAGGCGCAGGGCGACCAGGCCCAGGACCGAGCTGTTCTGGATGATGCGGCCCTCGCCGGCGCGGCGCATGGCGGGCAGGACGGCGTTGGTCAGTTCCAGCCAACCGAGGACGTTGGTCTCCAGCTGCGCGCGCAGCGTGGCGCGGTTCAGATCCTCCACCGCACCGGGCTGGCCGTAGGCACCGTTGTTGAACAGGGCGTAGAGGTGGCCATCGGTCCGGTGCAGGATCTCGGTGACCGCGCTGTGGATGCTGGCGGAGTCGTCCAGGTCCAGCTGCAAGGCCTCGAAGCCGTCCTTCTTCAGCCGGGCGACGTCCTCGCCGCGCCGGGCGGTGGCGAACACGCGGTAGCCGCGATCACGCAGTACGCGCGCGGTACAGGCCCCGATGCCGCTGGAGCAGCCGGTGATCAGGACGGCGCGGGAAGAGGTCTCGCTCACCGCGGCGCGCTCAGTAGGTCAGGGTGGCGACGCCGTCCTCGACGACCTCGCCGATGAAGGCACCGCCGCCGCGCATCCCGTCCAGTTCCGGCACGGCGTTGTCCAGCGTCAGGCCGTTCTCGCTCATCGCTCCGGCGCAGGCGTAGAAGGCGCAGCCGGCCTCGTGGGCGTCCTGCATGAAGCTGTAGACGGACTTCTCCCTGGCCTCGCCGGGGTAGATGGTCTCCGCCACGCCCTGACGCAGCAGGCGTGTGGTGCCGGCGGCGAAGTAGATCTCCACCTCGAGATCCATCGCGGCGGCGACGGTGGCCTGGAAGAAGGGCGCCCCCAGCGTGCCAGGGCGGTCCAGGTCCAGGTTCAGCAGCATGATCACGATCTTTTCGGCCATGACAGGTCCTTGCGCGGTCGTATCGTCGAGTTGGGGGTGAATGATCCGCGCTGCGGCCGTTGGGCGCAAACCCCAGCGCGGATTGGCCGGGAGACATCACGGGAGACATCAAGAGACGCCCCCCGCTGTCGTCCTCCCGGACGCCGCGTAGCGGTGATCCGGGATCGCTCCGGTCGGGACTGCCACGGCGCTGGAGATCCCGGTTCTGCGTAGACCGTCGGCCGGGATGCCATTGATGGCGTGCAAGGCGAGCCGGCTGCTTGCGTGTGCCTGGGAAATACCGTTCGGGATCAGCAAAACGGTTCGTCGGAAGCGTAGGCCTTTCATTCCCCGAAAACGGCCGCATAATACGCTTCAACCCGTGTTTTCGCGGATGCATTCCGAGGATTCCAGTCATGCCCATTTACGAATACCAGTGCAAGGATTGCGGCGAGGTCTCCGAGATCCTGCAGAAGATCTCCGATCCGCCGGCCACCATTTGCCCGGAGTGTGGTGCCGAGGCCCTGACCAAGCAGGTGTCCGCGGCCGGCTTCCGTCTGGCCGGCGGCGGCTGGTACGAGACCGACTTCAAGAAGGACGGCAAGCGCAACCTGAAAGAGGGCAGCAGCTCGGCCACCAGTTCCAGCGGCAGTAGCTCAACGAAGTCGGATGCCTCCGGAAAGTCCGCATCTTCCGGTAGCGCCAAGACCGGTACCGCCGCGACCGGCACCTGATCAATGCTGGTCTCCCTGCGCCGCTACCTGATTGCAGGGCTTCTGGTCTGGCTGCCGCTGATCGTCACCGGCTTTGTCATCAAGTTGCTGGTCGACCTGCTGGACTTCACCATCCTCCTTCTGCCGCCGCCCTGGCGGCCGGAGGCGATTCTCGGCTTCTCCATCCCGGGTGCCGGCATCGTACTGGCGGTGGTGGTGGTGTTCGTGACCGGGGTGGTGGTGGCCAATATCGTTGGGCGCAAGCTGGTGTCGGTGGGCGAATCGATCGTCCGCCGCATCCCGCTGGTCAGTTCGATCTACGGCGCCGTCAAACAGGTCACCGAGACCGTGCTGTCCGATGGTGGACAGGCGTTTCGCAAGGTGATGTTGATCGAGTACCCGCGCCGCGGCCTCTGGTCCGTGGGGTTCATGACCGGTGTCGCCGTCGGCGAGGTGCAGGACCGCACCGAGCGTGACGTCATCACCGTTTTCGTCCCGACCACGCCCAATCCCACCTCCGGCTTCGTGATCATGGTCCCGCGCGAGGAAGCCATCGAACTGGACATGACGGTGGAGGATGGTCTCAAGTTCGTGATGTCCATGGGGGTCGTGACACCGATGAGAAGCCCTGAAGAAGCGCCGGCGCCGGTTGCGCAGGGGCAGGGCAAATCGTAAGATTTCCGGCCTTTTCGCGGGTGCGAACGCCATGTTCGTCCCGTTTTCCCGACTCACCGTGCAGGCCCCTGGCGGGCGTGCCCTTCGGCTGGAACAGCGCAATGCGAACTCATCTGTGTGGACGTGTCACCGAGAACGAACTCGACTCGGAGGTGACCCTTTGCGGCTGGGTGAACCGCCGACGGGACCACGGGGGGGTAATTTTCGTCGACCTGCGCGACCATGCGGGCCTGGTCCAGGTGGTGTTTGACCCTGACCGCGAGGAGGTCTTCGCGCGCGCCGAGCAGCTGCGTACCGAGTACGTGATCCGCATGACCGGCCGCGTGCGCCGGCGCCCCGAGGGCACCGAGAATCCCGACCTGCCCACCGGCGCCGTGGAGATCCTCGGGCTCGAGCTGGAGGTCCTGAACGCCGCCAAGACCCCGCCGTTCCCGCTGGACGACGAAGACGTCGGCGAAGACACCCGCCTGCGCTACCGCTACATGGATCTGCGCCGCCCGTTGATGCAGCAGCGCCTGCGCCTGCGCGCGCAGGTCTCCGCGGCCATGCGCCGCTTCCTCGAGGAGCGCGAGTTCCTCGACCTCGAGACCCCGATGCTGACCAAGGCCACGCCGGAAGGCGCGCGTGACTACCTGGTGCCCAGCCGCACGCATCCGGGCAGCTTCTTCGCCCTGCCGCAGTCGCCGCAGCTGTTCAAGCAGCTGCTGATGATGTCCGGCATGGACCGCTACTACCAGATCACCCGCTGCTTCCGTGACGAGGACCTGCGCGCCGATCGCCAGCCGGAGTTCACCCAGCTGGATATGGAGATGGCGTTCGTCGACGAGGCGGATGTGATGGAGGTGACCGAGGGCCTGATTCGCCACCTGTTCCGCGAGGTCCAGGGCGTCGAGTTGCCGGATCCGTTCCCGCGCATGGCCTATGCCGAGGCGATGGCCCGCTTTGGCTCCGACAAGCCGGATCTGCGCATCCCGCTGGAGTTCACCGAGCTGACCGAGGTGATGCAGGCGGTGGAGTTCAAGGTCTTCAACGGCCCGGCGAACGACCCGGAGGGTCGCGTGGCCGCCCTGCGCGTCCCGGGCGGTGCCAAGCTCACGCGCAAGGAGATCGACGTCTACACCGAGTACGTCGGCCGCTACGGCGCGAAGGGCCTGGCCTACATCAAGGTCAACGACCCGGCCGATCTCGCGGGCGGGTTGCAGTCGCCCATCCTCAAGTTCCTGCCGGAGGACGTGACCCGGAAGATCCTGGAGAAGACCGCGGCCGCCGCCGGCGACCTGATCTTCTTCGGCGCGGACAAGGCCTCGGTGGTCAACGAGGCGATCGGCGCCCTGCGCGTGAAGATCGGCCACGACCTGGAGCTGGTCGAGGAAGGCTGGCAGCCGCTGTGGGTGGTCGACTTCCCGATGTTCGAGTACGACGATCAGGACAAGCGCCTGTATGCCCTGCATCACCCGTTCACCGCCCCGGCGGTGGACAGTCCGGAGGCGCTGCGCGCCAACCCGCGCGAGGCGCTGTCCCGCGCCTACGACATGGTGCTCAACGGCACCGAGGTCGGCGGTGGCTCGATCCGTATCCATAACCCCGAGATGCAGCAGGCCGCGTTCGAGGCCCTGGGCATCGGTGAGGAAGAGGCGCGCGAGAAGTTCGGCTTCCTGCTGGATGCCCTGAACTTCGGTGCCCCGCCGCACGGCGGCCTGGCCTTTGGCCTCGACCGCCTGGTGATGCTGATGAGCGGCGCCCACTCGATCCGCGACGTGATGGCCTTCCCCAAGACCCAGACCGCCGCCTGCCTGCTGACCGATGCCCCGGCCCCGGTCGGCGAGAAGCAGCTGCGCGAGCTGGGTATCCGTCTGCGTCCCAGCGCCACGCAACAGGCCGAGTAACCGCTTGTCCGGCCGAACACCATGACCGGCATGCGCAGCAGTGTGGTCATGGTCCATGGCTGGCACATGCCGGGCCTGGAGATGGCCCTGCTGGGCCGCCGTCTGCGCGCGGCCGGCCACGAGGTTCACGGGTTCCGCTATGCCTCGCGCCGGCAAACGCCGGAGCAGGCCGCGCGCGCCCTGGCTGCGTTTCTCGAGGATGTCCCCGGCGACCTCGTGCACCTGGTTGCCCATAGCCTGGGCGGCGTGATCGTGCGCCACCTGTTCGAGGTCGCGCCCGTGCAGCGCCCTGGGCGTATCGTGATGCTGGGTTCGCCGCTGCAGGGCAGCCGTGTGGCCGCGCGCCTCGCGCAGAACCGACTTGGCCGCTGGTGGCTGGGCGCCGCCCTGGACCGTGGCCTGCTCGGCGGCAGTCCCGTCCTGCGCGGTCGCGACGTCGGCATGATCGCCGGCAGTAAGCCGTTCGGGCCGGGGCCCTGGGTCGCGCCGCTACCGGATCCGCACGATGGCACGGTCGCGGTGGACGAGACTCGCGGCCCGGAGGTCTCGCGCCACCTCACCATGCCGGTCTCCCACTTCGGCATGCTGGTCAACCGTCTCCTGGTCCAGGAGACCCTCCATTTCCTGGAAACGGGCGAGTTCCTCCCATAACCCCAGCCTGCTCGACCCCACCGCCGCCCCCGTCATTGCGAGGAGCAGAGCGACGAAGCAATCTCCGTCCGGAACCACCGGATCGTGACTCCAGCGCTCTGCCAGCGTGAGGAGATTGCCACGGCCCCTTCGGGGCCTCGCAATGACGGGGCTTGTGCGGTTGGTGACGCGCTGCGCGTCCTTCTTCGGGCCGGCCTGCGGCCGTTCAAGGCAGCTTCGCTGCTTTTGTGCTTCGTCGCTGCGCTCCTCGCAATGACGGGGGAGGGAAGAGGCGGTGTGGGTGAGTACTGCGCAGGCATCCGTGATTACCGCCGCGCCAGCGATTAGACTGTGCGGGTCCTGCGGCTCGGTGGAATCCCGGGGCCGCTGCAACCGAACCCAATCCAAGGAGTCGTGACCGAATGGCAGGCCACAGCAAGTGGGCGAACATCCAGCATCGCAAGAATGCCCAGGACGCCAAGCGCGGAAAACTCTTCACCAAGCTGATCCGCGAGATCACCGTGGCTGCGCGCCAGGGCGGCTCGGACCCGGAGACCAACCCGCGCCTGCGCCTGGCGATCGACAAGGCGCTGGGCGCCAACATGACCCGCGACACCATCGAGCGCGCGGCCAAGCGCGGGGCGGGCGAGAGCGACGGCGACAACGTCGAGGAGATCCGCTACGAGGGCTACGGTCCGGGCGGCGCGGCCATCCTGGTCGACTGCATGACCGACAATCGTAACCGCACGGTCGCCGAGGTGCGCCACGCCTTCTCCAAGATGGGCGGCAACCTGGGGACCGACGGCTCGGTCGCCTATCTGTTCCAGAACAAGGGCGTGATCCGCTTCGCCCCCGGGCTGGACGACGAGGTGGTGATGGAGGCCGCGCTGGAGGGCGGGGCCGAAGACGTCCAGGTCGAGGATGACGGTTCCATCGAGGTCATCACCGAACCCGATACCTATCAGGACGTCCGCGCCGCGCTGGCGGAACGCGAACTCCAGCCGGAAGATGCCGAGGTCACCTGGCGCCCGGAGACGCTCGCGCCACTGGACGCGGAGACCGCCGAGTCGATCCTCAAGCTGCTTGACATGCTCGACGACCTGGATGACGTGCAGAACGTCTTCACCAATGCCGACTTTCCCGACGAGGTCAGCGGTGACTGATCCGGCCGCCGCGTGACCGGCGTGCGCATCCTCGGGATCGACCCCGGTTCCCGGATCACCGGCTTCGCGGTCGTCGAGTATGATCGCAGCCGCGGCCGCTCCTGCGGGCACGGTGTGATCCGGCCCAAGGCCAAGGGTTTCCCCGAGCGCCTGGGCGAGATCTTCGCCGGCGTGGTCGAGGTGATCGATGAACTGAAGCCCGACGTGCTGGCCATCGAATCGGTGTTCGTCGCGCGCAATGCCCAGTCTGCGATCAAGCTGGGACATGCCCGGGGCGCGGCCATCTGCGCCGCCACCCAGGCCGGCCTTGCGGTACACGAATACGCCCCGCGTGCGATCAAGCTGGCCGTGGTCGGCATCGGCGGGGCGGACAAGGAACAGGTCCAGCACATGATGCAGCAACTTCTACGCCTGGCCGAACCGGCCAGCAGCGATGCCGCCGACGCCCTGGCCGTCGCGCTTTGCCACGCTCACACCCAGCAGCACGAGGCGCGCCTGGCGGCCGCCACCTCCGGCTCGATCGGGGGCCGTCCATGATCGCGCGGCTGGAAGGCCGGCTGATTAGCCGGGAGGTCAATGGCGTCGTGATCGACGCCGGCGGGGTTGGCTACGAGGTTGACGTCCCTTTGTCCACGCTGGCGGCCCTGCCGGAGCCGGGCGAGACCGTCGTGCTGGCCACCCATCTGGTCGTGCGCGAGGATGCCCACCAGCTGTTCGGCTTCCTGAACAAGCGCGATCGCGACCTGTTCCGGCGTCTGATCCGTGTGAACGGCATCGGCGCGAAGCTGGCGCTTGCCATGCTTTCTACCTACGCCGGCGACGAGCTGGCGGGCCTGATCAGCGGCGGCGATGTCACCGGCCTGGCCAAGGTGCCGGGTATCGGCAAGCGTACCGCCGAGCGCATCGTGCTGGAACTGGGCGAACGCCTTGCCGAGATGGGCTTTGTCGGCACGCCCGCCGGGGGAGCGGGCGGCAGCGAACCGACGCCCGCCGCCGCGATGGAAGCCGAGGCCCTGGCCGCGCTGGAGTCGTTGGGCTATCAACGCGCCAGCGCCGAGAAGATGGTCGCGGCAGTGCGCGACCAGGCGGATTCGGTGGAGACCCTGGTACGCCTGGCCCTCCGCGCCACCGTCAAGCGCTAACGTACACCAAGCCGCGCGGCTCCCTGGCTGCCGTTTGAGGTGTCGTCCGCCCTGGGGCATGTCTCGCTCAGTAGAGGCTGGCCCTGGTTCGTCCTTCGGTGTTTACGGTGGCAGGCGGCGGACCGAGGGCACGTAAACACCGGAGGACGAACCAGGGCCAGCCATCAGGCTGTACCCGGGTCTTGGCAATGCAGGGAAGAAAGACGGCGGGACGCCGCCAAACGCGTTAGCGCGACGAGCCGAGGCTTTTCTCGATGCGGTCAGCGAGGGCGACCAGGCGTTCCGAGCTTCCGGAGGTGTCCGCGCCGGCCTTCTGCTGCCGGCACTCCAGCATCTCGTGCGCCAGGTTGAGCGCCACCATCACCGCGATGCGCTCGGCGCCCACGATGCGCCCGCCATCGCGCAACTCGCGCATGCGCTCGTCGATCAGCGACGCCGAGGCAAACAGGTCGGCGCGTTCCTCCGGTGGGCAGGCGATCTGGTACTCCTTGCCCATGATGGAGACGCGGACAGGTTCGGACTGGCTCATTCGCTGTGCTCCATCGAGCGCAGGCGCGCGATCATGTTCTCGACCCGGTGGCGCGCCTGTTCGTTGCGTTCCTTGAAGGCCGCGCGTTCGCCCTTGAGCTGACGGATCTGCTCCTGCAGCAGGTGGTTCTCCTCGCGCAGGGCCGCATGCTCTTCCAGAAGGCGTGCGATCGCGGCCTCCAGGCGTTCGGTCGGGTCGATCGCGGAATCGTCGTTCGGCTGCATGGCCTCGGGCCCCGGGTGGCAGGTGCGGCTTTCGCCGCGAGTCGATTAATCTCTGGAGTCTAGGAGGCGTTCGAGCGAAGCGTCAACTTGCGTGACTCACAGGGAGACGCCGGTCAATGTACGCGTTCGTGCACCAGGCATTCCGGGGTTTGTTGCGGCCTGGCACCCGCGCTGGCCACAATACGTGCAATCCCCTAGCCATCAAGTGTTGTCGCCCATGACCCAGCCACCCGAACCCGGCCCCGACGCTACCGTGATCGAGGGTACGGCCCATAACGGAAAGCCGTGCCGGATTGTCGACAATACGGGCACTGTGCCGCGTCCGGAGCTGGAGCAGCTGTTGAACGCCTTGATCGAGGACAAGCGCTTCGGTCTCAACATGCTGTCCTCCACCGGCTCCAGCGCGATCAAGCTGGGCGAGCCGCAGTTCACCCATCTGCAGGTGGGGGACGATCTCTACCGCTTCCTGCTGTTCCCCTACGAAGCGCGGCTGGAGTCCTTCTGATGACGCATTCACCGGGCACCGGAAACGCCAAGTCCCTGGACGGCCTGGAGCGCGACCCCGAGGCCCTGCGCGAGCAGCTCGAACACGGGCTGCGCAGCATGGGCTATGCGCAGACGCCGGCCTCGGCCCACGGGCTGTTCACCGGATGCCTGGTAGCCGATCCGGGTTCCTCTGTGGAGGCCCTGGAGCTGAGCCTGGGCGAGGCGCTGCCACTGACCGAAGGCGCAGGAGAGCGCTTCGACAAGACCGTGGAGGCGATCCGCCGCGCGCTGCTGGCGCAGCTCTACGACGTGGAGCTGGGTTTCGGTCCGCTGTTGCCGGAGGACGACGCCATCGAGGCCCAGGCTCAGGCCCTGTCGGAGTGGGTGGACGGCTTCATCGCCGGGCTGGGGCAGACGCCGCGGCTGGCCAAGCTCAAGCCCTCGGCCGAGGCTAGCGAGATCCTGCGCGACTTCGCCGAGATTGCTCGCATCGAGCTGGAGCCGGACGATGACGAGGACAACGCGGCGGCCTTCGAAGAACTCAACGAATACGTGCGCGTGGGCGTGCTGCTGATTGCCGACGAGCTGGCCCCGGACGACCCGAAACGGATCCCGATGCAATGACGCGAACGCGACAAGCCCCCCGGCCGGGCCGGATGCCGGAGATCCCGCAGGGCGAGTTTGCCCGGCGCCGCCAGCGGTTGATGCGGGCGATCGGGCCGGACTCGATCATCGTCGTTCCGGCCGCCCACGAGCGCACCCGCAACCGGGACGTCGAATATCCGTTCCGTCAGGACAGCGACTTCCTCTACCTGACCGGCTTTCCCGAGGCGGATGCGGTGGCGGTGCTGGTGCCGGGGCGCCCGGCGGGCGAGTACATCCTGTTCTGCCGCGACCGCGACCCCACCCAGGAGACCTGGCAAGGGCGGCGCGCGGGGCCGGACGGCGCGATGGAGACGTACGGGGCCGAGTGCGCCTTCCCGATCGAGGATATCGACGAGATCCTGCCGGGGCTGATGGAGAACCGCGCGGTGCTGGCCGCGCCGTTCGGACGCGACGAGCCCCTGGACCAGCGCCTGTTCAGCTGGGTCAACCAGGTCCGGGCCAAGGCCCGCAACGGCGTGCGCGCGCCGCACGAGTTCGTTGCGGTGGAGCACCACCTGCACGAGCAGCGGCTGTTCAAGAAGGCACCGGAGCTGAAGCTGATGCGCCACGCCGCGGCCATCTCCACCCAGGCGCATGTGCGCGCGATGCAGGCCTGCCGGCCGGGCCTGACCGAGTTCGCGGTGGAGGCGGAACTGCTGCACGAGTTCCACCGCTACGGGACCGAGACCGCGTACCCCTCCATCGTCGGGGGCGGCGAGAACGGCTGCATCCTGCACTACATCGAGAACCGCGCCGAGCTGAACGCGGGTGACCTGCTCCTGATCGACGCCGGCTGTGAGGTACAGGGCTACGCCTCCGACATCACCCGCACCTTTCCCGTCTCCGGGCGCTTCGGCGAGCGCCAGCGCGAGGTCTACGAGTGCGTGCTGGCCGCCCAGCTCGCCGCGATCGAGCAGGTCCGCCCCGGCAACGACTGGGACACCCCGCATGTAACCGCCGTACGCGAGTTGACCCGCGGGCTCAAGGAGCTGGGCGTGCTCAAGGGCCGCCTGGACAAGCTGATCCGCGACCAGGCCTACCGTCCGTTCTACATGCACCGCACCGGCCACTGGCTGGGGCTGGACGTACACGACGTCGGCGACTATCGCGTCGGCGACGCCTGGCGCCAGCTCGAGCCCGGCATGGTGATGACCGTGGAGCCCGGGCTCTACTTCGGGCCCTACAGCGAGGCACCGAAGGAGCTGCGCGGTATCGGCGTACGCATCGAGGACGACGTGGCCGTCACCCGCGACGGCCACGAGGTCCTGACCGCGCACTGCCCCAAGACCGTCGCCGACATCGAGGCCTGCATGGCCGGCGACCTCCCGGGCTGGAACTGACCATGCCCGCCTGCCATCACCCAGTGCCGGACCAGCCCCCAGTGGGAGCGGGCCTGCCCAGAACCGTAGGGTGCGTTGAGCTCTGCGAAACGCACCGGCCATCGCGGGATCACGCACTTCGTGATGCGATTCGCTGCGCTCATCAGCATCCTACGAATCGACATCACGTGATGGGTGGTACCGGTCTTGCGGGAGCGGGCATGCATGGGAAAGGGGAGCGGACAACGCACCACCGGCCGCCCAGAACCGTAGGGTGCGTTGAGCTTTGTGAAACGCACCGCTCACCCCGGGGCCGCGCGCCCGATGATGCGATTCGCTGCGCTCATTGGCATCCTGCGTATCGGCATCCTGCGATGGGTGGTGCAGGTCTTGTGGGAGCGGGCTTGCCCGCGAAAGCGGCGTCGGGGCTACCCGCCCGGGGTGTGGTATGACGACGAACACCTGCGATATCGCCATCGTTGGCGGCGGGCCGGTGGGTGGCCTCGCCGCCTGCACCCTGGCGCGGGCGGGCTACGCGGTCACGCTGTTCGAGCGGGGCGCGCCGCCCGCACCGGACGCGCACGCACACGACACCCGCGGCTATGCGCTGGCGGCCGGCTCCGTGCAGTTCCTGGACGATCTGGGCTACTGGGCGCCGCTGGCCGAACGGGCGACCGCGATCCGCTCCATTGTCGTCAGCCGCCGCGGCGGGCTGGGCCGCGTCCACCTGAACGCAGCCGATCAGGGCCGCCACGCCCTCGGCCAGGTGGTGCCGGCCGTCGCGCTGGAGCCGATGCTGGATGCGGCCTGTCGCGCCGCCGACGTGGACGTGCGCCACCAGTCGACGCTGGCGGGCGTGGGCAAGGTGACGGACGGCCAACGCGAACTGCGCATCGACGGCGCCGAAGGCGAGAGCACTTGGGCGGCGCGCTTGATCCTGGCCGCCGACGGCATCCAGTCACCCACCCGCAAGGCCCTGGGTCTTGCGGTAAACCGCCTGCGTTATGCGGCGGATGCCCTGGTCTTCGATGTCCTGCCTGCGCGGCCGCACAACGGCCAGGCCTTCGAACGCTTTACCGACGAAGGCCCGCTGGCGCTGCTGCCGCAGGCGGATGGGCGGATGAACGTGGTCTGGGTGGCCCCGCCGGAGGTCTGCGAGCGCCGCCTGGAACTGGACGAGGCCGAACGCCTGCGCGAGCTGCAGGCCCGCTTCGGCTGGACCCTGGGGCGGCTGCGCCCGGCGGGCCGCGTGGTGCGCTTCCCGCTGGAGCGGGTGCATGCCCCGGAGCCGGTCGCGGACCGCGCGCTGCTGCTGGGCAATGCCGCGCACGCGGTGCACCCGGTGGCGGGGCAGGGGTTGAATCTTGCCCTGCGCGATGTGGCGACCCTGCTGGGGGCGCTGCGCGAGGGGCGCGGGCAGGGCGGGGCGCCCGGCTTTGTCGCCGACCCCGGCGCACCCGCAACCCTTGCCGCCTATGCCCGGGCCCGGCGCGGTGACGTGAACGGCGTGGTGGCCGCGACCGACTTCCTTGCCCGCGGCATGCTGCACGCGGCGGGCCTGCGCGGGCATGCGCTGGGCGGCGGGATGATGGCGGTCGACCGCCTGCGCCCAGCGCGCGATCGCCTGGCACAGGCGGCCATGGGCCTGGGCCCGCTGCCGCGCCATACCGCGCGCCATCTCGCGCGGCCGGACGCAGGGGGCGGGGCATGAGCGCGTCCGGTTCCCGCGACGTGCTGGACCTGCTGGTGGTGGGCGCCGGTGCGGTTGGTGGTGCCATCGCGCTGGGCGCGGCCCGCCAGGGCCTGCGTGTCGGGCTGCTGGAGCGCGCTGTCGCGCCCACCTTCAGCGACGCGACCCCGGTGACGCGCGTCGCCACGCTCAACATCGCCTCCATGGAGTTCCTGGCCCGTCTGGGGGTGCAGGACGCCCTCGAGGCGCGCCGCGCCCATGCCTTCTCCGGCATGGCCGTATGGGATGGCCACGGCCCCGGGCATATCCGCTTTGATGCCGACGAGCTGGGGGTGCCGGCGCTCGGCTGGACCGTGGAGCACGCCGCCCTGGAGGCCGTGCTGTGGACCGAGCTGGAGGCCGCCGGCGTGGCCTTGTGGCCGGAAACGGAATGGAAGAGCCTCGACACCCGCCCGGATCGGGTGGATCTCTACGGCCCGCAACATGCGCCGCTGGCCTCCGCCCGTCTGGTGGTCGCGGCCGATGGCACGCAATCGCCCCTGCGCACCCGCATGGGTATCCCGGTGCGCGAACAGGACTATCACGCCCGCGGCGTGGTCGCGACCGTGACCACCGAGCGCCCGCACGAGGACACCGCCTGGCAGCGCTTCGTCGACGACCAGATCATCGCCTTCCTGCCGCTGGCGGACGGGCGTAGCTCCATCGTCTGGTCCCAGCCCGAACACCAGGCCGACGAGACGCTGGCGCTGGACGATGCCGGCTTCTGCCGGGCCCTGGAGGCGGTGATCGACCACCGACTGGGGGCGATCACCGCCACATCGAAGCGCGCCAGCTTCCCGTTGGTAGCCCGCCACGCCCGCGACTACCACGCCGGCCGCGTGGCCCTGGCCGGGGATGCCGCCCACACCATCCATCCGCTGGCCGGGCAGGGCCTGAACCTCGGGCTGGCCGACGCCCGCGCCCTGGTCGAGCGCCTGCACGGCCCCGCCCGCCGCGACCCGGGCGCCGAGACCGTCCTGCGCGCCTACACCCGCGACCGCCGCAGCGAGAACGCCTTCATGCAACGCGCCATGGACGGCTTCCGCCTGATCTTCGGCACCCACGCCGCCGGCCTCCCGGAACTGCGCGGCCTCGGCATCCGCCTGGTCGATCAGGTCACCCCCCTCAAGCGCCGTCTTGCCCTGCGCGCCTTCGGCCTCGATTAAGGCGACCCAGGCTGTTCGGCCCGGGGTGATGCGATTCGCTTCGCTCAGCACATCCTACGAGTGCTTTAAACCGCAGTCCGAGCCGGGATCGGGTGCGGCAGCGCTCGCTGGACCCTGTGCATGGCGGGCCGTGGTATCCCGTAGGATGCGCTGAGCGCAGCGAACCGCATCATGGCCTCGGGAACCCCTCCTCATCGATCCCTGGCACGCTGCCATGTCCCCGCGACGCCGCCCATCCGCCACGCCCGCTCACCCCGACCGTTCGTCGAACCCCCGGCATACCGCCCACACGTCCACCCCACCCGTCATCGGCCGGAGCGAAGCGCAGGGCCGGGACCTCAAGGGATTGGGGCTCCCCGAACGTGCGAGATCCCGGATAACCGCTGCGCGGTTTCCGGGATGACGGCGGCGGGTGGCCGAGGTCTTGTTCGAAGAGAGCCCGAGACGAGTCCTGCACACCGTCATCCCGGCCGCAGCGAAGCGAAGAGCCGGGATCTCCGGCTTACACCCCGACAGACCCTTTCTAGGCCTGCCGGGGTTAAACATACAAGCGGCCTCGGCCGCGAAGCCCCTGCCAAAGCATGATCAGCGCAAACGTGTCGACTCCCGGCCACACTTCCACAGCCCAAGGACATGTCGCGTTTCCACAACACACCCTCCTCGCCATCAACAGAAAACGACCTCGTTGCAAAAAAACAACGGGCGTTGCATCGCATTGACCTGCCTTGCGAGCGTTGCAAAACCCCCGCACGAAGCAAATCCAGAAAAAATAAGAAAAACCTGATCCAGCTGCCCGTTCGCCCGCCCCCACGAAAGTAAGCCGATCCTAATGCGCCCTCCGATTCAGCAAGTTGCCAGATATCCCGCACCTTTCTGTAGCCTGTTTCCGCAAGTGTTTGATCTTCCAAAATCCACCGTGCGTCACGTTCAGCGCCCAACTGTGGCAATTTTTTCTCGCCCAGGGGTTGAAACGAGACACCGTGGTGTATATAAAACACCTGTCATTCGCGGCATCGACCGTGGATGCGGCGTAAGAAACGAACAACACACCTCTCCTGGGAGATACGCACCATGAAAAAACAGATTCTTGCCGTCGCCGTTGCCGGCGCCTTCGCAGTCCCGGCCTTCGCCGCCGCCGACTCCGACGTCACCCTGTTCGGCCAGCTGCAGACGCAGGTCGTCTACAACTCCGGTGGCAGCAGCGACTTCGACAACGGCTTCAGCATGTACGACGCTGGCGGTGCTGGCTGGGTTACCGATGGCAACGGCCCGAACCGTCTGGGCGTGATGATCAACCACGACCTAGGTAATGGCCTGACCGCTCTCGCCAAGCTCGAGCAGGACGCCCAGACCACCAGCGGCCTGAATTCCGGTGCGCGTGACGTCTACGTTGGCCTCGATGGCAACTTTGGTCGTGTCACGATGGGCCGCATGGGTCTCCCGTACAACACCGCCGGCAAGGACCCGCTGAACGGTACCTTCATGCAGGCTCGCCAGGCTGTCCGTCTGGGTACTGCCGATGCGGGCGTTGGCTTTACCGGTGAAACCGATAATAACGGCAATCCGATCCGTACTGGTGGCATCGGCGGCCTGGGTAACGGCTCGTACGAAGATCGCGTGATCAACTATGGCAACAGCTTCGGGATGGTCGGGCTGCAGCTCGCGGTCGCCCAGAACAACGGCAACGGTAGCGGCGAGCAGGCCATTTCCGGTCGCCTGAACTTCGATCTCGGTGCCGTGGACCTGTACGTTGCGCACACCAATGCCGATGACTATCGCTATGATGATGCTGATTTCCAGGCCAGCAAGATTGGCGCCGACTGGAAGTCCGGTCCGTTCCGTGTGGTGGGCGAGATCGAATCCTACAAGTTCGAAGATGCGCTCGGTAACGTGGAACGTGACGCCACCGGTGGCTTTGTCTCCGGCGTGTACACCATGGGTCGCAACGACTTCGTGCTGACCCTGGGCCACACCCGCAACTCCTCGACCGACTATCAGGTTAATGGCGAGGACTTGGACGGCAACACCGACTTTGTCGCCCTGGGCGTCAAGCACAACTTCAGCAACCGCGTGATGGCGTTTGCCGGTGTCTCCTACGCCGACCACGACGACAACATCCCGTTTGCCCGTGCCGAAGGTGGCGCTGTTAACGCCGCTGGCAATTCCTACACCGGCGTCGGTGGTGGCCTGCGGGTGTCCTTCTAAGGGCAGCCACTGCTACCAAGCGGTATAACAACAAGTTTTTAGCTTGTTTTGCGGGGCCCCCAGGGGCCCCGTTTTTTATGGTTCATCGAGCATTACCGGGGAAGGCGGCGCGGATTTTGAGGAAGAAGTAGTCCTGGTCGCGGTAGCCATAGGCCCGACGCTTGATGACCTTGATCGTGTTGTTAATGCCCTCGACGACGCTGGTGTTCAGCCGGTGGCGGCAGCGCGAGACGATGCCGGGCAGGTAGGGCTCCAGCAGGCGTGCGAAGCGCTGCAGGGCTTGGATTCCGCTGTCGCGGGCTTGCTGCACCCATTGCCGCCACGCCTGGTACGTCCGCTCGGGGCTGCGCTGGAACCACAGTCGCTTGAGTTCGTCGCGTAAGAGGTAGACCGTCAGTAACGCTTGGTTGGCCTGCAGCAGCTCGTCCAGGCGCACCGCCTGGCCAGCATTCAACGACGTCCTGTTGCGCAACAGCAGCCAGCGGCTGGACTTGATCACGCGTCGGGCCTGTCGGTCGTCGCCCAGGCGCTTCGCCTCATCGACCCGCACCCGGTCGATCACCTCGCGCCCGTACTTGGCCACCACATGGAACAGGTCGTAGACGATCTCGGCCCGGGGGCACTGCGCCCGGATCTCGAGCTCAAAGGCCGTGGTCATGTCGATCGCCACCGCCTCGATGCGCTCGCACACGCCTTCGGGGAGCTGCTCGAAGAAGGCCCGCGCCGTCTCGCGCGAGCGGCCTTCGCCGACCCACAACACCTGGCGCCGGATCGGCTCGATTACCACGGTCGCGTAGCGGTGGCCCTTGTGCAGGGCGAACTCGTCCATCGCCAGATAGCGGATCGATGCCCAGTCCGGCTCCGGCAGCGCCGCCGCCAGGCGATGCCGGTCCACCGTCTTCACGGTGTGCCAGCCCAGGCCATAGAATGCGGCCACGGCCTGGATACTGGCTGAACGCAACAACTGACTGCAGGCATCCGCCAACCGGTTGGTCAGCCGCTGATAGCGCCCCAGCCAGCTCAGACGTTCCAACTGGGGACCGCCGCAGTGCTCGCACCACACCCGGCGACGCGGCACTACCAACACCACCCGATATTCGAACAGGGGAAGATCCCGCACCCGCCGTACCGTCGTCTCGTGCACCTGCCGGGTCCGATGACCGCAGCGCTCGCAGTGCATCCATTGCCGCGTCGGCTTCAGGTGCAACTCCAGCGTGCCGCCGGCCTCCTCCGGCCAAACCGCACGCTCCAGCCGATAGCCTTCCCAGCCCCCCAGCTTCTGCAACGTCTTCTTGTCCAGCATCGCTCTCTCCCGCGTCCTTCCTGGCTCCACGCGAGACTACGATGCCCTTCAGCGCACGAACACCTCCCCGGTATCCTTCGATGAACCTTTTTT
>NZ_AQXS01000004.1:0-16301 GCF_000376905.1 Thioalkalivibrio sp. AKL6 | reverse complement strand
AGCTCCGGATCATCGACCATGTCGGCCTTGTTCAGGAACACCACGATGTACGGAACACCGACCTGACGCGCCAGCAGGATGTGCTCGCGGGTCTGCGGCATCGGGCCATCGGCCGCCGACACCACCAGGATCGCGCCATCCATCTGCGCCGCACCCGTGATCATGTTCTTCACGTAGTCCGCGTGACCGGGGCAATCAACGTGCGCATAGTGACGAAGGTCGGATTCGTACTCGACGTGCGCGGTCGCAATCGTAATACCGCGGGCCTTCTCTTCCGGCGCGTTGTCGATCTGGTCAAATGCACGGGCTTCACTCCCGTACTTCTTACCCAGCACCGCCGTCATCGCCGCCGTCAGCGTCGTTTTCCCATGGTCCACATGACCAATCGTACCCACATTCACATGCGGCTTCTTACGCTCGAACTTTTCCTTGGACACAGCTCAAACCTCTTTACAGTTCTTTCAAATAACGCGAATTCGGGATCAGGACGCTTTGGCGGCTACCGCCTCGGCGATCTGCGCGGGGGCCTCGGCGTACTTCTCGAATTCCATCGAGTAGGTCGCGCGACCCTGACTCATCGAGCGCAACTGGGTCGAGTAGCCGAACATCTCGGACAGGGGAACCTCGGCCCGCAGCAGCTTCTGCCCGGCGACGTCTTCCATGCCCTTCACCAGGCCACGACGGCGATTGAGGTCGCCCATCACGTCGCCCATGTACTCTTCGGGTGTCTCCACCTCGACCTTCATCATCGGCTCAAGAAGCACGGCGCCGGCCTTCAGCGCGCCTTCCTTGAACGCCATGGAGCCCGCAACCTTGAACGCCATCTCGTTGGAGTCAACGTCATGGTAGGAGCCGTCGAACAGCGTGACCTTCACGTCCTCGACCGGATAGCCGGCGAGCACACCATTGGACATCTGCTCGGCCACACCCTTGTTGACCGCCGGGATGTAGTCCTTGGGCACCACACCGCCCACGATGGCGTTCTCGAACTGGTACCCGCTACCGGGTTCCAGCGGTTCGAGGCGCAGCCACACGTGGCCATACTGGCCGCGACCGCCCGACTGCCGCACAAACTTGCCTTCCTGCTCGACCGTCTTGCGAATGGTCTCGCGGTAGGCCACCTGGGGCTGACCGACGTTCGCCTCGACCTTGAACTCGCGCTTCATGCGGTCCACCAGCACCTCGAGATGGAGCTCGCCCATACCCGAGATGATGGTCTGACCGGACTCTTCATCGGTATGCACCTTGAAGGACGGATCTTCCTGCGCCAGTTTGTTCAGCGCGATGCCCATCTTTTCCTGGTCGGTCTTGGTCTTCGGTTCGACCGCGATGGAGATCACCGGCTCCGGGAACTCCATGCGCTCGAGCTCGACCGGGTCATTCGGATCGCACAGCGTCGTACCGGTATACAGATCCTTCAGGCCCACTACCGCGCCGATGTCGCCTGCACGCAGCTCCTTGATTTCCTCGCGGGAGTTGGAGTGCATCTGCAGAATACGACCAATCCGCTCGCGGCGGTTGTTTTGCGTATTCAGCACCGAGTCCCCAGCCGCCAGCACGCCCGAATAAACGCGGACGAAGGTCAGGGATCCCACATAGGGGTCGGTCATGATCTTGAACGCCAAAGCCGCGAATGGCTCGTCGTCCGACGCGTGCTTGGCCACCGGCTCTTCGGTGCCCGCCTTCACGCCCTTGATCGCCTTGACCTCCTCCGGAGAGGGCAGGTACTCGACCACCGCGTCCAGCATTGCCTGGACGCCCTTGTTCTTGAACGCGGAACCGCACAGCATCGGGACAATCTCGAGCGCGAGCGTCCGCTGGCGCAGGGCCGACTTGACTTCTGCCTCGCTGAGATCGCCCTCGTTGAGGTACTTGTCCATCAGCTCTTCGTTCGCCTCGGCGGCGGCCTCGAGCATATTCTCGCGCCACTTGTCGGCTTCGGCCTTCAGGTCATCGGGGATGTCCTTGTACTCGAAGCTGATACCGAAGTTCTCTTCGTCCCAGTAGATCGCCTGCATCTTGACCAGGTCGATCACACCCTTGAACTGGTCCTCGGCGCCAATCGGCAGCTGGATCGGCACCGGGTTGGCCTGCAGCCGCTCCTTCATCTGCTCGTAGACACGCAGAAAGTCGGCGCCGGCGCGGTCCATCTTGTTGACGAACGCGAGACGCGGCACGGCGTACTTGGTTGCCTGACGCCAGACCGTCTCGGATTGCGGCTGCACACCGCCCACGGCGCAATACACCATGACCGCGCCGTCGAGCACGCGCATGGAACGTTCCACCTCGATGGTGAAGTCCACGTGCCCGGGAGTATCGATGATGTTCACTCGATGCTCGTCGAACTGCTTGGCCATGCCGGACCAGAAGCTGGTGGTCGCCGCGGAGGTAATGGTGATCCCGCGCTCCTGCTCCTGCTCCATCCAGTCCATCGTGGCGGCGCCGTCATGCACCTCGCCGATCTTGTGCGACAGGCCGGTATAGAACAGGATGCGCTCGGTCGTCGTCGTCTTGCCGGCGTCGATGTGCGCGCTGATCCCGATATTCCGGTAGCGCTTCAGTGGTGTCTTGCGTGCCACGGTGAGCCTCTCTAAATCTGGTTTACCAGCGGAAGTGAGCGAACGCCTTGTTCGCTTCCGCCATGCGGTGAGTGTCTTCGCGCTTCTTGACGGCCGAACCCTTGCTGTCCGAGGCGTCCATCAGTTCGCCAGCCAGCTTCAGGGCCATGGTGCGCTCGCCCCGCTTGCGGGCGGCCTCGACCACCCAGCGCATGGCCAGCGCATCTTGACGCACCGAGCGCACTTCCACCGGAACCTGGTAGGTCGCACCACCAACGCGGCGGGACTTCACCTCGACACGCGGGCGAATGTTGTCCAGGGCGCGTTCCAGCGCACCCATCCCGTCGCCCTGCTTGGACTCGATCTGGTCCAGGGCGCCATACACGACCTGTTCGGCGACGGACTTCTTGCCGTCACGCATCACCGTATTGATGAACTTGGCCAGGCGCTCGCTTCCGAACTTCGGGTCGGGGAGGATGTGACGCTTGGGGGCTGCTGCTCTTCTAGACATGTTTCAGTTCCCGGACTGGATCATGGATCACGGTTAGGATTTGGGACGCTTGGTGCCGTACTTGGACCGGCCCTGCATGCGCTTCTGCACACCCTGGGTGTCCAGGCTGCCGCGTACCGTGTGGTAACGCACACCCGGGAGGTCCTTAACACGGCCGCCACGAATCAGGACCACCGAGTGCTCCTGCAGGTTGTGGCCTTCCCCACCGATGTAGCTACTCACTTCGTAGCCGTTGGTCAGCCGCACGCGCGCAACCTTGCGCAGCGCGGAGTTCGGCTTCTTCGGGGTGGTCGTGTAGACACGGGTGCAGACCCCGCGCTTCTGCGGGGAACCCTGCAGCGCCGGCACGTCGCTCTTTTCGACGGGGCGCTTGCGGGGCTTGCGTACCAACTGGTTGATCGTGGCCATGAAACCCTTTCTCCTAGCCTAAAAATAACGACAGGCCGGCGCCGAGACCGGACTGTCGAGGGAGCGGAAGTCTAATCGCCGCCCCCGTGAGTGTCAAGGTGGGACGGGTCACTCGGACCCGTCTTCCGTGGTGCCCGGATCGGTCGTGGCCGGTTCGGAGTCGGCGATCACCGCCGGCGCCTCCGCGACCGCCTCGAACTCGGGCATTTCCAGTGCGCGCTTGCGGCGACGCTCCTTGTGATAGGCGAGGCCCGTCCCCGCGGGGATCAGGCGTCCGACAATCACGTTTTCCTTCAGGCCGCGCAGATCATCACGCGCACCGCGGGTCGAGGCCTCGGTGAGCACACGGGTGGTCTCCTGGAAGGAGGCCGCAGAGATGAACGACTCGGTCACCAGCGACGCCTTGGTGATACCCAGGAGCACGCGCTCGTAGGTTGCCGGCTGCTTGTCGGCACCCAGCTGCTCGTTCTCCTCCAGCACCCGAATGCGATCCACCTGGTCCCCGGCGAGGAACTTGGTGTCGCCGGCGTCCTCGATGTTCACCTTGCGCATCATCTGGCGGACGATCACCTCGATGTGCTTGTCGTTGATCTTCACACCCTGGAGACGGTAAACGTCCTGGATCTCCTGGACCTGGTACTCGGCCAGGGTGGTGACACCGCGCAGACGGATGATGTCATGCGGATCCAGTTCACCGTCCACCACGACCTCGCCACGCTCGACGCGCTCGCCTTCGAACACGTTCACGGTACGCAGCTTGGGAATCATCATCTCGACCGGGTCACCCTTGTCCGGGGTGATCACGAGACGCTGCTTGCCCTTGGTCTCCTTGCCGAAGGACACGGTGCCCGAGATCTCGGCCAGCACCGCCGGCTCCTTGGGACGCCGCGCCTCGAACAAGTCGGCCACACGCGGCAGACCCCCGGTGATGTCACGCGTCTTGGAGGATTCCTGCGGCAGACGGGCAATGACGTCACCCACCTCGACCCGGGCGTTGTCCTCCAGGTTGAAGATCGCATTGGCCGGCAGCATGTACTGCGCGGGCATGTCGGTCCCCGGGATGTACACCTCGTTGCCGTCGTCGTCCAGCAGCTTGACCGTCGGGCGCAGATCCTTGCCCGCCGTAGAGCGGCTCTTCGGATCCAGGACCACATTGGACGACAGGCCGGTGAACTCATCGGTCTCCTTGGTGACCGTCACGTTCTCCACGAAGTCCGCGAGGCGCAGGTTACCGGCCACCTCGGTGACGATCGGATGCGTATGCGGATCCCAGCTCGCGACTTCCTGCCCGGCTTCGACGGCATCGCTGTCGTGGACCGTGATAAGCGCGCCATAGGGAATCTTGTAGCGCTCCCGTTCGCGACCCTGATCGTCGATCACCCCCAGCTCGCCGGAGCGCGAGACCGCGACCAGGTTGCCGGCCTTGTTGGTGACCGTCTTCAGGTTATGCAGACGGACAGAACCGGAGCTCTTCACCTGGATCGCACTGACCGTCACGGCACGGCTCGCGGCCCCGCCGATATGGAAGGTACGCATCGTCAGCTGGGTACCCGGCTCGCCGATCGACTGCGCGGCGATGACGCCCACGGCCTCGCCGGCGTTGACCTCGTGGCCACGCGCCAGGTCACGCCCATAGCACTTGGCACAAATGCCCTGGCGGGTCTCGCAGGTAATCGCGGAACGCACCAGCACTTCGTCGACCGATGCGGCATCCAGGGAGTCCACCATGGCCTCATCCAGCAGCGTGCCGGCCGGGATCAATACCTCATCGGTACCCGGGCGCAGCACATCGACCGCAGTGGTCCGCCCGAGCACGCGGTCGCGCAATGGCTCGACCACGTCGCCACCTTCGATGATCGGCTTCATCTGCAGCCCCTGCTGGGTCCCGCAATCCGGTTGGGTCACCACCACGTCTTGCGAGACATCCACCAGGCGGCGGGTCAGGTAGCCCGAGTTCGCGGTCTTGAGCGCGGTATCGGCCAGCCCCTTACGCGCGCCGTGGGTCGAGATGAAGTACTGCAAGACGTTGAGACCTTCGCGGAAGTTCGCGGTGATCGGCGTCTCGATGATCGAGCCGTCCGGCTTGGCCATCAGGCCACGCATGCCGGCCAGCTGACGGATCTGCGCGGCGGAGCCACGCGCACCGGAGTCGGCCATCATGAAGATCGAGTTGAACGAGTTCTGCTCGACCGTCTCGCCGTCCTTGTTGACGACCTTCTCCTTGCCGAGCCGCTCCATCATGGCCTTGGCGACCTGGTCATTACAGTGAGACCAGATGTCCACGACCTTGTTGTAACGCTCGCCCTTGGTCACGAGACCCGAGGCGTACTGGTTCTCGATCTCCTTAACCTGTTCTTCGGCGCCCTGCAGAATCGGCTGCTTCTCGTCCGGGATCACCATGTCGTCGGCGCAGAAGGAGACGCCGGCACGGGTGGAGTAGTAGAAGCCCGCGTACATCAGCTGGTCCGCGAACACCACCGTATCCTTCAGACCCAGGCGGCGATAGCACTGGTTGATCAGGCCGGAGATCGCCTTCTTGTTTAGCTCGCGGTCGATCAGCTCGAACGGCAGACCCTTGGGCATGATGCGCGACAGGATCGCTCGACCCACGGTGGTCTCCAGGCGCAGGTACGGCAGGCTCTCGCCCTCGCCCACCTCGGCCATGGTGTCCGCAATCCGCACGGTAATACGTGCGTGCAGGTCGACCTGCTTGTGCTCGTAGGCGCGGTGGACTTCATCCACGTCGGCGAACGTCATGCCTTCGCCTTTCGCGTTCACCTTCTCGCGCGACAGGTAGTAGAGCCCCAGGACAATATCCTGCGACGGCACGATGATCGGCTCGCCGTTGGCCGGGGACAGCACATTGTTGGAGGACAGCATCAGCGTGCGCGCCTCCAGCTGGGCCTCCAGCGACAGCGGCACATGCACGGCCATCTGGTCACCGTCGAAGTCCGCGTTGAACGCGGCGCAGACCAGCGGGTGCAGCTGGATCGCCTTGCCCTCGATCAGCACCGGCTCGAACGCCTGGATCCCCAGGCGGTGCAGGGTCGGCGCGCGGTTCAGCATGACCGGGTGCTCGCGGATCACCTCTTCCAGGATATCCCAGACCTCGGGACCTTCCTTTTCCACCGCCTTCTTGGCGGCCTTGATGGTGGTCGCGAGACCACGGCGCTGCAGCTTGCCGAAGATGAACGGCTTGAACAGCTCCAGCGCCATGCGCTTGGGCAGACCGCACTGGTGCAGGCGCAGGGTCGGGCCCACCACGATCACCGAGCGACCGGAGTAGTCAACACGCTTGCCCAGCAGGTTCTGGCGGAAGCGGCCCTGCTTGCCCTTGATCATGTCAGCCAGGGACTTCAGCGGGCGCTTGTTGGTACCGGTGATGGCACGGCCGCGACGGCCGTTGTCCAGCAGCGCGTCCACGGACTCCTGCAGCATGCGCTTTTCGTTGCGCACGATGATGTCCGGGGCATTCAGCTCCAGCAAGCGACGCAGACGGTTGTTGCGGTTGATCACCCGGCGGTACAGATCATTGAGGTCGGAGGTCGCAAACCGGCCGCCATCCAGCGGCACCAGCGGACGCAGGTCCGGCGGCAGTACCGGCAGCACCTTCATGATCATCCACTCCGGCTTGTTGCCGGAATCGAGGAAGGCCTCGACCAGCTTGAGCCGCTTGCCGAAGCGCTTGATCTTGGTCTCGGAACCGGTCTCGCTCAGGTCCTGGCGCAGCTTCGTCGCCTCGGCGGGCAGATCCATTTCCTTCAACAGACTCAGCACGGCCTCCGCGCCCATCAGCGCGGTGAAGTCGTCACCGTGCTCTTCCATCGCCTCGAGGTATTCCTCGTCGGTCAGGAGCTGGCGCTTCTCCAGCGTGGTGAAGCCCGGATCGGTGACGATGAAGGACTCGAAGTACAGGACCTTCTCGATGTCCTTCAGGGTCATGTCGAGCAGCAGGCCAATACGGGACGGCAAGCTCTTCAGGTACCAGATGTGGGCAACCGGCGAGGCCAGATCGATATGGCCCATGCGCTCGCGCCGTACCTTGGTCTGGGTCACTTCGACGCCGCACTTCTCGCACACCACGCCACGGTGCTTCAGGCGCTTGTACTTGCCGCACAGGCACTCGTAGTCCTTCACCGGCCCGAAGATCTTCGCGCAGAACAGGCCATCACGCTCCGGCTTGAACGTCCGGTAATTGATGGTTTCCGGCTTCTTCACCTCGCCAAAGGACCAGGAACGGATCTGGTCCGGGGACGCAAGACCGATGCGGATCGCATCGAACTCTTCCGGCTGGGTCTGTTGCTTGAACAGATTCAGGAGGTCTTTCATTCGCTTGCCTCACAAACTTGGTTTCGAGGGGCGCACTGCGCCCCATCGGATCACAATCGGATCGGAGAAGATCAGTCCTGCTCGAGCTCGATATTGATGCCGAGCGCCTTGATCTCCTTCATGAGCACGTTGAACGACTCGGGGACGTTGGCCTCCATGTGGTGCTCACCGTCAACGATGTTCTTGTACATCTTGTTGCGGCCCTGCACGTCGTCCGCCTTCACCGTCAGCATTTCCTGCAAGGTGTAGGCGGCGCCGTAGGCCTCCAGTGCCCAGACCTCCATTTCGCCGAAGCGCTGACCACCGAACTGCGCCTTGCCGCCCAGCGGCTGCTGGGTGACCAGCGAATACGGGCCGGTGGAACGTGCATGCATCTTGTCGTCGACCAGATGGTTCAGCTTCAGCATGTGCATGTAGCCCACGGTGACCGGGCGGTCGAAGCCGTCCCCGGTACGCCCGTCGTACAACTGGGCCTGCCCCGTTTCCGGCAGGTCCGCCAGACGCAGCATCTCCTTGATCTCGGCCTCTTCGGCGCCGTCGAACACCGGCGTCGCCATCGGCACGCCACCGCGCAGGTTGCGGCACAGGGTGATGATCTCGGGGTCCGACATGGAGTCGAGGTCCACCTTGCGTTCGCGGTTGTTGTAGATCTTGTCGAGGAACTCGCGCAGCTTGGCGATCTCGGCTTGTGCCTCGAGCATGCGGTTGATCTTGTGGCCGAGACCTCGGGCCGCCCAACCCAGGTGCACCTCCAGCACCTGGCCGACGTTCATGCGCGAGGGCACGCCCAACGGGTTCAGCACCACGTCGACCGGGGTACCGTCCTCGAGGAACGGCATGTCCTCTTCCGGCACGATCATCGAGATCACGCCCTTGTTCCCGTGGCGACCGGCCATCTTGTCGCCCGGCTGCAGGCGGCGCTTCACGGCCACGTAGACCTTGACCATCTTCTGCACGCCTGGCGGCAGGTCGTCGCCCGCGGCCAGCTTGGCCTTCTGGTGCTCGAACTTCTTCTCGAACGCCTCGTGCTGATCCTTGATCTGGCGACCCAGGT
Organism: Thioalkalivibrio sp. AKL6; assembly: GCF_000376905.1. Lineage (NCBI taxonomy): Bacteria > Pseudomonadati > Pseudomonadota > Gammaproteobacteria > Chromatiales > Ectothiorhodospiraceae > Thioalkalivibrio > Thioalkalivibrio sp. AKL6. Next base: position 7,441 of record NZ_AQXS01000004.1, on the reverse strand, counting down.
CTTCCAGCTGGCTGTTGACCGCATCGTCCTGCAGGCGGACCTCGAACCACTTGTCGCGGGACAGCCCCTGCAAATACTTCTTGGTCACCTTGGAGCCATCACCCAGCCCATCCGGGCCACCGGCGGCGGTCTTGTTGACCAGCAGCCGCTCGACGCGGGCGTAGATGTCATCCTCGTAGATGCGCAGCTGGTCCTTCAGGTCCTTCTGCACAGCGGCGAGATCGTCGGCCTCGATCGACCGGGCGCGGGCGTCTTTCTCCACACCGTCGCGGGTGAAAACACGCACGTCGATCACCGTCCCCTCGATGCCGGACGGCACACGCAGGGAGGTGTCCTTCACGTCCGACGCCTTCTCGCCAAAGATCGCCCTCAGGAGCTTCTCTTCCGGCGTTAGCTGGGTCTCGCCCTTCGGCGTGACCTTGCCGACCAGGATGTCGCCCGGGTTCACCTCGGCCCCGACGTAGACCACGCCGGATTCGTCCAGCTTGTTCAGCAACGACTCGGAGACGTTCGGGATGTCCGCGGTGATCTCTTCCTGGCCCAGCTTGGTGTCACGAGCGACACAGTTGAGCTCCTCGATGTGGATCGTGGTGTAACGATCCTCCTGCACCACGCGCTCCGAGATCAGAATCGAGTCCTCGAAGTTGTAGCCATTCCAGGGCATGAACGCGACCATCATGTTCTGCCCCAGCGCCAGCTCGCCCAGATCGGTGGACGAGCCATCGGCAATCGCGTCACCGCGGGCGATTTCGTCGCCCACCGCAACCAGGGGACGCTGGTTGATGGAGGTGTTCTGGTTGGAACGCGAGTACTTGGTGAGGTTGTAGATATCCACGCCCGGCTCGCCGGCGACGGTTTCGTCGTCGTTCACACGGACCACCACACGACCGGCGTCCACCGAGTCCACCGTGCCGCCGCGCTTGGCGACGATCGCGGAGCCGGAGTCAATGGCGACGGCGCGCTCGATACCGGTACCCACCAGCGGCTTGTCGGCCCGCAGGCACGGCACGGCCTGACGCTGCATGTTCGCGCCCATCAGCGCGCGGTTGGCATCGTCATGCTCCAGGAAGGGCAGCAACGCGGCGGCCACGGACACGATCTGCTTCGGCGAGACGTCCATGTACTGGATCTTGTCCGGAGACGAGATCGTGAACTCTTCCTGGTGACGGCAGGACACGAGGTCATCGCTCAGGCGACCTTCCTCGTCCATCGCCGCGTTCGCCTGGGCGATCACGTACTGGCTCTCTTCGATCGCGGAGAGGTAGACGATCTCCTCGGTCACTTTGCCCTCTTCGACCTTGCGATACGGCGTCTCCAGGAAGCCGTAGCGGTTGGTGCGGGCATACACGGCCAGCGAGTTGATCAGACCGATGTTCGGGCCTTCCGGAGTCTCGATCGGGCACACGCGACCGTAATGCGTCGGGTGCACGTCGCGCACTTCGAAGCCGGCACGTTCGCGGGTAAGCCCGCCCGGGCCCAGGGCCGAGATACGCCGTTTGTGCGTAACCTCGGACAGCGGGTTGTTCTGGTCCATGAACTGGGACAGCTGGCTGGACCCGAAGAATTCCTTGACCGCGGCGGCCACCGGCTTGGCGTTGATCAGCTCCTGCGGCATCAGGCCTTCGCTCTCGGCGACGGTGAGACGCTCCTTGACCGCGCGTTCGACACGCACCAGGCCCAGGCGGAACTGGTTTTCCGCCATCTCGCCCACGCTGCGGATGCGGCGGTTGCCCAGATGGTCGATGTCATCGGTACGGCCGTTGCCGTTACGCAGGTCGATCAGCACCTTCAGGACATCCAGGATGTCCGTCGGCGACAGGACGCCCTCGCCCTCGTCGGTGTCACGCCCCACGCGGCGGTTGAATTTCATCCGGCCCACAGCGGACAGGTCGTAGCGATCTTCCGAGAAGAACAGGTTGGAGAACAGGTTCTCCGCAGCGTCCTTGGTCGGCGGCTCGCCCGGGCGCATCACGCGGTAGATCTCGACCTGGGCCTCCAGCTGGCTCTTGGTCGGGTCCAGACGCAGCGTATCCGACATGTACGGACCGTGGTCGTAGTCGTTGGTGTAGATGGTCTCCAGCGAGTTCACGCCCTCGGCGCGCAGCTTGTCGAGCATCTCCTGGGTCAAGGCGTCATTGGCATTGGCGATCAGTTCCCCGGTGGACTCATCCACCACGCCCTTGGCCAGCACCCGACCCAGCAGGTATTCGTCCGGCACCCGCAGGGTGTTGATGCCGGCCTTCTCGATCTCCCGGATATGGCGCGGCGTAATACGCCGACCGGCCTCGACAATGACGGTTTCGCCATCGGTAATGTCGATCACGGCAGTCTCGCCGCGCATGCGCTCGGGGATCAGGTCCAGCTCGCCGCCGTCATCGTCGAGGGTGAGCTGATTGAATTCGAAAAAGGTGGTGAGGATCTCTTCGGTATCCATACCCAGTGCGCGCAGCAGGATCGACGCCGGCAGCTTGCGGCGACGGTCGATGCGCACGAAGACCCCGTCCTTGGCGTCGAACTCGAAATCGAGCCAGGAGCCGCGGTACGGAATAATGCGGGCGTTATAAAGCAGTTTCTGTGCACTGCCCTGGGTCTTGCCCTTGTCGCTGTCGAAGAACACGCCCGGCGAGCGGTGCAACTGCGACACGATTACGCGTTCGGTACCGTTGATGACAAAGGTGCCGTTCTCGGTCATGAGCGGCATTTCGCCCATATAGACTTCCTGCTCCTTGACCTCCTTGACCACGGTGGAACCCGCCGGGGCTTCCTTGTCGTGGATCACCAGGCGCAAGAGGACACGCAGCGGGGCCGCATAGGTCACGCCACGGATCTGGCATTCCTTCACGTCGAACATCGGTTCGCCCAGGCGATAGCTCACGTACTCGAGCTGGACATGACCGGAATAACTGACGATGGGGAAAACCGACTGAAACGCCGCATGCAGGCCCATCGGATCCCGCCCGTCGGACGCTCGGTCCGCCTGCAGGAAATCCCGATAGGAGGTCAGCTGGGTTTCCAGCAGGTACGGAACTTCGAGGATCTGGGGACGCTTCCCGAAGTCCTTGCGGATACGTTTCTTTTCGGTATAACTGAGGGCCATGGCTTACCTCGGAGGCTAGCTGAACAACGCGCGACAAAACACGCGCCACCACGGGCTGAGGCTGGCGACCAAACGGCCGCCAGCCTCAGGGCTTCGTGATGTACACGAAAACAACAGGCGCAAGCGCCTTCTTACTTCAGTTCGACGGTGGCGCCCGCGCCTTCCAGCTCCGCCTTCATCTTCTCGGCCTCGTCCTTCGGAGCGCCTTCCTTCACGGTCGCCGGCACGCCTTCGACCATTTCCTTGGCTTCCTTCAGACCCAGACCGGTCAGGCCGCGGACGACCTTGATGACGCCGACCTTGTTCTCGCCGAAGCTCGACATCACGACGTCGAACTCGTCCTTGACTTCAGCGGCAGCGGCTTCGCCACCAGCGGCAGCCGGGGCGGCCGCAACAGCGGCAGCGGCGGACACGCCGAACTTCTCTTCCATCTCGCTGATCAGGTCCACAATCTCCAGGACCGTCATGTTGCCGATGGCTTCCAGGATATCTTCTTTCGAAACGGCCATTTCTTAATCTCCTAACGGGTCGAGCCCGAATTCATTCAGTACATGCTGCAGAAGCAGGCTTGAAGGGTTCTTCAGGCTGCCTGCTTCTGATCACGGATTGCTGCAACGGTACGCACAAGCTTGCCCGGGACTTCGTTCACCGTACGGGCGAACTTGTCGAGCGGTGCCTTCATCGTGGCGAGCAGCTGCGAGAGCGCCTCGTCACGGGTCGGCAGGCTCGCGAGGCGATCGAGATCGTTCGCCCCCATGAGCTGCCCACCAAAGGACACCAGCCGGACCTTCAGCTGATCGTTTTCCTTGGCGAAGTTCTTCACCAGGCGTGCCGCGGAGCCAGGCTCCTCTTCACTGAAGGCAAGGATCAGCGGACCCTGCAGCTCGGGCTGCATGCACGCGAAATCCGTACCCTCAATGGCACGCTTGGCGAGGTTGTTCTTCACCACCCGCAGATAGACCCCGGTAGTGCGGGCCTGCCGACGAAGGTCGGTCATCTGCGCGACCGAGAGACCCCGGTACTCCGCGGCGACCGCGGAATGCGCCGAGGCAGCAACCGTAGCCAGCTCCGAGACAATCGCCTTCTTGTCGTCGAGATTCAAAGCCACGTTGACTCTCCTCTAGTAAGACCACCCGGAGGTGATCGTGAAACCGGGCGAACCCGGCACTTCGGTGCTCCCGTCGCAGGTACTTCCTGAATCGGGTGACACCATCTGCGCAGGCTGGAGTATTAAGCCGGGCCCTGGAGCTCGGCGCCTGCGGTCTTGGATGGCGTGCCGCTTGCGCGACAGCCGACCAAAAACCGTATTTTCTTGCTTAGAGCTCCAACGAGCCCTGATCGACCTTGACGCCCGGACCCATGGTGGTGGAGACGACCACGCCCTTGACGTACTGCCCCTTGGAGGTCGCCGGCTTCATCTTCAGCAGATCGGCCAGCAGGGCGTTCAGATTGTCGGTAAGCGAATTCGTGTCGAAATCGGCCGCGCCAATAGTGCAGTGGACGATGCCACCCTTGTCGGTGCGGTAGCGCACCTGACCACCCTTGGCATTGGTCACCGCGGTGGCCACATCCGGGGTCACGGTGCCGACCTTCGGGTTCGGCATCAAGCCGCGCGGGCCGAGGATCTGGCCGAGCTGGCCGACCACGCGCATCGCATCCGGGGAGGCGATCACCACGTCGAAGTCCATCTGGCCGGCCTTCACCTGCTCGGCGAGGTCGTCCATGCCGACGACATCGGCCCCGGCTTCCTTGGCGGCATCGGCGTTCGCACCCTGGGTGAACACGGCCACGCGCACAGTCTTGCCATTGCCATGCGGCAACACGGTGGAACCGCGCACCACCTGGTCGGATTTGCGCGGGTCCACACCGAGGTTCACGGCAACGTCCACGGACTCGCGGAACTTGGCCTTGGGCAGGTCACGCAGGAGATCAAAGGCTTCGGTGACCGGATACAGGTGACCCGCCTCAACCTTCTCGCGATAGGCCTGCATACGCTTGGAAAGCTTCGCCATGTCAGAGACCCTCCACTTCGAGGCCCATACTGCGGGCACTGCCGGCGATGGTACGCACGGCGGCATCGAGATCGGCCGCGGTCATATCCGGTTCCTTGGTCTTCGCAATTTCTTCCAGCTGGGCGCGCGTCACGGTGCCAACCTTGTTGGTGTTCGGCTGACCGGAACCGGACTGAATGCTGGCCGCCTTCTTCAGCAGGACCGCCGCCGGGGGCGTCTTGGTAATGAACGTGAAGCTGCGATCCGCGTACACGGTGATCACCACCGGAATCGGCAGACCGGGTTCCATCTCCTGGGTCTGGGCGTTGAACGCCTTGCAGAACTCCATGATGTTCACGCCGCGCTGACCCAGTGCCGGGCCCACGGGCGGGCTCGGGTTGGCCTTGCCAGCCGCCACCTGAAGCTTGATATACGCTTCGATTTTCTTTGCCATGAGGACTCCCTCGGGTGCGAACGCCTTGCGGCTCCCCGATTAACAGGTAATGACGCTTGCGCGTCTCAGGTTTTTTCGACTTGGTGGAACTCGAGTTCCACGGGCGTCGACCGCCCGAAAATCTGAACCGCCACCAGCAGACGACTCTTGTCGTAGTTGACTTCTTCGACCACGCCATTGAAATCGTTGAACGGGCCGTCGATGACGCGGACCATTTCGCCCACCTCGAACAGCACCTTCGGACGCGGCTTCTCCGCGCCTTCCTGCATGCGCTGCAGAATCGCGTCGGCTTCCTTGTCGCTGATCGGCGCCGGACGGTCCGCTGTGCCACCGATGAAGCCGAGCACGCGCGGCACGGCCTTGACGAGATGCCAGGCCTCGTCGTTGAGGTCCATCTGAACCAGAACATAGCCGGGGAAGAACTTGCGCTCACTCTTGCGCTTCTGGCCGTCCTTCATCTCGACGACCTCCTCGGTGGGCACCAGGATTTCGCCAAAGTGGTCCTGCATGCCGAAACGCTCGATGCGTTCCTCCAGGGACCGCTTCACCTGTGCCTCGAAACCCGAGAATGCCTGTACGACGTACCAGCGTAGTGCCATGGGGAAAATCCTGCTGCTTATCCGATGAACCGACTGATGCCCCAGCCCAGGAACATGTCCAGGAGCCAGAGCATGATCCCCACCAGGATCACGACGGCAATGACGATCAGCGTGGTCTGGGTCGTCTCTACGCGGGTGGGCCACACCATCTTGCGCACCTCGGTGCGCGCGTTGCCCATAAAGCCGGCGAGCTGGCTGCCCTTGGCGGTCGTCATCGCGATCCCGATGGCGACCCCCACGACGGCAAGCAGCCCGAGGACGCGAATCAGAGTGGATTCGTCCTGGAACCAATAGAAGCCCATGACGCCGGCAATCAGCAGCGCCACGGCCACCGCGAGCTTGGCGGTATCAAGCACGCCGGTCTGTTCCGATTGTTCACTCATGAATACGTATCACCCGGTGCTGCCGCCATCTCGAAGATGGCAGGCCAGGAGGGACTCGAACCCCCAACCTGCGGTTTTGGAGACCGCTGCTCTGCCAATTGAGCTACTGGCCTAGAAATCGAATCGACAAGAAACAAACGCGAGAGACGACGCACGGGGCGCCGCCTCTCGCGGTCAGTCTGTCAACTTGTCTACTGTATCACTCGATGATCTTGGAGACGACGCCGGCGCCCACAGTGCGGCCGCCTTCGCGGATCGCAAAGCGCAGACCGTCTTCCATCGCGATCGGATTGATCAGGGACACCGTCATCTTCACGTTGTCACCCGGCATCACCATCTCGGTGCCTTCCGGAAGCTCCACCGAGCCCGTCACGTCCGTCGTGCGGAAGTAGAACTGCGGACGGTACCCGTTGAAGAACGGCGTGTGACGACCGCCCTCTTCCTTGCCCAGGATGTACACCTCGGCCTCGAAGTGCGTGTGCGGGGTAATCGAACCCGGCTTGCACAGCACCTGACCACGCTGAACGTCGTCACGCTTGGTGCCGCGCAGCAGGATGCCGACGTTGTCGCCCGCTTCGCCCTGATCCAGCAGCTTGCGGAACATCTCGACACCGGTGACGGTGGTCTTCTGCGTGTCGCGAATGCCGACGATCTCGATCTCTTCGCCGACCTTCACCACGCCGCGCTCGATACGACCGGTCACCACGGTGCCGCGACCGGAGATCGAGAACACGTCTTCCACCGGCATCAGGTACGCGCCGTCCACGGCACGCTCCGGCTCCGGAATCCAGGTGTCCATCGCCTCGACCAGCTTGTAGATCGCCGGGGCGCCCACTTCGCTCTCGTCACCTTCCAGCGCCTTCAGCGCGGAACCGGTGATGACCGGGGTGTCGTCACCCGGGAAGTCGTACGAGGAC
>NZ_AQXS01000003.1:0-2163 GCF_000376905.1 Thioalkalivibrio sp. AKL6 | reverse complement strand
CGACGCTAGAACGCTTTCTAGTCTTGATGGCCCTCCCCCCGGGGCATCGAGTTGAGGGCTCCCTTCGGGGAGCCCTTTTTTTGTTCCGCGATCCGGGCCCGGTACTACAGCCCTCATGGACCCTCGCGCGAACCGGCCACCCTCTCCCGTCACTGCCGGCAATCATCCGGCGACTGGCCATGTTCGGACTCGCACCACCCCGGGCCGACGCTCGCCCCCCTTCGGATGTCCGCCTGGCCTGCCAGGGCAAGACTATCCATGCACCACTCGAACTCGAGCCCCGTCCTTCCGAGGCGTGTGAGGCTAGCGCCCCGACCAAGATGCAAACGGGCCGGTAGCACCACGACCGGACTGCGCGCCGCGCCAGGTCTCGGGATACACGGGGCATCACCGCGATGCCGGCACATTCATCAGCGTCTCCCAGGCACCGGCGAAGACACCAGAAGCATGGCAGTGGGCCGTAGTCGAGGGGACGGATAAGCCGGCCCCGAAACCGTGGCATTGACTCACCCCTGCCGAGATCCGGTCGCGGGCCGTGCCGACCGCCGCGAGCGAGCTCCCCGGCCGAGCGCAGCCGTCAGAGGCCAGACAACGAAGTAATGTCCGGGCCGACCCGGGATTACAGGACCGACCGGACGGAGGGATGTGCGGCGACCAGGCTGACGCACACAAAAAAGGGGCCGCTCTCGGCAGCCCCCTTGATCGACCGGTTCGTGCCGGGTCTACAGGCGATCGAGCAACGCCTCCGCATCCGCCCGCTGGGGGAACTGGTCGTGCCCGTCCAGCACGCGACGCAAGCGTTCAGCAGCGGCGTCGCGCTCGCCCTGTTCGCTTTCCGCCCAGGCCAGGTGGTACTGAATGCCCGGATCATCCGGGGCAAGCTCGCTGGCACGGCCAAGGATGTCTGCGGCCTCTGCGGGCTCACCGGCGTGGATCAGCACCGCACCCAGGGTGTCCAGCACCGGAGCCGCCTCCGGTGCCAGCTCGGCAGCCCGGCGCGCATGCTCCAGCGCCTGCCGGGTATCACTCTCGCGCAAAGACCATGCGAGGTTGTTGCGCGCAATCACGTCGTCGCCATCCTGCTCGACGATCCGACGGTACGAATCCATCGCTCCGGACCGGTCGTCCGCCGCCATCTGCTGCGCCGCGTGGATATGCCATGTCGCCAGGTCCTGCGGATTTTCATCCAGCCAGGCGGCCAGCGTGGCCCGCCCGGCATCGCCATCCCCGGCTTCGCGCTGCGCCTCCGCCAGTGCATGCACCCAGTCCCGACGTTGCGAACCCGGGTCCGCCAGTGCCGCCCGGTAATGCCGCACGGCGGCGGCTGGGTCGTCCCGCTGCATAGCCGCGCGGCCCAGCAAGGCCTGGACCTCGCTGCGGTTCTCGTAGAGCTCCTCCAGGCGCGCCAGATGGGGCTCGGCATCGCTCATGCGTTCCTGATTGAGCAGGCCCCGGGCCAGAAGCAGGCGGGCCCGGTAGTGGTCCGGCTGCTGCTCCAGGAGCTCGCGAAGCGTGCTCTCGATCGCGGCATCGTCACCGGCCTGCGCATGCGCGCGGGCCAGGGCGAGACGCAGGTTCACGTTGTCCGGCGCCTGTTCGACGGCCTCCGCGAGACTTGTCACCGCGGCATCCGGACGATTGAGACTCTGCTGGACGTCCGCCAGCGCATACAGCAGGTCCGGATTCCCGGGGTGATGTTCACGCGCAGCGAGGAGCGTCTGCAGGGCCTGCTCCGGTTGGCCGCCCTGAAGCTGGATCTGGGCCAGGGTGAGATGCGGCGGCAGCAACTCGGGCTGCGAGTCGATGGCCGTTTGCAGCCAGCGCGCCGCCCCCTGGTGGTCGCCATCCTGCAGGCTCATGTTGGCCAGGCGCTGGGCCGAACGGGCATGCCCCGGGTCGCGCTCCTGGATCGCTTCCAGCACCTCGCGCGCCGCCCCGCGATTGCCGACCTGGAGCTCCAGGCCAGCGAGGTTCATCGCCACGGATACATCGTCCGGGTCCAGCGCGACGCCCTCGCGGAAGGCCGCCCGGGCCTCGTCGGTTCGCCCCAGCCCCATCAGGGCAGCGCCCTGCAGGCTCAACGGACCGGCCGCTTCCGGCTGGAGCTCCTGCAGACGCTGTGCCCGCTCGAGTGCCTCGTCGTAGCGTCCTGTCTGCAACAGG
>NZ_AQXS01000002.1:0-1638 GCF_000376905.1 Thioalkalivibrio sp. AKL6 | reverse complement strand
ACCCCGATGAAGCCGGCCAGGATCAGCAGGGACAGGCCCATCAGCGCCAGGGTGCCCGGTTCCGGCACTGCGAAGCGCAGGCTGCCATCGTGGGTCGACTGGGTTTCGCTGAACAGGGACTGGCCGTCGCGGGTGTCGCCGTACACGTTGTTGACGTCTTCACCGAAGAAGGTCTCCGGCGGCGGTTCCTGGATGGTGCCGGCGCTGGCGAAGGCTGTGACCTGGAAGGTCGGGGCGCCTTCCTCGTCCGCGATCAGGTCGGCGAAGTCGATGCCGTCGCTGGTGAACCAGAAGCCCGGGAGTACCATGTCCACCTGGAATTCGAAGGTGAAGGTCCCTTCGATGAAGGCCCCGCCCTGGCTGTCGAATTCCAGGATGCTGTTGCCGGATTTCAGGCCCATCTCCATGACCAGTTCGCCGTCGGTGTAGTGTGTCCTTGCCCCTTCATAGTCCTGACCGAAACCGGGGGTCGGTTCGGCCATGAACAGCGAAAAGCAGCAACCGACCCCGGTGTAGTCAGCGGTGACGACGTAATTGCCGCCGACTGTATCGGTGCCGGTTACCACGCCGCGGAGTTCGTCCCAGAGGAGCCCCATGGAGTAGTCGGTGCCAAGGATGTCGCCGGTCTGGGGTGCGGCCGCGTTGGTGGAGGTCCGGTAGGACGTGGCATCACCGTACCCGCGGTCATAGAACACATCGCCGACCTGAACCGGGTTGTTCGGGTCCTGAATGTACTGGAAGGTCTGGGTGTTCAGGTCGAATTGGATCCGGCGGACGTTTTCGACCGAGCCGCTGTAGTTCGCGGTGGCGTCGAGGTTCATGTCGAAGTCGATCGTCTCCGCCGTCGCGGTACTCGCACCTGCGGCGAAAATGCCGACGCAGAGCGAAGCAAGAAGAGCTTTTTTCGCGTTCATGGATTTCTCCTGATGCTCAATTTGAAGCGATTTAACCATCGCCGGGGCTTGGCCTGATGGCCAATTCAGTTGCTGCCGAGTTGTTATAGGCAGACAACGTGCCAAGTTTCACTTCGAGGATTGATCGTTCGTAAGGCTTTGTTATGTAGGGGGAAAAGTTTGATGTTTTCCCGGCGGGTATTGGATTGTTGGCAGCGTGCGGGCGATAGGCCCCAGTTCTGGGATGGAACTGTAAAGGCGGTCGACGGAGGCTGGCGTGGGTTGCGGGCGTCAGGCCGCCGGGTAGGGGATGAATGGAGAACAAATAAAATAAAATCAGTAAGTTGAGGGTATTTTTTTGGTTGTAATGCGTATCGACAGGGGACGTCACAAGAGGTCCCGGGTAATGGCAAAGGATCGGGGTGACGGGCCGATTGGGAGGGGCGGCGTGATGTGCGGGGGAGCGCGACTACCGAAGGACCGGTCGCGCCTCGCGAGGAGCCATGGGGTCAGGCCGTACGCGCCCGCGACAGTCGATGCGCGACGACCAGCATGGCGGGAAGTACTAGCAGGTCGAACAGCAGGCCCGCGATCAGTCCGAACACAACCTCAATCGTCATGTTCAGGAGAGCCCCGGATCGCTGCAGGATATTCGTACGCTGACGGCGATCTATCTGGAACAGGATCGCGTGGAGGATGCCCTGCAGTTCGTGGAGCGGGCAAGCCGTGACTACACCGGCGAGCC
>NZ_AQXS01000001.1:0-1121 GCF_000376905.1 Thioalkalivibrio sp. AKL6 | reverse complement strand
TCCGGCGTGGGAGATCCCGGCTCTTCGCTGCGCTACGGCCGGGATGACGAGGTGGGGTGGTGCTGCGGCCGGGATGACGTTGTAGTGGTGGCGCTGCGGCCGCGATGATGGATCGGGTGCGGGGGTGGCTCGTGGAGATCGCCGCGTCGCTTCGCTCCTCGCGATGACGGGGGAGGCGCTTGCGTTCGCCGTGTGGTGGGCGTCGGAGTGAGACTCGAAACCTAGAGGCGTTACGCCACTACGCGGGCGAGGGTGGGCTTTGTGCGTTGAGAGGTTGGGCGAAGGGGTCGCGTCGCTCGGGTCAGTGCGAGGCGAGTTCGGCGAAGTAGCTCGGGTTGGTCTGGATCGTTGCCAGTACCTTGGCTGCCAACCCGGTGGGGTTGCGCCGTTTGGCTTCCCAGCTTTTGATGGTGTCGACGCTCGTTCCCATGGCTTTGGCAAATTCCGCCTGGGAAACGTGCAAGCTGGCCCGAATCGCCTTCACGTCCGCCACTTCGTGGCGGGTAACGCGGCTAGCCTTTGCCTTGCCCTGTTTGATATCGACTGCTTCCTGCAGTGATGTCTGGAGTTCGTCGTAGATATTCATCAGGAGGCTTCCTCCCTCAATTGGTCGGTGAGTATTTTTAATGTAGCCCTTTCGGCAGGCGTCAGGTTCTCTTTCGCGCTCTTGGGGTAGGCCAGTATCAGATAGATGGTCTCTGCGCTGGCCAGGAAGTAGATGACGCGAGCGCCGCCACGCTTTCCGTGATGGCCTAACCCCATACGGATCTTGCGCAGCCCACCCGTTCCCTGCATCACGTCGCCTTTATCGGGTTGGGCGATGAGCACGCGCTGGAGTTCTTTCAGTTCATCATCTGTGGCGATCGCCTGGAATTGTCGGGTGAAGGTTGGGGTCTCAATGAATTCAATGGCATGGCTCACTTGAGGCATATCCTTATGCCGGTTCTCGCTAGTGTACAGGGTACTCGTGGGCCCACTTCCAGCGCAAGACGAAGCTGGATCAGCTGCCGCAGTTGTGGAATGTGTTGAAGGGCGAGATGAGCCTGGTGGGGCCGCGGCCGGGGCTGTTCAACCAGGAAGAGCTGCTGCAGGAGAGGGCGGCGCGCGGCGTGCTGGATGCG